>CACEHP010000009.1:0-67361 GCA_902559365.1 uncultured SAR86 cluster bacterium
TACAGAAGAAAGAAAAACTTTCAGAGAAATGGTATCTAAATTTCTGGAAGCAGAAATTTGGCCTTATGTTGATGAATGGGATGAGGCTGGAGAATATCCTCATGAAATTAACGAAAAAGTATGTGAATTAGGTGTATTTGGATTCGGTATAGACGAAAAATATGGTGGATTAGGGTTTGATGATCAATTCATGAGAAAGGATGTTTCGGTTGAAATGGGAAGAACTAGTGCGGGAGGTCTTTTTGCAAGCGTAGGATCAAGAAATATCATGTTGGGACCCCTTACAGAACTAGCTAATGAAAAAATAAAGTTAAAAGCTTTACCTGACCTAATGTCAGGTAAGAAAGGAGGCTCCTTGGGAATTACTGAACCAGGTGGTGGTTCTGATGTGGCAAGAATGAAAACTACTGCCCGAAAGGATGGAAATGAATGGGTCCTTAATGGATCAAAGACTTTTATAACTGGAGGAATGCAAGCTTCTTACTTCGTGATCGGTGCAAGAACTGGAAAAGAAGGACTAGGCGGTATCTCTTTATTTTTTGTTGAGGCAGATACACCGGGCTTTACCCGATCCTCTATTGATAAAAAAATGGGTTGGTGGTCTTCAGATACAGCAACACTTTATTTTGATAATTGCAGAATCCCTGCAGATAATCTAATGGGAGAGGAAAATAAAGGATTTCTTTCCATCATGAATAATTTCAATTACGAAAGATATATGATGGGCGCACAAATGCTTGGCATGGCTAAAAGGTGTTTTGAGGAATGTGTTCAATATAGCCAGGAAAGACAAACCTTTGGTAAAAATTTAATAGAACACCAGGTGATACGACATAAGCTAGCCGATATGTCTGCAAAGATCGATGCTATGGACGCTTATTTAAATCAGGTAGCTCAGCTTATGAATGATGGTGAAATGCCTGTAGCAGAAATAAGTAAAATTAAATTTTATTGCTCAGAGTGTATTGAATCTATAGCCAGTGAAGCTATGCAGATTTTTGGTGGAGCTGGTTACTTAAGAGGAAATGCTGTAGAAAGAATTTATAGAGAAGTAAAAGTGATGGCAATAGGCGGCGGATCTAAAGAAATCATGAAAGATCTTACTGTTAAACAATTAGGACTCTAATTTATAGACTTTGCTGGCGGTTTCATAAAATAAATTAGCTTTATCCTCTTCCTCTAAATCTTTGCTGAGTTTTTTAAAGGCATTCCATATAACGTGATAAGAAACCGATTGTCTGTCTACAGGAAAGTTACTTTCAAACATACATCTTTCTGATCCAAAGCACTCAAATGTATGAAGATAGTATCTACTCTGTTCTAAAATTATTTCATCTGAAGTTGCAGGTAATTCTCTCTTATGCCAATCCCAACCATTAACAGGCATTGCTAATCCTCCTAATTTTGAATAGACATTAGGACACTGGCTCAGATCAACAATATCCTCTTTCCATATTTCAAATATCTCTTCTCTCTTGTTTTTATATGGACCAATTCCTAAGGGACCACCAAAGTGATCATGAATGATAACTAGTTCAGGTAAATTTTTTGCTAAGGTAGTTAAGTCCTTAATTTGGTTGTGGTAATGCCAAGTATCAAAAACCAAATTTAAAGAGGCTAATTCTTCTAGCCCTTTTTGAAATTCATCCTCCAAATAAATATGAGGTGTTGGATGAGAGTGGGCATTCTTAACCCTCTCGTCTTCATCCCATCCTCCTGCATGACGAATACCTCTAAACAAGCCATTACCTTTTTCAATATGCATTTCTAGCACTTCATTTACAGAGGCACCTAACATCATGTTAGCGTGCCCTACTATTCCGCTAATCTGCGCTTTTGATAAATCTTCTTGAGCCTGCTTGGCAATCTCAACTACAAATTCAGTTTCACCCACAGGCTTAAATCGGTCAGGACCTTCAGAATAATATTCCTGACCACAATCGATAAAAACAGTTTTTTTTATATTATGACCACTACAAGTATCGTTCCATAAATCTTCTAAAAGATATCTATAACTCTCTTTAATACCAGGTGGGTTTTCAGGACCATGCCAAAGATGATGATGAGGATCAATTATTTCCCTTTGTGGATCAATTATTTCTTCTTTTACTCTGTCTATCCAACCATCTATTTCATGAATCTTTGCCATGTTAATTACCTTTTATTGCCTGAAGTGCATAACCAAATATATCAGCAATCTCATCAATTTGTTTGTCCTTTGAAGTTCCTGCTCCGTGCCCTGCTCTTGATTCAACTCTAAGAAGTATTGGATTAGAGCAAGACTGTAGCTCCTGTAATCTAGCTGCAAATTTATACGAATGAGCCGGAACAACTCGATCATCTCTTGAAGAAGTTGTTATCAAGGTAGTTGGATAACAAATATCTTCTTTAATATTGTGATACGGAGAATAATTTAATAGATAGTTAAAATCCTCTTCATTGTCAGGCTCTCCATAATCACTTTCCCAAGCCCAACCGATAGTAAATTTATGGAATCTCAACATATCTAATACACCTACTTGAGGGATTGCTACTTTAAATAATTCTGGATATTGAAGCATAGTGGCTGCAACTAATAGACCACCATTCGATCTTCCAAGAGAGGTAGTCGTTTCAGGAGAACCAATGTTTAGAGAGTGAAGGTACTTTGCTCCGTAGGCAAAATCATCAAAGACATTTTGTTTATTCAGAAGCATGCCTTCTTGGTGCCATCTATCACCATACTCAGACCCCCCTCTTAGATTTGCAACAGCCAAAACTCCTCCAGATTTAATCCACATATAAAACGTCTTACTGAAATAAGGTAAGATCGGTATATTGAAACCGCCATACCCATATAACAGAACAGGAGTATGTGAATTAATCTCTAAATCTTTTCTATATGAGATATGTATTGGGATACTGGTACCATCTTTAGATTTATAAAAATCTAGCCTGCCAGCATAATCTTTGATATTCAGGCCTTTAATTTCTGTTTGCCAATAGGGTTTATAGCTTAAGGTTTCTAGATCTAATTCATAAATACTTTGAGGAGTTGTGAAATTTGAAAATTCGAAATAAGAAAACTTATTTTCAAGTTTTCCGTAAAAACCTGACAAAGAACCTTCTCCTTTAAACATAAGCTCTTCTATAAAGTTTCCCTCTAAATCAAAAAATTCAACTTTTGAGATAGTGTCAACAAGATAATTGATGATCAATTTATCCCCTGCAACAGAAACTCCTGAAATGGGGAATTCTTTTTCAGCTACAATCTCATCCCAAATGAAATTACCATCATTGATTTTTAAAGAAAGTATCTTGCCATTAGGAGAATTCAAGTTAGAAAAAAACCACAAAGTATCCTCATTACCTCCTAAAAATCTATAAGTGGCTTCAAATTTATCTATTAACGGTAAGAAATTTAGAGATTCGTCTAGGCTGATAGAAAGAAAGTTCCTTTCATCGGTACCTTCACCTATCGATAAAACTCGATAACGTCCTTTTTCGGGAACGCTTATAGACCATGAGAAATCAGGATTCTCTTTATCTTCGTATATTAATTTATCTTGACCCTGCTCATCGCCAAGTCTATGAAAAAATAATTGTGGACTTTTATTTATGTCAGAGAGAGCTTCATCGGGTTGCTGATATTTTTGATAATAAAATCCAGAGCTGTCTGATTCCCAGGTCGCATAAGAAAATTTAGACCATTCAATTACATCATCTGTGTCACGTTTCTCTTTTATATTAAAAACTTTCCATGTTCTCCAATCTGAACCGCCATCGGATATTGCATAGGCAAGATACTCTCCGTTGGGACTTACGCTAATATCTGATAAAGAAATAGTGCCATCTGTAGAAAACTGATTCGGATCCAATAAAACCTCTGCTTCACAACTATTGCAATCTTTCATCATAAAAACTGACTGTTGTTGCTTACCATTGTCATAAAAATAAAACGTTCTATCCCCTCTTCTGAATGGAATGCTTATATCTTCTGTAATCCAAATATCTTTTAGATCTTCCTTAATTTTTCTTTGATATTCGTTCTCTAAGAAGGCGTCAGTTAATTTGTTTTGTCTATCCACCCAATCCTTCGTCTCTTTACTAGTGAAGTCTTCTAACCAACGATAAGGATCGTTAATATATTTTCCAAAAATAAGATCTTGGATATCTTCTTTTTTTGTCTCTGGATATTTCATTTCAATAGTTTCTGATGTGCAGCCTGCGAGCAAGATAAGAAAACAAATTTTTTTAATAAGTCTTATCAACATAATCCCCTTTTTAATATACTTAGTATAAATCAAATAAAGTTCATAAATTCTATGGTTAATCAAATTATTAAAGTTATATCTATTGTTGTATTGATGCTTCCGCCGGCCTTTCTCGAAGCAGAAACATCTGATCAAACTTACACGATAGGATTTGGTTCGTGTATAACTGAAAAAAGAGAACAGCCAATTTGGAAGGTTATTAAAGAAGAAAATATAGATGAATTCTTTTTTATGGGGGATAACGTTTATGGAGATTCTGATGATGGTCTTCTTATAGAAATGAAAGAATCTTATAAAAAGCAAAAAAATATGTTTCCTGATTGGGTTTTTAGCAAAAAACTCAATGCTATTTGGGATGATCATGATTATGGAAAAAATGATGGAGGATTTGAATACCCTTTAAAACAAGAAGCGCAGGCAATGTTTTTAGAATTTTGGAATGTGGCTAAAGACGACCCAAGGCATCTGAGAGAAGGAGTATATTTCAGTGAAGAGAAAGAGATATTTGGAAGAAAAATAAACCTAATTGCGTTAGATACAAGATATCACCGTTCTTTCCTAGATCAGGAAGATAAACCTTATTCTCCAACTCAGGATAAAACGAAAACTATCTTAGGTGAAACTCAATGGCAATGGCTTGAAGAGACTCTAAATGAAGATAGTGATTTAATCATTGTCGTTTCCTCAATTCAGATACTTCCAACAAATCATGGATTTGAAAAATGGCACAACTTCCCACACGAAAGAATTAAACTTTTGAATTTACTTAAAGCAAAGGGTAAGCCAGTTATTCTTCTATCGGGAGATAGGCACAAAGCTGGATTCTACAAAGATGGAGATATAATAGAAATAACCTCTTCTTCGATGAATAAGCCCATTTCAAAACCTATAGCATTTTTATGGGATTTCTTGGGTAAAGAGAGTGACGACCTGCTCCAAGGGGATATGTATTCCCAAGAAAATTATGGGGTAATCAGATTTGAACAGGATCAAATTTCGGTTTTTCTTAAAGATATAGATGGAAAAGAAATTCTTTCAGTTAAGATTTAAAAAAGGGGCCTAAACGCCCCTTCTTCATTACTTAGCTTCTTTTACCCTAACTGTTGTGTAGCTTCTTCCGTTGCCACATTCAGAAATACTATTTAAAGCCTCCGCTTCTGGAGTACCCCTTAAATTTAAGCCAAAGTTATCTACATTTTTACCGTATTCGCTTGGCGAATTCGCATAAAGTGAATAGACATAATCGAAATCAATATTTCCAGCGCCTACTGGAGACATAATCATCTTACGACCCATGGTATCGCCTGTTGATTTAGCTTTTATGGCAAACTTTTTGTAAGCATCAAAAGCCTCTCTCATAGTAACGCCTTCTTTTAATTTACAATCTGTAAAGCGCACAAAACCCATATCTGAAATTTCTCCATCAGGAGTAGAAACTGGCCATTGCCAAACTTCTGTTACCCTAGAGTTAGTGATTGGTATCGTGCTAAAAATCTTTCCTCCTTCTTTGGCCCAATTCTCTACAGTTCTGTATTGAGAGGTCGAATTAGGATGGAGATTTAACCAAACAAAATCTGTTTGCTGCAGGTCATTTGAGTAATAAGGAGTAAAAATAACTGTCTCCATCTCACTCCAAAGGTCACCTCTATCTTCAGTCCATGCTACAAACTTCTCAGCCCAATCATAAAGGTCACTCATATCCTTACCTTTATTGAAATTACCTGAATAATATTCAGCTTTATTTGGAATAGGTTCAAATTCATATTCTTGCGCGCTTAAGAAGGCAGAAAATGTTAATAATAGAATTAATATTTTTTTCATATTATTTTTTCATCCAAATATTAAACATTTGCATAAAAACAATGCAGATTAAAAACAATGCGCCTAATGCATCTGGAACAAGATTAAATGCTGCTCCTGGTTCAGCTGCATTTGCAATAAATTCTTGAGCTCCTTGACTAATATCAGCTCCTTGATTTTGCATAGAAGCAAAAACTCCAGCTATACCATTGCTAACCCATTCAGCTGCACCAGCATTTAAGTTAATGTTAAAAACTATTATTAGGCAAAATATAGAAACTACTATCTTTCCTAAAAGATTTTCAGATTCTCCGGCCATATTTGCTGCTCTAAAGCTAACCCATAATAAAAAAGCTAATCCAACAAAATAAGCTGCATTTGCTAAAGTTGCTAACCAAAATAAACTCCATACTTCTATTTCTGTAGGCATATCCATCTCCTGTGTAATTAAAAAAACGAGAATAATTCTCATTTACATAATAAAGCATTTAAGTTAATTTATCGCGAAATACTTATTACTTTTTTTTAATAATTGGAGAGAAAAAAATGGAAATTTCGTTTACTGATATGGAGCTACAAATCTGGTCCATTCACTGGACAGCAATGACTGCCCTTGTGATATCTTTGGCAATGTCAATATTTGCTGTATGGGTCGGGTTTAGATTATCGAACGGTATATATAACTCTGGAGAAACAAATATAGTTGCTAAAATAGCTGTTACTGTATTTAACTTATGCGTTGCATGGTTCTTGTTAATTTGGTGGGGTTATATGGAATGGCATATGAATGGAGTTGCGAATGCATTTAGTGAACTTAGTCAAGCAGGGACTTCTATTAGTCCTAATGCACAAATGCATTTAGATGCTTCAGATCCGGCTGCGCCATTCACTATGATGCCTAATCTTGTTCAAGGGCTATTTCTTGGATCAATTTTAGTAATTCAACTTAGCCAAACTTGGATGACAAAAAAGTAGTTTAATTAAGCAAGAGAAAAAGGGGCTTAATGCCCCTTTTTTTATTTTTTTCTTTAATATAACGTCAAAATTTAAGAGGAAAATTATGACAATTAAGATTTACAGTACTGAAGGTTCAAGAGGTGTAAGGCCCATCTGGACTGCAGAAGAAATGGGTCTAGATTACGAAATAGAAATGATGCCTTTTCCTCCTAGGTTCTTAAAACCTGAATATTTAGAAGTAAATATCCTAGGAACAATTCCCTGTATGATTGATGGCAATACTAAAATGACTGAGTCAGTTGGTATCAGCCAATACCTAGTGGATAAATACGGCCCAACAGACCTGAAGGTAAATGTTGATGAAGAGGATTATGGAGCTTACTTGAACTGGTTAACACATGCTGATGCAACTCTAACGTTTCCTCAAACAGTCTTTATCAGGTATACATTACAAGAGCCTGGTGTCGCTGATGCAGCAGCAGAGGGTTATAAAAGATGGTTTGTAGCTAGACTTAAATTACTAGAAGCAACATTAAATGATAGAGAGTATCTTTGCTCGAATAGATTCACAATCGCGGACATATGCGTAAGTTATGCAATCTATTTAGCTGGTACATTGGGGATCGAGCAAGCATTTAAACCCAATATTAAAAGATGGACTGATATGTTGTTTGAGAGAGAGGCATTTAAAAAAGTCATTGAGTATAAATACGACGGCCCAGGACCATCTGGACCAGAAGAACTAAAATAAAAAAATGAAGTCGAGAAGTCTCCAGTGCGAATTTTTAAGTGAGGATATGTCTGGGGTCAAACTGATCGAAAAAAACATCCCTGAATTAGGACCAAAAGAGATGCTGATCAAAGTTAAAGCTAGCTCTGTGAATTTTCCTGACTACCTCATGACTCAAGGAAAATATCAACATAAACCAGAGCTTCCATTTGGTTTGGGTATGGAAGGATCTGGCATTATTGAAGAGACTGGGGAAGAGATAACTAAATTTAAAGCCAATGATGAAATAACCTTTGGAGCAATTGGTCAGGGAGCATTTTCTGATTATGTTGTTTTGGACGAACGAGCAGTTCAGTTAAAACCTTCCAACTTAACCTTTGAACAAGCAGCAGCTTTTCAAACCGCATACCTAACTGCCTATGTCTCGCTTGTTAGAAGAGGAGAACTGACTAAAGGCGAGACACTACTAGTACATGGCTCTACAGGGGGTGTTGGTATGGCAGCAGTACAATTAGGAAAATACCTCGGTGCAAAGGTTATCGCTACTGGAACATCAGAAGAGAAATTAAAGTACACGAAATCTTGGGGAGCGGATCATACGATACTAACCCATAAAGAAGGTAAGGTTGAATTTCGAGAAGAGGTTAAAGATCTTACCGACGGAAAAGGTGCTGATGTTATCTATGATCCTGTGGGGGGTGATGTTTTTGATCACTCAATCAGATGTATAAATTGGGGCGGAAGATTGTTGATAGTTGGTTTCGCAAGTGGAAGAATCCCCACCCTTCCAGTAAATATGGCCCTTATTAAGGGATTTTCAGTAATAGGAGTGCGTGCAGGAGAATATGGACGTAAAAATCCTTTAGCTGGAAAAGAAAATAACGAAGCAATAAGAGAGATCTGCGAATCGGGTCATTTTGATCCTTATATATGCAAGGTATTCAATTTAAATGAAGCAAAAGAAGCTATTCACTATCTCTCCGAAAGAAAGTTAATTGGTAAAGTGGTTATCAGTACTGACTAGTTACCTTCTTGATGAAATTGAGAGGGGCATGCCCTCCTACGATCGCCATAAAACTCGACCTAGAATAAATTAGTATTTGTAAGGTCTAGATATTTCTAATATTGCGGGCCTCTTCTCTTTTCCTACCCATATAAAATGATGAGCTACCATTGCAGGCTCAACATATTCTGGAAGACTTAAAACCTCTAAGTCATTTTCTTTGCAGTGAGAATCTATATCTTCTTGAGCGTCACTCACTAGGTAGACTTTCTCATTTTCTTTGTCTTTAGATACACAATAGTAGAACATAGATCTATTTTATAACTTTATGCATAAAATTGGCTCTACTAATTCCATATATTTTGCATATTCAATTTCCAGCGTTGCTTTATTAATCCTTAAGACAACTATCAAGTCTGTTTGAGATGCATCTGTAAACTGACCTACTTCAAAATAATCTTCTTGAATTGAAAGGTCCATTGTTAATTGTCCTTTCTTTAAGATTTGAATGGCTTTTTTTGTCTCTGTTCCCAGCAACAAGCTGAAAGTATTAGTTCTCTCACTGTTTTGGGTTTGAGTTTTACATTCTAAATTTATCATTTCTGCTTTTGAATGCATTGAAATCATAAATAAAAATATCAGTATGTTTTTTTTACTCATAACGACAAGGTTCTCCACGATATCTACATTTATTTATTCTTCTATCGAGTTCTTGTTGATTAATGTTTTTTAAATTTTCTTCTGCGCTGAGTAAATTAGTAAATTTACTGCAGTCGAGATTTCGCTTATCTTTTTCTAATGCAATCTTTTTTTGAATCTCAATTTTCTCTTCCATGGGTAACATAGAATAAGAATTATTTGCAGTTGGAAAACAAAGGAAGAAGTTATCTTCTTTTTCAATAGTAGATATCAAGTTAGTTCCTGAAACACAAGAAATTAACAAAGGTAAGATTAAAAGGGAGCTAGCTTTCATAAACTAGAACATTAAATCAATTAAAAGAAATAATACAGAAGGTACTAATAAACATCCTACAGCTGTATAAAAGGTTGCTGTCATAGCTCCATAGGGAACCAGCTTAGGGTCGACGGCTGCTAATCCAGCAGCAACACCGCTGTTAGTACCCATCAATCCTCCAAATACCATAGCCGACTTAGGATTATCCAAACCAATTCGTTTGGCAAATAAAGGAGTCATAGTCATTACTAAAATAGACTTGACCAGACCTGCTGCAATGCTCAAAGCTATAACTTCGCTACTGGCTCCAATTGCTGAGCCACTGACGGGTCCTACAACAAAAGTAACTGTCCCAGCCCCAATTGTAGTTATATCCTTTGGATCATCGTACCCAAAAGCTATTGCTACTATGGCACCTAGGCTAAATGAAAGTATCACACCAAAAAAAAGTGAAAAAATTCCAGCTTTACCTGAAGACTTTAAATCACTGAAGTTTGCGCCATAAGCTGTTGCAACAATAGCAAAATCTCGCAACATAGATCCACCTAAGATACCTACTCCAGATAATATGGCAATATCAGCTACACCTTTTTCCCCTCCGGTAAGGGTGCCCGCAAAGTAAGCAAAAATTAAACCTAAGATTATTGCTACTGCTGATCCATGAAAACGTCCATTAGTTAATTTTTCCGAAATAAAATAAGCAAAATAAACTGTTAAACCAACAAAAACAAAGGCTGTAATTAAGTTATTAGTTATTAGAATATCTTCAAAACTGTTCATTTATTTTTCTCAAAGTTAGAAATGATAGGGATGAAGATAAAAGAAACCAAAACAGCAAATATACCGGCTAAAAGAGCCATTAAGCCTCCATCAATTGCTCCTATTACATTTTGCTTTGCCGCCATTGCAACCACGATGGGAATATAAATCATGCTCCAAAAAGTAATACCTTTCTCAGACATATCTCCAATTTTGAAATGGGCATTAGAGGTATTTGAAAAATACATGAGTAAAAGCATGGCTATCCCTATACCTCCTACATTTGCATCTATACCAAACCATGAACCTAATAACTGACCAGCAATTAGACCAATAAGAGTGCAAATTCCAAGTAAAGCTATTCCGTATATGACCATATTATTTGAAGTAACTAGTGTAAATTAATGAAAAACTTAAAACAGAACCAACCAGAATAATAAATCTCCTAACCCATTGAGAGGGTAAGAGTTCAGTTAGTTTTGCGCCTAAAAACCCGCCCATAATCGAAAAGATAACCATATAAAAAACATAACTCCAAACAATAAAATCATTAAAGAAGAAAATGATTACTGAGACTGTTGTTATCAAAAAAGAAAGAAAAGACTTAATGGCTGACATCTGCTTCAAAGAAAATTCTTTCCCCAATGATAGTACTGATAGCAATGCTATGCCTAAACCACCGTTAAAATATCCTCCATATGTACTCACAAGAGCTAATCCAAAATTTCTTAAGAAGCTTGAGGAGGTTGAAGATTGAGTTTGATTTAAAGAAGGATTGATAATGAACATTAATGTTGCAATTAAAATTAAAAAGGGAATAAATTTTAAAAAGAACTCATTAGAAGTCTTGATAAGAGAAATCGCTCCCGCAACAGAACAAATTATTGATATTAATAATAAGGGTAGTATCTTTTTATAATCGATTGTAGAGAAAGTATTTTTAAATCCTAATACAGAACCCAAGTAACCTGGTAAAAGAACCGCTGCACTGGTGGTATTTGCTAATACTGGAGGTATACCTACAAATAACAATGCTGGAAGAGTGATAAAACTTCCTCCTCCTGCTAAGGAATTCAAACACCCTGCCAAAAATGCAGCCAAGCAAACTAAGAGTAAATTGAGGATTTCCACCCTCTATTCAAGACCCTCTACAACTACAACATGTCTCTCAGAAGAAGTGGAGGAATATTTTAAGGCGATTTTATAATCTTCTGAGTTGTAGGCATCTTGTGCATCCTGTAAAGAGTTAAACTCTACAACTACAGTTCTTTCATAAGGATCACCTTCAAATTTAATCTGATCACCTCCTCTTGCCAAAAATCTACCACCAAATTTTTCAATCGCGGGCCCGGCTAGTTTAATATATTCTCCATACCCTTCAGGGTCAGTCACATTGCATAATGTTATCCAATATCCTTTCATAATTAATCGTTTCCTAATCTTGTATTGATTGACATTTCAGACTTTAAATTTGTTAATTCATAGTAATGCCCTTCGAACTCTATTGGTACATATTTAGTTTTTCTAGTGAGAGCCTTGATAAATTCTCTTGCATCCCGAGATGAGAAGACACCTTCAGTACTCTCAACTTCTATGTTTTTAACCTTACCTTCCTTTGAAATAGAGTACTTGTAGCTAAAAAGACTTTTACCTCTTGGTGTTTCGGGGGGTATTTCAAATCCTCTGCTAGCAAAAGATGCAGTACAAAAAAGTCGCTTACATATCGAAAGGCTTCTTTCATCTGAAAGCAATGCAGCTTTAAATCGACAAGACTTATCTTCACAATCTAAACAAATATTGAAAGCTGAGTCTCTATGCACCAAAACTTTTTCACGCACATCATCAGCTAAAAATTTCTTTGGATCGCAATTAAAGGAAGTATCTTCTCCAAAAAAATAAGAACTTGAAAATAAAAAGAAACTCAAAAATAACGCTTTATTCATAAAAACCTCGACTGCCCTTCTAGTCTAAAGAATAGACTTGAAAGGTCAAATAGCCGTTTCTATTAAGCTTTAAACTCTAATCTTTTTGAATGAAGAATGGGTTCAGTATATCCACTAGGCTGTGCTCTTCCTTTGATAGCCAAATCTACTGCAGCTGAAAAAGCTACACCATCAAAACTAGGAGCCATGTTTATATATTCAGGGTCACCAGCATTTTGTTCATCTACAACAGAGGCCATCTTTCGCATTGTCTCTACAACCTGATCTTCTGTACAAAGATCATGATGAAGCCAATTTGCGATATGTTGACTAGATATTCTACAGGTAGCTCTATCTTCCATAAGGCCGACATTATTTATATCAGGAACTTTAGAGCAGCCCACCCCAAGATCAACCCACCTAACAACATAACCTAATATGCCTTGGCAATTATTATCTAGCTCAGCCTGGATTTCTTCAGGAGTTAAACTTTCAGGATCTTTTAATAAGGGTATAGATAAAATGTCTTTCAAGTCTGCTCTAGTTCTTGAAGTCAATTCTTCTTGCCTCTCTGGAACAGAAACTTGATGATAATGGATTGCATGTAAAGTAGCTGCGGTTGGTGAAGGAACCCAAGCACAGTTAGCTCCAGCTTCAGGGTGCATAGATTTATTCTCATACATTCCAAGCATTTCATCAGGCATAGCCCACATTCCTTTTCCAATTTGAGCCTTACCTTTAAAGCCAGTCTCAAGGCCAACATCTACATTCCAGTCTTCATAAGCACTTATCCAGGGTTGTTGTTTCATCTGCGCTTTAGGTATTACAGGTCCTGCCTCCATGCTGGTATGAATTTCATCGCCAGTTCTATCTAAAAATCCTGTATTTATAAAAATAACTCTATCGCTGGCTGCTCTTATACATTCCTTAAGATTGACTGTAGTTCGTCTCTCCTCATCCATTATTCCTACTTTCACGGTGAGGGGCTCAAGGCCAAGCTCTTCTTCAACTCTAGCAAATAAATCGCAAGTGAATTTAACCTCTTCAGGTCCATGCATTTTTGGTTTAACTATATATATGCTTCCAGTTCTTGAATTAGCAAGATGCCCTTTTTTCTGAAGGTCGTGTTTACCGATACAAATAGTAAACATTGCATCCATAATTCCTTCAGGAACTTCATTGCCATTACCATCTAAAATTGCTGGATTAGTCATCAAATGCCCTACATTTCTTACAAGAAGGACACTCCTGCCTGGAAGGGTCATTTCATTACCATCAATATCAGAATAAGTTCTATCTTCATTTAAAGAGCGAGTCATTTCTTCCCCTCCTTTCATGAATGATTCCTTTAAATCACCTCTCATTAAACCCAACCAGTTTCTGTAGGCTAAGGACTTATCTTCAGCATCAACAGCGGCAACTGAATCTTCTAAATCCTGAATAGTAGTCACGGCAGATTCAAGCACTACATCTTTGATGTTAGCAGGATCATCTTTTCCTACTGAGTCTTTAGAATCAATTTGAATTTCTATATGTAAGTTATTGTTTTTCAACAATATACTTGATGGACTATCAGAATCTCCTTTATAACCTACAAATTGAGATTGATCTTTTAAGACATCAGATGTTTGACCGCTTGTATTAACTTTTAGATTTCCATTTTCAATGGAAAAACCTGTAACTTCTGTAAAACTAACAGCTGATAATGGAACCGTTTCATCTAAAAAATTCTTCGAAAACTCTATAACTTTATCACCTCTTACTGGATTATAAGGACCTGACCTTTCTGCCCCCCCTTCTTCTGAAATCATGTCAGTGCCATAAAGGGCATCATAAAGACTGCCCCACCTTGCATTAGCTGCATTCAGAGAGAATCTTGCGTTCATAACAGGAACTACAAGTTGAGCTCCCGCTACCTTTTTGATCTCATCGTCAACATTTTGAGTTGTGATTTGAAAATCTTCTCCTTCATCCAGTAGATAGCCTATTTCTTTAAGAAAGTTTACATATTCTTCATGATCATGGTCTTCATCTTTTCTTGATAGATGCCATTCATCAATTTGCTTTTGTATAGTCTCTCTTTTCTCTAGAAGTTCTTTATTCTTTGCACCAAACTCTTCAAGGACTTTCTCAAATGACTTCCAAAAATCATCAGGATCAACATCAATCCCTGGCACAACTTCTTCTCTTAAAAAATTATCAAGCTCTTTGGCAACCTGTAAATTTCCGTATTCAATTCGATCTGACATTTATTTCCTTAATTTGGTGTACATATAAGTATGTTGAATATTACATGATAACCAAGAGAGATAAATAATATTTTTTTTAACTTCTATTTAAGCTAGCATAGACGACCGAATAAAAATTAAGGAACAAAATATGCCTACCATAAACGAAGTTACTAACTTAGAAATCAAAGGGGAAGTTGCAGTTATCACTCTAAATTCTCCTCCTGTAAATGCTTTATCTGCAAATGTAAGAGAAGGATTAAATAACGGGGTGAGTGCTGCTATAGAAGATGGATCTGTAAAATCTATAGTCATAATTTGCGAAGGAAGAACTTTCATTGCAGGAGCTGATATCACTGAGTTTGGTCAAGCGCCTAAGGGACCTTCTCTTTATGATGTACAGGACATGATAGAGAATTCTCCAAAACCAGTTATTGCTGCAATACACGGAACAGCTTTGGGAGGTGGATTAGAGGTAGCACTAACATGTCATTATCGTATTGCAGTGCCCTCAGCAAAATGTGGTCTGCCAGAGGTTAACTTAGGACTTTTACCAGGAGCTGGTGGAACTCAGAGATTACCAAGAATCGTGGGGGCTCAAAAAGCTTTAGTCATGATGACAAGTGGAGAACATGTTCCTGCTGATCAATGTCTTGCTATGGGTCTAGTTGATGAAATGGCAAATGAAGGTGAACTTGAAAATGACGCGATTAATTTCGCTAATAAGATTGTTTCCGAAGGCAGACCTTTAGTCAAAGTAAGAGATGCTGATGACAAAATAAAAGCTGATAAAGGTAATGATGCTCTATTTGCTGACTTTAGAAAATCAATTCTTAGAAAAACAAGAGGTTTTCTTGCACCTGAATATAATATTCAGTGTGTAGAGGCTGCGGTCAACCTGCCCTTTGAAGAGGGATTGAAAGTTGAACAAGATTTATTTATGAAACTGATGACTGGCTCTCAATCAGCAGCACAAAGATATATATTCTTTGCACAGAGACAAGTCACAAAAATCCCAGATATCGAGAAAGACACTCCTCTTAAAGAAATAAATAGTGTGGGTGTGATCGGAGCCGGAACTATGGGTGGTGGTATTTCCATGAACTTTGCCAATGTTGGTATCCCGGTAACAATCATTGAACAAAGTCAGGAGAGATTGGATAAAGGCTTAGGTATTATCAGAAAAAACTATGAGAACACGGCTGCAAAGGGTCGTATTACAAATGAACAAGTCGAAGAAAGAATGGCGCTCATTAATGGTCAAACTTCCATAGAAGCACTTGATTCTCAAGATCTCATTATTGAAGCTGTATTTGAAAATATGGATCTAAAAAAAGATATTTTCAAACAATTGGATGGAATATGTAAAGACGGTGCTATCTTGGCTTCAAACACTTCTGCATTAGATGTAAATGAAATTGCTGCCGAAACCAGTAGACCGGAAGATGTAATAGGTCTTCATTTCTTTAGCCCGGCTAATGTCATGAAACTCTTAGAAATTGTTAGAGGTGATAAAACATCTAAATCAGTTGTAGCAAGCTCTCTAGCAATAGCTAAAAAGATTCAAAAGATTGCAGCTGTGGTAGGTGTATGTCCTGGATTTGTTGGAAATAGAATCCTTGCTCAGAGACAAAGAGAAGCGAATAAACTTATCCTTGAAGGAGCCCTTCCTTGGGATATAGATGACGCATTATTTGATTTTGGATTCCCTATGGGTCCTTTTGCGATGTCTGATCTTGCGGGCTTAGACATAGGCTGGAATAAAGAGACTTCTAATGGTGAAACCCTTAGGGATGTTCTTTGCGAAGCAGGTAGATTGGGTCAAAAATCAGGAAAAGGATTCTACACATATGATGAAAATAGAAATAAATCACCTGATCCTGAAGTAGAAGAAATAATCAAGAAATTTGGCGAGGAAAGACAAGCTCAAATGAGAGATATCTCTAAAGAAGAAATTCTCCAAAGGTGTTTATATCCAATGATCAATGAAGGATTCAAAATCTTAGAAGAAGGAATGGCTATCAGAGCAAGCGATATTGATATTGTTTGGACAAATGGATATGGATGGCCAGTTTACGAAGGCGGACCAATGTTCTATGGGAACCTAGTGGGCTACGACAAAGTACTTGAGTGGCTACAAAATGCAGAAAAGGAATTAGGTCCAGAATTTAAACCTTCTGCTTACTTAGAAAAAGTAGTAGCTGAGAAGATTAATATTTTATAAGGGTTTGATGTGAATGAACTTATCAAAAAGAGTGCTGGTGAACTCGCAAAGTTAATCCAAACTAAAGAGGTTTCAAGCCGGGAAATTGTTCAGGCTCATCTGGACAGAATCAATGAAGTCAATCCAGATATAAATGCTGTGACAGTGGTACTTGAAGAATCTGCGTTGGCGCTTTCTGATCAAGCTGATAATGCTAGTGAAGATGAAAGAAACAGACCTTTTCACGGAGTTCCGATCACGATTAAAGAAAATGTTGATTTAGTTGGCTCTCCAACTACTAACGGCATTCCTTTATTGAAAAATTCTTTTCCTAATGAAAATGCTCCTCTAGTTGATCGTATGTTAAATGCAGGTGCAATTCCTATAGGAAGAACCAATTTACCAGAAATGGGTATGCGACTTGATACGGATAACCCATTAAGAGGTAGGACTTACAATCCATGGAACAAGGATGTAACTCCGGGAGGTTCTAGCGGAGGCGAAGGCGCTGCAATAGCATCAGGTATGAGCCCTTTTGGTATAGGTAACGATATTGGAGGTTCTTTAAGAAATCCAGCCTATTGCTGTGGAATTGCATCTCTTAAGCCTTCTATTGGAAGAATACCTTTCGTAAGAACAATTGATGGATTCAAGGATTTTGGTATAGCTGCTGCTTTTCTTACTGATGGCCCTATGGCCAGATCTGTTAAAGATCTTAGATCGGGACTTCTTACTATGGCAGGGAGGCATATTGAGGACCCTCAATCTGTGACTGTTCCTTTCGAAGGTCATATACCACAAAAACCCAAGGCAGCACTGGTGACTAAATTTGAGAATCATACTATTGATTCTGCCAACGTGAAGGCAATTGAAAAAGCAGGAAAAATCCTTTCTGATAAAGGCTGGGAAGTGGAAGAAGTCGATGCTCCTGAGACAGAAAGAGTTTACGAAATATGGCATAAGGTACTCAACAGTGGCATGTTAGATGATATGCCTGAAGAAGCCTTTAAACCTGAAACTGCAGATTACTTACGCCGTTTTGAAAAGCAGTTCCCTCAAAATGATATGAATTTGGACCAGGCTTTACTTGAAAGGAGAAGACTTAGA
Organism: uncultured SAR86 cluster bacterium; assembly: GCA_902559365.1. GTDB lineage: Bacteria > Pseudomonadota > Gammaproteobacteria > Magnimaribacterales > Magnimaribacteraceae > Magnimaribacter. The sequence goes on from CACEHP010000009.1 coordinate 17,918, forward strand.
AGATTGTGGTCAGCTTTCTTAACAGACTATCAAGTATGTATAGGGCCTACATGGGCGAATCGTCCTTGGCCAATTGATACAGACCTTGATCCAGATATTGGAATACAAACCTTAAAAGAAAGTTTCATTTTTATATCTCCTGGAAATTGCCTGGGACTTCCTTCTGTGGCGTTGCCTATGGAAGTCTGTGATGGATTACCAACAGGCATCCAAATATATTCTGAGATATATCGAGAAGATCTATGTTTGGCCGTTGCGGAAATGATACAAGACGAAGTTCCGTGCCCTACTCCTATAGATCCTTTGGTTGGTTAAATTATCAGCAATTTAAAAGATTTATTCGCAGCCAGCGGGCACATAGAAAGGGCTTTTATTTGGATCTTCAATTTTATATACAATAACAGACCTCACATCAGACACACTTGCTGGTTGACCATCTGTTTCTGGAATAGAGTATTTGTAACTAGCAGCAGACGCAAGGGCAGATTTATTGAAACTAGTATTAGTTGACCATTCAACCTTCGGATCCTCTATTCTTCCCTTCTCATTAACGGTATAACTCAACATTACACAGCCCTCTATGCCTCTTTCAAGAAGTCTTCGAGGATATTTTGGAGGCCTTTGTTCTAGAGGAATATATAAATTTTTATCTTTGTAACTTAAACTTCCATATCTAGTACTCCAAGAACTTTCTGTTGATACGTAATGCCTGGAAGCCTCATCTCTTGAATTAATCCAAGAATCTAAAGGTTTTAGATTAAGTTCATTCGCCAACTGAATTGCTCTATCATTTCCTTCGTAAGTTAAACACCAATTTTCTTGTTGTTGAGCAGCGTATGCCAATCTTGCCAAAGTATTTAGTCTAATAAATGCGGCTGATTTGAAGGAAGTTTGAGAGGCTGGAGTAACTTGCAGATCTGTTAAAGATAATGAAGCTAACTCCAGTACTTTTTTATAATCTTGATTATTGAGAGAATTAATCAGAATCTTTTCAGCAAAAGAAGATTCTTTTAAATACATAGTAGTGCAGATATTTCCTACGGCACGAACACGTTCACCTGCACTTTGAACGGGAGAATCATATGAACTCCCAATCTTCACTGAGCAACCACGATTATTGAAGATCCAGCGAGTAATGTTTAAACCAATTTCTGCCCAAGACTGAGTTAATGCATTGTTATCTACTTTTTGAGCACTTTCCATGGCAATTGCCACGATCATCATGGCAGAAAACTGCTGGCTTGAAAGAAAATCCATTGGAACACCGTTTAAAACAAATGAACCAAAATTATTAGAATCCAATCTGAATTTAAGGAGAGTATCTTTTTTAAAAATGGTAGATTGCTCAATAAATTCTTGTGCTTCTTTCGCTGTCTCAAGAATATCAGAGTGTTTGTCTCTTCTTCTTAGTTCAATAATTTTTTTATGAAAAGAACGTATTTCTTTTCCTTCTCTTTTCAACAACCTAATTTCAGTCTTATCAAATCTGTCTTCGGATGTGCCTAGTAAATCATTTACAGCAAATGTTTTTAAGTCATATTGCGTGCACTGAGGAAACTGAATTTCAAGGTATGCAGCTATGGGGATAACGTCTACGTTGTTGATATTGAAGATAGAATGATCGGAGACTTCGTCTCCTGTAATAAAGTGGAAATTAAAAAAATAAAAAATAAATAGGAGAAGTTTTTTCATATCATGTTTTCAAAAAATTATTATGAAAATCAATAATATCAGGATCAACAAGAGCATCAGAAACTTTAAGTTCTCGTTGAAGGTGCAATGAATTTAAATTTTTGCATCTACTTAATGCAACATAAGCTTGTCCAGTTGCAAAAGCCCCTGTCCCAAGATCAACCGAACAACTTTCTAAAGTTAATCCTTGAGATTTATGAATGGTAACTGCCCAGCCTAGTTTAATAGGAAATTGCTTAAAGGATGAGATGACCTCCTCTAAGACTTCATCTGAATCATCATCATAAGTAAAACGTACTTTATTCCATTCTTCTCTTTCTACTTTATGAGTTTTGTTGTTAATTTTAATCTTTATATATTTTTTCTTTTTATCCAAACACTCAGATACTGTTCCCAGAGTTCCATTAACCCATCTACCTTCAGGATCATTTTTGATAAACATAACGTTAGCACCAACTTTAATTTTTAGCTCCCTAGGTGCAGGTAAATCGTTTTCATTCAGGTCTCCGGATTCCTTTGATTTTATAACCTCTTCCTCGCCTTCTATGTGACCTAATTTATATTCATTTAATTCTTCTGCTCTTTTTTTTCTAGAAGTAAGTGTCATGAAAAAATCTGACTCTAATGTTGGATCAAAGCACTGAGAGTTAATTTGATCTATAGTAGGTTCAAGGTTTTTTCCAATACGTATATTATTTAAAAGCTCACAGAATTTTTGGTCTTCTTCTTGTCTAAAAGATTCAGTTAATTCAAAAAAATGAATTTCATCCATGTCTTTAAAGGCATGAGAATCAAAGAAATAAACAGAATCATATTTCTCATATATTATTCTCTCTTCACTCTCTTTAATTATAGGAGGAAGTTGGAAAAGATCACCACAAGCCAAAACATGAACACCTCCAAACGGTTTTTCCGAATTTCTGTGGATTTGAAGAGATTGAGAAATTGCGTCTAGCATTGGAGCTCTTACCATTGATACTTCATCAATTATTAATAATTCTAGATTCCTTAGTAATTTTCCAAATCTTGGATCTTTGGATTTTGTGATAACAGGAATGGTGTCAAACCCAATCCTGAATGCAGAATTAATTGTTGTTCCGCCAATATTAAGGGCAGCAATACCTGTTGGAGCAACTACCATCTTCTTAAAGGATAGTTGATTTTTTACTCTTTCAAGAAGAGTTGTTTTTCCAGTTCCTGCTGCGCCGGTAAGAAAAATGAATTGTTGATCAGCATCCTCAGAAAGAAGATCAATTATTTCATCATGAACTTTTTCAAAAGACATAGGAGTTTTTAAGAATCAAGTTTATCCATATTGTCTATAGCACGTTGCATTTGCCTTTCTCGAGTTGAATACTCGTTTATGGATTTCTGCAGGGCGTCTACTTTTTTCATTATATCCTCGGTAGAACCGCTAAATTTCTCAAATTCTTTTTTTAATTTTCCAAATTCATTCATTATCTCTCCAGCTCTTTCATTAAGAGCCAGGGTTCTAAAGCCCATGTGAACACTAATTAAATAAGCAGCTAAGGAATTAGGGCCCATGATCAAAACACGATAGTCACGAAAAATGGATTCTCTTATGTTGTCTAGAGAGTCTATTATTTGCATTAAACTTTCACTTGGAATGTACATCACTCCAAGATCAACAGTTATACCTGATTGAATGTACTTTTCTTTAATATCAGAGGCATCCTTAAGGACATGTCTTTTTATGTCGTCTTTTGATTTCTTTACAAGCTTTTCGTCTCCGAGTTCGCTTGCATTGAGATAATTATCAAAAAGTGCAGAGGGGAATTTTGCATCAATAGGCAAAACTAGGCCTTCAGGAAGTTTGACTATGAATTCAACTCTTTTACCACTTCCAGGTATAACTTCTGCATTTGTTTCAAATTGATTTGGGTGGAAGATATCCTTAATAATTGATTCTAAAGACCATTCTCCAAACTTACCGGCAAGAGTACCACCTGATAAGTATCGATTTAATTTAGAGAGTGGTTCGTTGAAAGATTGAATATCTTTAGATAATTCTCCTATAGTAGTTCTTTGAATTTCAATTGAATTATCAATTCCTTTAAGAAAGTCTTCAGACTCTTCATTACTCTTATCACCTCTAAGTGAATTAAAGAGAATAAGACCTATTATTAAGATTAATAAGACAACTATTAAGACATCCATTTATACAGACTAAGAGTTAGTGTTTAAAAAATCAATTAGACAGCAAGTTGATCATAAGCTTTTCTGTATCTTTTAAGAGACATCCAAAAGCATACCGCGGCTATAGGTAAAACAAGACCTCCGGTCAAAGAGACTGCCAATCCTAGTTTAGATTCATCTTGCAGGATAAAATCAGTAAAGAATGCTGTGATTTGAGGCCCAAGACTTAATCCAAATGCCATCATCAAGAAAGCATGTACTGCTGCCATTTGACCCTTTACTTCATTACTTGAAACACCACTTACAGCCAATAGACCTATAGGTGCAAAAGAACTTATAAAGAATAAATAGATTCCTATCAATATCCAAGCAGCCACTACATTTTCTACTATAGGGGCTAAGCATATTGCTGGCATAGCAAAAATACACGCGAACATGGCAGTCCTTATAGGTGCATCAGTTCGACCCTTTGATCTTAAATAATCAACTACTGCACCAGAGCTTATTGTGCCAAGTATTGAAGAAAGAATGGTTATTATTCCCAAACTGAACCCAACCTCAGTGAGGCTCAAACCATGAGTTCTAACCATCATGGATGGAGCCCAAAAGGTAAATGAATAAAAGATCAGGGCCATAAATATTAATCCAGCAAACATGGGAATAAGAGTAGATTTATTTTTAATTAGATGTGAAAAAATATTTATAGATTTAGAGTCTTTTTCTGGTGTTTGAGCAAGACCTAGTCTCCTCGGCTCATGCAACATAAAAGCAGCAATAGATATTAATATTCCTGGTATGCCTACAACCAAAAAAGTTGCCTGCCAAGGTTTGAAATAACCGATACCAGGAATTGTTATTCCACCAATATCTGTAAGATAATCAATAAGATAACCTCCACCTATTAAAGTAGCACCTATACCAATATAAACTCCAGCAGTAATTATTCCCATAGGCTTACCTTGTTTATTTTGGGGGAAATAATCACTTACTAAAGATACGCTTACAGGCGCCATCACTGCCTCACCTACAGCCACTCCAATTCTAGCCCCAAATAATCTTCCAAAGCTGTTTGCTAGGCCTGCAAGGGTTGTCATTAAAGACCAAACAAAAATACCAGTGCCTAGTACATTTACCCTTTTGTATCTATCTACAGCATAGCCAATTGGCAGTGCCATAATTGCGTAGAAAATTGAAAAGGCAGCTCCTCCCAATAAGGCTATCTGCGAATCATTGAGACTAAAGTCTTGTTTGATGGGCTCAACAAGCATTGCTGGTATTTGTCTATCAATGAAAGCAAATACTTGTGCCAAAGTCATAACAACAACGGCCGAGTAACCTGCCCTTCTAGGAGGATAGTTTGATGTAGAAGAGTTGGTCATATTTCAACTCTACCAGTTTCATAACCTAATTCATGAAGATTATCCTCATGAATAGATTTATTTATTTTGTATTTTGAAATAAAGAATAAAGAGATAGGTGCAATAACGAACAACAAAGCGGTTGAGAAAATTGCAAGAGAAGTTACAGCTTCTCTTTTATCTTCTATAGAACCATCTTCTCCAAATCCCACTAAAGATAACAGTGTTCCTGATAACAATATTCCAACTCCTCCTAATATTTTCCCCGATAAACCATTTACAGAAATAATTAATCCTTCGGATCTAGAGTATGTGTTCTTTTGATGATCTTCCACTACATCGGAAAACATAGAACTAAAAACAATTCCATTTATTACCCGCACACCCGCCATAAAGGATGAATGCAGAGCTACTATAATAAAAAGGAGACTGTAGATACCTAACCCCACTTCTGGAAGGATTTCAGTTTCAAACTTAATATCTAGGATTCTCAGAATGGTCAGCGAAGGTCCAATAGAAATTAAAATACATGTCAGTAATAAAACTGTTTTTTTCTTATCACGATTTTCCAAAAGTTTATTGGCACTTAATGCCGCTATCATTGCTCCAGGTATTGATAACGCCAAAATAAGCGTAAATTCATTTGGCAGCCATAACCAAAAAAAGTTAATCATATAAATGCTAAAAACGCTTGATAAGGAACCTACTATTCCAAACAATGAAGTGCCAATGATTAAATTTCGCCAAGAGTCATTTTTCCATAACAAGGTTAGACCTTTTAAAACTCCTATATGCTGAGTTTTATCTTCTATGGATGTCTTCTCAAAAAGCGACTCGATATTTCTAAGTTTAAAAACGGAAAAAATGCTTGTTGCTAGAAAAAGGCCTATCACTATTAAAGAAACTGCCTCGTAGCCAGTTTCTCGATTCCAGTTGTTTCCAAAAATAATAGCTATGGCACTATAAAATATGACAGTTCCTAAAATGCCAAAGTTATTATCCCTGGCATGAAGTAAATTTCTTTGTTCATATCCTTTTATCATCTCAACTCCTAAAGAGGCCCTAGGAATAAAGAACATGGTGCTACTAATCCTTGTAATGATAATAAAAAGTAAAAGCTGTAAAAATAAACCTAACTGGGTATCGCCAATTCGAACATTAAAGAGTAAAAAAATTCCCAGCGCGAAACCGAAAAGACCCATAAACATGTAAGGTATCCTTCTACCAAAACGTGATCTTGTCCGGTCAGATAAGCCTCCAATCATTGGGTCTGAAAAAGCATCTACAAATAAAGATAAAGCTATACCTAGCCCGCATAAAAAAGGATTTAAGCCCAAAACCTGATTATAAAAATAAAGCAAGAACATGGACATGAAGGCTTCAGAAGCACCTCCACCAACACTTCCTATAGCCCAGGAATTTAGATATTTTTTTTGAAGGTCTTGCACTTTTAAATAACTCTTAACTTACACTAGCAAAATTAGAGTCAGATGTATGGAGCGAGATACGAGAATTGAACTCGTCTCTCAACCTTGGCAAGGTTGCGTAATACCACTATACCAATCTCGCTTGTGGGAGCATTATAAACGAATTTAAAATTATAAAAATTCTTTACTGATATTTATCTCTGAGAATATTCTTTTGAACTTTACCCATGGCATTTCGGGGAAGATCGTCAACAAAAATGACCGTTTTTGGGACTTTAAACCCAGCTATATCTTTCTTTAGTCTAAAAATTATATCGTTTTCGCTTAAATAAAAATTTGCATTCAGAACAACAATTGCTGTAACACTCTCTCCTAAATCTTTATCTGCCAGTCCTATTACTGCAGATTCTTCTACTTCTTCATAACCATCGATCAATGATTCAACTTCCTTGGGATAAACATTGAGACCGCCAGAAATTATCATATCTTTCGTTCTGCCGACAATTGAGAGATATCCATCTTTATCGACAAATCCTTTGTCTCCAGTATTGAAATAATTATCTGATGAGAAATCTTCTTTTGTTTTTTCGGGAAGATTCCAATAACTATTGAATACATTAGGACCTTTGACCTGAATGTGCCCTATTTCATCATTTTCTAGAGTATTAAATGAATCATCCACTATCCTTAAGTTGATATCCTTTAATGGCATACCGACAGTTTCAGGCTTACGCTCACCTTCAAGAGGGTTAGAGCAAATTATGTTAGTTTCTGTCATGCCATATCTTTCAAGAATATGATGATTTGTTTTTTTATAAAATTTAATAAACGTTTCTTCTAATAAAGGAGCAGAACCAGATATAAACAGTCTCATGTTGTTGACGCAACTTTTATCTAAGTCTTTAGATGCTACTAATCTCGTGTAGTAAGTAGGCACACCCATCATTACTGTGCATCTAGGCAATAGTTCTATTGCCTGCTCTACATCAAAAGACTTGGTCCATAAGATTTTTGAACCTGATAAAAAAACACATCCTAGAGCCACAAACAATCCGTGTACATGATAAATGGGTAAGCTGTGTAGCAAGATGTCATCATCGCTAAAGCCCCATGCATCTTTCAATGCATGAGCATTAGATCCTATATTGCCATGAGTGAGCATAATTCCCTTAGGTCGACCAGTCGTTCCAGAGGAATATAGCAAAGCGGCAGTATGATCAGGAGAGCAGTCAACAATTTCATGATCACCCTCTTTCTTTATAGATTGAATGGATTCATGGTCAGCAGGATTTAGAGTGAAGACATGTGATATGGATTCCTCTAAATTCAAGAAACTTATATTTTCATAAATTTCTTTTTCGCAGATAAAGACAGAAGGCTTGGCATCATTTAATAAAAAAGATAATTCATTTTCTTTGTAGGCTGTATTAATAGGGTGAAAAATAAGATTAGCTCTTAAACAGGCTAAATAAATAAAAACAACTTCATGGCTTTTATCGAGCTGAACAGAAACTCTATCTCCTGGTTGTAAGCCCAATTCAGATAAGCCATTTGCATATTTAGCCGACTCTTCTTCTAACTCTCCATAACTGATTATTGTGCCATCAGTATTTTCAATAAAGGTGCTATCAAGGTCTTTAGGAAACCCCTCTCTATAAGTTAAGTAGAGATTTCCCATAGGTATAGCTATCGAGCTGTTTGTCCATCGTCAATTTTTATACAAGTTCCCGTGACGCACTCTGATGAAGGGGAAACTAAAAATAAAAGTGTTGAATCCATCTGCTCCGGCACACATATTCTTTTTCTAGGCAGACCCTTGCTAACATCCCCTATCCTTTCCAGCATGGCATCAGCCATCTCAGAATGAAATATTCCTGGCGCTATAGCATTTACATTAATATTATTCCTTGCCCATTCCACTGCAAGAGACTCCGTCATTCTTACAATAGCCGATTTTGTTGTGGAATACAGAACGGAAGCGGAGGTTGGACTTATATTAAATGCAGCCATTGAGGCAATGTTTACCATTCGACCAGGTTGTTCTGCTTTTATAAGCCTTCTTGCAACTTCATTAGAGAGCAGATATGGACCTACCAGGTTAGTGTCTACAACACCATCAATTAAAGCATCATCCTGTTTGATAGCCCACTGTGCATCAACCATACCGGCATTATTGATTAATGTATTAATTAAACCCATTTGGTTTTCAACAACATCTACTGCATTTCTGATACTATCCCTATCTTGCACATCTAAAGGCACAACAGCACACTCACCTCCGTCATCTCTAATTTCTTTCTCAAGAGCCTCTAGTTTTTCAACTCTCCTGGCTGCCAAAGCAACTTTAGCACCACACTTAGCTAGTACTTTTGAAAATCTATATCCAAGACCAGAAGAAGCTCCTGTTACCAATGCTACTTGATCAGATAGATCTACAGAAAAATTAGGTGTATTAAAATCGCTCATTTTTTCTCCACTTTTGTTTTATTAGTCTGTTAATTTATATCTAGTAGATGGATAAATCCATACTGTAATTTTTTTTAAAATCATGATGTATAATTATTACAGAGGTAAATTATGAGCAACGAAAGGAATCAAAAACCTTCAAGGGAAGAAGCAGAAGCAGCCGTTAGAACCCTGATTGCATGGGCCGGAGACGATCCTTCTAGAGAAGGCCTGCTAGAAACCCCAAAGAGAGTAGTTAAATCATATGAAGAATTTTATGAGGGATACGATAAAGACCCTAAAGAAATTCTATCTAAAGTCTTTGAAGAGATTGAAGGATACGATGAAATTGTTTTAGTAAAAGACATTCCTCTGCAGTCACACTGTGAACATCATATGGTGCCTATTATAGGCAAAGCACATGTTGCTTACCTGCCTGATCAAAGAGTCGTGGGATTAAGTAAATTGGCAAGAGTAGTAGATATGTTTGGTAAACGACTCCAAACTCAAGAAACTATGACAGCACAAATTGCTGATACTATTAATGATGTCCTTCAACCCAAAGGCGTCGCAGTTGTAATAGATGCAGAACATCAATGTATGAGCAGTAGAGGGGTAAACAAACATGGTTCTAGCACGATAACAAGTCGAATGATTGGTGTATTCAGAGAAAATCAGAAATCTCGCATGGAATTCTTGAACTTAATCTCTAATAAACTATAGATAGTTTTTTATCTTCATATTTCAATGAATTTCTTTTAAATTTAAATTAGTATTTTCGTAGGGGGCTAAATATGGCAGTTGAATTAGAAAGTTTTGATTTTGATCCAGATTATTTAAGAAAAAAGTACAGAGAAGAAAGAGATAAGCGTCTCAGACAAGACGGTAATGATCAATACCAAGAAGTAAAAGGTGAATTCTCATACTTTGTAGAAGATCCTTACATTGACCAAGAGATTGAAAGAGAAGCTTTCAAAGAAGATGTTGAGGTTGTGATAATTGGTGGCGGTTTTGGTGGCATGCTTGCTGGAGCTAGATTAAGAGAAGCTGGTATAGATGACTTCAAAATCATAGAAAAAGGTGGAGATTTTGGAGGAACTTGGTACTGGAATAGATATCCAGGTGCGTCTTGTGATATCGAATCTTATATCTATTTCCCTCTACTAGAAGAAACTGGTTTTGTACCTAAACAAAAATATACTAACGCACCCGAAACCCTAGAGTATTGCAAAGTTATATGTGAAAAATTCAAACTTTATGACAATGCGTGCATGCAAACTGAAGTAACCTCCACGGACTGGGATGAGGAGTCTCTTAGATGGACTGTCAAAACAAATAAAGGTGATGAACTCAAGGCTAGGTATGTTGTTCACTCTAATGGACCCCTTAATAGACCTAAGTTACCTGCAATTAAAGGTATAAATGACTACAAGGGACATACTTTTCATACTAGCCGTTGGGATTATGCATATACCGGAGGATCTTCGCATGGCGATCTATCAAATCTTAAAGATAAGAAAGTAGCCATTATTGGAACAGGTGCAACTGCGGTTCAGTGCGTCCCCCATTTAGGAGCTTCTGCAGAGAAGCTATATGTCTTCCAAAGAACACCTTCTTCAATAGACGTAAGAAATAATCAGCCTACAGATCCTAACTGGATATCTACTCAACCCAAAGGTTGGCATGATGAAAGAAGGAAAAATTTTGAAACGCTCTTGACTGGCGGCATGGTAAAAGAAGATTTGGTATCAGATGGGTGGACAGAAGCATTTAGATTACTCTTTGGTAATTTAAGAAATAAAGCACCTTCTAAGCTTCAAATGGCATCCTGGGCAGTTTCAGCTATCTTCTCTCCTAAAATGTATAAAACTGGATTCAAGGCTTATATGACAGAGAAAGTTACTGATGCAATGGACTTAAGAAATGCCATGCAAATGGCTGATTTCCAGAAAATGGAAAAAGTCAGAGCAAGAGCAGATGAGGTTGTAGAGGACAAAGATACTGCTGAGTCCTTGAAGCCTTACTACAATCAATTCTGTAAACGTCCTTGTTTCCATGACGAGTACCTAAAAACATTTAATAATCCTAATGTTGAATTGGTGAATACGGATGGGAAAGGGTTAGAAGAAATAACAGCAGAAGGTATAGTTTTTGAAGGGAAATTATACGAGGTAGACTGTATTATTTTTGCTACAGGATTTGAGGTTGGAACTGATTACAGTAGAAGGGCTGGATATCAAATTCATGGCACTGATGGTCTTACTGTTTCTAAAAAATGGGAAAATGGCCTTGCTACATTTCATGGAATGCATAGCAGAGGTTTTCCTAATTCGTTCTTCTTTGGACCGGCTCAGTCCGGCTTCACAGCGACTTATACGTACTCATTAGACGAACAAAGTATTCACTTAGCACATATTCTCAAAACTGCTAAAGACAAAGGAGCTAAGCGAATTGAAGCTTCACAAGAGGCCGAAGAGAAATGGATACAAACAATTATTGAAAAAGCTAGATTAACAGCAGAATTTCAAGAAAACTGCACTCCAGGGTATTACAACAATGAGGGAAAAGTGAACCAAACTCCTCAAAACAATACTTACGGCGGTGGTCCAATAGAATTCTTTTCTCTTATGGAGAAGTGGAGAGCGAAAGGCAATTTAGAAGGCCTCGAACTGAGTTAATCATTGTATAAACTCGAAGTTCTTAAAGAGCCTTATCTTAGCTCTGATCTAGAAGAGATCTTAGCTATCAACCAAGCTAATATTCCAGAGGTTGGAAGTGTTTCTGATATGGGTAGATTGAAATCACTCATAGATTGGAGTAGCCATCTAATAGTTATTAGAAAAGATGAAATAGCAGGATTCATTATTCTGATGAGAGAAGGTCAAGATTATGACTCCCTCAATTATGATTTTTTTAATTCCCAGAATTATCCATTCTTGTATGTTGATAGAATAGCAATCAAAGACGGTCACAGGCGAAAGGGTCTTGGCCGTAAAATTTATGAAAAAACTATCGAAATAGCTAAGGAATTAGATGTTATTACCTGTTGTGAGGTCAATACCATACCTAGGAATGAACCGTCCTTGGCTTTTCACGAAAACTTTGGATTCAAAGAAGTTGGCACCAAGGATTACGATGATCACAGTGTTGTATACCTATCCAAGTCTTCTTAACTGGAAGCCTCATCTTTAAAGAAATTTACCAGGCCTACTCCTGTAATAATTAGTAGACATCCCAATAACATCGTTGAGGTAATAGCCTCATTTAGAAATAAGTTAGCCCATAACATCCCCGATACAGGAACGATCAATACTACTGTGGAAGCTTTAACGGGCCCTACTCTCTTAATCAAAACAACATATCCCATATAAGCCATACCGGTACATAAGAAACCCAGAAGGAAAACACTTAATAAAACTTCATTAGGATGATCGAAGTTCAATCCACTTTCTAAGAAGGTGAATGGAAAAACTAAAAATGTTGCAACCAATAAAGTCATAGATGCCAAGTAGGTGGCGTCGATTTCTTTAGTTTTGAATATGAAGTTGGAACTAAATGCATAAAAGAAGGAAGCCAAGAGGCACAAAATGAGGGCAATTAGAGAGAATTCTAGAGATTCGTATCCAACGAATATGATTAGTCCAATCATGCCGATAAAAATACCAAGTAATTGAGTCCAGTTAGAGCCTAATCTCAACCAAAGAGTTGCAATAATAAAAGCAAACAAAGGTGTTGTACCATTTAGTACGGACATAGTTCCTGCATTCAATTCGATGGCTGCTTTAGAAAAAAGGTAAAATGGAACAGAGGCATTAATTAGTGCTAAAAAAAGAATTGATGGGAAATCTTCTTTAATGTTCGACAAGTGCTCTCTTCTTATAAAGAACGGAGTCAACAACATTGAAGCTATCAAAAGTCTTGAAAAAACTAAAGTGATAGGACCTACTTCAGGGGCTGATACTTTGATAAATAAGAATGATGACCCCCAGGCTATGCCTATAGCAATGATTAAAGACCAGTCTATAACTGAATTCTTATTCATTTATGATTAATGTCTTACTAAAGAGGCCTAGTAAGGTCTATCTCCAATAATAGTGACTCTTTCCACTTTCCTTACATTAGGCCAATAATCTGAATTTGCGTAATGTTGGCATGCCCTGTTATCCCAGAATGCTATAGAGTTATCTTGCCAAGCAAATCGACATTGATATTCAGGTATAGAGGCTCTTGAATATAGATAATTAAGCATCTGTGTAGATTCTTCCGGATCCCAATCTTTAATATATTGAGTAAAGGCTGCATTTACATAAATAACTTTTTTTAAAGTGTCTGGGTGCGTCCTAATAACAGGGTGTTCAGGCATAGGATATTGTTTATTGAAAGCTTCTATTTCTTCTTCTGATTTCCCCTCCTGTATTAGTCTATTTCGAAAGTTAGCAAAATCATGGACGGCTATTGCTCCTTCTAATTTTTCTTTTATTTCATCAGTCAAACCTTCGTAAGCCGCGTACATATCAGCAAATAGGGTGTCACCTCCATGATCGGGTTTTTCAATCATTCTTAGAACCGATCCAAGGGAAGGTTCTAGTCTCCACGTAACGTCAGAATGCCAAGTATTCTCTCTTCCTCTACTTTTTTCATTATGAGTTATGACAAGAACTTCTGGAAAAAGATCCTTTTTAGGGGCAAAGGGATGTATTTCTAATTCACCAAAGTTTTTTGAAAATTCTATGTGTTGTTCAGTCGAAATATTTTGATCTCTAAAAAAAATAACTTTATAAACCAATAGAGCTTCGTATATTAGGTCTTTCGTCTTTTTATCTAGTGGTTGCGATAGATCTATCCCTAAGATTTCACCTCCAATACTTGGACTAAGTCGGTTAACTACGAAAGGTAGATCCTTCTTTTCAAAACTCTCTGGACTAAAGTCATTCATAAATATTCTCCCTAATCATAATCATCAACAAGCTTCTTAATCTTGTCAATCTCCATCTGGTATTTGTTCGTCTTATAAGGGATCATCTCAGGATAAGACCAAACAGGATTGGGCCAAGCGTCATCTTTTTTATACCTTACTATAATGTGTGTATGCAATTGAGGGACGAGATTGCCTAAGCTGGCAATATTCATTTTGTCAGCCACATAGAGTTTGGACATACTTTGCAAAAGATAGCTTGTTTCTCTATGGTACTTTTCTAAATCTGATTGATTCAAGTCAAATATCTCACTTTTATCTGAAACTCTAGGTACCAGTATAATCCAAGGAAAGTTAGCTACATTCATTAAGAGTACTTTACATAGAGGCATATCCCCTACCCAAAAGGTATCACTCTCGAGTCGTTTATCTAATCGAAATTTCAATCTAATTTTTAAGAAACGTTCCTTTCTCTACCTTCCCAGTAAGGTGCGCGTAAATCTTTTCTGAGGATTTTTCCAGAAGGGTTTCTTGGCAGTGCATCAATGTGCTCTACTGTTTTGGGACATTTATAACCGGCAATCTGGGTTCTAACATATGAAATAACGTCAGCTTCGGCTAGAGGTTCACCTTCAGTTTGCACAATAAATGCTTTGGTTGCTTCCCCCCATTTATCATCGGGAATTCCAATTACAGCAGCATCTGCAATCTGAGGATGACTTAAAAGAGCATTTTCGACTTCCGCAGGATAAATATTTTCTCCTCCAGAAACTATCATATCTTTGACTCTATCGTGTATGTATAAAAATCCTTCATCATCGAAGTAACCAATATCACCTGAATAGAACCATCCATCCTTTATTGCCTCTTCAGTAGCATCAGGTCTATTCCAATATCCTTTCATGTTATTGAGTGACCTAATTATTACCTCTCCAACTTCACCTACAGGAACGTCATTATCATTAGCATCAACAACTCTTAATCCGACGTCTTTTCCTGCTTTACCACATGACCTTAGTTTACCTCGTGAAATATCATGATCCTCTGGATACAAGAAAGTCACTGCGCCATTTGTTTCTGTTAATCCATAAACTTGCCAGAAGTCACATTTCATCAATTCCATAGCTTTTATTAGGGTATCGTCAGTGATTGGAGAAGCTCCGTATATTACTGTCTTTAAGGAAGAAAAATCTGTAGAAGCTGCTTCAGGATGCTGTACTAAAAATAGTATTACGGCGGGAACAAAAAGAGCATGCTGGATTTTTTCTTGCTCTATGAGTTTTAGAATAAGCGTAGGATCAACTTCAGGTATTATTATATTTTTTGCGCCTGTTACCATGCCAGCTAAACCCATATTTGTTCCAGCAACATGAAAAATTGGCATGCAGACCAAATTTACCTCCCCCTGTTCCATTTCTCTATACATCGAATCTTCATTCATAAGAAAACAGCTACTAAAGTTATCATTTGTTAGTTGGACGCCTTTAGGATGACCTGTTGTTCCTGAGGTATAAAGCTGAATCACATCATCTTCGCCTTTGCTTTCAAGCATAGGATCAACATCATCATGCGAATCGCGCCAAGTTACATAATCTTCCCACTCTTCGTGACTTCCACCAACTGTAAGTATTTTCTTTACAGTAGGAATGTCATTTTTAATTTCTTCAATCAAACCGAAGAATTCAGGTCCCACTAGTAAAACCTCACTTTTTGAATCATTAATAATGTAAGCAACTTCAGGAGGTGCTAGTCTCCAATTTATTCCAACAGTAACAGTATTAGATTTAATGGTTCCGTATAAGAATTCAAAAAATAAATCAGAGTTTTTTCCTAAAAAAGCTACTCTGCTATCTGGTTTGCAATCTAGACTAATAAGACCTTGCGCAACTTTATTTGCATAAGAATCTAGCTCTGCATAGGTTGTTTCTTTATCTATAAATTTATGTGCAACATCTTCACCTGACTCAGCAACCCTCCATCTAAATAAGTCTGCAAGTGTTTTTTCGTATGGTATTTCCATTTTCCTCTCCTAAATCCAACCTAAAGGCTTTAAGTTATCTTCAACAAAGTCTTCAGGAATGTCTTCCAAAACCGTTCCTAACGTATCGTTCCATCTATTAAGATATCCAAATAACGATATAACTGAAACTATATCTATAATTTCTTTTTTAGAAAAATACTTTTTTAATTGGTCAAAGTGATGTTTGTTACTTTCATTGGGCGTTTTTCCCGCAGCGAAAGCTAAATCGAGTAGAGCTCTTTCCTTATCATCAAATAAATCACTCTCAGTATATTTCAGGATATCTGATATTTTCTTGGCGCTAACACCAGCTCTTTCAGCTCCATGTGAGGTATGAGCCTGGCAATACTTACAACCTGAAGATAAACTTGAAGCTAAGGCAATTAATTGTTTAGTCTGAATATCTATACCCTCTGCTTGAAATATTGTGCTCGCTAAGTTGGAGAAATTCGTCAATAGTTCTGGCCTTTCCGCCATCAATAAATGAGCATTTGGTAAATAACCCATAAAGGATTCTACTCCATTGAAAAGATTATTGAATTGGTCAAATTGATGACGATTGCTCTCTCCTAAGAAAGATAAATCATTATTTTTTTTCATTATTATTTCCTTGGTATTAATTTAATAAGTTATCTTAATTTTTGCTATATTGAAATAACAATAACAATCAATTATTGATTTTTGGAGTTGTTAAATGGATAGGATTCGGGTCGCTGGCCTTTGCCCAGAAATCAGATGATAAAGGAAACTTTAGGTTTTATAGATAAATTTTCTAATTAACCTAGTTAGAGCTTTGAATGGAATCGAGTTCTTTAAATTCATGTTCGATAGAAAGCTCTATCAATTTTCTCCATAGTTTTTCGGATATATTTTTATCTAATCCACAAGACTCCCCAAATGAGGTTACCTTAGAAATAACTTCTTCAATTCTCTCTTCGTCTATTATCAGGTTTTTGTCATTTTTTACCAATGCAGCCATTTCGACACATTTCTGACGCCTAGCCAACAACATCACCAACTCTTTGTCGAGAAGATCGATCTCTTCTCTAACTTCTTTCATGGTTACTTCCATCTTTTTCTTTGAGGTTTAAAAAATGCGCATTATATAACAATTCCTTTTATTCTTGCCCTAAGGTTTATAAGGTTATAAATTAAATCCATGAAAATAATTAAAGAATTACAAGAGCTTCAACCTGAAATGCAAATTTGGCGAAGAGACATTCATTCTCATCCTGAAATTGCCTTTGAAGAGCACAGGACAGCCAAAATAGTTGCTGAGAAATTAGAAAGCTTTGGAATAGAGGTTGAGACAGGGATTGCCGGTACAGGAGTCGTAGGCACTCTTAAGAAAGGAAGTGGAAATAGATCTATTGGTCTAAGAGCAGACCTTGATGCACTCCTAATACATGAAGCGAATGACTTTGCTCATAAGTCTCAAAATCCAGGAAAAATGCACGCTTGTGGTCATGATGGTCATACGACAATGCTACTCGGCGCAGCTAAATACCTCGCAGAAAAAGGAGATTTTGACGGAACAGTTAATTTTATATTTCAACCTGCTGAAGAAAATGAAGGTGGTGGAAAAGCAATGATAGATGAAGGATTATTTGAAAAATATCCTGTTGAGTCAGTTTTTGGCATGCACAATATTCCTGGAATGCCAGTAGGCTCTTTTGCTGTAAAACAGGGGCCAATCATGGCTGCTTTTGATATCTTTAACGTTAAAATAATTGGTAAGGGCGGCCATGCTGCAATGCCTCAAACAACAATAGATCCTATTATCATTGGTACTAAAGTTATAGACGCTTATCAATCTATTGTGAGTAGATATATTGATCCCCAAGAGCCAGTGGTGTTAAGCGTTACTCAATTCCATGGTGGGGATGCTTACAATGTAATTCCTAATGAAATAGAAATTAAAGGATGCACGAGATGTTTTTCCCCGAAAGTACAAAGTCAATTAGAAAAACAAATGAGGCAAATAACTGAATCTATTTGTGCTGCTTATGGAGCTAATTTTGAATTTGAGTTTGAGCATAGATATCCTGCAACAATCAATACTGCAGATGAGGCAGAGCTTTCTGGTAAAGTTGCACAAAAAATATCTGGTGAGGAAATGGTTAATCTCTCTCCTACCCCTGGTATGGGATCTGAAGATTTTGCATACATGCTTCAAGAGAAACCGGGGAGCTATATTTGGATTGGAAATGGAGATGGTGAAGGATCTTGTATGATTCATAATCCAGGTTATGACTTCAATGATGAAGTTTTACCGATAGGAGCAACTTATTGGGTAGAGCTAGCTGAAACTATCTTAGCTCCAATTACATAAACTTAACTTTATTTTTGTAGTGTACTTGGACCGTACGAATTGTCCTCTTCACCCTCAAGCGCCATAAAGTATATAAAAACAAAAAGCGCCATAATCGCGATGAATTGAAAAGGAAAAACATTAGGCATCAAACTAGGAACAATTTGGAGACCTACATACCACCATCCCGATTTTCCAATATCATGTAACCTTCTTATTGAAAGCGTTATTTGCGGAATGAAAGTGATCATTACTGATAAACCAAACCAAGAAGTCAGAAGGTAGGTTAATATTTCTCTACTACTTTCCTGACTAGAGTCTGCATTTGATATAACTTCTTCAAGGCCCGCGATAGATAAACTCAATGTAAATAGATAAAGCAATATACAAAAAAGAAAAAAATACCAAAACTGAGATCTTGTTGCCCTACCCGAAAAGCTAAAATAGTTTATGAAAGCGTATGCGACAGCATTAAAAAAATTTCTAAATGAAAAACGAATGAAGCGATAACAGTATACAAATGCTGAAATAATTAGGGTGAGGAAGTTCATATTTTTTTGAGAGGTTGGTAGCCCGTAGGAGAATCGAACTCCTGTTGCCTGGATGAAAACCAGATGTCCTAACCACTAGACGAACGGGCCAAAAATGGGCATTGTATGGAGGGTAGCTTCCTAGGTCAAATGTATTTTTAATCTATAGCATGATCGCTATTTGAAGAACGAACATAAACTATGCCTGCTACTAAAATTACACTAGCTAAAATTCCAATCCAAAAGGCTTGGGTAGAAAATAAAAGCAAAATATCAGAAATATCTACTACCCTTATTTCTTGATATTCCTTTGGAAAGGAGTCTGATCTTGACCAAAATCCAATTCGATTTTCAATAAATTCTAGAACAAGGTTTGTCTTAAAAATAACTCCCTCAAGTACTATTAAAATTACAGGCGGTACTATAGCTCCCGCAATAGGTCTTGCTGCATAAGTTCCGGCTAACATTAACCATAAGAATAAGGGCAATGACCATAGAGCTTGAGCCCACAAACTGAATATAATCCTGAACCAATCAGTGATGATATAAGACCCCCATAACCAGCCAAAAGATACGATGTCATTTGTAGCAAAGAATATTGATGCACTTGTCATAGAAACAAGTTGCAAAAGAATAATATAGGGTATAACCATTAATGGAACTATTAGGGTTACTATAAAAACCTTTGATAGAACTGTTGTTAAATCTGATACAGGTAAGGATCTCCAAAAAATTAAGCTTCTATCTTTTCTTTCATCAGCAAAAGTCGAAAGACTGTAAGCCAGTAGTCCAAACCCAACAGTAAGTAGAATAGGAAATCCAAGCACAAGCAATCCAGTTCTAACAATATCGATCCTAGAGACACTGGAGACTGATTGCATCGCTTGTCTTATCTCTTCGTCATAATATTCTGTAGAAAAATTGAATTGGTCTGTTTGGATATTTGTTCCACCAAAATATACTGATGCGATCACAAAACATAAAATGATGGATACAAAAAATGGTGCATAAACGAAAGCAACCTTATGCTCTTGAATTTCTCTAACTATCATTGCTTTTAGAACTTGGATCATGACTGTCCTCCGCCCTTAGTCGTTTCCATGATTGCCATAAATAGATCTGCAATGACAGGAGGTCTAACATCCCCAAGCTCCATAAGCTTATCTTTATCCATATCCTCGAAAAGCATAACTTCTCTTCCAAGTTCAGTTCTATGATGCATAGGATTTAAAGATTTAGCAGCGGTTATTGAATTTTGATCAGGCCTTAACTCTAAGTATTTTTTATTTATTGATTCAATTGAATCTTGCATAACGATTCGACCTTGATTCATAAATACAGCGTCAGAGAGAACTCCTTCGATTTCTTCAACTTGATGAGTGCTTATTAAAATAGTTTTGTTACCTTCGTAGTAATCTTCAATTAGTTGGGAATAGAAATCTTTTCTGTATACAAGATCAAGTCCCAATGTAGGCTCGTCAAGAATAAGTATTTTGGCATCTATGGCCATAACTAATGAGAGATGGAGTTGAACAACCATCCCTCTGGAAAGAACTTTTATTTTCGAGTGAAGCTTAATATTAGTTCTTGATAAAATAGAAATACATTTATCAAGATCAAACCCTGGATGAACACCATCCATGTAACTCAGCAATTGCTGGACTGTCATCCATTTGGGTAACACTGCCACGTCAGTTATTGAGCACACCTCTTTTAAAAGTTTATGACGATCTTTTCTGGGATCTAAACCAAGAACTTCTAAATTTCCTTCAGT
Organism: uncultured SAR86 cluster bacterium; assembly: GCA_902559365.1. GTDB lineage: Bacteria > Pseudomonadota > Gammaproteobacteria > Magnimaribacterales > Magnimaribacteraceae > Magnimaribacter. The sequence goes on from CACEHP010000009.1 coordinate 38,547, forward strand.
TTTTAAAAGTCCTAAAACTGATTGTAAAAATGTTGATTTACCAGCTCCATTAGGGCCGATAAGCCCCATGATTTGTCCTTTGCTTACTTCTATATCGATGCTATCAAGAGCATAACTTTCATCATACTTCTTTGAGATATTATTCGCTTTAATGACAACTTCAGTATTCATCTCATTTTTTACCTAATAGTTCAATAAGATCTATTCCTAAGCTTTCTGCTCTTTTTACAGTATTAGGCCATTCATTATCCAAGAACTTTGTTTTTTCTAATTTTAATAATTCTTTTTTAGCGTCTTCAGTAATAAACATGCCCAATCCTCTTCTTTTTTCGACAATATTTAAATCAACAAGTTCTTGATAGGCCTTTGAAACTGTCAAAGGATTTACGCCGCCTTCGACAGCCATTTGTCTTACGGAAGGAATTGGATCACCTGACTTAAGAACATTGTCGATGATCAGAGAGACAACATGGTCTCTGACTTGTTGGTATATGGGTTGATCGTTTGTCCACTGCATGAAGCAATCCTTAAGACCAGTGTATTACTTTACTAATACACTTACAACCAAATCATTTCAACTTCTTTTGAATAGAAGCAAATAATCCTCTAAAAATATTAACTTCCATAATATCTATTTTGCTTCTTTTAAAAAACCTTCTAACCCTTACTAAGAGCTTCCTAGGATTTTCAACATCATAAAAATCAACTTCTTGCATAAGTTCATCCATATGATTAATTAATCTCTCTGTTTGTTCGTTATTTGCAAGCTCAACATCCCAGTAATCTTTATTTATATGTTGATCTTGCAAATAAGCCAGTCTTATCTCGTAAGCTAGAATTTGTACAGCCTGTGATAAATTAAGGGACGAATATTCTGGATCTGAAGGTATATGTACATGAAAATTACATAAACCCAACTCTTCATTGGTTAGGCCTCTATCTTCTCTACCAAAAACAATCGCGACTTTTCCATTTCGAGAGCTTTTATGCATTTCTATAGCTGATTCTCTGGGATTAAGAACCGGCCAAGGAACAGTCCTTTCTCTTGCGCTTGTACCAACAACTAACTCACACTCAGATATGGCCTCAGCAAGACTTCTATGAACAGATGCTTTTTCTAGAATGTCTTTAGCTGCCTTGGACCTAAATGTTGCTACATCGCTGGGAAATTCTTTTGGTTCCACGAGAGCTAGATCAAGTATACCCATATTCTTCATAGCTCTTGCTGTCGCACCAATATTTCCAGGATGGGTAGTACCAACCAAGACAACCTTGACTGAATTGAGCAAATTATCAGGCTTAATTTTTTTTTCATCCACATGCATATTCTATCAGGGGAATAGATTCAATATGTTAGGATGCGCATCTAATTATGGAACCAAAAGTAAACATTGCCCTAGAAGCAGCTCGCGCAGGATGTAAAGAACTGTTAAGTTTTGCCTACAGACTTGATCAACTTGAGATTAAGGAAAAAGGACCATCGAATTTCGTCACTCAGCTCGACAGGAAGGTGGAATCTATAATTATTGACTCCTTAAAATCAATCTACCCCAAACACACTTATGTATCTGAGGAAGTTGGAAGGTTAGAAGGTTCTGGTAAAGATATAGAATCTATGTGGGTAATAGATCCACTTGATGGAACAACGAACTATATTCATGGGTTTCCTTATTACGCAATTTCAATTGCTTATGTAGAAAAAGGTAAAACAATGCATGGGCTGATCATAGATGTTGCCAGACAAGATGAATTCACGGCAAGTTTAGGACGAGGAGCTTATCTTAACAATAGAAGGATTAGAGTTAGCAAGGCAAAAAATCTTTCAGGCACTTTATTAAGTAATTCTTCTCACGATACAGATAAAGGTCGCGTTAGACACGATAATATGTCGACTTTTCGTTCTCTTTACTCAAATGGATTGACTATTAGAAGAACTGGTTCAGCGGCATTAGATATGGCAAATGTAGCTGCAGGTAGATTAGATGGTTTCTGGGGAAGTGGACTAGGTATGTGGGATATTGCAGCTGGCGGTCTATTGGTTAGAGAAGCTGGTGGATTGGTTAGTGATTATTTTGGAAATCCAGACTATCTCGAGGGAGACAATATAATCTGTTCAACTAATAAATGCTTCAAACCAATGCTTCAATCTATTAAACCCTTCACCACAATAGTTGAAAGTTAGGGAAGAGGATTATCGTCTGCATTTTCAGGTTGTTCCACCTTTAAGTGATCTTTGTTTAAACCCATCATTATCAGGGCATTAGCTGCTATGTAGATAGATGAGTAGGTTCCAATTACAACGCCAAAAATTAAGGCTAAAGCAAAATTCTTGATAAGCTCACCACCGAGGAAATACAAGGAAAATAAAACTAATAAAGTCGTTAAAGAAGTAATTAATGTTCTTCCTAATGTTTGATTCAAAGACATGTTAATAATATCGCTTGTCTCATCGAGTTCAGAGGATCTCAGATTTTCTCTTATACGATCAGATACAACGATAGTGTCGTTGAGGGAATACCCTATTACAGCCAATAGAGCAGCCAAAACAGTCAAGTCAAATTCAATTTGTATAAGCGAAAATAGACCCACAACAATAATTACGTCGTGAATCAATGCTACAACCGCTGCCCCAGCAAACATTGATTGAAATCTAAAGGCTATGTATAACATCATGAAGGCGAGCGCAATAAGCATTGCCGTTCCTCCATCATCTCTCAATTCGCTTCCAATTTGAGGACCTACATACTCTATCCTCCTCAAGTCAATCTGATCGGCATTAGCAGAACTTAATAAACCAACAATCTCAGAACCTAAACTATCACTCACCGTACCTGGAAGTTTAATCAAGACTTCTCTTGTAGAACCAAAATTAGCAACTTGAGCGCCTTCAAATCCGCCATTCACAAGCGTATCTCTTATAACTGAAATATTGGCCTCTTGAGGGTAGCTTAACTCAACGAGAGTCCCTCCAGTAAAATCTAAACCCCAATTTAGTTCTTTAAGAACCACAGAGCCAATTGATACAAGTAGAAAAACAGATGAGAAAATGATTGCAATTTTTCTCCATGCCAGAAAATCTATATTAAAAGTCATATTGATATCCTCTCAAGGTTCTTCTTTGAGCCATAGATTAAATTAACAAATGCTCTGGTACCCATAATGGCAGTAAACATTGAAGTAATGATGCCTATAGAAAGAGTGATAGCAAAACCTTTTACTGGGCCAGTTCCGTAAGAAAGTAAAATAACTGCTACGATCAAAGTGGTTACATTAGCGTCCCATATAGTTAAAAAAGCTCTGTTGTAACCGGCATCTATAGCTTCTAGAGGCTCTCTTCCCCGCTTAAGCTCCTCCCTAATTCGCGAGAATATAAGCACATTTGCGTCGACAGCCATTCCGACTGTTAATACTATTCCAGCGATTCCCGGCAAAGTAAGCGTAGCTGAAAGAATAGACATTATCGCTACCAATAACACAATATTGAACGTCAAAGCCAAGCTAGCTGCTATACCGAATATCCTATAATAAAAAAGTATAAATCCAAGAACCAAAAACAGACCGAGTTGCATAGAAAAAACACCTGCTTCAATGTTGTCTGCACCAAGGCTTGGTCCAACTGTTCTCTCTTCAACAAAGGTCATTGGAGCTGCTAAAGCACCGGCTCTTAGCAATAAAGCTAATTCAGAGGATTCACTAGGACTATCAAGACCAGTTATTCTAAAAGTTGTTCCAAGAGCGGCTCGGATTGTCGCTAAGCTAATTATTTCTTTTACTTCATAGGACTCTTGGACTGGAATTTGTTTTCCTTCCTCATTCCGTTCGTAGATAGTTCTTGTTTTCTGCTCTACAAAAAGTACTCCTAAGCGTTTTCCTATATTTCCTCTTGTCGCTCTATGCATCTTAGAGCCACCCTCTCCATCAAGAGTTATGTTTACTTGGGGTAATCCATTTTCGTCGAACGATGCCTGTGCTGTTGCGACCTGATCTCCTCCTAGGATAATAGAATCTTGCAAGAAGGCTGGTGCACCTAACCCATTTCTATAGGGATACGAAGTCTTTCTAGATCTCGGGGTATCCATTTGTGCTTCAAGGTGAAATTCCAGAGTTGCCGTCTTACCTAAAATATTTTTGGCCTCAGCAGTATCTTGTATGCCAGGCAATTGAACAACTATCCTTTTTTTTCCTTGTCTTTGTACAATGGGTTCAGAAACACCAAGTTCGTTTACCCTATTTCTCAGAGTAGTAAGATTCTGATCTATGGCATCAGATTCAATTTGCTCTATCTCAAGATCAGATAAAGATAGAACTATAGAGTTGTTTTCGTTAGAAAGAAGAGGGAGGTTGAACTGTGTATAGTTATCAGTTATAAATTCTTCTGCTTTTTCTTTTGATTCAATATTGTTAAATTTTAATAGTATTGAGGAATTGTCTTGAACTAATGCTTGGTTGTATCTGATCTTCTCTTCTCTAAATCTTATTCTCAAATCCTGAAGAGTGCCATTCTGTCTGTTTTTTATGGCAGTTTCAGTGTCTACTTGCATTAAAAAATGAACTCCACCCCTAAGATCCAAACCTAATTTCATCGGATTGGCACCAATATCTATTAGCCATCTCGGAGTAGTTGGAGCTAAATTTAAGGCAATGACCACATCATTAACCAAATTTTTTGAAAGGATATCTTTAAGTTTTAATTGATTTTGATAGGTATCAGTTCTAATCAAAACATAATCATTTTCTAATTCGATCTTAGTACTGATATTCTCATCTTTGATAACTTCTTCAACTCTTTCTACAAGAAATGTATCTGCAGATTGCGAACTGCTAGTATAAGAGATTTGAACTGCCGGGTCTGGAGCGTATAAATTGGGCAATGAATATACTATACCAAATCCCAGAACGAACAGGATTAGCATATATTTCCAAATGCCGTAACGCCTCATGACTTAGATGGACTTTAGAGTTCCTTTAGGTAAAACAGCAGAGATTGATGTTTTTTGAATTTTTATTTTTGTATTATCTGCAATGGATAATTCAATGTATTGATCAGTCAATTTAGATACTTTTCCTAGAATTCCTCCAGCTGTAACTATTTCTTCGCCCACCTCTAAGCTGGCAAGCATATCTTGATGAGTTTTCCTTCTTTTGTTTTCTGGACGTATCATCAGAAAATAAATAAGGATCATGAATCCAAACAGTAAAAATAAGGTTGGATCAAAAAAAGTTGGTGATTGTTCCATGTTTCTCCTCTAAATATCTATATTGGGATTACTTGGATTATTCCAAGTTATCTCGAATTCCTTTACAAAGGACTGCAATGTACCTGTTTCAATGGCTGCTCGCAAATTTCTCATAAGATTTAAATAAAAATAAAGATTATGAATTGTTTGCAAAGTAGAACCTAGCATCTCCTTTGTCTTGTCTAAATGATGTAGATAGCTTCTTGAAAACTTTGAACAAGTATAACAATCGCAGTTAGGATCAAGTTTTTCTAATGAATTTTTATGGATAGAGTTTCTTATCTTAACTATTCCTTCCGAAGTATATAAATATCCATTTCTAGCATGTCGAGTGGGAATTACACAATCGAACATATCGACACCGCTTTCTACAGCCTTCACTATATCTAATGGGGTGCCAACCCCCATCAAATATCTTGGCTTATTTGCGGGCATTAAAGGGGCGATGTGACTGGTAATGCCTTGTAAATCATCTTTTGGCTCTCCAACAGATAAGCCGCCAATAGCATAGCCTTCAAATTCTATCTTTTTTAAAATGTCTAATGATTCTTCTCTTAAATCTTTATAAACGCCACCTTGGATAATGCCAAATAAGCTCGAATTGTCGCTTTGAAAGGCGTCTCGAGATCTTTGGGCCCATCGCATAGATAAATGCATAGATTCTTTTGCTACGGATATTTCAGCAGGATAAGGAGTGCACTCATCAAGAGCCATTGCTATATCAACTCCATAAGCTTGTTGAAGTTCCATACAAACCTCAGGATTTAAAAAGAGTTTATTGCCGTTTAGAGCTGAATTGAATTCAATACCTTCTTCAGTTATTTTTCTTTTTTTTGCAAGACTAAAAACTTGATAACCTCCTGAGTCAGTTAATATAGGTTTATCCCAGGACATAAAATTATGTAGACCACCGTTAGCTTTGATTATTTCTACTCCTGGTCTTTCCATCAGATGATATGTATTAGATAGAATTATTTCGGCGTGGATGGATTCTAAAATCTCAGGACTTATAGATTTTACAGCGCCGTATGTCCCAACGGGCATAAAAGCAGGCGTTTGAAAGATACCGTGGGAAGTTTGTATCTCCCCCCTCCTGGCCTCACCGTCTTTAGATTTTAGCGTATACATTTAATTATCTATTTTCTGTTAATTAGCATTGCATCTCCATAGCTGTAAAATCTATATTTATTTTCTATAGCATGCTGATATGCATCTCTTATAGTTTCTTCTCCTGCAAAAGCACTTACCAGCAGAAGTAAAGTTGTCTTTGGAAGGTGGAAGTTAGTAATTAAGGAATTAACTATATTGAATTCAAAACCTGGATATATAAATATATCTGTCTCTCCTTCATAGGGCTTAATTTCACCAAGTTCTTTATAAATTGATTCTAAGCATCTGAGACAAGTAGTTCCTACGCTTATTATCTTAGATTCAGAACTGAGAGTTTTATTTATTTTTTCAGATGTTTCCTCCGAAAGGTATATCCTTTCCGAATGCATCTTGTGTTGTGTTATTTCTTCAGAGGTAATTGGTTTAAAAGTACCTAGCCCAATATCAAGAGTAATAGGAGCTATATCCACCCCTTTTTCTTTGATTCTCTCTAAGAGCTTTTGTTCAAAGTGTAAGCCAGCGGTTGGTGATGCAGAGGATCTTTCTTTTGTTTTATCAGCATAAACAGTTTGATATCTTTTGTAATCACTTTGGTTGGGGCTTCTTTTCATATAAGGCGGAATTGGTATAGAGCCATAATTTTCTATCACCTCATCAAGATTATGAGAAAACTTTAATGAGCATAGATAATCATGCTTTTCACTCACTTCAGCTGTTATTTCAGAATTTTGAATAATAAGCCTATCGTTAAGCTTCAACGGCCTATTAGACTTTGTCATTGCCAAGGCATTATGTTGATCTAGTTGCCTCTCCAAGAGTATTTCAACTTTTCCTCCCGTAGTTTTAAGAGCATCTAATCGTGCTTTAAAAACTTTTGTATCATTAATAACTAGTAAATCTCCCTCGTGAAGATAATCTAAAATATCAGAGAAATTTAGATCATTTAATTGATCGTCAACAACCAGCAGTTTACTTGAGCTTCTTTCATCAATTGGAGCTTTTGCTATTAACTGCTCAGGTAAATCAAAATTATAGTTCTCTATGTTCAAATGAATATTAGATGGTGCCGAAGGAGAGACTCGAACTCTCACACCCAAAGGGCGGGGGATTTTGAATCCCCTGCGTCTACCAATTCCGCCACTTCGGCAAATTTAAAAGTACAAAGTAAGTACAAATTTTACTATGAAAAGGTAAACTCACCGCAGATAACTTAACAAAATCTAATAAATAATGAATTTTTATACCAATAGTTTTATTTTCAAGCTATTGAGCTTTCTTATTAAGCCTCTTATCTCGTCCAAGTTAAGGACTGAAGATCTAAATAAAATAGAAAGGAATAGAAATATTGTTTACGCGCTCGCAAGCGAATCTGTAATTGATTTGGCTGCACTGAATGAAATTTGTAAACAAAATAATTTGCCGAGCCCTCTTGAAAATCTCTCTGGTATTGGATTCAAAAGATTTATATGTTTAAAGAGTCCAAAGTATCTAATTTCAGAGCAGAAATTTAAGAGACAAAAAACTCATAATTTAGAGGAAATTCTAAGTTACGAAGGTGACATAGCCATTATTCCAGTAACTATATCCTGGGGAAATAGACCCGACAAAAAGCAATCCTTATTCAAAATTATATTCTCTCCTTCTTGGAGGCCAGCTGGTTCAGTAAAAAGAATTTTTAAGCTTATTTTTCATGGTAGAAATTTAACTATTCAATTCGAGAGATTGTTCGATATCAAGCAAGAAATTGAACAAAAGAATTCTATTGAAAAAAATGCTCTGATAATAAGTAGATATCTGAGAGCTGTGTTTAGAAAATCTAAGCAAGCTATGTTAGGTCCTGATATCTCGCACAGAAGAACTCTCGTTAAATCTCTAGTTAGAAACAAATATGTGAGAAATGAAATTAAGATATTGGCAGATGGAAATAATTCTAGAAAAAGGCAACTAACAAAAAAAGCTTACAGATATGCTAATGAGATTTGTTCAGACTTGAACTATCCGATAGTTAATTTACTTGCTTCAGGTTTTACCTGGTTTTGGAATACACGGTATGAAGGGTTACATACTAAAAATCTAGAAGAAATCAGAGAACTTTCTAAAGACAATTCTTTAATCTATTTACCCTGTCACAGAAGTCATATCGATTACTGTGCCTTGACCTATCTGCTATATGAAAATGGTTTGATGGTTCCTCAGGTAGCAGCTGGGAATAATCTTAATCTTCCTATAATTGGAGGTATTTTGAGGGGTGCAGGAGCAGTATTTATGCGAAGAACATTTATGAGCAATGCTTTGTATAGTACTGTTTTTTTTGAACATATTAGGGCATTGATGACTAGGGGCAACTCCATTGAATTCTTCCCAGAAGGCGGTAGAAGCAGGACAGGTCTTAGCCTTCCGTCAAGACCTGGGTTACTTTCTTTAATAATCAGAAGTTACGCGTCCTTGAAAAATCAAAATGTAAAAATTGTTCCTGTTTATATTGGCTATGAAAAAATATTAGAAGGTCAAAGCTATCTTTCAGAGTTAGCGGGAGGCAAAAAGAAAAAGGAGAGTATATTTGATCCATTGAAGGTTTTTAAGGACTTCAGAAATTATCTTGGAAATGCTTATCTTAACTTTTCAGAACCAATTGATCTTGATAGTTTCTTAGAAGAACATGTGGGAGATTACTCAATTTCTTCTCCTCAAGAAAAACCTGAATGGCTGCAGCAGGCAACAAGTCAGTTAGGACAAAAGGTCATTAAGTCTATCAATAACTCTGTAGCTGTAACTTCCACAAGTCTTTTCTCCGTCGCTCTTCTCACTTCTTCAACACAAGCTATGAGTGAGGAGGATATGATAAGCAGAATAAAATTTTTCATGACATTAATTAGAAATTCCTCAGATTATAAAGATGTATGGTTTACGCAAGAGGACATGCGAGAGATGATTGCTAAAACTGAGAAACTGGGATTTATATCTCCTACTTTTGTTTCGTCGAAGAAAATCTATCGCCCCTCTGCAGATCAAATATCGACATTGTCTTTTTACAAAAACAACATCGCCCATCTATTTATTCTTTATTCGTTGATTTGTGAGTCAATTAAATTTGTTAAGAAAGCTTCGGAAGAAGATGTCGTAAATTTACTAGTCATGATCTACCCAATTTTTGCTAAAGACTTCCATTTGAAACAAAGTATAGCTAGCACTGAAACTGTTAAAGCAGCCATGGTAGTTCTTAAGGGCATGGGTGTATTGGATAGCGACGATGAAGGTAATATCGTACCGCCATCAGAAAATAGCCCTTCTTTTAATAATTATATTGCCCTTTCTAATCTGTGTGAGCCCAGTTTGAAGAGGTTTTATATTGTTATGAGCTCTATATGGAAAAAAGAAAAAATCATGAAAGAAGATCTTAAAATTCAATGCAAGGAATTAGCAGAGAGCTTAGAATTGATAGAAGGATGGCCTTATCCTGAATTTTCAGACAAAGCTAAGTTTGATAACTTTGTATATATGATGAAAGAAACTAAGTATTTTAAAGAAGATGAGGAAGGTTATTTGTCTGCCTCAAAGATTACCAAAAGAGCAAAAAAGCTATATAAACAATTTTTTGATAAGGATTTCTTAGAATTCGTTGATAGCTTTCCTAGTTGATATTGTATAAATCATATCGTACCACCTTCCCTTCTACAGACCTTGTAGGGACTAAATCTTCGAGATAATTCATATGCTTGTGTCTTTTGACGATAACTCGATATCTAGCGGAATTTAGACATTCTTTTAATAATCCTTCTTGCTTCAACTCCGGCAATAAATCTCTTAGGGCTTGCAGATGTTTTTTTGCTTTTGATCTCTGGACCCCATAAAACATAGGATCAATATAAATTAGATCAAAATTCTTAATTGAAGAATTCAGAAACGTTAGATTATCTATATTGCAAAGAGTAAACTTCCTCGTCAATTCTTTTGCTTCCGATGTATTAACGTTTTCTAGTCCATCTTGCAAAAGTGCATGCAACCAAGTTGCTTTTTCGAGTAATAAAATTGAGTGGCAATTATTTGATTTGGATATCTCGAGAGAATCTTTACCAAATCCTGCTGTAACATCGAGACAAGAAAATTTCTTAGGTAAGCCTTTTAGAGCTTTTTTCAACAAGCTATCGTCGTAATTTGACACCCAGTCATCAAAGTCACAGAAAATAGGTTTTGCATTTTTTCTTAAACCGTTTTTTAGAATTAACCTTTCACTCTTACAAACTAAGAAATAATCACTAGAGAAAGAGTCAGTGTCATAAATACCAGAATCATCAAATAATTCTAGGTTTAGTTTTTTAGATAAAGATAAAGCTTTTTTTTCTAGGGAAGGTTGTGAGTAAGTGATAAAAAATCTCATCAAATAATTACCAAGAATAGAACAAGTCCAAGGGCAATCCTATAGACAATGAAAGGAAGAAAACCTATTTTATTTATAAACTTGATAAAAAAGTCGATAGTAATATAGGCAACTATAAAAGACACAAACACTCCTAGAATGTTCATCTGAGAGTATTTGATTAGGTAGTTTAGATCTACAGAAAATAACTGGTAACCTGCAATTGCTCCAATGGTTGGTATAGCCATTAGAAAACTAAACTTTGAAGCTGTTTTATTATCTAAGCCTAAAAATAGTCCAGTTGAAATTGTAATTCCAGATCTAGAAGTGCCAGGAATTAAAGATAAGGATTGAGCTAACCCTATAATGAATGCGTCTTGCAAGGTTATGTCATTCATATTTGATTTCTCAGGTTTTTTGAAAGTAGCAATGAATAAAACCACACCAAATAAAATTGTTGTTATTGCAATAATTGAGCTAGTCCTTAGATGAGAATCAATTAAATCTACGAGAATAAATCCCAGTATCAACGTAGGTATCGAAGATATCACTAATTGCACTAAGAGTTGATTGTTCGCTGGGGATCTATCTTTTGCAAAAGAATAGAGCATTTGTTTTAAGTCATTCTTAAAATAAATACAAACAGCAAATAAAGTTCCTAGATGTAGAGAAATATCATAGAAAAGATTTTGGTTTGATCCCAAATACTCTGATAGAAGGATTAAATGGGCAGAACTGGATATAGGTAAAAATTCGGTTAATCCTTGTATGAGAGCGAGATAAAATGCTTCTAAGTAATTCATTTTAATTTTTTCCAGCTATTTTCATCATTCAAATAGATTGGTAAGAATTCTTCCGGCTCTTTGAGAAGATTTTGCCTAGATCTCTTTTCAGCTATATCGAGTAAATGAATTGCTTTAGGAGAAACTCCTTCTAATTTATTTGTCAACTCAGGAAATTGTGAACAGCCTGGACCAACAAAAAGACTATCATCATGAAAATCTTGTACATTAAATTCATCTTGTTTAATCAATTTAGACTTAGAATAAATATCGCCATTTTCAACTCTTGATTCAGAAATATATACATTCTCCATATTTACTTCTGAGATACCCACTATGTGGGATGAGTTAGTTTTATTAAAAGCCTCTACTGCGATTAATTCTAAGCTAGAGAGTATCAAACCTTTTAAGTCATGTGAAAAAGCAATGCCCTGAGCAACTGCACATGACAATCTTACTCCTGTATAAGATCCAGGACCAACTCCGACTGCAATAGCATCTAAATCCTTAAAACCTAGTTTACTTTCATTTAACAAATCACTAATTACACTTAGAAGATTTTCTGTGTGTTGACGGGGTAAGCTCTCATGAAAGTTAAAAACATCAACGCCTTTTCTTATAGAAACGGAGCAAATATCAGTAGAAGTTTCTAATGCAAGAATATTAGTCAATTAACTATTCAAATTTTTTAAAATTTCTTTTGTAACTTCTATGGGTGAAGCTGTTCCAGAAACTTTTATATAATCCAGTTTGGCCTTGGAGGACAATTTAGAGTAAAAAGAGATCAAGGGAGAAGTCTGATCTGCATATACCTTTAATCTGTCCTTAACAGTCTCAGGCTTATCATCTTCCCTCAAGATAAGATCTTCTCCAGTGACATCATCTTTGCCTTCAATTTTAGGAGGGTTATAGATTACATGATAATTTCTTCCCGATGCAGGATGCATTCTTCTTCCAGACATGCGATCAATGATATCTTGATCAGGTACATCTATCTCCACAACCGCATCAATATTGATATTTCTTTCAATAAGCGCTTCTGCTTGTGGGATAGTTCGTGGAAAGCCGTCAAAAAGGAAGCCGTCAGAACAATCCGATTGAGATATTCTTTCTTCAACCAAGCCGACTATGACTTCGTCTGAAACTAAAATTCCTGCATCCATAAGAGACTTTGCCTCTAAACCAAGCTCTGTTCCCGCATCAACAGCCTCTCTCAGCATATTGCCTGTTGAAATATGTGGAATTTTATAATTCTTGCAAATTGATTCAGCTTGAGTTCCTTTTCCAGCGCCGGGAGGTCCCAAAAGAATAATTTTCATGTAGATTCTCCTATCACAAATGCGGTAGATAAATTTTTAGTATCGGTAATTGAGAGATTAATTTTGTCTAGATTTAAGCTAATGGCTATTGCATGGGCATTACCTGATAGATGAATATAGGGCTTGCCCCTTTCATCTCTTAATACTTCGATCTCTTTGAGAGACACACCTTCACCGAACCCAGTACCTAATGCCTTAGAAAGAGCCTCTTTGCCGGCGAAATTGTTTGAGAGGTATCTAATTTTTTGAAAATTATTAGATTTATTTTTTATCTCTTCTTTTTCGCTTGGACCAAGTATCTTATCTTGGAACTTTTGCCCAAATTTAGAATAAATTTTTGTGATTCTGTCCTGATCAACTGAGTCGATTCCAATTCCTGTAATCATTTTAATTTTTAGTTAAGTACTTTCTTATATTTAAGCTTTTATTTCCTAAATGGAAGTCTAGAGCCTGTCTCATTATAAACTTTGCACTATCTCTTGTTTCCTTTTTTTCAAAATCACCTTTACTGAAGTTTATTATATCTTTTCCTGAAAATAGCTTTACAGATGTAATTTTATCTTCCGAAACAAATCCTCTTTCAGGATCAAATTTGTAATTATTATCATGCTCTATTTTTTGGTTTGTTTCAGCATCCCTGGTTAAGTCTATTCCATAGCCCATCTCTTGAAGTAGATTTAGTTCAAATTTCCTTAAAACCTTCTCCAAATCTCCTTTGCTGGAATTATCAGATAAATTAATTATCAATTTCTCGTAATGCTTGAATATTTCAACATGAGGATCTTCCTTTTCAGTTGCTTTGGTTATTAATTCATTAACGTAAATTATTGAATTTAGTGAAGTTCCACTATTCAATTGGTAGTGATCAATAATTTCAACTGAAGAAAGGGTTTTAAGATCGTTTTTACCCGATAAAGTAATAGATAGCTTAGATGCTGGAGTTAGAACACTTCTTAAAGGGCTCTTGGGTCTTTTTGCACCTTTTGCAATAGCGTTTAGCCTCCCGTAGGATTGTGTAAAAAAATCTACGATGATACTTGTTTCTTGAAATGCCCTTGTGTGCAGTACAAATGCTGGCTCCAATGAGATCTTATTTATCAATATCGTACCCCATTGATGAAAGAAGTGATTCATTGTCAGACCAGTTATTTTTAACTTTTACCCATGTTTTAAGCATGACTTTAGAATCTAATAATTTTTCTAACTCCTTTCTCGATGCTGTTCCTATCGATTTCAACATAGAGCCTGATTGTCCAATCAACATGCCTTTCTGGCTTTGTTTCTCAACATAAATGACTGAATCTATATGAATAATACCCTTCAATTGATTAAACCTCTCAATGGATACAGTGATCCTGTATGGAAGCTCATCTCCTAGCCTATTAATACAGTTTTCTCTTACTATTTCGCTAGCCAAAAATTTTTCAGATACGTCTGTAACTTGGTCTTCGGGGTATAAATGCCCTCCTTCAGGTAATTGTTCATGAATCAGTCTTACTAAGTTCTCAACTCCTATATCTTTTAATGCAGATACAGGAACAATATGGCTAAACAAGTTCTCTTTACTAAGGTTGTCTATAAAGGGTAACAAACTGCCCTTATCTTCAAGCTTGTCTACTTTATTGATAATTAAAATAATTGAGGTTTCTTTAGAAATTGATTGAACTCTTGATAGATCATCCTCGGACCAATTTAGTTTATCTAAAACATAAAGAACTATGTCAACTCCCCTCATTGCATTAGAAGCAACTTTATTCATATAACGGTTTAGAGCTCTTTTTTGACCCGAATGAAATCCAGGTGTATCTACGAAGATAATCTGGTTTTCGTTATCTGTCCTTATTCCCAAAAACCTATGTCGGGTCGTTTGAGGTTTTCTTGAGGTTATAGCAATCTTTTGTCCTAAAATCTTATTTAGAAGAGTAGATTTACCGGCGTTAGTTTTACCTACTATTGAAACGTATCCCGATTTAGTTTTACGATTCATTTTTTTTCAATAACTGAAGCATTATAGCCGCAGCTTCTAATTCCGATCTTTTTCTCGTTTTTCCTTCCCCTTTACTTATTAGATTAGCTTCCTTTACTGAGCAAGTAGCCTCAAACTTTGCTTCAATAGAGCTGTTGGAAATTTCTTTTACAAAATATTTGGGTAGAGATTGATAATTTTTTTGAATAATTTCTTGTAACTGTGATTTAGGATCCTTCAACTCGTCTACTTCATCAATGCTGATGAAATCATCATCGAATAAATTATCTAAAACAATTTGAGTTGTTGAATAATCTGAATCAAGAAAAACGGCTCCTATAAGTGCTTCAAAAGTGTTACCTTGAATGGAATTACCTTCTAATTTTTCTCCTCTGCCTAATTTAATAAGGCTTCCGATATTCAGTTTAGACGCTATTAAATTAAGATTATCTCTACTAACCATACTGGCTTTAAATCTTGTTAACTTTCCCTCATCCAGACCGTCATAAGTTTTGAACAACCTTTCAGAAATATATAGATTTATTAACGCATCACCAAGAAATTCAAGTCTTTCATTATTAGAAGAGGAGAAGCTTTTATGGGTTAAAGCTACCTCGACAAGGCTAGAATCTTTAAATGAGTAGCCAATATTAGAAAATAATTCCTTCATCACTGAATTCTTGTATTTCTTGAGAAAGTAGGAAGCGATGAATAAGAAGACCAGTGCATCCAAATAAAATCAGCCTTACCAACTAGATAATCCTCTGAAAAATAGCCCCAAGCTCGACTATCCAGACTATTATCTCTATTGTCCCCGATGGCTAGGTAGCTTCCGTTTGGTACTTCCCATTTATGCTGGGCATAGTCACTCAAGCCTAAAGTCCTTATAACGTGAATTCCTTGATTTAAAGTCTCTTCGATTAAATTTTCTTCTGAATTAGAAGATAGTAGTTTTTGGTCAATCTTATTTCCGTTAATCCATATTTCATATCCCTTAATTTCTACCTTATCTCCTGGAACTCCTATGACTCGCTTTACAAATTTTACTCCACCGGGAGTGCATCTACTTTCCTGAAGATTAGAGAATTTTTTTAAAAAAAGCTGGCTTTCAGCAAGAGATAGATTTGCTAAGTCAGGTCGTGCCTCTATTGCTTTAGTACTACAGAGTGTATGTGGAGGAATAAAGACCGCGACATCATTTCTTTGAGGTGAATTGAAGGTATTTAAAAGAAAATGAGTACCAGGAAATTTTAAGCCATAGGCATATTTGTTTACTAAAACAAAGTCACCTACTTGAAGTCCTGGCACCATTGATCTACTAGGTATTTGATAAGGTTCATAAGCAAACGATCTTATGCAAGTGATCACTAAAAGTATAAAAAAATAAGATTTACTCTCTTTTCTCAATTCTTCTAAGTTGATTGCTTTACCTAGAATCCAAGCAAAAGCTGCAAACAAGGTTGCGGAAGCTAGTACTAATCCAAAATCTAAGTTGAGTTTGAAAACTTGATAAAGAATAAATAAAGCAACCAAAAACATGAAAGCGCTGGTTATATCTTTATATTTATTTTGACCGTCGCTGACAAACTTAATCCACAGAATAAAACCAATCAATTCAATGAATAGAGAGAAAACTAAACCAGTGGACAGCATCTTAATCTCCTACCTTGAGGACAGATAAAAAAGCATCTTGAGGCACTTCTACTCTTCCAATATTTTTCATTCTTTTCTTGCCTTCTTTTTGTTTCTTCTGAAGTTTCATCTTGCGAGTAACGTCTCCTCCATAGAGTTTAGCCGTTACATCTTTCCTATAAGCCTTTACCGTTTGTCTAGAAATGATTTTAGCTCCTATAGCGGCTTGAATTGCTACATCAAACTGTTGTCTTGGAATAACCTCTTTTAATGCTTCGGTAAATTGCTTTCCTTTTAAATTAGCTACCGTTCTATGTGCCATATAAGCAAGAGCATCGACCTTATCTCCATTAAGAAGAATGTCCAGTTTAATGACATCTGACTCTTCGTATCTATCTAACGAATAATCTAGAGAGGCATAGCCCTTGCTAACTGATTTTAACCTATCAAAAAAATCTACAACTATTTCGCTTAAGGGCAAGTCGTAAGTTAACTCAACTTGACCTCCTACATATCTCATATTTACCTGCTTTCCTCGTCTATCGTTACAAAGTTTCATCACTGAGCCGATGTAAGAATCAGGAACTAATATATTAGCCCTAGCAATAGGTTCTAAAATTGTTTTAATTTTTGAGGTATCCGGTAATGCACTAGGATTTTCGACTCTTCGTACTTCCTGATCTGTAGTAACTACTTCATATGCAACTGTCGGTGCTGTGGCTATTAAGTCCATTCCATATTCTCTGTTTAGTCTTTCAGAAATAATCTCCATATGCAAAGTTCCTAAGAAGCCACACCTAAATCCAGCACCTAAAGCTTCTGAATGTTCAGGCTCATAATGTAAGGAAGCATCATTTAGACATAACTTTTCAAGGGCCTCCCTAAATGCTTCAAAGTCATCGGAGTCTTGTGGAAATAAAGCAGCATAAACTTGCGGATTAACTTCTTGGAATCCTTCTAAATTTTCAGTTCCTGAATTAGCTTTAATAATGGTATCCCCGACTGGAGCTCCTCTGATCTCCTTTATACTTGCACAGATAAATCCTACCTGACCGGAATGTAATTGTTGAAGATCAGATATTTTAGGAGTGAAAACACCTATTTTGTCTACTGAATGAGTCTCTTTTCTGGAAAAAATTTCTATTTTATCTCCTTTTGAAATCTTACCTTTTACAACTCTTACCAAAGAAACAACACCTAGATAATTATCAAACCATGAGTCTATAATTGAAGCTTGCAGTGGCTCTTCTGTTTCAACAGAAGGTGCTGGCACCATGCTTACTACTTGCTCTAGAACTTCCTTGATACCTGTACCGTTTTTTGCACTTATTGCTGGTGCATTTGAAGCGTCAACTCCTATTATTTCTTCTATTTCTTTTTTAATTCTTTCAGGATCTGATTGAGCGAGATCTATCTTATTCAGAACCGGAATGATTGTTAATCCCTCTTCAACCGCGTTATAGCAAGTTGAGAGGGTTTGTGCTTCAACGCCTTGAGAAGCATCCACTAAAAGAATTGCCCCTTCGCAGGCTGATAAAGATCTGGAAACTTCGTAAGCAAAATCAACATGTCCCGGTGTATCGATTAGATTGAATTGATAGACCTCTCCATCATCTGCTGTGTAAGTTAAATTAACAGTCTGAGATTTGATAGTAATGCCTCTCTCTTGTTCCAATTCGAGAGTATCAAGAACTTGAGAGGTCATTTCTCTTTCTGATAAACCGCCACAGAGTTCAATAATTCTATCGGCTAAAGTAGATTTACCATGATCAATATGGGCAATGATTGAGAAATTTCTAATATTCATCAGCTATAGCCTAGCTAAAATGATAGCTAGAAAGCTATTTTGACAAATTTAGGCTAAGAATTCTCTTATTTCCGTTTCTTGCAACGCCTATTGTTGTATTTTTTTCTAAATCAAGATCTGAGAGAATATCTTTAAACTCATTTACATTCTGAATTCTTACTCTGGCCAAAGAGTAAATAATATCGCCTGCACGGATACCAGACTTATAAGCAATACCCTCTGGATCAACGGAAGTAACTTTCACTCCTTCAATGAATATTCTCTGATTGCCTTCAGTTTGATCCTCAACGACTATTCCTAGAATATTTTGTTGAGGTTCATTGAAAGCCATTGTTGGATCTTTTGGTAATTCGCCAACCGTAACTTGAATAGTTTTTTTCTTACCACCTCTTAGAACCATCGCATTCACTTCAGTGTCTGGTCTTATGGCTCCTACAGTTAAAGGTAGATCAGAAGAATAAAAAATTTCTTCACCATCAAAAAACAAAATAACGTCCTCTTCTTTGAGACCAGATTTTTCAGCAGGACTATCCTCAATAATCTGTGAGATTAGAGCTCCTTTTGGAATCTCCATATCTAGAGCTTCGGCTAGTTCGCTAGTTATCTCTTGAATACTTACACCTAACCAACCTCTAGCAACGTATCCTTTTTCTTTTAATTGATCTGCGACATCCATTGCATAGTCAATAGGAATAGCAAATGAGACGCCCATATACCCGCCTGATCTAGTATAAATTTGTGAGTTGATTCCTACTACCTCTCCATCGAGATTAAAAAGAGGACCTCCGGAATTGCCAGGATTTATTGCAACATCTGTTTGTATGAACGGGACATAAGTAGAGTCAGAACCATTGGGTATACTTCTGCCTTTAGCGCTTACGATTCCTGAGGTAACAGAAAATCTTAGCTGAAAAGGAGAACCAATTGCCACAACCCATTCTCCAACTCTTAAATCCTTAGATTTTCCAATATCTAATGTCGGAAGATCTTCTGCATCAATTTTAAGCAGTGCTACATCTGATCTTTCATCTGCTCCTATAACTTCGGCTTGATATTCTCTTCTGTCTCCAAGGCTGACAGTTATCTCATCTGCGTCGGCCACTACATGATTATTAGTCAATAAATAACCATCTTTAGAAATAATAAAGCCAGATCCTGTTGATATAACCGGCCTAGTATTTTCTCTGGGTGCAGATGGCCTAGGTTGCTGTCCAAAAAATCTCTCAAAAAATTCGTCGTATCTTGGGTCCCCAAAACCTCTTCCATAGGCATTTCTTTCTTTGACAGTTCTAGAACTGGTGATATTCACTACGGCAGGTGAAGATTTTTCAGCTAAATCTGAAAAATTAGGTAGATCTCTTGCCTCTAGAGTACTAAAAAAAGACACAAGAAAGGTTAGCAAAAATAATTTATTTTTTGTCATATGTAATTTATTTTAATTTCTCAGCAAAAAAATTTGCTTTCTGAAGAATTTGATTCTTTTTGTCAGTTGAAATGTTTCCACTCACCGATACAACATAAACTCCTGTTTTTGATTTTATGTATGAGATCTTAGCAGCTTCATTTATACCTATTTTATTAATTTCTTGGATTGGATACAAACTCACTTTGAATGTTTCTCCTGAGTTGTTAACTTTGTAATTGGCTAAAGTACCTAAGTTGTTAGATTCAAAGTCTTGCAGAATTACATTCATTCCTGATACAGAATTATTTAATACCTCCATAGCTTGAGGACTATCGATGGCTTGATTGATCTTTTGAGAGGCGAAATCGGAAAAAGTTTCACCGGATTGTGGAATTAAAGAATAAATAATTACTCCAAAACAACCCACGAAAGAAGCTACATAAAACTGGAATTTAGATAGAGAAGGTTTATTTAATTGCTCTTTTTTGATAGGTCTTCGTTTTCCAAGCTTGGAATAGAGTTGTTCAGATATATCGGAATCTAGAAATTCAGCATCTGATTCTTCAAGTGAAAGTTTAGTTTGCTGAATGCTACTCCAGAAATCTCTATATTGAGGATTTGATGATATTTCATCCAATATTCTTCTGGTCTCAAAATCAGAAAGCTCTCCATCTGCTAAAGCAGATATCTTTTCTTTCATGTTTTTATTATCGCTCATTTCTTAACCTCTAAATATTTTGTCTTATTATCTTGTTTATATTGAGATATGGCCTCATCAATCACCTCTCTACCTCTAAATATTCTTGACCGAACTGTTCCCACTGGGCAATTCACAACGTCAGCTATTTGTTCATAACTTAGACCATCCAGCTCTCTTAAAGTTAGGGCTGTCCTAGTGTCTTCTCCTAGCTGGTCAATAGTTTCTGTAATGACTTTTTTTAGCTGTGTGGCTTGTAATAAGTCTTCCGGAGAATAGGTTTCTACAGGCTCAATTTCATATGATGCTTCTTCAGAAAGATCTGAGTTCAATAACTCGCTCTTTCTTTTTTTAGATACTAGGAAATTTTTTGAAGTATTGACTGTGATCCTATATATCCAAGTATAGAAGGAACTATCTTCTCTAAAAGATTCAAGAGCTTTAAAGGCTTTTATGAAAGAATCTTGAACAATATCTTCCGCAATTTGTACATCTTTCACAAATTTAAAAGCCGTAGATATCAATCGGGATTGATATTTCAATACGAGTAAGTCAAAGGCTTGATAATCTCCAGATTTTGCTCTTTTGACGAGCCCAAGATCTATTTCTTTGTTGGAAACTTTCATTACTAAATTATAGACAGCAAATATGAGACTAAGTTCTTATTTATAATAATTTTTTAGATAATTCTAAACCACCTGCAAAACCAATATCTTCTACTCTAACTATTGCCAAAGGAACTGATTGCATAAAATCTTTCATAGTTTCGCTGTCTTCAAAGGTTTTTCTGAACTCGGTAAAGTCTTCCTCAAGTAACAAAGAGTTTACTATAGAACCGGATAGTAAGACTCCTCCGTTTGCTCCCCAAACTAAAGCCATATATCTAAGATATGAAGCTAAAAGATAATTTAATAAGTTTATAGTGTGTAAGCAATGTGGGTCTGACCTTTCGGACAATATTTTTTCGCTAGTAAGGTCACTATCAAGGTCACCAGACAAAGTTGTATAGAAGTAAGTTATTCCTTTTCCAGAAAGCAAATCTTCGTAAGTAGGGACTCTTTTGTTATCTAAAATAAATCTATCAATTATTTTTTTTAAATCTGGTCTCAAGATCTTGTCTGATATGTTTATATGCCCTGCTTCTGTGGAAACAACTTGATTACCAACTAGTCCTGCAAGTCCAAGTCCAGTCCCAGGAGCTACAAGGATTTTTGGACCTTCGGAACAAGTCTCTTTGCCTATATAAGATAAATCAGAATGCTGAAGATTTAAAACGGCATAGGCTTGAAGTTCTAAATCATTTACAACGAGCAAGCCTCCTGAAAAAATTTTGCCTTTGAGTTCTGAAATACGAAATTCCAGATCAGCATTTACAAAAACGACTTTATCCCCAAGGATTGGAGCCGCTACTCCAATGATACCTTTATCTAATTTGTTTAGATTATTGTCAGAAATAAACTTCTCACAGAGTTCTTCTAATGAATCAAAGTCATTAATCTTATAAATTGATTCGCAGAAATAACTTTTGCCATCTTCCGTTACACAAAACCTAGCATTAGTTGCTCCCAGGTCAGCTATCAGAATCAAAAGGATTCTCCCAAGTTAGAAATTTGAAACTCAAGTATCTTAGAAACAATGCCATCTATCTCAGCATCTTCAAATGGTTTTTTGTTAACTAAAATATCAAAGATTTCTATATCCTCATATGCCAATAATTTTTTGAAATTTTCTATTTCTATTTCGTCTAGATTAGAAAAGTTTCTTTCGACAAAAGGGATTAAGATGGCATCGAGCTCCCATAACCCTCGCCTGCATTGCCATAGTATTTTTTTCTCTAATTCATTCAAAATATTGCCTTATAATAGTTGTTGTGGAAGAAAAGCGTCTTATAAAACTCGAGTATTTGAGCATACTTGAATTAAATGGCAAAGGCTCATTTGAACTTCTCCAAGGTCAAATAACCTCAGATATGGAGAAAGTATCGGAAAGAAATTGTGTATTGGGCGCAATTTGCGATGTAAAAGGCAGGACGATAGGTTCATTTGTAACTGCGATAAATGCTAAAAGAGATCACTCCTATCATCTAATTGGAGATAAAAAAGTTCTAGAATTGACTATGGATGTTTTAGAAAAATACCAACCTTTCTACGATACAAAAATGTCGATTGAGGACCAGTATCAATTTTTTGGTATAAAGAAAGACCTCTTTAAAGATATATTTCCTGAATCAAATTTAGATAAATCTTTTGAAAATAATGATTTATTCTCAAGAGTACACTACTTAGAAAAAGAGTTTCACATAGTATATTCAATAAATCCTAAATTATTCGAAGCTTTTGAGGTTTCTCTTGACGAAAGCGCATGGACACAAGATGAAATATTGAATCTAAATTACGAAATAACCTCTGAAGCGAGCAATAAATTCACGCCTCACGAACTTGGCTACCACCTTACATCGAGGATTGATTTTGAGAAAGGTTGCTACACAGGTCAAGAAATAGTTGCAAGAATGCATTACAGGGCTAAAAATTTACCTAACATCATAATCAAAACGACAGAGAAGGAAGTAAAGCCATTGTCTAAAGTTTTTGATGATAACCAAAAATCTATTGGTTTAGTGTTGATGTCATCTGCAAAAGAAGGAAAAAATCTTTGCCTACTGTCAATGAATAAAAATTATAAAGAGCAGGAGATAATTTTTAGTAATTAATCTCTTCTTGAGTCCACTTTATGGGAGTCTTCCCTTTCTTTGCAAGATATTGGTTCGCTTTTGAAAAATGCTTTGAACCAAAAAATCCTCTATGAGCTGATAAAGGAGAAGGATGAGGGGCTTTCAATACACAATGCTTGGACGCATTTATTATTGATCCTTTCTTTTGAGCATAGCTACCCCATAACATAAAAACTATATTTTCTTCTTGGTTCAATATTTCAATTACTTTGTCTGTAAATATCTCCCATCCTTTATCAGAGTGAGAAGCAGGCTCACCTTTTACAACAGTCAGTACAGAATTTAAAAGTAATACGCCCTGCTTAGCCCAAAATGTTAAATCTCCATGATTGGGTGGTTGCAGATTTATATCTTCTGCTAATTCTTTGTAGATGTTAATTAGAGAAGGTGGGATTTTAGTATTTTTTTCTACAGAAAAAGCAAGGCCATTTGCCTGTCCCACTCCATGGTAAGGATCTTGACCTATAATAACCAACTTTACTTCGGTTAAAGGGGTTAATTGGAGAGAAGAAAATGTTTTTTCATTAGGAGGAAAAATTATTTTGCTCTTAGATTTTTCTTTAATTAAAAATTGCCTTAGATTCAACATATAGGGTTTTTTGAATTCATCTTCAAGGGCTACTAACCAAGATGTATCCATATTCGGCAATTTTCTTGTAGTCATAATTTCAATTATGAAGAATAAATAAAAGATTAAAAACTTCTTTATAAAATATGCTTTTTTTTATCCACATTTTCTGTGGATAACTCTTTGGATAACTTAGAATATTTTTCTATGTTAGAAAAAATAAGCGAGTTTCAGCGAATTGATCAATTTTCAAACATATTTTAATAAAATCAACAAAATCAATAATTTATAAGAAATATTGATTATTTTTGTTTATATATTGTAAATAAATTGACTATTGATGCTTTTTCAGAATTTTAGTAAGAAACTGTGCGTAATTTCAAAAAGGAAGCTTTTGCTTTAGGGCTTTATATCGCTAAAATTAAATCTATAAATAAAACAATGACTTAAAATATTAAGTGATCAATCTAACGTTTATTACGTTCTCTATCTCTTTAAGTTTTGCAATAGATGCTTCATCAACTGGGTTCTCTATATCTATAAGATTGTAGGCAATTTCTCCTTTACTGACATTGGTCATCTCGGCGATATTTAAGTTAAGCTCGCCCAAAGCGGTTGCAATTTGACCTATCATTGCAGGTACATTTTTATTAATAATACTTATCCTATAATCTGTAGTTCTTTTGAGTTGAACATTGGGAAAATTTACTGAGTTTTTGATGTTTCCAGTCTTAAGAAATTCAACCACCTGGTTTACCGCCATAACAGCACAATTTTCTTCAGCTTGCGCAGTACTAGCTCCTATATGAGGTAATAAAATCACATCTTTATTATTGTTTGCCCTTTTAATAAGTTCAGGAGTAGGAAAATCAGTTATAAAATTTCTTAAGCATCCTTTATCAAGATATTTTAAAACATCATCAGTATTTACTACTTCATGTCTTGCGAAATTAAGAAGTGAAAGATTAGAAGCTTCTCTAAATAAGTCTCCGTTTATGATTCCTTCGGTAGAAGGAAGAGCGGGTATATGAATAGAAATGTAGTCACTAACCTTAAATAACTCCTCTATTGAGTTTGCAGGTTGAACTTGGCTAGGAAGTCTCCATGCTGCTTCCACTGAAAGGGCTGGATCATAACCGACAACTTCCATATCAAGAGAAACTCCCATTCGCGCTACTTTCGATCCTATTGCTCCCAGGCCCACTACTCCAAGCGTTGAGCCAGCAAGTTCACTTCCTTTAAATTGCTTTTTATTACTCTCAAGAAAAGGCTCTAGATCGCTCATTTGGTCCATATCAGTGAGCTCATTTACAAAGTCAATACTTGCATAAACATTTCGAGAAGAAAGCATTAAACCAGCCAACACTAATTCTTTAACAGCATTGGCATTAGCGCCTGGGGTGTTAAAAACTACTATTCCTTGATCGGTACAAATATCGACTGGAATATTGTTTACTCCTGCCCCAGCTCTTGAAATAGCTTTCAGTTCAGAATTTAAATCCTCAGGTGTAATCTTAGTACTCCTAACTAAGACTCCATCTGGATTATCGATACTCTCTTCTAGGGAACAGTCTGTTCCTTCTAATTTATCTAGTCCTATCTTTGCTATATTGCTTAGAGGTTTTACTTTATATTGATGCATATTAATAAGCTTTATTTTTAAGGCCGCGAAGCTTACCATTAATTGCTTAAATGATCGATAATCTATATAGTCACGCCCCTTTTTTAATCACATGAATAATCATTTTTTAGATTTCAATAACTATGAGGTTGAAGACCTCGAGAGAATTATTAAAAATTCTCTTGAACTCAAATCCAGAAATAAGGTTTCTAATGCTCTGGAAGGTAAGTTTCTGGGTTTAATTTTTGAAAAATCTTCTACCAGAACAAGGGTATCTTTTGAAGTTGCCATGACACAACTTGGTGGCAAGGCAAGCTTTCTATCAGTTAATGACTTGCAACTTGGTAGAGGTGAGCCGATTGAAGATACTGCAATAGTTTTAAGCTCTATGGTTGATGGACTTGTCCTAAGGACAATTGATCATGAGACACAGCTAAAGTTTTCAGAAAATTCATCTGTTCCTGTCATAAATGGTTTAAGTAATAAATCTCATCCTTGCCAACTACTAGCGGACTTACTTACTTTCTTCGAAGAAAAGGGATCTATAAAAGGAAAAAAGGTAGCTTGGTGCGGTGACTTCAATAATGTTTGCTTTTCATATGCCCAGGCTGCCGAGTTATTTGATTTCGAACTTTGGATTGCATGTCCTAAAGAGTTTTTACCTGTAGAAAAACAAAATTTTAAAAATGTTACATTTACTGAATCTGTATCTGAAGCAGTAAGAGGTAGTGACCTTATATCTACAGATGTTTGGATTTCTATGGGTGATGAAACAGAATCAGAAAAAAGAATAAAAGCTTTTGAAAACTATCAAGTTAATGAAAATACTTTAGATCAAGCTAACTCAGATGTTATGTTCTTGCATTGTTTGCCTGCCATCAAAGGTCAGGAGATTTCGACTACTCTATTGGATGATCAAAGAAGTAGAGTATGGAGGCAAGCCGAAAATAGATTACATGCCCAAAAAGGACTTCTTATAGAACTCCTAAACTAATTTATTAGTCAGAACTTTTGTAACCGCGTCTTTCCATTCAAGATACCTCTCCTCTTCTCTTTCTGCAGGAACGAAGGATCTTTCTGTGACCTTTAACTTCCTAAGCATCTCAATGTCTTCAAATAAACCAGCGTTGATTCCGGCAAGGAAAGCAGCTCCAAGAGATGTGGTCTCAATAATTTCTGGTCGTGTAACCTCAACGGCAAGGGTGTTGGCGAGCTTTTGACAGAACCAATTATTTACAACCATTCCGCCATCTATCATTAGTCTATCTAGAGAAGCGTTATCTTTTTTCATAGCCTCTATCAAGTCTCTGGATTGATAAGTAATTGACTCAAGTGTTGCTTTAGTGATTTCTTCCTTTCCCGTGTCTCTTGTCAGCCCAAATATAGCCCCCCTTGCTTCTGCATCCCAATATGGTGCCCCTAGGCCGGTAAGGGCCGGTACTACAAGAACATTTGAGTCCAATGATGCTTCTTCTACTAGTTTTTCTGTTTCTGAAGAGTCCTCAAAAAAGTCTAACCCATCTCTTAACCACTGTATTGCAGATCCGGCAACAAATATACTTCCTTCAAGAGCATAGGAAGTTTTTCCATTAAACCTATAGCCGATAGTGGTTAATAATCTATTTTCGGAAAACAAAGGCTCTTCACCGGTGTTAACAATCATAAAACAACCTGTACCGTATGTACTTTTTACTTCACCAGGACTAAAACAGCATTGACCAATAAGGGCTGCCTGTTGATCTCCTGCAACACCACCTATACTCACATCACCACCCAGTATATTTGTAACTCCAAAATCGTAAATATTGTCACAAACTTCGGGAAGCATACTTCTAGGAACTTGAAATAAATCTAATAAGCTTTCATCCCACTTCTCCTCCGTAATATTAAAAAGCATGGTTCGCGAAGCGTTAGTTACATCGGTTAAGTGTTCTCTTCCCTCGGTCATTTTCCATATCAAAAAAGTATCTACTGTTCCAAATAGTAAATCTCCTTTTTCTGCCAGTTCTTTTGCTCCGTCAACATTACTTAAAATCCAATTAATCTTCGTGGCTGAAAAATAAGGATCCAAAGTTAGACCAGTTTTCTTATGTATTTCTTTATCATATGAGATAAGTCCCTCACAAAAACTTGCTGTCCTTCTGTCCTGCCAGACTATAGCGTTATAAATTGGTTGCCCCGTTTTCTTATTCCATACAATAGTTGTTTCCCTTTGATTTGTTATCCCTATAGAAGCTATATCTGAGCTGGTTAGTTCATTTCTTTTAACAAGAGAAGTAAGGGTCGTTATAACGGTATCCCAAATTTGATCTGGGTTATGCTCAACCCAACCTTCCATTGGAAAAAGTTGATCAAATTCTTGTTGGACAGAGTCTACGTATCTTCCTTTATTGTCATACAGAACTGATCGAGTGCTAGAGGTTCCTTGATCAATTGAAATGATTTTTTCTTTCATAATGTCTCCTAAAGTGCAGTATACAAAAAACTAACTTACTAAATACTTATCCACAGAAAATTAACAGAAAATTTGTATGTTTATAGTATTGTGTTTTGTTTAAAAACACAGTATCTTGTGTCTGTTACTAAAACTAGACACAATATATAGGGATATATAAAAAAGAAGAAAAAAAGAAAAAGGGGAAGGAATTAGATGGAATCATCAACTCAAACACCAGAAACAACACAAAAAACAACCCAAACAGCGCAAGAACAGACAAAGCCTGCAATAGCACCAGGACAGATGAGGGTTATAAAAAGAAATGGGTCCGTAGTGTCTTACGATGCCGAAAAAATTGCGATAGCCATAACAAAAGCATTTCTAGCCGTGGAAGGGGGAGCAGCCGCAGCGTCAACAAGAATTCATAATGAAGTGAATGAATTGGCAAATGCAGTGACTAATACTTTTAACAGGAGAATGCCTTCAGGAGGGACACTTCATATAGAAGAAATTCAAGACCAAGTAGAGCTTGAACTCATGAGGTCGGGCGAACAGAAAGTAGCAAGAACATACGTCTTATATAGAGAAGAAAGAAAACAACTAAGACAACAGGAAGCACCACAAAAACAAGAGAAAGAAGGAATCAATATAACTTTAGAAAATGGAGATGAAGATACATTAGACATCAAACATCTTGAAGTTATGGTTGCTGAGGCCTGTGAAGGTTTAGAAGGAACAAATGCTCAAAACATAATAGATGAAGCAAATAAAAATCTATATGACGGAGTGACTGAAGAAGACGCAAGAACATCTCTAGTTATGACTTCAAGGACTTTGGTTGAACAGGAACCAAACTATACCTACGTAACAGCTAGAATATTGCTAGACAATATAAGGACCGAGGCACTCTCTTATTTAGGAATGCAGAAAAAAGCAACACAAAAAGAAATGGAAGGGCTTTATCCGCAGGCATTAAGAAACTTCTTAGCTAAAGGAGTAGAAAACGAAATCCTTAATCCAGAGCTTCTCGAAATGGATATAGAAAAACTCGGACAGGCCATTGACTCATCAAGAGATACAGAGTTTACCTACTTAGGCCTCCAAACACTTTATGATCGTTACTTTATCCACGATACGGAAATAAGA
>CACEHP010000010.1:0-58588 GCA_902559365.1 uncultured SAR86 cluster bacterium
TTTAAAGGTAGTAAGGCCCCAATACAACCATTTTCAATTATAGATTCAAGAAATCCTGAAGAGCTCTGGGATTGGATGGATAATTTAAGAGATCTTGGGGTAGAAAGTTTAGCTATTCCGCATAACTCTAACGGTTCAAATGGTCAGATGTTTAAGTTAGTAGATTGGGCCGGAAATCCAATGGATGATGATTATGCTTCTCAGAGAATGAGAAATGAACCTTTGGTAGAAATAACACAAGTGAAAGGTACTTCAGATACTCATCCACTTCTTTCCCCTGAAGATAAATGGGCAGATTTTGGAATAATGAATAATAGGGTTGCTTCACCCTTTTATTCTCATCCGAAAGGAAGTTACGTTAGAGATGCTTATCTAAGAGGTTTATCTTTAGAAGCTGAATATAAAATAAATCCTTATAAATTTGGATTAGTAGGAGCGAGTGACACTCATACAGGGGCTATTTCAGATAAAGAATCTGATTTCCATTCCAAAGTAGGTATTTTAGATGGTACCCCTGAGCTTCGCGGTGCAGCACCTATTTCTCAAGACCTAAGAGATCGGCTTGAGGAGGCTGGTGGCAGTATATTAGTTAACGGAATTCTCGATATTGATGGTAAAGACTATATTGACACTGGGTATACTGAATGGGGCGCATCTGGTCTCGCTGCTGTTTGGGCAGAAAATAATACAAGAGAATCAATATACGAGGCTTTTCGAAGAAAAGAGACTTTTGCCACAACAGGAAGTCGCATCAAGGTAAGGTTTTTTGGTGGTTATAACCTCAAAAATATCCTTCAAGAAAAAGATCCTATCAAATACGCTTATGCTCAAGCAGCAACTATGGGATCCGACATAATTCAAAATAATGACACAGCCCCTGAGTTTATGGTTTGGGCACTGAGAGATTTAAAAAGAGCACCGTTAGACAGAGTGCAGATTATTAAAGGATGGACAGAATTAAGCGGAAAACCCCATGAAAAAATTTACGATGTTGCTTGCTCTGATGGTAGAAAAGCCAACCCTAATACAGGATTGTGTAAGGAAAGCAGAGCTAAAGTAAACCTCAATAATTGTAAGATCTCTAAAAATGTAGGTGCAAATGAGCTAAAGACAGTTTGGCAAGATCCAGACTTTAATCCAGATCTTAAGGCCTTCTATTATGTTAGAGTTTTAGAGAATCCTACTTGTCGCTGGTCAACCTGGGATGCTTTAAAATCTGGAGAAAAACCGAGAGAAGATCTTCCTTCAACTATTCAAGAAAGAGCTTGGAGTTCACCGATTTGGTATATTCCTGATAATGAGGGAATAACAACAGGCAATATTCTTCCTGATGATATTTAAATAAAGATTTCATGTCATAGATTTGACAAAACATGACCTTTCCAAGATTCTGAATAATTGTTAAATTATCTCCATCAAAAAGGGGATAAATATGAAAAATTCTTTGAAGGTCTTAACAGGTCTCTTCATTATAGTGGGTTTATGGAGCTGTACTTCACCTAATGATATTGTTGATTATAGTGATGATCTTGCTGTAATTGACCCTGAACCAGGCAGCACTCCAGGCTATAACGAAGATAAAAATGTTTACTTCGGTGACCTCCATGTTCATACCAAACATTCTTTTGATGCATATATCTTTGGCACTACTGCAACACCTGATGATGCTTATGAGTATGCTAAAGGTAAAGCTATTCAACATCCTCTCGGATATGACATGCAGCTTAGAGAGCCTTTAGATTTTTATGCTGTCACAGATCATGGATTTCTTTTGGGAAGCGTTGAGGGTTGGGCTGATCCTAATAATGGCAGGGCTGGAACTGAACCTTTTCATAATTTAAACGCTCCAGAAAATCTTAATCAAGAATCAATAGCTGCAAGATCACAACTTTTCCAAACCTACGTTAGAAATATAGCCCAATATAGTAACATCTGGACTAGAACAGTAGCTTACATAACTGGAGATACAGCTAGAGGTTCAACGATTTATGATGTGGATGTTCATAGAACAGCCTGGAAAGATGTTATACAAAGCGCTCAACGACATAATGATCCAGGAAATTTCACTACTTTTGTGGCATATGAATTTACTGCTTCAACTACGAGGTCAGGAAATACTCAAGGTGCTTCAGCTTTGGGATGTTTGTTAACTGGCAATGGATGTAACTTTGAAGGAGCTCCCCCTTTTGAAAATGCTAATCTTCATAGAAACGTAATATACAAAGGTAATAAATTCACTGTGGAACCTTTCACTAGGCTGAAATCAGTTAATCCAGAGAACCTCTGGTCGTGGATGGATGATTTAAGAGGCAGGGGTGTAGATACCATTGCAATACCTCATAACTCAAATGGATCAAATGGACAAATGTTTGAAATGGAGAACTGGGAAGGACTACCTATTAGCACTCAATATGCTGAATTTAGAATGCGCAATGAACCTCTAGTAGAAATGACTCAAGTTAAAGGAACTTCCGAAACACACCCAATTCTTTCCCCAAATGATGAATGGGCAGACTTTGAGATTATGTGGCAAAGAGTTGGAAATTCATCTTACAGCAGACCCTTTGGCAGTTATGTAAGACAAGCTTATCTTGATGGTTTAGGTATGGAAGAGGAGGGAAGAGGCAATCCTTACAAATTTGGAATGGTTGGGGCAAGTGATACTCATACTGGCGCCATTTCGGATGATGAATCAGACTTTCATTCAAAAGTTGGAATACTAGATGGTACTGCTGTGGCAAGAGGCTCGGTACCGATATCAGATCAGCAAGTTCAAGATTTAACAGGTGGTAATGCCATAAGGCAATTGTCTTTCAAAAAAATTGGTGACCGAAATTTTAATAATACTGTTTTTAATACTTGGGGTGCTTCTGGTTTAGCAGCCGTTTGGGCAGAAGAAAATACGAGAGATTCAATATTCGATGCCTTTAGAAGAAAAGAAACTTATGCAACTTCTGGAAGCAGAATAAAACTAAGATTTTTTGGAGGATACGATTTAGATGAGGCTGATCTTGAGCAGGACGATCTAGTTAAAGAGGCCTATAAAAAAGGTGTCCCGATGGGTCAGGATTTAGCAGCTTCTGAAGGTAAAGCACCTTCCTTTTTAATTTGGGCAATGCGAGACAAAAATGCTGCTCCCCTGCAAAGAGTTCAAATCATAAAAGGTTGGGTTGAAAAGACTACCGGACGTCCGTACGAAGAAGTTATCGATGTTGCTTGCTCAGATGGTTTGACACCTGATCCTGTTACTAAGCGCTGCCCAGACAACCAAGCTCTTGTTGATGTCTCTGATTGTTCAATAAGCTCTGATAGAGGCGCCAATGAAATTAAAACAATTTGGACTGATGATTCTTTTGACTCATCAGTTAAGTCTTTCTATTATGTAAGAGTATTAGAAAACCCCAGTTGCAGATGGTCAACTTGGGATGCAATTAAAAATGGAACAGAACCTAGAGAAGATTTACAACTTACGATACAGGAGAGGGCTTGGTCCTCACCAATCTGGTATTCATATTAATTAGTTATTAAAGGAGAAATAACATGTTACAAAATAATCCTGAACTTTTTGAACTCTCCATGTCTGAGAAAACTCAGCCATTAATGGATTTAGTAAAAAAACATTGTGAAGAAAACGTAAAACCAATACAGCAAGAATATTCTGCCTTACAGAATGAAAAAGAAGATAGATGGTCTTGGCATCCAAGGCAGATCGAACTTATGGAAGGTGCCAAGGAAAAAGCTAGAGAACTTGGTCTATGGAATTTTTTCTTACCTGATCCAGATGGAAATATAGGTGATGGACTTACTAACCTTGACTATACGTATGTTGCTAGTGAGATAGGAAAATATCCTTTAGCGTCTGAAAGTATGAACTGTTCAGCTCCAGACACTGGAAACATGGAAGTTTTAGAGAGAGTTGGAACTGAAGAACAAAAAAAACAATGGTTAGAGCCTCTTCTAAACGGAGAAATAAGATCTGCTTATGCTATGACAGAACCAAATCTAGCATCTTCTGATGCTAAAAATATAAGTACAAGCGCAGTTCTAGATGGAGACGAGTGGGTGATAAATGGTGAAAAGTTTTATATATCAGGTGCTGGCGATCCCCGTTGTAAGATCATGATAACAATGGTTAAAACAAGCCCTGATGCTCATCCTTCCAAACAACAATCTCAGATCCTAGTTCCTAAAGATACTCCAGGTGTTGAGATATTAGAAGGTATGCAAGTATTTGGTCATGATCATGCACCACACGGTCACATGCACATCAAATTCAATAATGTGAGAGTGCCTAAAGAAAATATCCTCCTCGGTGAAGGTCGAGGTTTTGAGATATCTCAAGTTAGACTTGGCCCTGGTCGTATTCATCATTGTATGAGAACGATTGGTAAAGCAGAGACAGCTCTTGAATTAATGGTAAAGAGAGCCGGAACAAGAGAGGCGTTTGGTAAACCTATTGCTAAGCTTGGCGGTAACTTAGAGATAATTTCTAGAGCAAGAATAGAGATTAATGCCATGAGACTTTCAGTACTTCAGGCTGCCAAGGCAATGGATGTTCTTGGAAACAAAGAAGCCAGAGTCTACATAAGCGCTATTAAGGCTATGGTTCCAGAGAAAGCTTGCAAGATAATTGATCAGGCAATTCAAATGCATGGTGCTGCTGGAATTTCACAATGGACTCCTTTAGCCGGTCTCTATACGGACATTAGGCACTTAAGATTTGCCGATGGTCCTGATGAAGTTCACCACATGGTAGTTGGTAGAGCTGAGATGCAGAAATATGATCTATGGTAGAAACTAGTTTCTAAACTTTAAATAAGTTTATGAAAAAGGTTCTTATAGCTAATAGGGGTGAGATAGCAATTCGTATTGCTAGAACTTGCAGTGACTTAGGCCTTAAAACTGTAGGAATCTATTCTGAAGATGATTCCAATTCTCTCCACCTGTCCAAGGTAGATGAGGCTTTTAAGATAGAAGGTAATGGAGCACAGGCTTACCTCAATATCAAAGAGATAATAGCAGTTGCCAAAAAATCTAAAGTCGATGCTATCCATCCTGGATATGGCTTTTTAAGCGAAAATTCCTCCTTTGCTTCAGCCGCTAAACGAGCAAAAATTAAATTCGTAGGACCCAGCGAAAGAACCTTAAAGATATTTGGAGATAAAACCTCTGCAAAAGAACTTGCCCTGAGTTTAGGAATACCGGTTATTGCTGGAACTAAGCAAAAGACCACTTTAAAGCAAGCTCAAGATTTTCTAAAATCTTTAAAAAAGAATTCATCAGTTGTTATTAAGGCCATCTCAGGTGGTGGTGGAAGGGGTATGCGAGTTGTTTCGAAACCTGATGACTTAAAAGAATCTTTCGACAGAGCTTCTTCAGAAGCTAAAGCATCATTCGATTCTCCTGACTTATATTTAGAAGAATATCTCAGAGATTATAGACACATCGAGTTTCAAATCCTTGGTGATGGTACTGGTGCTGTAAGTCATTTACATGAAAGGGAGTGCTCTATCCAAAGGCGTTATCAAAAGCTGATAGAAATCGCTCCTAGCCCAAGCCTAAATGTCGAGTTAAAGTCCAGAATGATTGAAGCTTCTCTGGCATTAACTAAAAAACTTAAGTACGAGGGCTTAGCCACTATAGAATTTTTAGTAAACATAGAAAAAAATGACTTTAGATTTATAGAATGTAATCCCAGGCTGCAAGTAGAGCACACAGTGACTGAATCAGTTTTATCTTTGGATTTGGTAAGAGCTCAATTACAAATTGCTTCAGGTAAAACTTTAAAACAAATTAAGCTTGAGCAAGAAAATGTTCCTGAGCCTCAAGGCTATGCAATTCAATCCAGAGTTAATATGGAAACAATTGACTCTCAAGGTAATGCAAATCCTGGAGGGGGAATTTTTGAAAATTTTGATTTGCCTTCTGGTCCAGGAGTAAGGGCTGATAGTTACGGCTACGCAGGATATCAAACCAATCCTTTGTTTGATTCTCTGATAGCTAAAATAATTACTTATGCTTCTGGAGATAATTTCAAACAAGCAATTAATAGAAATTACAGATCTCTCTGCGAATTTAAAATTTCAGGAGTTCCAACTAATCTAAGCCTTTTAAAAAATATTCTGGTAAATAAAGATTTTAAAAACAACAAAGTACATACCAATTTTTTTGAAGACAACCTAGATACACTCACTTCTTTGAAGAATCATTCTGATCTTTCTGACATAAATAGAAGCGTATCCAAAAATATCCCAAAAAGAGGAAAAATAGAGGATCTTGATCCGTTGGCAGTTCTTGATCACGGAAAATCAGGTGGAGTTTTTGTTGATCAGTCAGAGAATATTTTGGAACTGCAACAATTGGATATAAAAGAAGGTTACGAAAGTGTGAATGCTCCAATGCAGGGAATGATCGTTAAATTTAATGTAAAGGTGGGAGATAGTGTTTGGGAAGGCAAAACACTAGGAATCATGGAAGCCATGAAGATGGAGCATGAAATTACATCTCAAATTAGCGGAGTGGTAGAAGAAATATCTGTCTCAAATTTAGATACAGTTTTTGAAGGACATTCCTTAATGCTCATTCGTTTAGCTGATGTTGAAAAACAAAACTTGAGTGATGAAGAAGAAATAGACTTAGATTGGATTAGACCAGATCTCAGAGAAGCTCTTGATAGGAAAGAAGCAAGTCATGATATTAATCGCCCTGAGGCCGTGAAGAAAAGATATGGAACAGGTCATAGAACTGCAAGAGAAAATATTGCACATCTTTGTGATGAAGGAAGTTTTCTGGAATACGGATCAGTTGTAATGGCTGCACAAAGAAGAAGGAGAAGTGAAGAAGATTTAATTAAAAACACTACCGGCGACGGTATGGTTTGTGGTCTTGGGCATGTTAATGGTCATTTATTTCCTGAGAGCGCTTCACGAGTTATGGCCATGTCTTATGATTATATGGTTCTAGCAGGCACTCAAGGCAAAATGAACCATTCTAAAAAAGACAGAATGTTTGAAATAGCAGAGCAGAATGAACTTCCTACTATTTTATTTGCTGAAGGTGGAGGAGGTAGGCCTGGAGATACAGATACTTCAGGAGTGGCCGGTCTGGATTGTCTGGCTTTTACTTATTTTGCTCAATTGTCAGGCTTAGTTCCAGTAATTGGTATAACCACTGGAAGATGTTTTGCCGGTAATGCAGTCCTATTGGGGTGTTGTGATGTCATCATTGCAACGGAAGATTCCAATATAGGCGTAGGCGGCCCCGCCATGATTGAAGGCGGAGGTTTAGGAGTTTTTACTCCTGATGAAGTAGGACCTATGGATGTTCAGGTTCCTAATGGAGTAGTGGATATAGCTGTGAAAGATGAAGAAGAGGCTGTTGAGGTTGCAAAAAAATATCTTTCTTATTTTCAAGGGTCAATAAAAAACTGGACAGCACCTGATGCTAGAAAACTGAGATTTGCAGTCCCTGAGAATAGGCTGAGATATTATGACATGCGAGACATTATTGATGGTATTGCTGATATAGATTCTGTTTTAGAGATTAGAAAAGACTGGGCCCCTGGAATAATTACTTCGTTTATAAGAATAGAAGGTAAACCCGTTGGAGTTGTTGCAAACAATCCTGGTCATCTCTCTGGAGCTATAGACTCACCTGGTGCTGATAAAGGGTCACGATTCATACAGCTATGTGACGCTTTCGATATTCCCATTTTATCTTTGATAGATTGCCCAGGCATTATGGTAGGACCCGAAAGTGAAAAAACAGCTCTCATAAGGCATGCTGCTAGAATGTTTGTTGTGGGTGCAAATATTGAAACACCTCTTATGTCGGTAGTAATTCGAAAAGCTTACGGTTTAGGAGCTCAAGCCATGGCCGGAGGCAGTTTTAAAATACCATTATTTACTGTTACTTGGCCTACAGGTGAATTTGGAGGTATGGGCTTAGAAGGTGCTGTCAAGTTAGGGTATAGGAAAGAACTTGAAGCCATAAAAGATCCCAAGAAACGGATTGAAGCTTATGAAAAAATGGTAGCAGATAGTTATCATCGCGGTAGAGCAGTAAATATGGCTTCTCACTTTGAACTAGATGATGTCATAGACCCTGCTGAAACAAGAAATTGGGTTTCAAGTGCTCTCAAGTCCCTTCCTCCAAAATCTAAATCTGGTAAGAAAAGGCCTAATATAGATACTTGGTAAAAATACTTCACATACACCTATAAATACATAATTTTATTATATTTTTAATTTTAAAAATGAAACAAAGACTATTTATTTTTCTTATACTTGGCATCATTATTCTTTCAGCTGACTTAATGTTTAATGATGAAAGTGAAGACAAAATCACTATATTTGAGTCCGAAATCAATTCTTTGATTGGCACTTGGGTTGATCAGGTTGGTAGAGAACCTACAATACAAGAAATAGACGGTATTATTAAACAACTGCTTGATGAGGAAATACTCTATAGAGAAGCTTTAAAACTTGGTCTTGATAAAAACGACATAATCATTAAAAGGCGACTTGCCCAAAAAATAGGTTTTCTAAGACAAGAGGCAGATTCATCGCTACCATCAGAGGATGAGGTAAAAGATTTTTATAATCAAAATATAGATAAATACTTTGTAGGTAAAAGGATTACTTTTTCTCATATTTATTTTAGTGAGAATGGATCAAATAAGTCTGATGCTGATGACGCTTTGAGCCTAATAAGATCTGGTTCTAACGCAACTGATTTTGGAGAACCATTTTTACTTGGTAAAAATTTTTCAGCCAAATCAATCCCTGAAATTGAAAGGTCTTTTGGTAACGAGTTTTCCGAAGAGATACAAAATATAAGCCCTCAAACATGGTCCGGCCCTTTGAATTCAGAATATGGATCTCATATTGTTTTCGTTAACTCAATCTCTGAATCTTATACTCCTGACTTAGAGGAAATTAAGAATGCTGTGATAGGTGATGTAATTCTTGAGAAGCAAAACAATGCTGTGAATGAATATTTAAAAGAATTAAGAAGTAAATACCAAATAGAAATCTTAGCTGATTTAAATGCAACATCTGACTAAATTCATTCTTATATTTCTAGGCCTTCTATTGAGTGTATTAGTGCAGGCTCATGAAATGAATCCTGCCAGGTTGTCTCTGGAGGAGGGCGAGAATGGATCCTATTCAGGTACATGGATGTTTCCTGTAAATGCGGTAGGACTTCCAGCTGAAGTAAGTTTTACAGACTGTCAGGAAGAACAAAGAAATTTTCCAGAAGTTAAGGGCAAGTACTTAGTATCTAGTATTCAAATAAAATGTGATGAGACTTTAAAAGGTAAAGAAATTGCTTTTAAAGGTCTTACAAGACTTACGGATGCCTTAGTTAGTATAAAGTTTCAAGATCAAACTACTTTCGAAGGTTTGGCATCTATCAATTCTCCCAAGTTTGATATTCCTGAAGAAGTCAGCCTATATCCAACTAACTATTTTTGGTTAGGCATAGAACATCTGCTGAGCGGAATAGATCATATGCTATTTGTTTTTGGTCTCTTATTTCTTGTTTCAGGGACTGTAAACCTTGTAAAGACAATCACTGCATTTACTATTGCGCACAGCATTACTTTAGCGCTTTCTGTGCTTGATCTAGTTAGTGTTCCTCAAGCCTCTACTGAAGCATTCATAGCTTTAACTATAATTTATCTTGCACTTGAAGTAGGCGACAAGCATAAGTATGAGTCCACCCCATGGCTAATCGCCTTTGGCTTTGGACTCTTGCACGGTTTAGGTTTTGCCGGTGCTTTGTCTGAGATTGGTATAAACAATGACAATCTTCTTCTTTCTCTTTTATTCTTTAACATCGGAATAGAGGCAGGACAATTATTAGTCTTGCCATTCTTTGGCTTAGCTATATATTTACTAAAAATAGATAGAATAAAATTAGAGGTAAATAGCTTTGCTAGCTATTTAATCGGAGGATTAGGTACATATTGGTTAATAGAAAGAGTACTTTCCATATAAAAATAGAGGAGCTTATATTATGTCGGATATAGAGTTTAAGACTATCCAAAGTAATGGAATCAATTTGCGGTTAGCTATGATGGGTGAGGGTCCATTAGTAATTTTTTGTCATGGTTGGCCAGAAAGTTGGTACAGCTATAGACATCAGTTACCTGCAGTTGCGAAAGCAGGATATAAGGCTGTTGCATATGATGTAAGGGGTTATGGAGAATCAGACAAGCCTTATGAAATCGAGGCATATACTATGAAGAATATGACTGATGATGTAGTCGGTATTATCGATGCTTTAGGCTACGACACAGCAATCACCATAGGTCATGATTGGGGAGGACCAATTGCATTGCATACTGCGGCACTAAATGAAGACCGTATTACTGCAACTGGAACAATGTCAGTACCTTTTACTGGAAGAGGACCAATGCCTCCTCTCAAGCTCTGGAAAGAAATTTATCAAGATAACTTTTTCTATCAGCTATATTTTCAAAAAGAAGGTATAGCTGAAAATGAATTTGAATCTGATCTTAATCGATCCTTATTTATTACTTATACAAATAGTGATGGTAGAGGTATGCAAAATAATCTAGAAAAAGGACAAAGTGGCTTAGTTCCCCAAAAAGATAAAAATGCCTCTTTTTTGGATGGTATGGAAGTCTTCGATGACTTTCCATCTTGGTTTACAGAAGATGATTTAAGCTATTTTGTTAGTCAATTTGAGATGAGCGGTTTCAGGGGCCCTTTAAATAGATACAGAGCACAAAATATTGATTGGGAAGAACTAACTGCTTTAGACAAAAAACTTAAACAGCCAGCTTTTTTCATAACAGGCACATTAGACCCAGTTAATTTTTTTATAAGATCTGAAGAACCCTTAATAGATAGAATAAAGGCTAATTACGAAAACCTTCTTTTTGCTGAAGAACTTGAAGGAATAGGTCATTGGACCCAGCAAGAAGCACCTGACGAAGTCAACGAGTTAATTCTAAGATTTTTACAAGAAGTATCCTGAGTCTTATAGAAAGTTAGATTTTTATGACTGAAATAAAAAAATATTCTCAACAAGACCAACAAGCAGCTGTTGATCTGCTTCTGCTTGCATTCTCAAGTGACCCTCTTCAGAGATTTCTTATGCCAGATCCATCAATTTATTTCAAAAATTCAGCGATATGGTTTAACAATGCAGCAAGTCAATCAATATCTACACAATCGTTACTAGGACTTCAAGATAATTCTGGGGTAGCTCTTTGGTTTCCTCCTAATTATCCTGTTCAATTTGAAGCCCTTGAAGAGACTTATAAGGACCTCCCTGCAAAATCAAGAGAAGACATTTACAAATATTTTAATGAATTTGAGAACAGTAAGCCAAAAGATGTTTGGTATCTTGAGTATCTTGGAGTTGACCCTAATAATCATTCACAGGGTATAGGCACTCAACTGTTGCAGAAATCTTTGGAAGAGATTGATGCTTTGCATGAGGCAGCTTACTTAGAATCATCTAACCCTAGAAATATGTCTCTCTATGAAAGACATGGATTTGAAGTAGTTAAAAAGTTTCAGTTTGGAGACGGACCTCCAATACACACCATGTTAAGAGAAGCTAGATAAATAAGATCCGTAGTTTCTAGATTAATATCCTAGTTGGCTCTATCGAGACCGGATTCAATTATCCATGCAATAAGTTTTCTATGAGATTTTGTTGCTGGGTCATTGGATGATTTCCTTACAACTTTCTGTATATCTCTTAAAGAACTATAAACTGCTGCTGTTGCTAATTCGTCATAATAGTCTTGTCCAAGAATACTAAACAATCTCCTCACATATGAGGTTTGCAGATTCCTTCTTATAGAACTCACAGAATTATCTACATCGCCTGTAAAAATGGATTTTGTTAAATCATTCAACACTTCATTTACGGAGTAATCATTGCCATAGAGCTCCGTATCGGAAATCCTATATAAAGTCCAAGGACTTAAAACATGATCCAAAACTCTATTTTGAATCCCAAGAATTATCTTATGCATTTGTGGATCTTCATGTTCTCCATATAGATCAAACATTCTTCTTTCAACTTGAACCACTTGAAGCAGATCTGGATTGATTGGAAAAGCTTCAACAGAGAAAGCATATTTGTTTAAAGCCTCCATTGCTCGTCTTTGCTCACTAGATGGAGCGGGCATATAAGGCTTTTTGGAGTTTTTGTTCTGAGGATCAAATCTTTCAACATACACACCCCCAATATGCCTTGAAATTACTTCAAGTGATCTGGAGTATTCACGAATAAAGATTCTATGGGCAAGTCTATATTCCTCAAAACTTTTAGCTGTACCTGATAGTTTAGATACTATGTTATCTTGAGAATAATTTACCAGCTCTATTCTCTGAGTGGCATAAGTTATAGGATCATTTGTTAGGTCATAAATCATGGCTCTAGGATCAATACCTCTTCCAGGAGATCTCATATCCTCTGAGTCATTTGCAAACATGTGTTCAGGTTTGTTTTGCTCAGAGATTATTTCCATCAACTCAGATTCATTTAAATCAGGCGTATAACCATATTTTATAGCCCAAATATCGTAAGGCCCCGGAATGGTGTCATAGTAATCGCCTTGTTCAACTCCTAGAGGTGCAAGGTTGATAGCTGGATACTCCATAACTGATGCAGTTACTCCTACCTTGCTTGTTATTTCAGGATTATGGACACTCTCAATATCGTGTAAGTAGCTTCCTTTAAAATTATGGTTTAAGCCCAAAGTATGTCCTACCTCGTGAAGAGTCAATCTTATGATGGCCTGTTCTATAATCTTTGGGTCGTTCAGTTCAATTGCCTCAGCAAGAATCATCCCGTCCTGTATGTAACTGGGAGAACTGCAATTTTTGTGATCAGAATCTTCATTAAAAATTGCGTCATAATTCACTCTATTTGTAAGATAAACCCATTCCAGCATTATGTCTGCACTCAGAATTTCTCCAGTTCTGGGATTAGTCATACTAGGCCCATAACCTCCAAAAACTGGATCAGGTGAGGACGTCCATCTCAGAACGTTATATCTTATATCTCCAGCATCCCAATCAGCATCATCGGGTTGAACTTTTACTTCAATTGCATTTTTAAAGCCTGCAGCTTCAAAAGCAACATTCCAAGCTAAAACACCTTGTTTAATGTAGTCTCTTAATTCATAGGGCGTAGTATTTTCTATCCAAAAGGTAATTGGTTTAACTGGTTCAGAAAGTTCTTCATCTGGATTTTTCTTTCTTAGGTTCCATTTTCCAATGAGGTCCTTATAGGGAGTTACATCTTTCGATGTAAGGTCCGTTACCCTCTCTGAAAAATACCCAATAGATTGATTTGCCAATCGAGGTTCAAAATCGTTTTTTGGCATTTCAATAAAGCTATACCTAAGGTTTATATTTACATTTCTCGGATCCGCGACATCTTCTGACTCATATTCATAAGAGGGTGCGCTTTCAATTACATATTCAACTTCAAAATCTGTATTTTCTTCGTAATTGAATATACCTGTAACTCTTGATTTTACAGGACTTAATTGCCCCCACATAAATCCAGGAGGAGGACCTTCAGGCGAGTATATAGGCAATATAGGAGTTAAAGTTTCTGATAATAATAGACCTGTTATTTCAATTAGATATTCATTCTCTTCTTCATTCTCTGCCAAAATATCTACAACTTGGAAGGTAGAGTTAGAAATATTAGCTCCCTTTGATTTAGAGAGAGGATTATCATCATCAAAAGAATAATTCGTTAAGACTCTTGAGAAACGCAACTTATTGAAGTCTTTTTCTATTTTAAAAATCCCTTCATCTGTATAAGAACCTTTTACTTTTCCGGTTGAAGCAACACCATTTATTACATGTGCAAAATATATGAACTCTTTTTTTAATTGATCTTTAGAGACTTTTAAGAAAATTTGATTACTTTCAGGGTCTCTATAAGTAACAAAAAAGCCTAGAGATTCCTCATAGTCCTCTACTAAATCTTTTATATAAGTTTCTTTCTCTTCTTCTGCAGCAACAGTTTCCTCTTGGCTCGCTTCAGTTTTTTCCTCTGCTACAAGCCCTTGTGAAACAAATAACAGTAAAAATAAGAGTCTAATTAAGTGGTTTTTCATTACGTTTTTATATATTTTATGTCCTATCTACTTCAATTTAAGGTGCGATACTATATCAGAAAGAGATTTAAAATTTTAAAGGGTTTTTAATATGTTTGATCTAATAATAAAAAATGGATTAATTTATGACGGGAAGGGGAGTAACCCCTATAAGGCTGATTTAGCCATTTCTAACGAAAAAATTGTTGGTATAGGCGATATACAGGGAGATGCTAAAGAAATAATTAATGCCGAAGGTAAGATCGTTACTCCTGGTTTTGTTGATATTCATACTCACTATGATGGACAAGTAACTTGGGACCCCTATCTAAGGCCTTCAACTTACCACGGAGTTACTACGGTTGTTATGGGTAATTGTGGGGTTGGATTCTCACCTTGTAAGCCTGATCAGAGAGACTGGCTGATAGGTCTCATGGAAGGTGTTGAAGATATTCCCGGTACTGCTCTCCATGAAGGTATAGATTGGGAATGGGAAAGCTTTCCTGAATATCTAGACGCATTAGAAAAAAAACCTTTAGCTATTGATGTAGGCACACAGATACCGCATGGAGCCGTGAGGGCTTATGTCATGGGGGAGAGAGGCATAAATCATGAAGAAGCCTCTGAAGAGGAAATAGAAGAAATGAAACGCATAGTCCAAGAGGCAGTCAAAGCAGGTGCCTATGGCTTCAGTACATCAAGAACTGAAAAACATAATGACGTAAATGGTAATCTGACTCCGAGTATCACCGCCCATAAAAATGAACTTGTGGAGATTGCAAAGTCGCTGGGAGACATTAATCAAGGAGTCCTTCAGGGCATATCTGATTTTTATGACTTTGATTCTGAATTTGATATTTTTAAGACTATGTCCGAAGAATCTGGAAGACCTATATCTATAACTGTAGAACAACAAGATGCAAGACCGGAATGGTGGGAGCAATTGCTAGATGGCATTGAAGAGGCTCAGTCTGAAGGCATTAATATGTACGGACAAGTCCCCCCAAGAGCAACAGGTATCTTGATGGGCTTAACAGCTACTCTTAACCCTTTTAGATTTCATCCTGCATATATGCAAATAGCTGAACTTCCATTGGAAGAGAGAGTGTCAATTATGAAAACTGAAGAGTTCAGAGAGAAATTACTTAATGAAGAAGGGGTATCAATCAACCCTCTCGTTGATGAAATAGTAACTTCTTATGGAAAGATGTTTAAGCTAGGAGAGCCAGCAAATTATGAACCTGATCCAAAAGACTCGTTCGAGTCTTTAGCTAATTTATCAAATATGACTGCTGAAGAGATAGCCTACGATGCAATGTTAGAAAAAGAAGGAAGAGCTTTAATTTACCATCCTTTATTTAATTACCAGACAGGAGACTTGAGCTTGGTAGAAAAGATGTTAAAACATCCTTACACAATCTCAGGTCTTGGAGATGCTGGAGCTCACTGTGGAGCAATAAGTGATGCTAGTTTTCCAACAACCTTAGTTCAACATTGGTCTAGGGATAGGAGTAGAGGAAACAAATTACCTCTTGAAAAAGTTATCAAGATGCAAACCTCTGAAACAGCAAATCTTCTCGGTATAAAAGACAGAGGTATTATTGAAGAGGGCTACAAAGCCGATATCAATGTTATTGATTATGAAAAACTAACTCTTCATGAGCCTGAAATTATTAATGATCTACCTGCCGGTGGAAGAAGGCTCGTTCAAAAGGCATCTGGTTATGATTACACAATTGTTTCAGGGGAAATAGCATTTATCAAAGGCGAAGCCACTGGAGCACTCAATGGGAGGTTGATTAGAAACTCTCATTAATTATGTCCAGTCATATTTTAGACTTGCATGGCTATAGACATCATGAAGTTGATGTTGCAGTAGAGAACTTTATATACCTCAATCAAGATGAGATGCCATTAACTATAATATGTGGTAACAGTGAAAAAATGCTGTCTCTAGTCAGGGTGGTGTTAGAAAGATCTGATGCAGAATACTATAATGGATCAGGTCACGACTATGGATTG
Organism: uncultured SAR86 cluster bacterium; assembly: GCA_902559365.1. Lineage (GTDB taxonomy): Bacteria > Pseudomonadota > Gammaproteobacteria > Magnimaribacterales > Magnimaribacteraceae > Magnimaribacter. The sequence continues at coordinate 16,127 of CACEHP010000010.1, forward strand.
ATTAAAGTCCATAGACTTAAATAATATGGATATTAAAGAACTAGGACCAATAGGAGCTGAACTTATAAATCTAGATCTTACACAACTTAGTAAGGAGGATATTCCTCACATACGACAAAGTTTCTTAGATTATTCTGTAATAGTTTTTAGAAATCAAAATCTCAATCCAATAGATTTAAAAAATATTTCTAGGTTATGGGGCGAAGCGCTTATACATCCGGTTTTTAAAGGAATAGAAAATCATCCTGAGATTATCGAAATAAGAAACTATGGCGAAAAATATCATACTAATGCTCATTGGCATTCTGATGTGACATTTGAAGAATGTCCTCCTGACGCTACTCTCTTGTATTCTTTAGAAGTGCCTGAAGAAGGTGGCGATACTTTATTCTCTAGTCAGTACCTAGCTTATGAAGACTTAGATATGGATTTGAAATCTTCTCTTTCCGGCAAACTAGCCATACACAGCAATATAGGTGTTTTGATGTTATCAGGTGGGGATCCTAAAGATGCTAAGACTGTTGAGCATCCTATCTTTAGAGAACACCCTGAAACTGGAAAAAAAGCTTTATATGTTACAGAAGCTTTTGTTAAATCAATAAAAGACTTAGATTCTGCAGAATCTCGAAGAATATTAGATCTTTTATACAAGCAAGCATCTAAAGAAGAATATATTTATAGACATAAATGGTCTAATGGAGATCTTGTTGTGTGGGATAATAGAAGTGTCCAACATTATGCTGAACATGGATATGGGGACGCAACTAGAACTATGCACAGATTAACTACATCAGGGAGTAAACCGTTTTGAGTAACACCATAACTATCAAGAATTGCAAAGTGGTTAATGAAGGTCAAATCACTGAAAAGGACTTAATTATTAAGAATGGCAGATTTGAAAAGATTGGAAATGATCTTGCATCTGAAGGTGAGACAATAGATGCGGCAGGTTTATTTCTATTTCCAGGAATAATTGATGACCAATGTCATTTTAGAGAGCCCGGTTTAACAGAAAGGGGAAGTATAAAAACAGAATCCCTTTCTGCTGTTGCTGGCGGCACCACATCTTTTATGGATATGCCTAATGTCATACCTCCAACTCTTAGCTTGGATTTATGGAGAGACAAGATATCCATAGCAGAAAAAACTGCTTCAGCAAATTTCTCATTTTATATGGGGACCTCAAACACTAATATCGATGAAATCAAAGCAATTGATCCTAAAGAAGTTTGTGGAATTAAGATTTTCATGGGATCTTCAACAGGCAATCTTCATGTTGACAGTGAAGATGCTTTAAATGATCTATTTAGAGAGTCTCCAGTAATTATAACTACCCATTGCGAAGATGATCCAATGATCAAGGCCAAGGAGCAGGAATTTTTAGCTAAATATGGTGAGAAGATTCCTGTAGAAATGCATTCAGAAATAAGATCTAGAGAAGCATGTTTAAAATCCTCAAAGAAAGCAATCGATCTGGCAGAAAGATATGGTGCCAACTTACACATACTTCACCTAACCACTAAAGAAGAAGTTGAATTATTTTCTAATAAACCTTTAAACGAGAAGATGATAACTGCTGAAGTTTGTATTCCTCATTTATATTTTTCTAGGGATGATTACGCCACCAAAGGAACCTTAATCAAGTGCAATCCATCAATAAAAGAAACTGCAGATCGCGATGCTTTGAGAGCTGGTTTGTTGGAAGGTTACATTGATTATGTTGCAACTGATCATGCTCCTCATCAACTAGAAGGTAAATCTAATGATTATATGGACTGTCCTTCAGGAATCCCGAGTGTCCAACATACACTTCTTGTTTTATTGGAGCTAGTTAGGGAAGGTGTATATTCTTTGGATGACCTTCCTTACTACCTTTCTCATAAGGTAGCGGATAGATTTAAGATTATAGATAGAGGTTATATAAGAGAAGGTTATTGGGCTGATTGTGTTCTAGTAGATTTAGAGCACCAACATAAAATTACGAAAGAAAATACATCCTACTTTTGTGGTTGGTCGCCATTTGAAGGGGATACTTTCAATTCCAAAGTGATAAGTACTTTTGTGAATGGAACACATGCTTACAATGAAGGAAAAATTTTGGAAACTAATTTGGGAATGCAATTAGAATTTGATAGATAAATATGGAACAAGAAATTAAATTACACGCTAACAATACAACCTTTACATGGAATATTCCCGAAGGCCCTTACAACTTCTTCTCTGATGAAGATATCAATTGTTTTAATGAGAGAGGCTTTGTTGTTGTAGAGGACGCTTTCTCGCCGGCAGAAGTGGCTCAAGTTATAGAACAAATTGATCCTTATGAATTCAATGTTACTGAAGCATTAAAAGGATTGGATGGTGGAAAGTTTTTTATATCAAGAGCTGAAGAGATAACTTTTACTACTCACTTAGTTACTCAATCTGAACAACTCAAAGATTTTAGTCGTCATAAAGTTTTTTCAAGTATTTGCAGAGACTTAATTGGTCCAGATGTAAGACTTTACTGGGATCAAGCTGTCTATAAAAAGCCAGGTACTAAAGATGAATTTCCCTGGCACCAAGATAATGGATATACATTCATTGAGCCCCAGGCCTATCTAACATGTTGGATAGCTTTAACTGATACTGATGAAACTAACGGATGTCCATGGGTAATGCCTGGTTTACACCAAAAAGGCACTTTATTTCACGAACCCACTGATTTGGGTCATGAGATACCCTTAGATTCTTCTGAATCGATCTGTCTGCCCCTTAAAGCTGGAAGTATTGCAATTTTCTCATCTTTAACTCCTCATAGGACTGGCCCAAATTTGTCAGATGGTATAAGGAAGTCCTACATTCTTCAATATGCTCCAGACGGAGCAAAAAGAGTAATATCCCAGTCATTGACTGAGGACCTCAATGACGAGTCTAGACAGTTTTTAATACTTAAAGACGGCGAATCAGTTATCTAAGATACAAATCCAGTGAGTCTCTCGTAAGCTTCTGCAAAATCCTCTTTAAATTCCTGAACCACATCACTAGCAGAGATGCTTTGGTTCATTAAACCAACGCCTTGACCTACCCAATAAGTTGCTAGATCTTTAGCGCCATCATGACCACCTTCAGCTAATTTATTTACTTTTTGTAAAGCTGGTTCAGCAACCATAGGCTGCAGAGGCATCGGTAAAGGATCAGGAGCTTGATCAGATTCCCAAGCATCTGTCCAAGGAGATACTAATTGCCTTGAATGTTTTCCAGTTCTACTTCTAGATCTAACGGTTTGACTGGAATTAGCAGCTACCATTTTTTCTTTAATTACCGGAGGCACTTCAGACTCAACAGTTGTCAACCAAACTGAACCACACCATGCACCTGATGCTCCCATTGCCATTGCACCTGCCATTTGCTTTCCAGTAACAATGCCACCGGCCGCAAGGATTGGCACATCACCATAGGGTTGAATAGCTTGATAGACTTCAGGAATTAAAACCATTGTTGAAACACTTCCGCAGTGCCCTCCAGCTTCAGTCCCAGAAACAACCAATATATCGACACCGGCTTTGACTTGATTGATTGCATGTTGAGCTGTGCCTAAAAGTGCTGCAACTTTAACGTCATTATCTTTTCCCATTTGAAGCATCCAGTCTGGTGGAACTCCTAAGGCATTAGCGATAAGTTTTATCGGGTGATTGAACGCTACATCTAATAAAGCTTTCGCTCCATCAGCTTTTGTATTGGCTGCAAAGCTCGAACCCGCAGTATCAATTGTTCTAAGCTCGCTTGCCTCTATATCATGTTTTTCTAAGAGATCAGCTCTGAAATCAGCATATTCTTGGGGGATCATGCCTTTTAGTTTTTCTGCATCAAACTTTTCGCTTTGATCTACCATTTTATTTGGAATTAATACGTCAACACCATAAGGTTTTCCATCGATATGATCGTCTATCCATTTGAGTTCCTGTTCTAATTGTTCAGGCGACATGCCTACAGCACCAAGCACACCACAACCTCCCGCCTTTGAGACTGCCACTACTACATCTCTGCAGTGAGTGAAGGCAACCAAAGGAAATTCTATATCCAGAAGTTCACATATTTTTGAGTTCATAATCTTTCCTTGTCTTATGTATCTGAGAAAATTTAATAAATTCCTTGTAGGTAATTTGCAAGAATGAGTTGTGCTATAACCACAATCCCAATGATTGCACCAAACATTGTCATGTATTTATATGTTTTTTTATCCTCTTCCATTTTTTTCCTCCCATTAAAAGGGTTATTATTCCCATAAACCGCATGAAACGTCAAAGAAAATTATCAGTACAAGCTTGGAGGTGGGCGTTTTATGATTGGGCAAACTCTGCTTTTGCTACTACGGTAATGGCTGGTTTCTTCCCCATATTTTTTAAATCCTATTGGGCTTCAGAATTATCGGATGCCGAAAGTACTTTTGTCATTGGATCAGCAAATTCTTTAGTCGGTTTATTGATTGCAGTGAGTGCGCCCATAATGGGTGCATTTGCCGATGCAGGTAACTCTAAAAAGAAAATGTTAATTATATTTGCTTCATTGGGGATTATTGCTACTGGGTATCTATTCTTTATACCTGAGAGCTCTTGGAAATTTGCAATAACCTTTTATGCAATAGGCGTGATTGGTTTTTCAGGAGGCAATATATTTTATGATGCTTTGCTCGTATCTGTATCAGAGAAAGACGAAAGAAATAGAGTTTCATCTTTAGGGTTTTCACTTGGTTACCTTGGAGGTGGTTTGTTGTTCCTAATAAATGTACTTATGTTCTCTTTCCCAACTTTTTTTGGTTTAAATTCTCAGGTTGAAGCAGTCTTATGGTCTTTCTTAAGTGTAGCTATTTGGTGGAGTATATTCACTGTTCCTTTGGTAACAGGAGTTAAAGAGAAACAAGAAGATGATTCCAAAAAAAATATTTTCATCATTGGAAGAGATGCATTTAAAAGCCTTTATCAGACTGGAAAATCTATCAGGCAATATAAAAGCGCAGTTATTTTCCTACTGGCTTATTTTTTATACATGGATGGAGTAGATACTATAATTAGAATGGCCACATCATATGGATCAGATATAGGCCTTTCTGCTCAGTCAATGATTGTAGCTCTGCTCCTTACTCAATTTATTGGTTTTCCTGCCACTCTAATTTTTGGTCAATATTCAGATAGATTTGGTCACAAGGAGACACTTTCATTTGCTATTTTTATTTATATTGGGGTGGTATTGTTCAGTTCTCAGATGGATAGTGCTACTGAGTTCTTTGTTATGGCGTCTGTGATTGGATTAGTTCAAGGAGGAGTTCAGGCAATTAGCAGATCTTATTTCAGTACTCTTATCCCTCAAAATAAAGCTGCAGAGTTTTTTGGTTTCTATAATTTCATTGGCAAGTCCTCTGTTTTTATCGGACCATTTATGGTTTCAGGTATAGCTCTTATAACGGATAGCCCCAGTTTAGGTATATTAAGTCTATTGTTGTTATTTATTCCAGGGTTGATCCTTTTAAGAAGAGTACCATAATCAAAATAAGCCTTTTTCCATCATGGCTTCTTTCAAGATAGAGGGTTTATCGGTCATTAACCCATCCACTCCAAATTCTATTAATTCAAACATTTGATCTTTATCATCAATTGTCCATACATGTACAAATTTATTTTGCTGTTGAGCAAGATTTATAAATCTTTTGGTAAGCACAGGAACTCCCCATTGCTTGACAGGAATCTGAGCACAATGATTCTCTGTTTGTTTAAAACTGATACCTATTGATTGACACATCATTTTAAAAATATCCATTTGCCCTGAGGAAATACATGCTTCAGGCCCAGCTAAGTTTTTTATTCTTTTCAACCTAGAAGAAGAAAAAGAAGCTAGGCAGGTTTGATCAAGAAAATTCATATGTTTTACGATTCTTATAGTTTCCTCTAAGGCCTCTTCAGTTTTGATATCTATGTTAAATCTCAGATCAGGAAATGTTTCTAGGGCTTCGCTAAGAAGAGGTATTTTGCCCCCTTGTAATAAATCAATCTCATTGATTTCTTGCAAAGTAAGTTCTTTTACTGATTTATTCACTCCAGCCATCCTTTCAAGGGTTGCATCGTGAAAAATTACTACATGTCCATCTTTTGTAGCTTGCACGTCCGTCTCTATAAAAACAAACCCTAAATCTGAGGAGTATTTAAAGGCTTCTATAGTATTTTCTGTTTCCACTTCATCACCACCTCTATGGACAAATCCGAAGAAACTATAGTCTTGAAAGAATGGATGCATAGGTAAAATAATTTATTATTCAACTATACTATAGTTAAGGAGCATGCTTATGGAGAAACTTTTTTTAGTACTGATAATTATTCTCATGTTATTGGCGGTTCCGTATTTTTATAAACTTTACGGGCTTAAACAAATATCAAAATTAGATATTCCTGAAAAAGGAGATTGGGTAGAGCTTTCAAGAGGAAACATATATTTTGAATGGTTCCTGCCTGATGATTCAAAAGAAATAAAAGGAACTATGGTCCTAGTGCATGGCTTTTCCACTCCTAGTTTTGTTTGGGGTGGTCTTATTAACAATTTTACCTCTTCAGGTTACAAGGTCTTAGTTTACGATCATTTTGGAAGAGGATATTCAGAAAGACCTAGAATTAAGTATGACAAGGATCTGTATTTAGAAACTTTAAGAGAGTTAATTGAGTCTCAGCAGATCAAAGATCAAGTACATTTAGTTGGTTATTCTATGGGTGGTCCAATTGTTGGTTTTTACGCTGAGACTTATCCGCAGGATACCAAAAGTGCTACATTGATTGCTCCAGCAGGGTTTAGTAAATCTATTCCAGATATGAAATCATGGACTACTATGCCAATAGTTGGAGATTGGTTTTGGAGAGTGTTTAGTGACCGACTTTATGGAATCGGAAATATGTCTGAAACTCAATATAGCGAGGATCCTTTATCCATTAACGAAGATAGGTTCCTACCATTATTTCAAGATCAACTTCGATTTAGGGGTTTTAACGAATCACTTTTATCAACTATTAGGCATTTCAATTTATTTGATGTTAGAAAAATGTATGAAAGTCTTCACCTTGAGCAAGTTCCAATTCTAGCCATTTGGGGAAAAAAAGATGGTGTTGTCCCTTTTACAGGGTCGCAGGAGTTCGAAAGGATATTTAGCAACGGAAAGTTAGTATCCTTAGAAGAGGGAACTCATGACATTACCTATAGACAGCCAACTAAAGTAGGTGAAGAAATTATAAATTTTATCAATTCTCTTCAATAAGAATGGATTTCTCAGATATAAGTTCATATTCTGACGCTCAAGTAGCCTCAAAAATAAGTGAACTAGAATCTAATGTAGAATTTCACAACTATATTTCCAGTATTATTTTTCCAAAGTCTCATAGATATTTATCACTTCTGAGCAATGCTTATGTTAGATGGAAATTTAAGAAATTATTCTCAAATTGTTTCTCTATAGATGATTTCCAAAAACGAATGGCCCCCTTACTAGAATCTATGATTGCCTCAACAACAGATGGTTTCACTTTTAGTGGTATGGAAAACTTAACTGAAAAACCAACTTTATTCATAGGAAATCATAGGGATATTTCTCTCGACGCAGCATTTTTAAATTACCTTCTTTATTTGAATAAATTAAATACTGTAAGGATAGCAATTGGTGACAATCTTTTAGATGGCGGTTTCGCCGAGATATTGATGAGATTGAATAAGAGTTTTGTAGTGCATAGAGATATTAAGGGAGTAAAAGAAACTCTTCGCAAGTTATCTAAATTATCTGCTTACATAAATCACTCTATTCAAAACGAAAATGAGAGTATTTGGATTGCCCAAAAAGAAGGTAGGGCAAATGATGGCAATGACTTTACCGATGAAAGTGTTTTGAAGATGCTTTTTCTTGATCAAAGAAAAAATATGTCAGTGAGAGAGTGGGTAAAAAAAGTTAATCTAACACCTGTAGTTATTTCATATGAATATGATCCACTAGACACGGTAAAAGCTAAAGGTTGGGATTTTCAAGAAGATTGGACCTCAGAGCAAATCAATAAGAATGATTTACAAGAAATGGCTTCCGGAATTTTTGGTTACAAAGGAAGGGTTCATCTCCACATTTGTAAGCCCATAAAGGAGTGTGATGATATTGGGAAACTGGCTAAGCTTATTCAAGAAGAAATAATTAATAACTATTATTTATGGCCCTCAAATCATACAGCGGTCTCTATATTGCCTGAATTAAATACCAATTACTTGACTATGAAAGTATCTGCAGAAAATCAGAATAGTCTTTCCTATTTCAAAGATAGGATTGGTAATCTTAATTCTCAACAAAAGGAAGAGTTGCTGATGACATATGCCAGACCTTATTTTAATAAAGAAAAGGCCAGACTTTCGCCTGGCCCTTAATGCATCTTAAATGGGGAGTTTAAGATAGCAACTTAACGGGGAGTTAAGAGTTACATAGAAAAAGTAACGACGAAGGTGTCTTCGTCCATAAGTCCACTTGCATCCTCGGCACTGAAATCATTCCATGATAGAGAGACACTTAGACCAGCAACTGAGATTGGCAGGTCATAACTTATGATTGTATATTCACCTATATCTTCATAGTCACCGTAAGCGACACCCAAACCTGTTTCACCTATAGCAACTGAGATTTCTGAATTATCTGGTGCATCATCTTGTCCAGAAGAGAAGGTGTAACCGAAGTAACTGTAACCAAGTCCGAGATAAATTTCTTCAAAGTCTAGTGAGTCTTCTCCTGGATATGTGTAGGCCAAATAACCAAAGTCATAAGACACTCCATTTTCAAGTTCGTTTGCGTAGCCAGCATACCAATCAAGCTCCAGAGCTGCTCCGTCACCGAATTCAACATTCGAAGCCCAAGTTCCAAAATAAAGGCCACTTTCTCCGGCAATATCAAAACCACCAGATATTGCTGGTTCTTCAGCAGTCTGAGTCATGCCTCTCCAGATGTAGTCACTGGATAATGCAACATTGCTTTCGAATTCTGCTGATTGCAAGGACATAGCACCTGAGAAAATTGCTACGACCCCAAATTTTATAAGATTTTTCATTCTAACTCCTTGTAAGTTTTTGTAATACACAATTACATATGCAATCTTTGTGCCATAAGAAATGTTCATTTTTAAATTAAAAATGCACTATTTTCGTGCAATGAAGGTTTTTTTAGTTCTTTACGGGATAGTATTCATGAATTTTTTTAACTTATCGTGTAATATCACGCAACTTTAATAGCGAGTCACAAGGAGAAAAAATGGAAATTTCAAATAAAGTATCACTTATTACTGGAGGAGCTTCGGGGCTTGGTCTTGCCACAGCAGAAGTTTTAATTGAATCAGGATCAAAAGTTATGCTTTTAGATCTCAATGAAGACAATGCTAAGAGTGCAGTCGAAAAATTAGGTTCTAACTCTAGTTATGTTATTGCAAATGTAACGGATGAAGCTTCTGTTCAATCAGCTATTGATAAAACAGTTGAAGAATTTGGTGGATTGCATGTCGTTGTAAATTGCGCAGGTATAGGAAGTGCAAGCAAGACAGTGGGCAAAGATGGGGCGCACCCATTGGATTACTTCAAAACCGTTGTTGATATCAACCTTAACGGAACTTTTAATGTATTGAGGCTTGCTGCTGTAGCAATGGGAAGTAATGAACCAAATGACGATGGAGAGTGCGGAGTGATTATAAATACGGCTTCAGTAGCTGCGTATGATGGTCAAATAGGTCAGGCAGCTTACAGTGCAAGTAAAGGCGGGGTTGTAGGTATGACATTGCCCATAGCAAGAGATTTAGCCAGAATGGGAATAAGAATAAATACAATCGCTCCTGGTATATTCGACACCCCTTTAATGGCTATGGCACCAGATGCCGTTAGAAATCCTCTTATTGAAATGACTCAATTTCCTAAAAGGTTAGGCATACCGTCTGAGTATGCTGCTCTAACAAAGCATATAGTCGAAAATCCTTTCCTTAATGGAGAAACTATTAGATTGGATGGTGGCATTAGGATGCAGCCAAAATAGATGGAAATATTAGCTGATTACTTAGTCTTTCTTTTAAAGGTATTTACTATAGCGATAGCTATAACAATACCTTTATTGATGATTATCGGCTCTTCAAAAGGCAAAAGCCAACAGAGAGGAAAGCTTTCTGTTACTAACCTTTCAGATAAGTACGAAGAGATGGGTAATGCTGTTAAAAGCTCTTTGATGAATCCTAAAGAACTCAAAAAGTTCAATAAGAATCTATCAAAAGATAAAAAGAAAAGAGAAAAGAACGACAAAGAAGATTCGGTATTCGTTCTCAATTTTAAGGGGGATATACAAGCCTCTGAAGTTGAGAAACTCAAACAAGAAATAAATGCTATTTTATTATCAGACAGTGAGTGCAAAGAGGTTGTTATAAGAGTAGAAAGTGGAGGTGGCTCTGCATATGCTTATGGATTGTGCGCTGCGGAACTAAAAAGATTAGTTGATAACAAAATCAATCTCACAGTCTGTATAGATAAAGTTGCTGCAAGTGGAGGGTACTTAATGTCTTGTGTAGCATCTAAAATCATTGCCGCTCCTTGGGCTATAGTGGGTTCTATTGGAGTTATTGCTCAACTTCCAAATTTCCATCGACTTCTAAAGAAAAATTCCATAGATTTTGAAATGCATACAGCTGGAGCTTTCAAGAGAACGCTTACGACGCTAGGAGAAAATACAGAAGAGGGTAGAGAGAAATTTAAATCAGATTTGGAAGACCTACATCTAATATTTAAGAACTTTGTAAAAGAGCAGAGACCTCAGGTCGATACCGAAATAGTTGCTACAGGAGAAGTATGGCAAGGTGAAGAGGCTGTTGAAGTTGGATTGGTAGACTCTTTAGAAACCTCAGACAACTACCTAGTAAGTTTATCTAAAAAGGCTAAGTTGTATGAAATAGAATTTATTGAAAAGAAAAACTTATCTGAAAAATTTGCTTTTTCTATGCAGTTAATTATAGAGAAATCTATAATTAAATTTTATGACTTAATAAACAGGGACCGTTTTACATCATGACAACATTTAAAGCCTTAGAATCCTCAAAGACCGATAATGGAAATAAGTTATCTATTGTAGAAAAATCAATAGATGATCTCCCAGAAGGAGAGATTTTAGTTAAAGTAAATTACTCCTCCTTAAATTATAAGGACGCTTTATCCGCCTCAGGAGCACCAGGAGTAACAAGAAATTATCCTCATACCCCGGGTATAGATGCAGCTGGAGTGATTGCGGAGTCAAGTGATAATAGTTTTAAGGAAGGGGATTCAGTGATTGTTACTGGGTATGATCTTGGCATGGATACTGCCGGAGGCTTTGGAGAGTACATAAGAGTACCTTCGTCTTGGGTTATTCAACTGCCAAAAGGATTATCTGAAAGTGACTCAATGGCTTTAGGTACTGCTGGTTTAACAGCAGGACTGTCGGTACAAGCTTTAAATGATCACAATTCCCATGAAGGTTTTGAAGGATTAAATACAGTAGTCACAGGAGCCACAGGAGGAGTTGGATCTATAGCTGTGATGTTGCTATCTAAACTTGGCGCTGCAGTTACAGCAGTTACAGGCAAGGATACGCAAAAAGAATTATTGCAAAATCTAGGTGCTTCAGAAGTCCTTTCTCGAGAAGAACTAACAGAAATGTGCCGAACGCCAATTGGGAAAACTATATGGGATTTTGGAGTTGATGTTGTAAGTGGCAATACACTAACTTTACTTTTGGCATCATTAAAACCAGGTGGTGCGGTTGCCTGCAGTGGCCTTGTAGGGGGTCCATCATTCGAGAGTTCGATATTTCCATTTATTCTTAGAGGTAACGCTCTCTTAGGTATAGATTCTGTTGAGATACCTTTAGAAAAGAAATCTCAAGTATGGGAAAATTTTGCATCTAACTGGAAGATGGATTTATCTCCTCTAGTCAAAGAGGTTTCTTTGGAACAGTTAGAAACTGAGATTTCAACTATTTTGGAAGGTGGACAGGTGGGACGCGTTTTAGTAAAAGTAAGTTAACTGGAGAAATAAATGTCGAATGAGCATACTGAACAAGAAAAAGAAGCTATGAAAGAGGAGGACAGCAAGCTTGATTCTATAGCTGCTGTAGTGATCATTCTTAGCTTGCTAGCAATGGCAGTTTTTTGGGTTTCTAATCAATAATAAATAAGGATTAATATGGACGTTGTAAATTTTTTAAAAGATAACACAAGAATTCCCGTAATAGGAGCGCCTTTATTCACTGTGTCTTATCCTGAACTTGTACTAGCTCAATGCAAGGCTGGAGTTGTGGGATCTTTCCCTGCTTTAAATGCTAGACCAGAAGAAAAATTAACTGAATGGATTTCTATGATGAAACAGGAATTAGCTGATTATCAAAAAGAAAATCCAGATGCAGTAGTTGCACCTTTTGCAGTTAACCAAATATGCCATCATTCAAATAATAGACTTGAACATGATATGGAAGTTTGCGTCGAGCATGAAGTTCCAATAATTATAACAAGTCTCAGAGCACCTAAATTTGTTGTAGATGCTGTGCATAGTTACGGCGGAGCAGTAATGCATGATGTAATTAATATTAGGCATGCTAAAAAAGCTATTGATGAAGGTGCAGATGGTTTAATCCTTGTCTGTGCTGGAGCTGGAGGTCATGCTGGAGCTTTGAGCCCTTTTGCTTTGGTTAGAGAAGTTAGAGAATTTTTTGATGGACCTGTAGCACTATCAGGAAGCATTTCGCATGGAGCCTCAATTTTATCTGCTCAAGCAATGGGAGCTGACTTTGCGTATATCGGAACACGATTCATAGCTACTCAAGAAGCAAATGCCAGTCAAGGGTACAAAGATATGATTGTAGAAAGTACAGCAAATGACATCATGTACTCTCCAACTTTTACAGGTGTTCACGGCAATTATTTGAAGCCTAGTGTAGTAAATGCAGGATTGGATCCTGATAACTTGCCCTACGCCGATAAGCATGACATGAATTTCGGAAGCTCTGGGGCTGGTGGAGATAATCAGAAGAAGGCTTGGAAAGACATTTGGGGCTCTGGACAGGGTATAGGAAACCTTCACGATGTACCATCAGTCAAAGATGCAGTTGATGCTTTAGCTGAAGAGTACGAAGAAGCTAAAAAGGCTCTGGAAACTAAATCTGCTTGATCATTCTCCAGTAAATTTAGGGTCTCTTTTTTCAAAGAAAGATAGAACAGCCTCTCTTCTATCTTTTGTTTCATGAGTTAGAAGAGTTTGATCGTAATCCATGTGCATTGTCGCATCGTCTGTTGCGTAAACTAATTCATTGACGCTATTCTTTATCATTTGAGCTGCCATAGGGGGTTTAGATGCGTACAGCTCTGCCATTTTTTTTGCAGCTTCCATGAGCTCTTCTTTGGGGTGCACTTCATCATAAAACCCCCATGAGAGTAGAGTTTCTGCATTTTCATTTTCTCCACCTATAACCATTTTTTTGGCTTTTGCTGGTCCAACTAATCTTACTGCCAAGGGTAAACCAAACCAATTTAAGTTAATCCCTAAATTGATTTCTGGATAACCTAATAAGGCGTTATCCGAGGCGATTCTAAAATCACATGCTGATGCAATGCAGGCGGCTCCGCCTAGGCAATAACCGTCTATTGCTGCAATGGTTATTTGGTTTACTTCAAAGAAAGAATATATTGCAGGCTTACCGTAATTTTTTCTCCAAGCTTCAAGTTTAGATACGGGTTTTTGTTTTTCTTTTAAATCCGCCCCTGCAGAAAAATGATCTCCTTTACCCGCATATATTACGACCCTAGATTCCAGATCGTCGTTTAAGCTTAAATTTACTTCTGTAATTTCTTTTAAAACATCTATGCTCAGAGCATTCATTGCCTCTTCTCGATCTATAAAGACCCAGCAAATGTGACCTTCCTTTTTTATGTCTATATATTTCATAATTCCGCTAAATACTTTTCAGCATCTAGGGCAGCCATGCACCCAGATCCAGCAGAAGTTATTGCTTGTCGGTAAATATGGTCAGAAACATCTCCAGCAGCAAAAACTCCTGGGATGCTAGTTCCAGTGCTATTTCCATCTGTTCCAGATATGATTTTTAAGTAGCCATTTTCCATATCTATTTGGTCTACAAATAAGTCAGTGTTGGGCTTGTGGCCAATAGCAATGAACAATCCAGATAGGCTTAGTTCTGTCTCACTTGAATCTTTAGTACTTTTTATCTTGATTCCATTTACTACAGCATCGTCACCTAAAACTTCAACTAATTCATGGTCCCAGATTATTTTTACGTTTCCTTCTTCTTCTTTCTTAAACAGTCTCTCTTGAAGAATCTTTTCTGCTCTTAGTGAATCCCTTCTGTGTATTAACGTCACCGTGGAGCATAAGTTAGAGAGGTATAAAGCCTCTTCAACTGCTGTATTTCCACCGCCGATGACAGCTACGTCTTTATCTTTATAGAAGAAACCGTCGCAAGTTGCGCAAGCGCTGACACCTTTGCCCATATAGGCTTGTTCACTATCCAGTCCTAAATACTGAGCAGAAGCACCTGTAGCTATTATTAAAGAATCAGATATGTAGGAATTCACATTTCCAGTTAGGGTAAATGGTTTAGAAGACAGATCTGTTGATTCAATGTGGTCAAAAATTACTTCAACTTCCAACGATTCAACATGTTTTAACATTCTATCCATTAGTTCCGGCCCTTGAAGACCATCACTATCTCCTGGCCAATTCTCAACATCAGTAGTAGTTGTTAGCTGACCTCCTTGTTCCATACCTGTTACTAAACAAGGCTCTAAACCAGCTCTAGCAGCATAAACAGCAGCAGTGTATCCTGCTGGACCTGAACCTAAAATTACAAGTTTTCTTTTAATACTTTCCATAGCTTTAATTATATAGATATCCTTAAAAATTAGTTATTCGGATTAGAACATCTTCCTAATAAACTATACAATAGGTAAAACTTAGATTTGTTAGTGGTTAAAAAGTCTCAAGCAACAAAGAAATCATCGAACCAAGCTGTTTCGGTATCCCGCATACGCTTAAACAAACTCATCTTAGACTCCTGGTTAATAATCCAAGGCTTTTTAGGTATTTTTGTACTGCTAGCTCTTTCAACATTTTCTCCACGGGACAGTGGCTGGAATACTCAGGTTTTTTCTGTAGATAATATAGATGCAAATCAAATTTCTAATGCTGTAGGCAGTTGGGGGGCTTACCTAAGTGATTTTTTACTGACCATATTCGGTTATATGTCTTATCTGCTTGTTTATTGGCTTTTATGGCCTTTGGTGAGACATTTTTTCCTGTCAAGGAATAGAGTACCTTTTTCCGATATATATACTGGATTATTAGGTATAAAGATCTTTGGTTGGATATTAGTGGTTATTTCGGGCTCAACTTTATTTTCACTGATAATGGAACCCGGAGTTAGTTTTCTTCCACAAGAGGGTGGTGGTTTAATCGGATCTCAAATCTCTTCAATATTTATTGTTCCTCTCAGTTTCATTGGAAGTTTGTTGTTATTTACATCTACTCTCTTATTAGGTTTAACACTCTCTTTGGAGGTGTCGTGGGCAGCTTTAATAAGTAAATTACAGGAACTTCTTTTATCTTCAGGTTCAAATCTGGGTGAAAGATTATCCGATTTTCTGGCCTCTATAAAAGAAAGGCAGAAACTTCGACAAGAGAAGATTGAAAGACAAGAAAAGGTAATGGTTAATACGAAAGTAAAAGAACAAATTAAACCTGCTGAAGTTATAAAGCCTAAACCTTCCATAGAGACAAGTAAAAGAGTGGAACAAGAGAAGCAAACCGAGCTTTTTGAGTATAAAGAGTCGAGCGTGCCACCCAAGCTTTCCTTACTCGAAGAAAAGAAACAAGAATTCTCAGATGAAACTTCAGAAGATTCCCTTCGCCGCCTTGGAGAGCTAGTTGTATCCAAGCTTGCTGAATACAATATAAATGATGTGGAGGTGGAATCCATTCAGCCAGGTCCTGTAGTTATAAGATTAGAGCTAAAGCTTCCCAGTGGTTTAAAGGTTAATCAAGTATCAAATATCAGCAAGGACCTTGCAAGATCCTTGGCTAAGACAAGCGTGAGAATAGTAGAAGTCATAGAAGGTAAAGATACTATTGGCATCGAAGTACCTAGAGAAGATAGACAGCCTGTCTTACTGAGCGAAGTACTTTCTAGCAAAACTTATGATGAATCCAAAAGTCCAATCACAGTAGCTCTTGGAAAAGATATAAGCGGATCTGCGGTTGTTGCTGATTTGGCTGCAATGCCGCATTTATTAGTTGCAGGTACAACTGGTTCCGGTAAGTCAGTCGCAATAAATGCAATGTTGATAAGCATTCTTTATAAAGCTAGCCCAGAACAAGTAAGAATGATCCTTATAGATCCAAAAATGTTAGAGCTATCTGTTTATGAAGACATACCACACCTGCTGGCACCTGTAATAACAGATATGAAAGAGGCTTCAAGTGGATTGAGATGGTGTGTTAATGAGATGGAAAGAAGATATAAATTAATGGCACATCTAGGAGTCCGAAATTTGAATGGTTATAACAAGAAAGTAAGTGAAGCCGCTTCGTCTGGTGAGCCATTGAAAGATCCTACATGGAAGATAAATGAAGCCGAAGAGGGTGAAGAGGCTCCAGATTTAGAAGAACTTCCACTAATTGTTCTTGCTGTTGATGAGCTGGCTGATTTGATGATGGTGGTAGGAAAAACCGCTGAACAACTAATTGCCAGAATTGCACAAAAAGCTAGGGCAGCTGGTATTCATATGCTTTTAGCAACTCAAAGACCCTCAGTTGATGTAATCACAGGACTAATTAAAGCAAACATATCTTCAAGAGTAGCTTTTCAAGTAGCATCTAAAATGGACTCGAGGGTTATTCTAGATCAAGGTGGCGCCGAACAACTTCTTGGAAAAGGAGATATGCTTTATCTTGCTCCAGGAACATCTATACCTCAAAGGGTTCATGGAGCTTTTGTGGGTGATGACGAAGTTCAAAGAGTGGCAGATGATTGGAGACAAAGAGGCAAGGCTGAATATCTTGATGAAGTTACCAAAGAAGAGGGTGCTGTTTCCGGAATGCCCGGTATAGCTTCTGAAGAAGATGCAGATGGAGAAAAAGATGAACTTTATGATGAAGCAGTTGCTTTTGTTGCCCAGTCTAGAAGAGCTTCTATATCAGCAGTTCAACGCAGGCTAAGAATCGGTTATAACAGGGCAGCTAGAATGATAGAGACTATGGAAGAGGCTGGCGTTCTGAGCCCAATGGCTTCAAATGGCAACAGAGAAGTTTTGATTCCACCTCCGCCAGAAGATTAATTTGAAAAAGCTTACATCAAATTATTCCATATCTCGTCTCTTGATCGGTATCTAGAAAATGTTCTATAAAATTCTCAATTCTTTTTTGTCAGTTATCATTTCTGGATCTCTATTAGCTTCAAATATAAAGGCAGATAATTTATTTCAATTTTTTGCAGATAAATACTTTTTAGAAACTAGTTTTATTCAAACTACTTCTATAGATTTTAAGGATCGCCAAATTCGAGGAAAATTGAATGCTACCAGGTCAGGAAACTTTAAAATTGAATATTTTGAACCCATGAAGGAAATCATTTCTGCAGATGATAACTTTCTTTATAAATTAGATATTGAACTCGAACAATTGGATATTGTTCCAAGAGAAGATTATTTTAAGGACACTCCAATAAATATATTCATAACTGAACTAGAAGATTTAAATGATACTTATCTAGTGGAGTCCTGTATTAACCAGAATAACTCTGTTATTTGCACTATTACCACTAAATATTTAGATAGTTTTGTGGATAAGCTATTTCTAAAGTTTACCGCCAATGAACTTACTGAGCTGAGTTACTTAGACTCTTTTGGACAAAGTGTTACTCTTGAGTTTGATGAGATAAGCTGGAAAAAATTTGATGAAGCCAAGCTTTTAATTGAAACTCCAGAAGGAATAGATGTTGTTTATCACTAGGATTATTTAGAATATAGCTATGCTTGACCCAAAGATACTCAGAAAAGATACCGCTCAGGTAATTCAAAACCTTAAAAGAAGAGGCTATGTTTTTGATGAATCACTGTGGAATGAGCTTGAAGAAAAAAGAAAAAAGTTACAGGGCTTTACTGAAGAGCAACAATCAGAATTAAACGATCTATCCAAAGCTATTGGTATTGGAAAGAAGAATTCTGAAGATACTAGCCTTATACAGAATCAGGCCACAAAACTAACTGCTCAAATTAAAGAACTTAGCGCTGAATTAGAAAGTTTATTAGAAGAAATTGATAATTTCGTATTATCTATTCCAAATTTAATTGATGAGGATGTACCAGACGGAGCAGATGAGACAGAAAATATCGAAATTAGAAAAGAGGGAAAGCCCAGGGCATTTGCATTTACAGTCAAAGATCATCTCGAAATTGGAAGAAATCATGAAATAGACATGGAGGCTGGAGTCAGAATAACTGGTTCAAGATTTAAGGTACTTAGAAATGACATTGCTCACCTTCAAAGGGCTCTAATCAATTTCATGATTGATACTCATGTAGATGAACATGGATACGAAGAAGTCTATGTTCCTTATATAGTAAACAAAGATTCATTATTAGGAACAGGACAACTCCCTAAATTTGAAGAGGATTTATTTAAGATTAATAATGAAAGTAATTTTTATTTAACTTCAACTGCTGAAGTTCCTGTAACAAATCTCTTTAGGGATGAAATTTTAGAATCGAAAAACCTCCCTCTAAAATATGTCTGTCACACGCCTTGTTTTAGAAGTGAGGCCGGCAGCTATGGGAAAGACACAAGAGGTATCATGAGATTACATCAATTTGAAAAGGTTGAGCTGGTGCAAGCTGTAGAGGCAACAGATTCTGATGATGCCTTAGAAGAGCTTACAAATCATGCTGAGAATATTTTAAAAAAACTAGAATTACCTTATCGAGTTGTTTCTTTATGTTCTGGAGATATAGGATTTTCATCATCCAAGACATATGACTTAGAGGTTTGGGTTCCATCACAAGAAGCTTACAGAGAAATATCTTCGTGCTCAAATTTCAGGGACTTTCAAGCTAGAAGGTTGAAGGCCCGATGGAAGGACAATAATGGAAAGAAGACTCAATTGATCAATACATTAAACGGTTCAGGTTTAGCTTTAAGTAGAACTGTACTAGCTATATTAGAAAATTATCAAGAATCCGATGGCTCAGTAACAATACCTGATGCTCTGAGGAGTTATATTGGAAAAGAAAGTATTTTAAAACCCTAGAAAACCGCATTTTCACCTTAAAATTCTCAGAATCCTTGCCTTGTTAATCCCCTTGAGTGAACTCTAGGAAAACTTTTACTTTTTCTTCTCAATTTTTATTTTATTTCTAACTAAAAGGTATAGAATGAAGTTAACTTTTTGTCTAATTAATTTTGGGGTTAATTATGAAACCAATCTTAAAAAGAATACTTCTTTTTTCATCTGTTTTTTGTCTAAGTCTACCTATTTTTTCTGATGTTGATACTACATCTGGTATGAGAGGTAGTGTTAATGTGCCCGGTGCAACAGTTGTTGCCGAGCATACACCAACAGGTATCACTAAGACTACAACTACAGGTTCTTCTGGAAGTTTTTCACTTTCGTTTTTGCCTATAGGTGGTCCTTATACAGTAAAAGTTTCGGCACCTGGCTACAATTCTGAATCTATTGATGGTCTATACCTGTCTTTAGGAGATCCATTGTCTTTTGGAGTTACTTTAACAAGTTCATCGGCAGCAGATGAAATAGTGGTGACTGCAAAACCCGCTGAAGCCTTCAAGATGGGAACCAGCACTCTTCTAACTAGAGATCAAATGGATGCTGTTCCAACAATTAACCGTTCTGTTGCTGATTTTGCCAAAATGGATCCAAGAGTTTCTGTTAACGGTGGTGTTGGTCGTGATGCAGAAATCAGTGTCATGGGAGCAAATACAAAATTCAATGACTTTACAATTGACGGTGTAAGCTTCAATGACCCTTTCGGCCTAAATGACAATGGATTCGGAACAATGAGAAATCCGGTCAGTATGGATTTTGTTGATCAAATATCAGTTGATATTACACCTTTCGATGTTTCGAGAGGAAATACTACTGGTGGATCAATAGCAGTAGTGACTAAATCAGGTTCCAATGAATTTCATGGCTCAGCTTTTTATCAAAATCGAGATGAAGGAAATGTTGGAGACTATTTGGGACAAGATTTCCCAGAATTTGAAGATGAAGTCATGGCCTTTACTTTCTCAGGTCCCATTATGCAAGATAGACTGTTCTTCTTCGTTGGCTACGAAGAAAATACTAAATCACTACCCGGTTTATATGGAACAAAGGACAGTGGAGCACAGAACCCTGCGAGCGTCGTAACTACAGCACTTGCTAATGAAATTAGACAATTCACTATAGATAATTACGGAGGTTATGACCCCGGCTATATCAATCTAGTGACCTTTGATGAAACACATGAGGAATGGACTGTAAAACTAGATGCTGTTATCAGTGATGATCATAGGGCAACTTTAAATGTGTCTCACTCAGAGGATCTGACACCTCAAAGATACAATAATTGGTCTAGAACAGTATTTAGTAACAATTGGTATTACAAACCACCTGAAATCGATAGAGCATCTTTTACTCTCTATAGTGATTGGTCAGATAGGCTATCGACTAAATTTAAGTATACAAGTTATGAAATGGAAGAAGATGATGCTTCTTACGGAGATGATTTCTTCCCTGAAATGAATATAACTATTAGAGATTCAGTTACTGGAGATAGAGATAACGTATTTTTAGGAGGAGACAGATATAGGGGAGCTAACTTAATAAACGTAGAGAGTGAATTCCTTACCTTCAAAGCTGACTATGACAACGATGATCACTTATACACTGTTGGTTTTGAAAGAGATGACTCTGATGTTGTAAACCTATTTATAGCTAGATATAACGGAGAAGTTAGGTTTAATAGCTTTGAAGATTATAAAAATGGTGTTTGGAGTAGGTTAAGAATACATGAACCTTATGCTGGACATAATGCTGTTGGCACTATGGCTGCTGATTTTGAAGTAGAAAAAACTTCTATGTATATACAAGACAAATGGTTTGTTAATAATGATTTAACAGTAATGTTTGGACTTAGATATGATGCTGTAGAGACTCCTATAGCTCCTGCAACCAATGTTAACTTTGTTAAAGAGTATGGCTTTTCTAATGCTTCCAAATTTGACTTTGACCTTATGCAACCTAGGTTCTCATTCAATATGAATGTAACAGACCTATTTCAAAACAGACAGAAGGTCGTTGATGCTACTTTAAGAGGAGGAAGAGGACTTTTCATGGGTAGAATACCTAGAGTATGGTTTGGTAACGCCTATTCAAGAACAGGAGCAACAGGTGATTATCGTGGATGGTTTAGTAATTGTGCTGGTGATGAAAGCGTTACCAACTGTCCAGGAAATATGCCGAAAGGAGATCCTACAGCTTTCTGGCTAACTTCTCCTGACTCCAAGTACTCAATTCCTGCAGCTGACAATCCTTACGGAGTGGCTCAAAGCACGGATCCAAATTTTGAAGCTCCTTCATCATGGAGAACAAGCTTAGGTCTAGATATTCTGTTGGATAGTGGCTGGGACTTAACTTTGGAATATAACTTAGACCAAGTAAGACAAGCAGTATTCTTTACTGATCTAGGATTAGAAAGAGAAGGTACTCTTGCTGATGGCAGAGGTATATATGGTGGTAGAGGTGATTATAGACTCACTAATACCGATAAAGGAGCAACCGAAGCTTGGACCTTTACAACTGCCAAACAATTTGGAGATATAAATTGGTTTGCTGGCTATACCAAGATGAGAGCAACCGATATTTTTGAATTAACAAGTGCTCAAAGTGAAAGTTCATATGGCAGATCTGTTAGAGCTGATGGTGAAAATATAGTAGCTGCCAGGTCTAACTTTATGGCTGAGCATAAACTGATCACCGGTCTTGATTACACAACTCAACTAATTGGAAACAACGATACAAGATTCTCTTTAGTCTACGTAAGAAAATCAGGCGAACCGTATAGTGTGACCTTTGATGGGTACGATGATGCTTTTGCCAATGATCGAAGTGACGGTGGCTATGATGCTGCTTATATCCCAACTGGAGCTTCTGATCCTAATGTAGTCTTTGCTAGTGCCGCAGTTGCAGATGCAGTTATGGCTCATGTAAATGGCTCTGGATTAGCAGGCTACAAAGGTAGCATTGTTCCAAGAAATGCCTTCAACAGCCCTTGGACTTCATCTTTAGATTTGAGAATAACTCAAGATATTAACGTCATGGATGGCCATAAAGTAATACTTTATCTAGATATTACTAATGTTCTTAATCTGCTTGATGATGACAAAGGAATAATGAAAGAATACAGCAACAGAAGCAGACAAATTATTCTTGATGAAGACAATCCTTATGACTCTCAAGGACGCTATAACATTGTTGGTGTAGATCCTGATGATGGATTGTTTGTTCGAAATAAGGACGGACAATCATCTTATCAATGGAACTTAGGCTTCAAGTATCAATTCTAAGAAGTCCCGACATAAAAAAACGCCACATAAGTGGCGTTTTTTTTATTCAAGCCTAGGACCATTTGTTTTACATACTTCTGATGCATAAGTAATAGCATCTCTCAAAGATTGTTCAATATTTTTATTATTAATTTGATTAGCTAAAAAAGTTCCCAGAAGAGCATCTCCCGCACCATTGGAATTTACAATTTCAATTTCTGGTGCCTTTAATCGTGTCTCATTAAATGAAGCACCTTTTTTACCATAAGTTTTAAGAACATTTAAAGAATCAATTTTATAAGTTTTACTAAAGGCGTTAACCTCTGCTTCATTGCCATAGAGTAGATCAATATCAGCATCTAACACTTCTGATAAATGTGCTCTATTCTCTTCAATAAGAGATACATCAGAGATACCAAAACATAATTTCAGAGATGGCTTCAGAGACATGCAAAATTTTGTAACATTAAAACCATTCTGGGTAGATAGAGAAAAGTTATCAAATAAAAGGTATTCAGAAGTTATTAATTTTTCTTCATCAATACAGTCGGTATGGATATTAGTATTTGCCCCTAGATTTGCAGCCATGGTTCTTTGACCATCTGGAGTAATAAATATAAGACAGACTCCTGTTGGTAAATCAGATTCATTGAATGATAAGGTACACAGATCACTTTTAAATGAATTAATAAATGATTTACCAAAATCATCTTGTCCAATTGCAAATGAAAAATGAGTCTGGACGTTATGTTGGTTGGCCGCATAGAGTGAATTAGCAACTGAACCGCCTGGTGACTCCGAATAGAGTTGATTAGAAAACCTTTCTAAGTAAGCTTCCAAATTCTCTCTTGTGATATGCTTCATGAAGCCTTTTTCAATATTGATTTCTTTCAATTCTTCCTCAGTGATTTGTATTTCAATATCTATCAAGGCATTACCAAAACCGTAAATTTTGTTCATATGGTCTATAATCTTACCTAACTCAATCAATTACAATATTTTTTAAATTGAAAACTCCATTCTCAATCTTATCTTTAAACGAAAAGGATGTGGATCTTCACTCTTTCTCTCAAGAGTTAGGAGATAGCTTCAAAAAATGGGGTTTTTGCGGGATTAAAGACCATGGCATTGACACTGAATTGGTAAGAGAAATTCAAGACCTGTTTAAAGACTTCTTTAACATGCCAGAAGATCTGAAAAAAAAATATTACTTACCAGAATTGAAAGGTGCACGAGGCTATACACCATTTAAGATAGAAACTGCTAAAGATTCTAATTTAGCAGATTTAAAAGAATTTTGGCATGTAGGCAGGGAGTTAGATGAAAGTGATCCTTATAGAAAATGGATGGCAGATAATATTGATTTACCTGATAAAAACCAATTCAAAGAAAAAACTAATCAATTATTTAAACAATTTGATGAATTAGGCAATTCCTTGCTTGAAGCAATAGCTTCCTATTTAGGTCTTCAATTTGATTATTTTCATAAAATTACTGATAAAGGTAATAGTGTTATGAGAATAATTCATTATCCCCCTATAGAGAACGAAGAGAGGGGAGAAAGGGCAGGGGCTCATGAAGATATAAATTTGATTACACTCCTTATAGGTGGACAGCAAGCTGGTCTGGAAATTTTAACAAAAGAAGACAGGTGGGTAAGGGCATCAGTAGATAAAGATGTCATAATTTGCAACATAGGAGATATGCTCCAACGACTGACTAATAATTATTTAATTTCCACTACACATAGAGTCAAGGCTTTAGGACAGGAGATGAACACCTCAAGATACTCTATCCCTTTTTTTGTTCATCCCAATCCAGATTGGTACATCGAAACTTTGTCCAACTTAGTTAATAAGAAAACTCCAAACTTGTACCCTGAAGGAATATTGGCTGAAGATTTTCTGCAAGAAAGATTAAAAGAAATTAAACTGTCGTAATGGATTATTTACAACCTACTATTGGATTATTTGCTTTGCTTGCTTTGGGAGCAGTCTTCAGTGAAAACATTAAATCTATAAAGATAAGATATGTTGTGACTGGCGTTCTCATACAATTTATTCTCGCAATATTGCTAACAAAAGTGGAATTAATATCTTCTTTCTTTAATATCTTATCTGATGGTGTGATGGTTCTTAAAGCCGCTAATGATTACGGCACTGGTTTTGTTTTTGGATATCTTGCTGATGGAGCACCGAATGCCCCTTTTGACATTAAAAACCCAGCAGGCACTTTTATTTTTGCTTTTGGTGGATTGACGTTAGTTATTCTAATGTCAGCTATATCAGCTCTTCTTTGGTATTGGAGAGTTATACCTATTTTGGTAAATGCAATCTCAGTTTTATTCAAGAGACCATTGAATGTTGGCGGGCCAATAGGGCTGGGAGCTACAGCTAATATTTTTCTAGGACAAGTTGAAGCACCATTGCTTATTAGGCCTTATTTATCAGCAATGACCAGGCACGAACTTCTTGTAATAATGACAGCTGGGATGTCCACAATAGCTGGATCGGTTATGGTAGTTTATACAACTATGCTTGCACCAATTTATGGTCCCGGATTAATAGGTCATTTTCTTTCAGCATCATTAATTTCTGTTCCAGCTGCAATCATGTTTGCCAACATGATGATTCCTAGTGAAACTAAGACCGAATTCCCTGAAGATAAATCTGAAGAATTGTATTCAGGAACAATGGACGCAATAACTCAAGGAACTAAGAATGGTCTAGATATGTTCTTGAATATTGCCGCAATGCTCATCGTGGTTATGGCCTTAGTTTTTTTATTGAATTCAATATTAAGTTTATTGCCCAATTTTAATGGTTCTCCAGTTACTCTTGAATTGATATTAGGATACATCTTTATTCCTTTAGCTTGGTTTATGGGCATACCTTGGAATGAGGCTTTTATGGCGGGCCAATTATTAGGAATAAAAACTGCTTTGAATGAATTTGTTGCTTATTTGTATCTCTCTGATGCCGAGGCTTATCCATTAGGAGAAAAGAGTAGGCTGATTATGTTATATGCTCTTTGTGGATTTGCTAACTTTAGCAGTGTTGGCATTTTATTAAGCGGATTGAGTGCCATGGTTCCTGAGAGAAGAATGGACCTGATTTCTATTTCTGGGAAGGCCTTATGGGCTGCTTTACTGGCTTCCTGCTTAACTGGATTTATGGTTGGTATACTTTAGGAAGTACCTATGTCTTTTTCTTGAAAATGTTTTCTACATACAGAAACATATTTTTCCTCTCCACCAATCTCTATCTGACTGCCATCTGATACTATCGTTCCATCTTCATTTAACCTTAAGACCATAGTAGCTTTTCTACCACAATGACAAACTGTTTTTATTTCTTTGAGATTATCTGCCCAAGCCAGTAAAAACTTACTTCCTTCGAACAAATTACCTTGAAAGTCCGTTCTTATTCCAAATGCTAATACCGGAATATTCAATTCATCAACAATTCTTCCAAGTTGAGCTACCTGATTTTTAGTTAAAAATTGAGCCTCATCTATTAAAACGCAATCAACTTGATTGTTATTTTGAAAAATTAATATTTCTTCATAAATATCTGTTTTTGTACTAAATATATTAGATTTTTCTTTCAATCCAATTCTAGAAACTATTTCACCTTGACCAAATCTATTATCTAAATCTGAGGTATAGATTTGAGGCTTCATACCCCTCTCTAAGTAATTATGATTAGCTTGTAGCAACATAGTAGATTTACCAGCATTCATAGAGGAGTAGTTAAAATAAAGCTTCGCCATAATTTGATGAGTTGATTGTGATACTATAGCAGCCTTTTTTATGTCCACGGAAGTTGATAAGAATCAGATCAAAGAAGAATCTGCAGAAATAACTCATCCTGAATCGCTCAGTGTTTGGGGTTTAGCGTGGCCATCAATTCTAAGTAACTTACTATTCGCATCAGTTGGACTGGTATCAATCAAAGCTGTTGGATCGCTTGGTGCCGAAGCAGTAGCTGCAGTAGGCACTGGCCAAAGAATCTTTTGGGTATTTCAGGCTCTATTAATGGCGATTATGGCTGGAACCACAGCATTGGTGGCTAGAGCTATTGGCTCTGGAAATGCACATGAGGCAGCTCAAGTCACTAGAGCTTCTCTTGGACTTTGTTTACTTATTTCTTTTGTGACGGTAATCCTATTATGGATAGGAGCTGATGCAATGATAGGTCTTTTTGGTCTTGATGAAGCATCTAGAGAATTATCCGTTACCTATACCCAAATTCTTGTTGGATTTACTCCGGTGTTTGCGATTTCAATGGTGCTTGGAACAGCTCAGAGGGCAGCAGGGGACGCAAAAACTCCTCTCTATATTGGTTTATTGACCAACATAGTTAACATTATTCTCCTAATTGGCCTAGTAGAAGGACGCTTTGGCATGCCAGAAATGGGTGTAGTTGGTGCGGCATTAGCTGGAGGATTGGCATTTACCTTTAATTCTCTATTGGTATTAGGTCTATGGTTTGGTAAAAAACTTGCAGTTGAAATTGGTAAAGCTGGATCTATGACTTATGAAAGATTGAATCAATTGGTAACTATCAGTTATCCGGCTGGCCTAGAATCTTTTATTTTTCAATTCGGCATGCTCTCATTTTTCTGGATAGTTGCGTTATACGGAACTGATGCTGTGGCTGCTTATAATATTGGTGTTAATGTACTTATGGTTTCTTTCACAGTAGGAAATGGTTTTGCTATAGCAGGGGCCACTCTCACAGGACAGCACTTAGGTGCTTCAGATCCAGATAAAGCTTACGACTCTGGTTTTAAAGCTGCCGGTATGACTGTGCTTTCCATGGGAACTTTAGGAATAGTTTTAGCTCTTTTTTCACGAGAGCTCTCTGGTTTTTTTATTCAAGACATAGATGTAATCAATAAAGCAGTTGTGTTTGTTTGGATACTTGGAATTATGCAACCTTTCATGGCAATTGAATTTTCTATAGGTGGCGCAGTTCGGGGCGCGGGAGATACAAAATCCCCGTTAATAATTACTTTGATTGGGCTGGTGCTAGTAAGAGTTCCTTTGGCTTATTTATTTTATTTATTAGGATTGTCGATAGAATGGATTTATGCAACTCTTGTCGCAGATTATTTCTTGAAGGGAGTTCTTCTAGCCTATAGATATAAATCCAGAAGATGGATGAAAGTTTTAAATATGGAGAATTAGAAAATTTAAATATGAAACAATTAATACCATCACTATTCGTTTTAATGATTGTTGGGTGTTCAGATTCTATCCCAATAGAAGCTTCCGATACCCCTTCACCTGACGATTTGGTTGCACATAGTGAAGAGTTTAGAAAAGAGGTAATCGAAGTTACTGATGGTGTACACGTTGCGGTTGGTTATGCCCTTGCAAATGCTATTCTTGTTGAAGGGGACAATTCAAACATTATTATTGATACCACCGGCACCATAGAAACTGCTGAAGAAGTAAAGGAACTATTTGATGAAATAAATTCTAATCCGGTTGGTGCAATTATTTATACCCATAATCACGCGGATCATACCTACGGGGCGACAGTATTTGCGGAAGAGTCTAATCCTGAAATTTATGCTCATTCTTCAACAGGAGAATACCTTTCAAGGGTTATAGGTATTCTAAGACCAATCATTTCATCTAGAAGTAATAGAATGTTTGGCAATGCATTGCCCAAAGAAGAAGTGGAAAATAATGGTATAGGACCTTTCCTGGAAATTGGAAGAGACGGAAGAAGACCAGGTTTGCTTTACCCTACAAAAACCTTTGATGATAAATTGAAGTTTGTAGTAGGAGGAATTGAAATAGAACTTTTTCATGCTCCAGGCGAAACTAACGATCAGCTTTTTGTGTGGATACCTGAAAAGAAAGCCTTATTTCCAGGTGATAATTTTTACAAGACATTTCCAAACCTTTATACAATTAGAGGAACTCCTTACAGAGATCTAGCTGGATGGGTAAACAGCATAGATATGATGCGATACTTAGAGCCTGAGTATCTAATACCTAGCCATACCAGACCTTTAGAGGGAAGAGCGAATATTTATAATAAATTAACCACTTACCGTGATGGAATTCAATATGTACATGATCAAACTGTACGACTTATGAACCTTGGTCTAGGTCCTGATGAAATCGCAGAGAAATTAATACTCCCTAAGCATTTGGGTGATTCTCCTTTTCTAAAAGAATTCTATGGATCACCTGCTTGGTCTGCTAAGAATGTCTTTTCAGGTTATTTAGGATGGTTTGATGGTAATCCTTCAACATTAAAACCCTTACAAAAAAAGGAAGAGGCTGAGAATTTTATAAAGCTAGTGGGTGGATGGGACAATTTATTCGAAATCGCTGAAAACTCTTATATGGAAGGAGCTTTTCAATGGGCATTACAACTTACTGATCATTTGTTAAGACTAAGACCTAATGACGAAAAAACTGAATTGCTAAGGCAGTCATGTTTAATTGCCTTAGGCAATCAAGAAAGTAATCCCAATTCGAGATATTACTATTTAAGTAGCGCTGCGCAATTGGATAAAGACTATCAAGAAAACGACATTTTGTTACCAAATATAGAAGTAATTAAAAAATATCCTATTGAATCAATGATGGATACTCTAAAAGTGAATGTTATTCCTGAGAAATCATTAGATAAAAATATACAGTTATTATTCACTTTTACTGATTCCTCAAAAGTTTTTTCCATTTTTCTTAGGAAAGGAGTACTAGAGGTTCAGCCTTTTTTAGTTTCCGGCTCTTCCGTTCAAATAACTAGCAAGGAAGAGGATTTAAAGGCCATATTATCGGGGATAAAGAGCTTGCCTATCTCTTTGGTAAATGGCACCCTAGATATAGAGGGTAGTAGAACAGATCTACTTTCTTTTTTTGCAAGCCTTAGGAACTAAACATGAAAAATTTTGATGATATCTCGGTTCAAGTAAAAGGTAATCTTGCTTATGTTGAGATACAAAGACCACCCAATAACTTCTTCGATTATCTATTGATTGAACAAATTGCAGATGCCTACGAAGAGTTAGATGATGTATCAGAATGCAGAGTAGTTATTCTAAGTTCTCAGGGAAAAAACTTCTGTGCTGGAGCGAATTTTGGACAAGATGAGGACATGTTAGATAAGTCAGTGCCATATTCTAAGTTATATGCACAAGCTGTAAGATTGTTCAAAACAAGAAAACCAGTTTTAGCTGTAATTCAAGGTGCAGCCATAGGAGGAGGGCTGGGACTTGCCCTTTCTGCAGATTTTAGAATAGCTTGTCCAGAAGCAAGATTTGCAGCAAATTTTGCTAAATTAGGATTTCATCCCGGTTTTGGATCTTCAGTTACACTACCCAAAGTTATAGGCGATCAAAAAGCTAAGGATATGTTATTTTCTGCTAGAAGAGTGGCAGGAGAAGAGGCTTACGAAATTGGATTGGCTGATCGACTTACCTCTAAAGAAAATTTAATGACTGAAGCAGTAACGTTTGCAGAAACAATAGCCAGCTCTGCTCCGATGGCTGTTGAATCTATCAGATCCACTTTAAGAGGGAATTTAGCTGAAGAAGTTGAAAAAATAGTCGATTGGGAGTTGAGCGAACAAGTTAGATTGCAAAAAACTGAAGATTTTAAAGCAGGAATAGCAGCTTCCTTAACTAGAGAAGTCCCTAGGTTTAATCGAAAGTAAATTAAAGCTTAACTTTTGAAGGATCTAGTATTGTAGATTGAGCGGTCTTCTTTACATTTGGATAATCCAGCGAGTAATGCAAGCCTCTACTTTCCTTCCTCTTAAGCGCACTTTTTATTGTCAGATTTGCAACCAGAGCAAGGTTGCGTAACTCAATTAAGTCTGAACTAATTAGATATTTTCCATAAAAATAGTTCACTTCTTCATTTATTACCTTCATTGCAATATCAGCTCTTTTTAAAAGATTATTTGATCTAACTATACCTACGTAATCCCACATCAATCTCCTTATCTCATCCCAGTTGTGTTTAATTATTACACCTTCTTGAGTTTGAGTTACTTTAGAAATATCCCATTCTTTAATTGATTCATTGTTTTCGTGAAAGTATGTATAGATATGTTCAGCAGCCTTTTTTGCAAATACCACACATTCCAATAAAGAGTTACTAGCCATTCTATTGGCACCATGCAATCCAGTGCTTGATACTTCACCTATTGCATAGAGGCCCTTGATATTTGTCTGACTATTTAGATCAACCTTAACTCCCCCGCAAGTGTAATGAGCAGCAGGAACAACAGGAATTGGTTCCTGAGTAAGATCAAAACCAAATTTTTTGCATTGTTCGTAAATATTGGGAAATTCATTTTTAATCTCTTCAGTATCTCTGTGACTTATGTCTAAAAATACATTTTCTGCTCCGGAGATTTTCATTTCTTTATCTATTGATCTGGCAACAACATCTCTTGGAGCTAACTCCAATCTAGAATCGTATTTCTCCATAAACCTTTCTTTTTTATCGTTTATAAGAAATGCTCCTTCTCCTCTTAAAGCTTCACTGATTAGAAAAGATTTAGCTTCAGGATGATAAAGACATGTCGGATGAAATTGATTAAATTCAAGATTTTCCACTACACATCCTGCCCGCCACGCAAGTCCAATTCCATCTCCAGACGAACCATCTGGATTGCTTGTATACAGATATACCTTACTGGCTCCACCAGTAGCTAAAATAGATGCTCCAGCAGAGAAAGCCTCGACTTTATTAGTCTCTATATCTAATACGTAAGCCCCGATACATCTATTTTTATTGGTTATCAAATCAACACAGATATGATTTTCGAGTACTTTAATATTTTTATTATTTTTAACTATTTCAGCCAAAGAACTTGAGACTTCCTTTCCTGTAGCGTCTTCGGCATGAACAACCCTTCTTTTAGAATGACCTCCTTCTTGAGTGAGGTGCAAACCATTTGATTTATCGGTAGTAAAATTTGCACCTAGAGCACTAAGCCACTTAATGGCTTCCTTGCCATGGCTTACACAAGCTAAAACAGCCTCTTCGTTACAGAGACCATCTCCAGCAATTAATGTATCTCTGAGATGCTCTTCAATAGTGTCATTTGAATCTATAACAGCTGCTATTCCGCCTTGAGCATACCAGGTTGAACTATCAATCAGAGAGTTTTTTGTTATAAGTGTTATTTTAAATCTATTAGATAGTTCAATTGCAGCAGTCATTCCTGCAGCGCCGCTTCCAATGATTAGAATGTCTGTTTTAATCAATTTTATTAAAAATCAATGAATAATCTGTTGCTGATATATTTTTTGTTAGATCGCCTGAAGAAACGTAATCGATTTTATATTTCTTAATTGCATCTAGATTATCAATCTCTATGTTTCCTGATATTTCTAATTTTATTTTTTCTCTTGAGATTTCAGAAGCAATTTTAAGATCACCTTCACTAAAATTATCCAACATCGCGATATCGGCTTTTGCATTTATTGCTTGCTTAAGTTCTTCTATATTTTCAACTTCCACTTCAATCTTCTCTATCCCTTTTTCTCTCAACGAAGAAACTGCCAATTCTATTGATCCAGCAGAGGAAATATGATTTTCTTTTATTAGCGCAGCATCATAGAGACCCATCCTATGATTTTGACCCCCTCCAATCACAACTGAATACTTTTGCTCGTATCTGAGACCTGGTAGAGTTTTCCTTGTATCTAATAATATTGTTTCAGACCCAATAAGTTCTTTTTGAAAACAATAAGTCTTATAGGCTATCCCAGACATCATCTGCAAAAAGTTTAATGCAGTCCTTTCAGACGCAACCATACATTTAGCATTTCCAGAAAGGGAAGCGATTTCACTCCCAGCTTCTAATAAGGAGCCT
Organism: uncultured SAR86 cluster bacterium; assembly: GCA_902559365.1. Lineage (GTDB taxonomy): Bacteria > Pseudomonadota > Gammaproteobacteria > Magnimaribacterales > Magnimaribacteraceae > Magnimaribacter. The sequence goes on from CACEHP010000010.1 coordinate 48,631, forward strand.
TCTTCAAAATGCCATTCAATATGTATAGTGGGGTCAAGCAATGTAAATGCAGTTTCAAACCATTTTGATCCACACAAAATAGACTCTTCTCTACATATTAAGGATGCGTTTTGAAGTAAGTTTGGGTTTATAAGTTCTCCAGTAATATCACCGATACCGATATCTTCTTCAAGGGATAATCTGACTGATTCCTCTAATTTGGTGATATTCGGTATGCCAAGCTTAGACATTGAAGTTAATCATCTTATCTAATGGAATTTTTGCTTTTTGAATAATGGAATCTTCAAGAAGGATCTCATTAGATAATTTATCTATACAAGTATCTAAGTTCTGTAATGAATTTAATCCCATCCAAGGACAATGAGCACAACTTTTACATGATGAGCCGACACCACCGGTAGGCGCTTCAAAGAATTCTTTATTTGGCGAGAGCTGCATCATTTTATAAAAGATGGATTTATCTGTAGCTACTATGAATTTTTTAAAATCTAATTCCTGAGACGCCTTTATTAAATGAGATGTTGAACCAACTGCATCTGCCATAGCAATTACCTCAGAAGGGGATTCAGGATGAACAAGAATTCCTGCATCAGGGTGAATTTTTTTAAGATCTCTTAATCCTGAAGCTTTAAATTCTTCATGAACTACACATGCACTGTCCCATAAAATCATGTCTGCATTTGTTTCTTTCTGTAAGTAGCTTCCCAAATATTTGTCTGGTGCCCAGAGTATTTTTTTTCCGTTCAAATGTATATCTTCAATAATTTCTTTTGCTATGCTTGAAGTTACAACCCAATCTGCCATCGCCTTTACTTCTGCAGAGGTGTTTGCGTAAACAACCAAAACCCTGTCAGGATATTGATCTTTCATTTTTTTTAAATCAGATGCCGGACAGCCCAAATCCAACGAACAAGTTGATTCTAGAGTGGGTACAAAAATATTCTTTTCTGGACTAAGAATTTTTGCCGTTTCGGCCATAAATTTAACCCCACATACTATAAGGTTTTCAGTTTTGCTGAGGTTGCCAAATTTAGCCATTTCAAGAGAATCACCAACAAACCCTCCTGTTTCTTCAGTTATTTCTTGTATTAGAGGATCTACGTAATAATGGGACACAATACTGGCATTATTGGATGAAAGATTTTTTGATATTGAATCAAATAATTTATTTTTATCTACCTGTACATTATTTCCTTTCAATGCATCTTGGTGACGATTGATTAAGTTGGTGTCTAGAAATCTTGAAGAAGCTTCCATGTCTATACCTGAATTATATCAAAAAAACATTTTCCATCCTTTACCTAAGCATTATTCTTTTTGTTACAATGCGCACCAGTTAGACTAAGCTCTATAGGATAGTTGGCAGAGTCTGGTTGAATGCACCGGTCTTGAAAACCGGCAAGGGGTCAAACCCTTCGGGGGTTCGAATCCCTCACTATCCGCCACCGCGCCCATAAAGATAAAAACTTATGGATAAAATTCATCACATAGCCATTCAGGTTCAAGATATATCTAAGTCAGTTGAATGGTATAAAAACAATTTTGATGTCAAAGTCTCGTATCAAGATGAGACTTGGGCAATGATAGATTTTGAAAACACCAGCCTAGCGTTAGTGAAACCCGAAGAGCATCCTTTTCACTTCGCCATTGAAAACGAGGAAGCTGAAAATTATGGTGAACTTACAAAGCATCGCGATGGAACTGCATCAGTTTATATCCATGACATTGATGGAAATAATGTTGAGATGCTGAAATTAAATCACAATGAATGATTACCTAATATTTGGTGCATCCGGTTTAACCGGTAATTATTTTCTAAATCTAGTAAAAAAAGAAGGTCAAAAATATCATTTATTTGTTAGAAGTTTTATTCCCAATGAACAAGAAAGTAACCAAACTTTATTTACTTTTGAGAATATTAATGACTTACCTCCATCTAAAAATTTAGTTATTTGTTTGGGCTACCCTCTAAACTTTAAAGAACTTATTTATATGGATAAAAAAACTAAGGACGCTTTTAAAAAAGTGGATTTCGATCTTGTAATAGAGATTGCTAAAAAAGCAAAAGACTTAGGTATTCCTAATATAGCAATTATTTCTGCAGTTGGTTCTAAACTTAATTCTTTAAATTTTTATTTAGATACAAAAGCTAGAATAGAAAATGAAATATTAAGTCTGGGATTCAATAGAACTTTTTTTGCCAAGCCAGGACATTTATTAGGGCCCAGGCATGAATCTAGAATTGATAACTGGGTAAGAGTAATTGAATTCTTTGGAAAGATCTTCGGATCTTTTTTTATTGGTCCCTTGAAGAAGTATAAGAATATAGAAGCCAGCAGGGTAGCAGAAGAACTATTTAAAGAGATAAATGAAAAAATTCCTGTCTCAAACCATCTAATAGAAATTAATGAAAGAAAGTGATATTTCAAGAATTATCGAGATGGCTTGGGAAGACAGAACTCCCTTTGATGCTATATATGATGCTTACGGCTTAAATGAAAGAGAAGTTAAAGCTCTGATGAAGTCCCAACTAAAACTTTCTTCGTACAGACTTTGGAGGAAGAGGGTTACCGGACGCAGAACTAAACATACCACTAGAAGAAATTTTATTTTTGGCAGACATAAATCTCCAAATAAAAGATGAATTTAAAGAGGGAAAACAGGGCCTTCAGACCCTGTTTTTTTCAAAAATTACCTTATAACCCTTCCTGAATGAGGAAATCTTTGGCAAGTACTAAATGTATCTGCTTGAGTTTGTAGATCAGTTTCAGCATACCTGGCGTAACCAGAATCTTTATCTTCTTTGTTACCCCATATATTGAGCCATAAGTAATCAGTATGTTGCACATTTGCGGTAGGTTCGAAAAGTGGATCTAGCATTACATACCAAAAAGTACCTTCTCCATTTTCCATTTCATCCTCATCGAGATAATCTCCAAAGTCTTGTCTAAATTTCTTTAGATCACTTTCTCCATAACCTTCATTGTAGTTACAGAAATTAAACTCAGCTTCAAATGTATTTCCATCCCCGGCTTTCATTGGCCTACCTAGAGAAGGAGAGAAAGCGTAAACATCTTCATCATTATCACTAAAAATTCCTGCTCTTTCTTCATTCCACTCTTGATCATAATTAGCTTGAAAGTGATCCCAGGCATAATCTCTAGCTTCCATTGACGGCCACCTTAAAACCCAAACGAAATCGTGAGTATCGGGTTGGAACTGAGGAACAAGGATATTTGCTCCAATCATATCGTATCCACCTTCTGTTACTTTTTCGTTCCATGAATCTATAAGTTTTTCAAGGGCTTCATCTGAATAATTAGGACCTTTAGTTTGCCAAACGTATTCAACTACTGCAGTTTGAGGTGCACCTGAATCAACTTGTTCGTTTGAACTCCCACAAGCCGTGATAAGCAAACAACCCATTAATATATAAATAATTTTCATTTTATCTCCTAAAAAAAACTAAATTTAACATGGTTTAAAAATTTAATCCTATGTGACATCATGGTTTGATAGTTTTTTAAAATAATTAAGGTGAAATATGAAAAAATTTAAACTAGGTATAGCTCTATTAGCATTCAATTCACTAATCTTCTCAACCGGTGAGATTGGTGATCTTTATTTCTATAAAGTTACTCCGGGTAAATATGAAGAAGCCAGAGACTTGTTAATAGAAGGGCAAAAAATAGGTGAAGAGACTGGAATGAATATAATCATTCACTCTCAAAGTTTTGGTAGGGGAGGTGATCAAATTCTTACTTGGTTTGAGATTTATGATGATTACTCACAAAGAGCTAAAACCAGATACGCGTCAGATAAATGGGCATCCTTCATAGATAAATTCTATAAAACCGATTCTCTAGTTGCGACCAAAAGTTATCAGATGATTTCTCTAGACCCCATCGTTCCTGATGATTACATTGTTACAAACTATATGTGGCAACCTAATAAAGGAAAGAGACAAGATACTCTAGATGCTCTAGAAAGAGCCAAGACTATGTTTGAAAGACATGGGTTTATCGTTGACTTGTGGGAGCATAATGCAGGTTCTAAGCATGCGCTTCAATTTACCTTTTTATCTACTTCATTAGAGGAGCAGGCTAAAGCATTTGCTTCCTTGGCTTCAGATGAGGAATGGCTAGAAGAAAGAGACAGATGGTTTAATGGAGAATGGGCGAGTCTCGTGGATAGCTACGAAATGACCAATACTAATCTAAGAAATTGAAACTAATAGGCATCGCTGTTCAATTAATTTGGACAGCGAAGCTATCTCAACTAAAGTCTTTTAACATCTTCCTGAGTTCGACCTGATGTTGCTCTTCTTGCCCTATTAGACTTCTTGTGTATTCTTCTAAATAAACCGATTCTCCTTCTACGATGGATAATAAATCTTTATAAAGATTAAGGGCATGAATTTCGTGAGTAAGGCTTTCTTCAAGAATTCCTTTTATAGAGTGGTCATTAGTTTCATAAATGTTTGCAATTTTTTGACTTGGATGTCCATCAAGGCCGGTCAAAAGCTCTCCTGCTTGTTGAGCATGCATCAACGACTCATTGGCTTGCTCTTTTAAGAATTCAACTATAGGTAATCTATAGGGACCAGTTACCATAAGAGAAGAGTGGGTATATCTAACAACACCGGCTAGTTCAAATTCCATTATTTCATTTAAGATTTCATTTACTTTGTTTATATTCATGAACCCAATGTACCAAAAAAATTAGTTTTATTAGTATTTGGAAATGAGAAGCTAATTGATAATGGTTATGAGAGTGATTCTCAATATAGACAATAATAGAGGTATTTTTCTACTCATATAGTTATAATACGCAGGTGCATATTTACGATAAGTATTTAAATTTAGTCAAAGGAACTGCAAGTGCCAAGACTGAGTTAAATCCGGCTATTAAAGATTTAAACATACCTGAACTCTACATTTACGATCAACGATATACCGTTCTTTTTTTAATTGCTGAAATATCAGTAAGAGAAAAGGGTCACTTTATAAGTAATGACTTAAAACAAGAGACAAATTTAAGCGATAAATCTGTAGAGCGTTTCATAAATTTTTTGGTAAAAAAAGGTTTTTATACGTCAAAAACAGGTCGGGATAAAAGAAGGAAGCTCTATTATCCTTCTAAAAACTTACATAAGGCTATTATGTCCACTTGGTCAGTAAGGGTAAAACAAAATCAAGCAGTCATAGACTTTGGATTAGAAAACATTAATGAAATACTAGATTTCTTTAAAAATACTAAAGAATATCCTTTCCCCGACAATAAAGATAAATTTTAGCTATACGCTTATTTATTCTTTCTTCCACATCTTATTGACTACTCTTTTAGATATCAGTTATTCTGATATCTATAGTTAAAACAAAGGGGGAATAATGTTTTCTAGAATCTTAGTTAGTCTTTTATCTCTAAGTTTATTTTTACCAATTTATTCAGAAGAAATTGAAGAAATTGTTGTTACTGCACTGAAGAGAAGCTCTACCGTTGCTGATACACCAGCTTCAATCACCGCCATAAGCTCCACAGAGATTGAAGATAAAGGCATTACAGATATGCATGACCTTAAACACATGGTTCCTAGCATGAACTTTACTAATGTTTTAGGTGCACAAAACATAACTATAAGAGGAATAGGTCAGTTTAATGGAAATCCAGGAGTTTCAGTAAGTACTGACGGAGTATTTCAATCTCGAGCGCATTCTTCACAGCTTGGTGAAATGGATCTTGAAAGAGTGGAAGTCTTAAGAGGGCCCCAAGGAACTTTATATGGAAGAAATTCTATAGGTGGAGTCGTTAACTTGATAACAAAAAATCCTTCACAGGATAGAGATGGTTATATCAAATTAGGATATGGCAATTACAATACTACCAAAGCAGAAACAGCTTTTGGGGGCGGTATTTCTGATTCTACAAGTTTCAGGCTTGTTTTGAGCACTACTGATCAAGGTGAGGGTTATTACGACTGCCTGAATGCCGGTTGTGGTGAACAGGGTTATACTGATAAGCAGGCTTACAGATTAAAAATTAATTCAGATATAAGTGATAATGTATCTGCAAATTTAATGGTTGCTTCAGTAGAAACTGAAGGAACACCAGATCCTTTTGGGTGGTTAACAGATAATAGAGAGCTCGCGGCAGCTTTTGGGTTCCCTCAGTTAGCAACGTCACAAATCTCAACCAAACCGCATGAGATCTATCAAACCCCAACATCGGCTTCTGTTAATGGGACTAATATGACAGATAGAGACTATGATGTAGCCTCACTAACTCTGAAAATTGAAACTGATATTGGTACGCTAACCTCAATTACAGCAAACCAAGATTTCAATGATCAATTTAATCTAGATAGAGATGGCACTGCAGATCTTTATTTAGACACTTTCGATATTTCAGTTACCGAAACTTTCACACAAGAACTAAATTTAAATGTTGAAAGAGACACTATGAGTTTAGTTTTTGGTGTTTTTTATATGGATGACGAAACATCGAGACATACACATTTTGATAATCCTCAACCTATTTTAGGTTTTCCCGTACCGAGTATGTTTGATTTTAAGCACGACAAGATGAATACAGAGTCTGAAGCTTACTTTGCAGACGGTACTTTTGATCTTAGCGATAGAACTCGTTTAAGTTTAGGCTTGAGGAGAACTACCGATGAATTTACCAGCAAGCAAAACAATTTTATCTCTATACTTATGCCTGCACCTGTTGTAGCTGCACAAACCTGTGACAGAGAAGTTGTAACAGAATATTCATCAACTACTTCTAGAGCTGTAATTCAACATGATCTAACATCTGGTAGCAACGTCTATGCTTCCCTGAGTGAAGGGTTCAAGGCTGGAGGTTACGCAACTTATGAGTGTACTGAACCTTACGATCCTGAAGAAGTTACTTCACTTGAGTTTGGTTACAAAGGCTCCTTAGGTGAAAATACTAGTCTTAACGCGTCTTTGTTCAGATACGATTATACTGATTTCCAGGTTTTACAAGTTGTGGGTATACAAACAGTAACTAGAAATGCCGGTGATGCAACAGTCAATGGATTAGAGCTTGAAGCGCTTTCAAACCTAAACGACTCACTGTCTATGAGTTACGGATTGACATTATTGGATGCTACTTATGGAGAGTTTCTCAATACAAATGGACTAGAACCTCAACTTGGCCAACAACAATTAGAGGGTAAGTATCTAAATAATGCCCCTAAAGTTTCTGTTAATTTGGGACTTAATTACACAACAAATCTTTCTTCGGGATCATCTCTAACCTATAGAGCAAATGCTGCTTATAAATCTAAGATTTACTTTTCAGAATTCAATGAATACTCACAAAGCGCTTATACGATTGTTGATTTGAATTTAATCTGGGAAAGTGCTGATGATCGAATGAGAACAAGATTTTATGTCAAAAATGCAACTGATGAAGAATACATATCTGGTTATCTGTCATCAGCTACTGGAGGAGGTAGGTTTGGTCAATGGGGATATCCTCGAACTGCGGGTATTGAAATACAAAGAAATTTCTAGGTCCTATCAGATATAGATTAAGTCTGTGATAAAAAGTAAATGGATATACACGGAAAGTTTGACGAAAAATTTAGATCGATTGTAGATTGCTACGAAGATCAATTTGAACTTAATTTAGATATTGGCTCTTCATTGGCAATTACTTATGAAGGAGAGGTGGTTGTAGATATATGGGCTGGTAAGCGGGATAAAGCTCAGTCGCTTCCTTGGGAAGAAAACACTATTGTTAATGTGTTTTCAAGTACAAAAAATGCAACTTCTTTATCAGCTTATGTTCTTGCCGATCGTGGGCAGCTGGATTTCAAGGCTCCTGTTGCAGAATATTGGCCCGAATTTGCTCAAAATGGGAAAGAGAATATTCTTGTAAGTCACATAATGAGTCACTCTTCGGGATTAGCTGGTTGGGATGAGCCAGTAGCCGGAAATGATCTTTATGACCCTGATAAAGTAGCCGCTCTATTTGAAACTCAAGAACCTTGGTGGGAACCTGGAACAGCTCTTGGATACCATGCCATATCTGTTGGCAATCTTATGGGTGAAATTATTAAAAGAATTTCTGGTAAAACTGTTGGTAACTTCTTTAGGGAAGAAATAGCAGAACCTCTAGATATTGATTTCCATATAGGGTTGCAAGATGAACATCACTCGAGAGTTGCAGAAATCCATCAAGCTGTAGAATCGAACCCCGAAGATCTATTCGAATTAGAGGAAGGTTCGGTCATGCAGAAAGTTATGACAAACGGAATAATAACTGCACCTGATGCCAATACTCCTGAATGGCGTAGAGCTGAAATCCCTGCAGCAGGAGGCCATGGAAATGGGAGATCCATTGCTGAATCTATGGCTTTGATGGCAAATGGGGGAACCTATAAAGGAAAAAGGATTTTTTCTGAAGACTTAATCAAATTTGCGCTAGAGGAACAGGTGCGTGGAAATGATCTAGTTCTAGTGGAGCCACTTAGATGGGGTATTGGCTTTGGTCTTCCCATAAATAATGCAAGTTGGATGGGATTTCTTGAAGAAGGAGCTTGTTTTTGGGCAGGATGGGGAGGATCAATGTCTATAGCTGATACAAATAAGAAAGTTTCTTTTGGCTACACTCCATGCTTAATGGAAGAAGGAGCTATAGGAGCTGAGAGAAGCCAAAATTTAGTCCGCGCTTTAAGTCATTTAATTTCAGAGTTATGAAGGTAAGGAGCATAATTTTATTTGCTTTATGCTTTTCATTGATAGGTTGTGATCTAGGAAACCAAAATATTTCTACCATAGTTGAAATAGAGAATGGCTCTATCAAGGGTGTTCAAGAAGGAAATCTAAAAAAATATTTAGGCATTCCTTATGCAGAAGCTCCACTAGGAGATCTTAGATGGGCTTCAGCAAAACCCGCACTGAATTGGGAAGGTATTAAATCCGCAGAATCAAACTCAAAGATTTGTTTTCAACCAAAACAAATGGCTGATTTCTATGATCGAGTTCCTGACATAAATAACATGAGTGAAGATTGCTTAACTTTGAATGTTTGGACTAGAGCAAAAAATGCTGACGAAAAACTTCCTGTAATGGTTTGGTTTCACGGAGGAGCATTGGTATGGGGAAGCGGAAGTGAATATCCAGGTGATGCACTTACAAAGCATGGAGTAATCTTAGTAACAGTAAATTACCGTTTAGGTCCGTTCGGATTTTTTTCTCATCCGGAATTATCAATTGAGACAGGTTCTTCTGGAAATCAAGGTTTTAGCGATCAAATCCAATCACTCAAGTGGGTCAAGGAAAATATTAGCCAGTTTGGTGGTGATCCCAATAATATAACCATTTTTGGTGAATCTGCTGGGTCGTGGAGTGTAAACGTACTTCAAGCAAGCCCTTTAGCAAAAGGGTTGTTTCATAAAGCTATAGGTCAAAGCGGTGCTAGATTAATTCCTTTAACTCATTTAAATAAGAGTACAACTTATTCAAAAAGCGCTGAAGAACTAGGCTTAGATTGGTCTAAAGTCATGGCGGGAAACAATAATCTTTCATTAGAAGAGTTAAAAAGACTTCCTCCATTAACAATTATCAGGAATTTAGAGGCGGATCCTCTTTATGCAACTCAATTCGATTCATTAACAGTAATTGATGGCAATATTATTCCTGAAGACATATCGAAAATTTTTCAAAGAGGCGAGCAAGCTGATGTTCCTGTGTTGATAGGTAGCACAGCTGATGAGGCAACACCATTTGATCCTAAAATGTTAAGCCCTCAATTGGCATCTATGTCTTATAAAAGCCTTACTCATTTAGCAATAGCAGACATGCTACCGGAAGTTGATAAAGTTATTTATGATCTTTATCCCATAAATACAGAGCAGATAGCAAAAAAATCGTGGGTAGATTTTTCTACTGATGCAATGTTTACTGCACAAATGCAAAAATGGGGC
>CACEHP010000011.1:0-55957 GCA_902559365.1 uncultured SAR86 cluster bacterium
ATCAATAATGTTCCAATAATAATTCTAACCATATGTAAAAGGAAAGCATTGGCTCTAAGTTCAAAGGTTATGAAATTATTTTTCTTCGTAATTTTTATATCTTCTATTGACCTTACGGGTGAATTTGATTGGCAACCAGATCCTCTAAACGAGCTAAAATCATGTTCTCCAATGAGATATTTTGAAGCAGCTCTCATGGCCCTGATATCTAGCTTTTGAGGAACAAACAAAGATCTTTTTGACCAAAGTGCTGAAGGTGTTTGACTATTCAAAATGCGGTATAAATATGATCGATGTGTAGCTGAATATCGTGCGTGAAATGTTTCGTCTAGCTCTTTTGACCAAAGGACTTTTATATCATGTGGTAGATAGGAATTTATTCCTCTAACCCATTCACTTGTTGATCTTCTGGATTCAGTATCAAAATGAACAACCTGCATAAATGCGTGAACACCCGCATCAGTTCTACCACTACAAAAAGTTTTAATAGAGTGATTAGCAACCTTGGAAATAGAATTTTCTAGATTCCCTTGAATGGTTTGTTCAGTACTCTTCTGCTTTTGAAATCCATAATATTCTGATCCATCATATTCAATGCCTAAAGCTACTTTTGATTGCATAAATCAGACTCCAATCTTGGATAATAATTGGTCAGCATTCCTTTTTTCTTCTGGGCTTGGTGTATCTTCAAGAACTTCTTGCAAAAGTCTAATTGCTTCGTCCTTTTGATCCATTTCTATCAAACTCCTTGAGAGATTTATCTTCGCAAGCTTCTCATTACCAATCTCATTCGAAAGATCGATATCATGAATTAAAATTTCTCTTTTCTTTTCAAACCTGAAAATGAATAAAAATAAACAAAAGATTGTAAGGCCAAGAAATAGTCCGCTTATGCCTTCTAAGTCTATACCTGTAAATAAGTAAAATTCTGTTTCAAGATTCAATAAAAGGTTTTGCATCTTTGGATTAGTCAAATATCAGATTAGCGATCTGAATACTGTTTAAAGCAGCTCCCTTAAGAAGGTTATCTGCAACCACCCACATATTCATTCTACAATCATCCCAAAGATCTTTCCTTAGCCTCCCTACGTGAACAAGGTAATCTCCATCCGCGTCTGTAGCTGCTGTGGGATAGTCATTAGCACCAAGATCATAATGTAACTTTAATCCTGGAGAATTACTTAGCAATTTCACAATCACATCTTCTGTTAAGGGCTTTTCTGTAAGTATATGAATAGATTCTGAGTGGCCATTAAGAACTGGAACTCTTACACAAGTTGCAGCGACATGTATATTTGAATCAAGAATTTTGTGTGTTTCCTTTAAAAGTTTATTCTCTTCTTTGGTGTATCTATTTTCCTCCATTACATCACAGTGAGGTAATGCATTATTGGCAATTTGCTTAGGGTAAATATTATTCTCTAGTTTATTATCTCCTTGATATGCACCTAATTGATCCAGTAATTCTTCAGTAGCTTCCTTGCCAGTACCTGAAACAGCCTGCAGGGTTGTGATATCTATCCGTTTAATCTTAAATTCTTCGTGAATAGGTTTAAGGGCAACTAACATCTGGATAGTTGAACAATTTGGATTTGCTATGATTGCAGGTAAATCATAATTTGATAGCTCATCACCATTAACCTCAGGAACAATAAGGGCTATATCATCGTCGTACCTGAAACAAGAGGAATTATCTACAACCACGCAACCTTGAGATACAGCTTTAGGTGCATATTCAGCAGAGACAGAAGCACCAGCTGAAAAGAGGGCCAAGTCGGTGTAACTAAAATCATATTCAGAAAGATCCTTTATAACGTGTTCTTTTCCTCGAAAGGTAACTGATCTTCCTTTTGATTTTTGACTTGCAAGCAGATCTATTTCAGCTTCAGGGAAAAAATTTTTTTCAAGTAAATTCTGGAAAGCTTGACCTACCATACCTGTTGCACCTGCTACGGCTATTCTTTTTGCTTTTTTCATCTTTATATCAATTTTTCAATAATCTTATTACCCATATCTGAGGTTGATAATTTTTTATTATCATCTCCTTCAAGATCATGAGTTATATAACCCTCAGATAATACTCTTTGAATAGCATTTTCTATCGCAGATGAAGCTTTGTTTAAGCTAAAACTGTACTTTAACATCATGGCAACTGAAAGAATTGCTGCTATGGGATTGGCAAGTCCTTCACCGGCAATATCCGGCGCCGAACCATGAACGGGTTCGTATAAACCTTGATTTTTAGAGTTTAGAGAAGCTGAAGGAAGCATACCTATGGAACCGGTAAGCATTGCTGCAATATCCGAAAGTATGTCACCAAATAAGTTTCCAGTAACTATTACATCGAATTGTTTCGGTTCTCTAACTAATTGCATAGCTGCATTGTCAACAAGCATATGAGATAAGTGAACATCTTGGTACTCGTTTGCCAATTTTGAAATTACTTCTCTCCACAAAACACTAACTTCTAGTACATTAGCTTTATCTACAGAACACAAATGTTTATTTCTTTTTTGGGCTGCTTCGAAAGCAACTCTACCAATTCTTTCAATTTCATCTCTTGAATAAATCATAGTATTGAAAGCAGATTGATTAGAATCAGAAGTACCCCTAGGCTCTCCAAAATATATTCCACCTGTGAGTTCCCTGATAATTAGGAGATCAAGATCTAGAACTTTTTCTGATTTTAAAGAGGAGGAGTCACTCAAATACTTCGATAAGATTGCTGGTCTGAGGTTTGCAAATAAATCTAGTTCTGATCGTAAACCAAGTAAAGCTCTCTCTGGTCTGAGGTCATATTGAAGATTGTCCCATGCAGGACCTCCAACAGCCCCTAACAGTATCGCATCTGATTTTTTGGCTGCCTCTAAAGTTGCCTCAGGCAGGGGTTTACCAAACTCTTCATATGCACATCCGCCAACAACTGATTGCGAAATATTTATCCCTAAATCTTGAGAGTCATTTAAATGCTCGAGAACTTTTCTTGCTTCGTTGCTAACTTCAGGCCCTATTCCATCTCCTGGTAGAAATAGAACTTCTCTACTTTTCATTTTTATTCCCTATTTTAAAAATCCAAGGTGATTCCATTGCCCTTTTCTCTTCAAATTCTTTTATTTCTGCTGCATGAATGAGACTTAATCCAATTTCATCTAAACCCTCTAAAATGCATTTCTTTCTGAAAGGATCTATCTCAAAAGTAGCAATTTCATTATCTTCAAAGAAGATAACTTGATTTTCTAAATCGATTTCAATCTCTTTACCTTCCTCTGCAAAATTGAGCATCATAGAAATCTTTTCAGAGGAGAGAGTAATTGGCAAAAGACCGTTGTTAAAACAGTTATTATAAAAAATATCTGCAAAACTCTCAGCAATAACAACCTTGAAACCAAAATCCATTAAAGACCAAACTGCATGTTCGCGACTAGAACCACAACCAAAGTTTTTCTTGCTAATCAATATGTCAGCACCATTGAATCTCTCTTGATTCAGAATAAATTCTTTATTTGGCTTTCTCTGACTAATATCTTGTCCGGGAAAGCCCTCGTCTTCATACCTCCATGCATCGAATAGATTAGGTCCAAAACCACTCTTTTTAATAGATTTTAGAAACTGTTTAGGGATGATTTGATCAGTGTCTATATTGTCTCTGTCAAGGGGAACAGTCCTTCCACGATGAAAAGTGAATGTATTTTTCATGACAAGTACTCCCTTACATCAACGAAATGGCCTTCTATAGCTGAAGCTGCAGCCGTACTAGGAGAGACAAGATGTGTTCTACCACCATATCCCTGTCTTCCTTCAAAATTCCTATTTGAAGTTGATGCGCAATGCTCTCCATCACCAAGTTGATCTGGATTCATGGCTAAACACATAGAACATCCTGGTGCCCTCCATTCAAACCCTGAATCCATAAACACCTTATCAAGACCTTCTTCAATAGCTTGTTTAGAAACTAGACCAGATCCAGGAACTACAATTGCTCGTTTAATTGAGTTTGATATCTTTTTTCCTTCCAACACTTTCGCAGCCTCTCTCAAATCTTCGATCCTAGAATTAGTACAAGAACCTATAAATACTTGATCAAGCTTTATTTCTTTAATTTTTTTACCAGGTTCCAGATCCATATAATCTAAGGCATGTTGAATAGATTCACTGTCAGGTTCAGGAATAAAACCGTCAATATCAATCACCATCTCTGGAGATGTTCCCCAGGTAACTTGAGGTGCAATTAAAGATCCGTCTATCTCTATTTCTTTATCAAATGTAGCATCCTCATCACTAATCAATTCTTCCCATTGACTCTTTGCATTAATCCATTGCTCTCCGGTGGGAGCAAATGGTCTATTTTTGATATAAGCCTCTGTAGTCTGGTCATAAGCAACTAGGCCAGCTCTTGCTCCAGCTTCTATTGCCATATTGCAAACAGTCATTCTTCCTTCAATAGACATGTTTTCAATTACAGATCCTGCGTACTCTATTGCATAACCAGTACCTCCTGCCGTTCCTATCTTTCCTATTACTGCAAGAGTAACGTCCTTGGGAGTTACACCTTTCTGTAAATGACCATTGATTGTGACTCTCATGTTTTGTAATTTAGATGTTTTGAGGCATTGCGTTGCAAGGACATGCTCTACTTCGGATGTGCCAATACCCATGGAGAGTGTGGCCAATGCCCCGTGAGTTGAAGTGTGTGAGTCCCCGCATACAATTGTCATACCTGGAAGGGTTAAACCTTGCTCTGGGCCTACAACATGAACGATACCCTGACGTATATCATGAATATCAAACTGTAAAATATCATGTTCTTTGCAGTTTTCATCCAAGGTGACTACTTGTAACTTAGCGACCTCATCATTTATACCTTGAATACCCTTTGCTCTGTCTGTAGTTGGAACATTATGATCGGGAGTGGCAATATTTGATGAAATTCTCCACGGTTTTCTTCCGGCTATTTTTAGACCTTCGAAAGCTTGAGGAGACGTAACTTCATGAATTAAATGTCTGTCTATATACAATAAATGAGTGCCGTCTTCCCTTTGTGTGACTTCATGAAGGTTCCATAACTTATCGTATAAAGTTTGCGGCATAAGATTATTTAAGAATAGTCAGGTATATCAGTTACGACATCCGCATTCTGTGCTCTGTTTCGAAGGAAATGATCCATAATAACAAGAGCTGTCATTGCCTCAGCAATTGGAGTTGCTCTAACACCTACACAAGGATCATGCCTTCCTTTAACTTGTATTTCTTGAGACTCACCAGAACTATCTATCGTTTTGCCTTCCTTGTTAATACTGGAGGTAGGTTTTAAAGCTATTGAAAGATTTATATCCTGTCCTGTACTTATACCTCCGGAAATCCCTCCTGAATTATTCGACAAGTAACCGTCTGGAGACATTTCATCTCTGGCATCTGAACCTCTAGAGGCTATCAGACCAAAACCCTTACCGATTTCAAAACCTTTGACAGCATTTATACTCATCAACCCTTTTGCTAAATCAGCTTCAAGCTTATCGAAAACTGGTTCACCTAAACCTATTGGCATATTAGAAACAGTAACTTCAATTTTGGCGCCTATAGAATCACCTTCTTTTCTAAGATTATCTATCAACGTTTCTATGTCCTCTAAAACTTCAGAGTCAGGACAAAAAAATGGATTTTTTTCTATTTGGGTCAGATCAATTTTATTAACTTCAATCGTACCGATCTGAGATAAATATCCTTTAATGCTAATGCCTTGTTTATCGCTCAAATATTTTTTTGCTATTGCACCTGCAGCAACTCTCATAGCTGTTTCTCTAGCAGAAGATCTTCCTCCTCCCCTGTGATCTCTGTGACCATATTTTTTTGAATAAACATAATCAGCATGGGAGGGTCTAAAAACATCTTTTAAGTCATCATAATCTTTTGATTTCTGATCTTTATTTCTGATCAGCAAACCAATCGGTGTTCCCGTCGTCTTGCCTTCAAAAACTCCAGATAGAATTTCCACTTCATCATCTTCTTTCCTTTGAGTAGTATATTTTGAAGAACCTGGTTTTCTTTTATCTAGTTCACTCTGTATATCCTCTTTTGATAAATCTAATCCGGGAGGACAACCATCAATGACACACCCCAGGGCTACGCCATGACTCTCACCAAAAGTGGTCACAACAAATGAATTTCCAAAAGAATTTCCTGACATATATTTATCTAATTAATCTACTGGGGGTGCGATTATAGAATTTTTAAGGATTTTGGGAATTAAATTTGATATTTATTTGAAAACATCCAATATACTTCATCTAAAAAAGATAGATGTCATATGATTAAAGCAGTTTTTTGGGATTTTGGTGGAGTTATAACCAGTAGTCCTTTTGAATCCTTCAATAGGTTTGAAAAAGAAAATGATTTACCAAGAGACTTTCTTCGTTTAGTGAACTCTACCAATCCTGACTCAAATGCATGGGCAAAGCTAGAGAGAAATGAGGTAAATTTAGAAGATTTCGACAAATTGTTTGAGGTAGAGAGTAAAAATCTAGGTCATCCTGTAAAAGGAAAAGATGTAATTGCCCTTTTAAGAGGCCAAGTCAGACCTGAAATGATTGCAGCTTTAAAAAAAATTAAAGGTAACTTACTTCAGGCATGTCTTACAAACAATATTCAATCAATGGGTGAGATGGACTTTGATGGTAATGTCTCAGCCTCTGGAAAACATGATCAAGTGATGGAATTATTTGACTTCGTTTTTGAATCTAGCAAAGAGAATGTAAGAAAACCGGATCCTGACTTCTACTTACGCGCTTGCGAGAGGGGTAATGTAGATCCTACAGATGTAGTTTTTTTAGATGATCTTGGTATAAACCTCAAGCCCGCCAGAGAACTAGGAATGAAAACAATAAAAGTTATTCAACCAATTGATGCTCTATCAGAGCTAAATGATTACTTAGATATCGATATAGATTGATTAGATACTCTTTGACTTGGAGGTAACAAAGTCCATGAGAGCAAGTAGCACCCCGGAAAGTATAAAGATTAGATGAACAACTACCATCCAGAAAATTTCTCTATCACTTATCTGTGATAAATCCATAAAAGCTGCAAGAAGATTAATACCAGAAATAGTGACAATGGATGCTACTAGTTTTAATTTTAATTCGCTGAAATCTACAGTGCCCATCCAGGTGGGTCTATCTTCGCTCTCTTCTGCTACATGTATCTTGGAAACGAAATTTTCATATCCAGCAAAAATAATCATCAAAACTAAGTTGCCTACCAAGACTAAATCCACAATGTGCAAAACAAAAAGCATAATGCCTTTCACGTCCTGTAGAAGCATTACAGGTAAGTAGTTAACTGTTTCTTGGATAACTTTTACTGTAATAAATAGGAGAGATAAACAGAGCACTATGTATATAGGTGCCAGAAGCCACCTACTCGCGAATATAAGGCGCTCTAAAAAATCTTCTAGAAAGTCTCTCATGAATTATTCAGCAACGAAAAGATCCATGAAGTCTAGAACAGAAGTTGTTTCTAGATTGTTTTGATCCATACACAAGTTTAAGATATTTTGGCATCTTTCTTCTGAAAATTGAGTGGCTAAGTTCCTCTCAAACTTTTCAACAAGTAGAGGGATTCCCTGTTCTCTTCTGCGTCTATGACCTATTGGATACTCAACCTCAATTTTATCAGTTGAAGTACCATCCTTAAAAAGGATTTGTATAGCATTAGCAATCGAGCGTTTATCAGATTCTAGATACTCCTGTGTATACCTGATATCTTCTTCGATCACCATTTTTTCTCTTAATTGATCTACTAATGGATCAGAAGCCACGTCATCTTCATAATCCTCAGCAACTAAATCTCCTTTTAGGAGTCCGATTGCGGTCATATATTGAAGACAATGATCTCTGTCAGCCGGATTATTAAGGACACCTTCTTTGCTTATGATTCTTATTGCTGACTCATGAGTTGAAATCAAGATCTTGTCAATATCATCTAATTTATCTTTAACTTGATCGTGAAGTGTAACAGCTGCTTCAACTGCAGTTTGAGCATGGAACTCAGCAGGGAAGGAGATTTTAAAAAGCACATTCTCCATAACATATGAATCAAAATCTCTAGGAAGACTGAATGAATTCCCTTTAAATTGAACGTCATAAAAACCCCATGTAGGCGCAGTAAGAACACTTGGATAGCCTATCTGACCCTTTTGAGTTAATAAAACTAACTGAAGAGCTCTACTTGTTGCATCTCCAGCTGCCCAGGACTTTCTTGGACCAGCATTCGGAGCATGTCTATAAGTTCTTAAACTCTGTCCATCTACCCATGCTTGCGATAATGCATCAATGGTTTGGTCTTTACTCAAACCAAACATTGAAGAAATGACGGCAGTAGATGCAACCTTTACCAATACAACATGATCAAGCCCTACTCTATTGAAACTATTTTCTAGAGCTAAAACACCTTGAATCTCATGTGCTTTAATCATGTTGGTCAAAACATCTTTCATGGTAAGAGGATCCTTACCTTCTGATACATTCTTTTGAGATAAATAATCAGCAGCAGCTAATATTCCTCCGAGGTTATCTGAGGGATGTCCCCACTCAGCTGCCAACCAAGTATCATTAAAGTCTAGCCATCTAATAATTGCACCTATATCCCAAGCGCCCTTCACAGGATCTAAAACATGATTTGTTCCAGGAACTCTTACACCACCAGGTACTTCTGTTCCTTCAACGTAAGGGCCTAGTAAATTTTTGCAATCTGGAAAAGTAAGTGCAAGCAACCCACAACCCAATGTGTCCATTAAGCAATTTCGAGCAGTATCATACGCTTCAGCACTATCTATATTTTTATCTAATACATAATCTGTTATTTTAACTAGTACGTCATCAGGGTTAGGACGTACGTTTGTTTCAACGTTTCCAGACATAATTTTTTCCTTTAATTAACGATCAGACATGTCGACCCAAACAGAGTTATCTGGTCCGATATACTCTTCGCTTGGTCGAATAATTCTATTATCAGCTCTTTGTTCCATTATATTCGCAGCCCAACCAGAAGTTCTTCCAATTACAAATAACGGAGTAAATATGGCGGTTGGAATACCTAAATAGTTATAGGCAGAAGCCATGAAGAAGTCAGTATTAGCGAACATACCTTTCTCCTCATCCATCACTTTTTCAATCTCTTCAGAGACTTCATATAAGGTTGTGTTGCCATCCAATTTAGAAAGTTTTTCCGCCCATACTTTAATAATGGCGTTTCTTGGATCCTCTGTGCTATAAACAGCATGACCAAATCCCATTATCTTTTCTTTCTTAGCTAGTAAATCAAGTACACCCGCTTTGGCCTCTTCTCTAGTAGAGTATTGTTCAATCATTTCCATCGCAGCCTCATTAGCGCCACCATGTAGTGGGCCTCTTAAGGTTCCTATCGCGCCTGTTATACATGAATGCATGTCAGACAAAGTTGAAGCACAGGTTCTTGCGGTAAAAGTTGAAGCATTAAATCCATGTTCAGCATAAAGAATTAATGAAACATCAAGTGCTCTAGCATGCTCTTCAGAAGGTTCTTTGCCAGTCAGTAAAGATAAAAACTGACCCCCAATAGTTGAGTGATCTGTTTCTGTTTCTACTCGAACTCCATCATGAGAGTATCTATACCAATATGTAACTATAGAAGCAAAAGCCGCCATAATCCTATCAGCAGTTTCATTTTGGTTAGAAAAATCTCCTTCTGGCTCTAAGTTACCCAGCATAGAGCAACCGGTTCTCATTACGTCCATAGGATGTGCATCTGCTGGTATTCTCTCAAGAACTTCTTTGAGGGCTTCTGGTAAGGCCCTATAAGACTTTAGTTTTGCTGAATATTGATCATACTCAGATTGATTGGGTAATTTTCCATATAAAAGCATATAAGCTACTTCTTCAAAGGAAGCCTTTTCGGCTAGCTCTTCTATGGCGTAACCCCTGTAGGTTAAACCTTTTCCTTCTTTGCCAACGGTTGAAAGAGCAGTTTTGCCTGCAACTTGACCTCTTAAACCTGCTCCATCTAATTTCTTCTCACCCATTTCTTTTCCTAATCTAGTTTTTGAATAGCTCGTCCAACTTATTTTCGAACGAATGATAATCTAGTACGTCATAAAGTTCATCTCTAGTTTGCATATTTTTGATAAGGCTCTCCTGATTATCGGACTTTTTAATTTCTTTAAATACTTCTTCAGCCGCTTTACTCATTGCCCTAAAGGCAGATAAAGGATAAAGAACCATGTTTACTCCCGACTGACTTAGTTCTTCACAACCAAAAAGGGGTGTCTTTCCAAACTCTGTAATATTAGCCAGGATCGGTATATTAACGCTCTTCTTAAGTTCTTTATACTGATCTAATTCAATAAAGGCTTCAGGAAAAAGGGCGTCTGCTCCAGCTTCTTGATAAGCAGAAGCTCTTTCTATTGCAGCATCCAATCCTTCATTAGCTAATGCATCAGTTCTTGCCATTACTACAAAATCTTCATCTGTTTTGGCATCTACTGCGGCCTTAATCCTATCAACCATTTCCTCAGTAGAAACAATCTCTTTATTTGGTCTATGGCCACATCTCTTTTGCGATACTTGATCTTCTATATGCAGTCCTGCAGCTCCGTAATTGATAAAAGATTTAACAGTCCTCGCAATATTAAATGCACCACCCCAGCCAGTATCAGCATCAACCAACAAAGGCACTGAGGTTACATTTGTAATCCTCTCTACATCAATCAGCACATCTTGAAGTGAGGATATACCTAGATCGGGGACTCCCAGGCTAGAAGCAGCCACGCCACCACCAGATAAATAAATTGCATTGTGACCTTGCTTTTCTGCCAATAAAGCTGAATAAGCGTTGATCGTGCCAACAATCTTCAAAGGATTATTGTTAGCTATAGCCTCTCTGAGTTTTTTTCCTTGAGATTGACCCATATTATGTCCTCCCAATGAAAGAGGAATTCTCTATCAGCAAATTTTTTAAATCTGCATGACTTTCAACTCCATCAATTTCCTTAAACTCTTCTCTAATGTGTTTTGGAGCTTGAAAAAATACTCCTAAATCTGCCTCTTGAAGCATTTGTATATCATTATAAGAATCACCTGAAGCAAACACTTTGAACTTCATATCTTTCAGAGACTGTACAACTTTCTTTTTATTTTCTAATTGTCTCAAGGTATAACCTTTCAATTGATTATTTTCTATATTTAAATAATGACAGTTAATGGAAGGAGTGCCAAGTTTCCTAAGTAAAGGCCAAGCCAATTCATAAAAAGAATCTGAGACGATAGTTAGTTGAAAATTATCTCTTACCCAGTCAATAAATTCTCTTGCTCCATCAAAAGGCTCCATCTTATCTACCAAGGATTGAATCTCAGAAAAAGATAAACCAATAGATTCAACAAGATTGATTCTCATGTCCATTAATTCCGAATAATCTTTGAGATCTTGAGTGGTAAGTTTAAATTGCTCCTCCCCAGTATATTCAGCAACTTCAGCCCAAATTTCTGGTATTAATACGCCTTCGAGATCAAGACAGACATGTTCCATTATTAGTTTTTCTCACTCTATGATTGAGGTGAGGATTATACATTTTTTGAATTTAAATTCTCGTATTAAAGTTTATTACTTGACCTGTAGGCACCTCTAAACTTGCAGCCAAGCAATTATCGATATGATCGTCAAAAAAAATGTCAGCTCCAAAATCTTTCAGAAATTCTTTTTTTTCTAAGCCTCCTAAAAAAAGAGACTCATCGATTCTAATGTTCCAATCTCTTAGAGTTTTTACAACTCTTTCATGAGACGGAGCTGATCTAGCGGTAACAAGTGCAATTCTGATGGGGCATTCGGCCCTAGAAAAACTTTGTTGAATTTTACAAAGCTGAGTCAAGAATGATTTAAATGGACCTCCTATTAGTGGTCTATCAGCTAAATCCTTCTCATTTTTATTAAATGCATCTAAACCATATTGATCATAGATTTCTTGAGATTCTTCTGAAAATAGCACTGAATCTCCATCAAAAGCTACTCTCAGGACTTTCTCATCTAATATGGATTTCTTAGAAGGCATAATCCTGGCAGAGGCTACTCCATTTTCTATAGAGCATTTACAATCTTCCAATTCAGTAGAAAGAAAAAGGTCAGCTTTAAATGATTTTGCATAAACATGAGGACTGTTACCACCACAAAAAGCTGCTTTTTTGATATCTAGTCCATGATATTGAATTGAGTTAAAAATTCTTAATCCTGTATCAGCAGTATTTCGGCTAAGCAACATAACCTCCACAAGGTTTTTACCTTTATAAAGACCATTAAGATTTAGCAGTTTTTTTACAAGTGCAAATGCCTCTCCTGGATTCAAAGGGTTATTTTCTAAAGATATTTGATGTTCTTTATAAGCTTCCAATCCATCATTAGTAAATACTAGATGGCTTGCATCTAGATCAAAAAGGGCTCTTGAAGTTATACCGATTCTCAACATTCTTGCATATTACATTATACTGTATATAATTACAGTAATAATCATGAAAAACTTAACAAAAAGACAAGAAGAGATCTTAGATTTAATTAAATCTCATATCTCTGACTTTGGTTTTCCTCCTACTAGGGCTGATATTGCTAACGCATTAGGTTTCAAATCGCCAAATGCGGCAGAACAACATTTAAGAGCAATAGAAAAAAAGGGATTTATAAAAATACTTTCTGGAGCTTCTCGAGGTATAGTCTTGAGCGAATCAGAGAGTGATGAAATACCTGTAATAGGGCTAGTTGCAGCTGGAGGGCCTATCTTGGCTCAAGAAAATATAGAGAAAACCATTCCTAAATCAAGAAACCTTTTTTCTGACAATATTGACTACTATTTGAGAGTGAAAGGTGACAGTATGGTTGAAGTGGGTATCTATGAAGAAGATTTAATTGGTGTAAGCAAATCCAAAGATCTGAAAGTAGGTAATATTGTTGTAGCGAGAATAAATGATGAAGTTACAGTTAAAACGCTGATAGAAATTTCACAAACCAAAGTAGTCTTAAGACCTGAAAATCAAAATTACAAAGATATTACTGTTAATCCTGAAACAGATGAATTGGCATTCGAAGGTTCATGTGTTGCGCTGGTGAGAGAATCTATCTAAAGAACTTTAGATTCTTCTAAAGATACAAACCTCTCTCCTTTCTTTAGCTTCAAAACTTCATTTATTATGAAGTCCTGTCCTTCAGGATCAAGTTTATACCAATCATTAGGTATTTCAGTTTCTTCCTCACCAACTTTTATATTCTTGATAAATTTAAACGCTTTTCCAGGTTTTCTTATTTTAATACCTACAGGTAAAACAGATTTATCTTCTTTATAGAGGAACCCTAAAATTCGTAAAGAATTCAATACATATCTTCTACCGGACTCTGATTGATAGTCTATTTTTTCAGGTTCGTAATAAGACACTTTAGGGCTTGGTTCTTTATCTTCAGGCTTCAGCTTAGTTGCTTTATTAAACCCATCAAATTCAGTATATTCTCCAAATCTTCCATTCTTTAAAACAATAGGTAG
Organism: uncultured SAR86 cluster bacterium; assembly: GCA_902559365.1. Classification (GTDB taxonomy): domain Bacteria; phylum Pseudomonadota; class Gammaproteobacteria; order Magnimaribacterales; family Magnimaribacteraceae; genus Magnimaribacter. Next base: position 13,550 of record CACEHP010000011.1, read on the forward strand.
ATTAGTATTGATTTCAGTGAATAAAACATTCTCAGCATTACTTCTATTTATGAGTTCTATTGCGCGATTCAAGCCTATGTCTAAGATAAACTCATCCTCATCTGGAGTACCAAATAATTTTTTTTCTTCTTCATTAAGTGTCCACACACAAGGCCCATTAACACTAAGATCAGCATATATTTGATTACCAAGGTCAGGGTGATTTCCTAATTCTTTTGGGAGTTCTTGATATGTTTCAAAAGATGTATTGAACTCGAAAGGTTTTTTTGTCCATTTACATTCTGAACAGCCTACAAAATATCCCCAAGCTCCTGATTTAAGACTTATTGGATTGGAGCACTTAGGACATTCGTTTCTAATATTTCCTGATTCATCTTTTGGGAAAATTACAGATCCAAGCTCCTCATTTAGCAAATCAAGAACCTGACGGGTTTTAAATTTATCTTGATTGCTTATTTCGATATCATTAATTTTTCTATTAAGATAATTTTGTAGCTCTTCCCAGAACTTATCTAGTACTTGTTCGTAGTTTTTGTTTCCTGAAGCTATATCATCCAGATCAGCTTCCATGTGTGCTGTAAATTTTGTTTCAATAAAGAAATCTTCAAATACTTTTTTGAGGTACGAAGTTAGAACTCTTCCAAGGTCGGAAGGTATAATAGATTTAGCACCGTATGCATATTTCTTTGTACGCAATCCTTTGACTATAGAAGCGTAAGTTGAAGGCCGTCCAATCCCCTCCTCTTCCATTTTCTTAATTAAAGAAGCCTCAGAGTACCTATTCGGAGGAGTTGTAAATTTTTGTTCATATTTATTCGATACCAAGATCAATTCATTACCCTCTTCGAGCCCTTCAGGAAAAATTGCTTCGGACTCTTCTTCAGAACCTGTCAATATTTCATAGCCTTTAAAAATATTTCTCCTAGAGGTTGCTCTGAACTCATATCTATTATCGATTGATTCAATAATTAAAGTTTTTCTTTCATATTTAGAGCTTTGCATTTGACTAGCTACTGTTCTATTCCATATGAGTTTATAAAGCTTCTCTTCATCTCCGCTTAATGTTAGATCAGAAGGCTTTTTAGATATATCTGTGGGCCTTATTGCTTCATGGGCTTCTTGAGAATTTTGTACTTTAGATTTGTAAATTCTAGGTTCGTTAGATAGATAAGAAGTATCATAATTTGAAGCAATGTAATTTCTTATTTCTTCCAAAGGAGGAGGGCCAGGATTTTCTTCTGAAAAAGGCTCTCCTGTATTTGGAGAAGTACTAATGGAGATACCATCAGTTCTCAAATATGTTATGTGACCTCCTTCATAAAGCTTCTGTGCTGATTGCATTGTTCTATCCGCTGTAAAACCCAATCCGCTAGCAGCAGACATTTGGAGGGTAGATGTTCTAAAAGGAGGTTTTGGACTGCTTGATTGTGGTTTAGATTCTATTTTCTTTAAGAGGAAGGAAGTTAATTTGATTTCATTTAATACTTTATTCACTTCAAACTCATTATCTAAAGGATTTTTAGAAATATTTGTATCGTCTAATCGAGAAAGTTTAGCTTCAAAGGAAGTACCTAAATATTCAAAAGTAGATTCAAATGGCCAATACTCTTTAGGAGTATGCAAGTCCCTTTGATCTTCCTTTTCACATAATATTCTCAAAGTAGGAGATTGAACTCTTCCAGCAGATTTAGCTCTTGATATGTGACGCCATAGTAGCGGCGAAACTTTGAAACCGATTAAATGATCTAAAATTCTTCGTGCTAGATAAGCATCTACTAAATCTTGATCTATCTCTCTGGGAGAATTTATTGCTTTCTTAATGGCTGAGGACGTAATTTCATTAAAAGTAACTCTCTTGACATCTACACCTTCGATTAATTTTTTATCTCTAAAATCGCTCAACAGATGCCAAGCAATTGCTTCGCCCTCTCGATCAGGGTCAGTTGCTAAATAGAGATAATCAGAATCTTTACAAAACTTTCTTAAATCTCTCATAACCTTTTTTCCTTTTGAGGAAAATTCCCATTTCAAATTAGTCCAATCGCTAGGATCAACAGCATTCTCTTTGTCCGAAAGGTCTCTGACATGACCAACGCACGCCTCAACGGTCCAGTCATTATCAGGAAAATTAGAGTCTAGATAACCCTTGATTTTTTTTGCTTTGGCACCAGATTCAACAATAACTAACGACTTCATATAAAAATTAAAATTGCACTTTCCTTTACAGTATAAAGTTTAAGATTGGGTATTCTGTCAAGTCTTTATTAATCTTAGCTTAGATTTAAGATATCTTTTATAAGCCTCGGGCCTTCGTATATAAAGCCTGTGTAAACTTGAACAAGATTAGCACCTAATGCAATCTTTTCTTGATAATCTTCAGCAGACATAACTCCACCTGAAGCAATAATAGGAAACTTTTCACCTACTTCACTTCTAACAAAAGTTAAGTTTTCATTAGATAGTCTTCTTAGGGGGGCGCCGCTCAAACCCCCAGAACCATATTTTTCATTATGGTTCACCGTTGTATTACTGCAAATAATGCCATCCATTTGATTGGACACAATAGATTGACAAATTAACTTTAAATTTTCTTTAGTCTCGTCTGGACTAATTTTTATAAAAATAGGCTTATATCCAAATCTTGTAGAGAGTTTAGTGTGAGAGTCTTTTAATTTTTTAAGAAGAAAGTCAAAAAAATCTTTACTGCTCAATTCTCTAAGATCTTTCGTATTTGGTGAAGAGATATTTACAGCAATGTAGTCAGAAAACTCATAAACTTTTTCTAAACACAAAATATAATCTTCATGCGCTTTATCATTTGGAGTATCAAAGTTTTTTCCAATACTGGACCCTACAATTATTTTTGATTTTCTTTTTTTTAATTTTTCTAAAAGATAATCAACTCCTTTATTATTAAATCCCAACCTATTCAAAAGCGATTTTTCTTTTTTGTTTCGAAAAATTCTTGGCTTCGGGTTACCGGTTTGAGGCTTAGGAGTAACAGTTCCAACTTCGATAAAACCTATTCCAAGATTGGCCAAAGAGTCTATGTAGTCTCCATTCTTATCTAAGCCAGCTGCAATGCCCAACATATTTTTCCTATGTCTGACATCTCTTTCAGTAAAGTCATATTTTTCAGTAAAATGAAAAAGTCTGATAAGTCCTGAGTAATTGAGTAATTTTAAGCCTCTTAGAGCTATAGAATGAGAAAATTCTCCAGGCAGGTAATGTAAAATCTTAGTAAAAAAAGAAATTATGATCATTCTAAAGGTTTTGAAAGAGTATTCTACATCAGCTAGAGTTTAAATTCTGTTAAGATAAAGAATTAAATTTGGTGAAAATAAAGTTGACATAGTGACGTAAATTGAACTTTAATACGCAAAGTAGTTCCCAATCCCTACAAAAATTGGAAAGAAATTAATTAAACAGGTTTTAATAATGAAACAACTATCAAAGAATTTACTGGCTACTTTATCTGGATTAGCTCTTGTGCTCTTTCCTCAAATTAGTCTTGCTGAAGGTGAAGAGAAAGCTGATGCTGCAACTGGCGGAGCTGCAGGCGAAGCAGCTGCTAAAACTGCAATCGGTGGAGTAAGCGCTGGAACTATTGCTGCTGTAGTAGCTATAGCAGCAGCTGCTGCCGCCATATCAGACAGTGGTTCGGGCGGAGGTGCTATTACACCTACACCTACTCCTACACCTACACCTACACCTACTCCTACACCTACTCCTACTCCTACACCCACTATTGAAGAGTACGAATACGAAGTGGTAGTTGATGTTCCAGGTACGGCTGAATACACAACAGACGGTCCTACAGCCACTAGAACTACAGGCGCTACAGCCACTAGAACTACAGGCGCTACAGCCACTAGAACTACAGGCGCTACAGCCACCAGAACTACAGGCGCTACAGCTACTAGAACTACAGGCGCTACAGCTACAAGAGAAACAGGTGCTACAGCCACTAGAACAACTTCTGCTACCACTACTAGCTCTGTTCAAGGAGGCGGCGGTAGTGGAACTATAGGGACAGTTTCAGGCCAGGGAGACGATGTTTACAATGTTATCGAAGAGTACAACCTAACTGAAGTTTACGATGTAGTTGAAGAGTACGATGTTGTAGAAACTTTCGATGTAGTGGAAGAATATGAAGTTGAAGAGACATATGATGTTGAAGAAACTTACACCACAACTGTGACAGTACCTGCAGTTGCTGCGACGACTGCTACTGCTACTGCTACAGCGACAAGAGAAGTAGATTAAGCTTTAGACTTAAACAAAAAGACCCCTTTATTGGGGTTTTTTTGTGACTTCTATATAAAATCCAGGAAGTTTGGGTGAAATATTCTGTACAGATTTCCAAACAAAACCCTCATTATCTATCCAATAAAGATTTGTTTCCGACCAAGCTATTTCTTTAGAAAAGATATTTTCTTCTACAAGAGTTAGCTCTTTAGGACCAAACATTAAATCTATAATTTCAGTTTGTTTTAGAAGGTAGTTTGATTCAACTCTTAGATTATTCAGAACAGGATCACTGAAAGAATAGTAACTTATAAATTTTTGATTATCGTATATATCTTCATTCCATCCATTATAAGAAGATAATCTTTCTTTTAAATTATTTGGAAGTCCAGATGTTTTGATTATTCTTCCATTTTTAATTACCAAATAAACTCCATCAGCACTAATCCAATAATTACCTTCTTGATTAACATTTTCAAGGATCATTAGTGCTGTGGGACCTTTGCCAATTCGTACTGTCATGGAAGCATAAGGTATGTTACTTATTAAAGCTGGATCTAGTTTATTTTCAACCCCAAGAATCGACTGTTTAATAGAATTGAACGCCTCCACATATGCTGGAGCGATCCTGTTAGTATCTATACTTGCACATGAAGTTAGAAATAGAATTAAAAAAATCGACTTATTCAACTTCATCTAATTAAGTAAATTATCCCAATCACGAATAATTGAGGAAGAGTTAGAGTCCCCGAGAATACCTATTAAAGAGTTATGTTTTCTAAGAAGGGCTCCTCCATCTTTTGTCAGAGGTTGTAACCCAAAAGAAATAGTGCCTGACCTAAAGTCGGGGTAAAATAAATAGGTAGGCACAGAGATATAAAATCCCTTATCAAAACTTCCTTCTCCAAACTCTTCAGCTGAAAGGTTTGTTTTCGTAGCAAATACTCCAAGTGTAAAACCAGATCTAAACCTCCTTGAAAGGTCTAGGGTCGCACCCTTATCGCCTGCCAAATATTTTCCAATTAAAAGTTGTGACCTTAACTCATAAGGAAGATCATAATAGATACCTAAGTGACCTGTTGTTGTTGAATATTCTCTAAATGAAAATAACTGGTTATAAGCTCTTTGTTTAACTTTATGAAGAGAAAGTCCAATAGAATATTTCTTTTGAAAAGGTCTGTATAGAATTTCTCCACCCACACCTCCAAACATTTCTTCTAAATATCCAAAATCAAATCTAGTGAAAACGTCTTTATAAGGCGAACCAAAGTACTCCAGTTGCATTCTTTTAATATTATTTTTACCTTCCGATAGGTAATCTTGTATATCACTTCGTACTCGGGGAATGATACTTTGACTAGGATTGTTGAAGTCATTAAAAGTATCATAGATGTTAACTCCAAAAGAAGAATATAGGGCTAAGTTTCTTTTGAATTTAATTGTTGTATCTGTTTGCCAGAAAAGTTGGCCTAAGTAAAATCCTTCTGGACCACCTATCTGATGTTTTAATGCAGGAGACATATTCCAACTAAACTCAGGAAAAGTTACATTAGGCATAAAAGATGCGTCTCGATATAGAGGATTAGAACTATTAGAATCTAATTTACTTGTTCTCAGGAGTTCAGTAGGGCTTAGATTCCCCTCATCAGATTCTAAAAAATAATCTTTTCCCAAAGAAACTCTAGCAACTTCAAAGTCTCCATTCATAGAATGTATATTTATCGTTTCAACTTCATCAGGTGCTAAAGCAGAAACTATCCTTGCCGTTCTTCCAATTGGTCTAGTCATGTTATAAAACCTTGTAGATGCAACTGCAACATCTACTTTATCTCTATCAAGACTGGCAGCTTGTATATATATAGATTCATCTCTTAAGCTTAAGTTTAACGATCTATAAAACAATTCATTATCTTGTAAAATTCTTTTTTTCTGCTCCTCATTTAATTTCTGCACAGTCTTGGGCTTGGGTTTTTTTATAGTGTCCTCAAGGAAATTGCCCTTCAACTGGAATGAGACTCTATATTGATTGCCTCTTTCGAAAGAGGTAGAAACATTTAGACTATCTGTTACGGAGTAACTTATTCCTGCATTAATCCTACTCTTTACTTCTACAGGTGGTCTGGCACTCCCGAAATTTTCTCTTTCAATATCAGGATACGATGTGTCGTATTCCAGTTTAAGTTTGAGACCTCTCTTGGGAAGACTATATTCTAGACCACCAAAAAGAGAGGTTGGGCCAGAAAACCAATTATTAGATCTAAATGTTCCACCTTCTTGAGAAGGATCATAAGATCTATTTTTAAATCTCTCGTCAATAGAGGTAAATGGGTTAGATATATTATTTGCATTACCTAAATCTCCCCACCCTAGACCTAGTGAAATATCTAAATGTCCGATTTTTTTTGAAGCCACTATATATTCTGAAGCAAACAGGCCTGTTCCTGCTATATCCCTTAATCCAATTGCAATTGCAGGAAAAAAGTAAGTCTCCTTTCCTATTAAGGCCTTTACATCAAATCCCTTATCTTTGAAGGTCTGATTACCACTATAGCTAACAGGCCCGTAATCTTGATTCTTCATTTCTACATATCTATACGTTGCTTCCATCCATTTGAATGGACTTGCTGTTAGGGAAGTATATTCATTTGGCCAAGATGAAGAAAAATTAAATCTCAAAGTTGCTTCAGGCATAAATCTGGCATTAGGGATCTCCATGAGGCCTGTATTCCCATAGTTAGAAGCTCCAGGAAGTACTTTATAAGGATAATATTCTTCTATGGAGGAATAAGAACACGTAGAAGTTATTATACCCAAGAAATACAGCCAGAATTTTGGCTTTAACATAGTTATAATCTAGTCGCTTATAGCAGCGATGGCAGCAGCAGATGTTGCCAAATCGGCCAGGATAGGAGTAATAATTTGCGTTAAGCTTATAGCATCAAAAGGCCTAGAATCTCTTGAGATGACTATCGTGCTACCTGGTAGAATTTCTTTATTAGAAGCAAATAAACTCTTTCTTACCAATAGAGACTTTCCATCTGGTTGAATTATAAATATCTTATTTTTATCAGCTGAATCCTTTAAACCTCCAGCTAGGGCAATATATTGATCTACAGAAAGCTCTGGATTAAATCCAACGGAAGCGCTATTCAAGACTTCTCCTACTATCGAAACCGAAGAAGGTCTTTTAGGTATGTATAACTCGTCTCCATTTTGGGTAATAAAATTATCTACTGGGTTGGATTTTAAAGCCAATAAATCTAGATTAACGACCATTCTTCCCAAGGGCTTTTCATCTCTCAGTTTTGTAATTAGGTTTGAAATAGGTAATAAAGTAAATTCTCCAACTTCAATGGAGTTTTGTGTAACTATCTCAACAATTGTATTTTCTAATTCGTCTGCTGCTCTTTCAAAAGCAATTTTTTGAGATTCAGCAACATCTTTTCTTAAAAAAACAGCTCCAGGGTAATATGCCTCAGAAGTATAACCTCCCGCCCTAGAAATTAAATCTAAGATCCTTTCCCCGGGTTGGATGGAATATTCTCCAGGGTTTATCACTTCTCCCGAAATTTTAATCGTTCTTGGACTTAATCCTGTAACAGAGGATATATTTAATACATCTCCATCCTTCAAAATGGTATCTTGTTCTTTGTTAAGATTAATATAGGTAAGATTTCTTTTTGCACTTATTGAATCAATTGAACTCAGCTCTAAATCAGGCTCACCATGAACTTGAGAATTAAAACCGCCAGCTAAAAATATTGCATCTTTGACGGTTTCACCTTCAACTATTTCATAACGATGAGGTCTCTTAAAGGCACCTCCAATGACTACACTATTTTCAATGAAAGGTATAAATATTACATCTCCATCTTGTAACATTACATCAGATTCCAAAGAACCCTTTAACAAAAAATCATAGAAGTCATATGTCGTGATAATTCTATTATTCCTCTTAATCTGAATATTCCTCAAAGATCCTTGTTTACTAACTCCGCCGCTAACAAATAAGGCATTTGAAACAGAACTAAGGCCGCTCATAACATAGCGTCCCGGTTTATATGCCTCTCCCAAAATATAGACACCTATAGATCTGGTTTCGCTTAGGGACACATCAACATCAACTCCAATAAGTTCATTCTTGACTCGGTTGGAAAGATAATTCTTTGCTTCTTCATATGTTTTTCCCAAGAAATTTATAGGGCCAATAAACGGTAAAACAACTTTTCCTTCTCTATTGATTGAGGTCTTAACTTTTCTTTCTTTACTGCCGTAAAAGTTAACTTCCAACGTATCTCCAGGTCCTAAAACATAAGAAGCATTGACGGGAGAATTATCTACAGGAGCAAAGGTTGTTGGAGAATATTGAAAAAAGTCATAACCATATATACATTCAGGACAATATTCTTCAGTATTCTTTAAATCTTTTAATTCGGGCTTCATAACTAAAGAATTAGCCTGTTCAAAAGTTTCTTCTATTTCTTCCTGAAGAGCACCTGCAGTATCCATCTTACCCATTATGCTAGCTCTTTGATCGGGGGGAAGTTGCTCCAACATAGCCATTTGATCAGGAGTGGGTGCACTGATTAGGTATGTTGAAAAAGCAAAGGGAAAAAAGAAAATAAAAAATTGAAAACTCTTTTTAATCATAAAAATTATTTTACAGTGTTAGTTCCATAAATCTAAGTAGTATTTTTAAAAGGATTGCCAAGGCTCCAACCTAATTTTGTTCTGCAAGAAGAAAAAAAACTATGGTCTGTGGGATGTATTAAAGTTAAATCAGTTTCTGCTTTTTGAATGAAAACTTCATCTTTGGAAGTGACTTTAAGGTTTTTATGACTATCCATACTTAGATAGGCCCTAGATTTGCCTCTGACTCTAATAATTATTTGCTTATTTTCGTCAGTAATTAATGTCCTGGCATTTAAACTATGAGGAAACATAGGTAATAAAGTTATTGCTTTTACTTCAGGAGAAATGATTGGTCCATTTCCAGAGAGAGAATAAGCTGTCGAGCCAGTTGAAGTACTGACAATTAATCCATCTGCTTTTTGTCTATATACAAATTCGTCATCGATAAAAAGATCATACTCTATTAATTGTGCTATTGAACCTGAATGCAAGACTATTTCATTCAAAGCTTTATGGCTTTGTTTATTGCCTTTTATTTTTGCCTCCAAAAAAATTCTTTTATCTTCAACATACTTACCCTGCATTATATTATTGAGAGCAAAAGTTAGATCTGCAGGTGGAATATCAGTTAAAAATCCTAAATTGCCAAGATTTATTCCTAATATTGGTATATTAAAGTATCCAAAATTTCTTGCCGTACTTAACAAAGTACCGTCTCCACCTATTGCAATTACTAAATCTGAACGATTTAAAATGACACGGTCAGTATAGGTTCTCTTAGAGATTCTTGTCCCTATCTTCGAAGAGGAAGGAAAAAGACAATTAATTCCCAGATTGGTTAACACTTCTGCTACTTGTTTAGCAATAGACAAAACTTGCTTATTATTTATAGAGGAATATATAGCTACGTTTGTGAAACTATTTTGAATTACCATTTTTTTACCCAATATATAAATATTGTATCAATTGCTGCGATTAAAACCTTAAAAACGTATTTAGTGAGTGCAAGCATAAGGGCTGTAGACCAGTCCATTCCTGTAGCAAATACCCAAGTGAATTGATAGATAAAAGTGTCTATCAATTGAGATGTCATTGTAGAGAGGTTGTTTCTTAACCAGAGCTTGGAACCATTTGTTTTTTGCTTTAGCCAGTTAAAAAACCAAACATCAAAACTTTGACTGACTAAATACGCCGTTAACGAACCAATAACAAATGCAGGAGAATAGTAAGCTAAAGTACTAATTGCGTTATGGACTTCCAAAGCAGAGCCTGTAATTTCAGAAGGTTTAAATTGAACGCTAATTACCAAAGTTATCATGACTGCTACATTGGCAACAAAGCCAAGCATCACAGCTCTGTTAGCTTCAGCTCTACCGTATTTTTCATTAAGAACATCTGTAGCGAAATAAATACCTGAATAGAGGATGGCACCCATGCTAACCTTATAAGCTGTTCCAAAAATTACTAACTCGCTTACTTTGCCGCCCTGAAGATTGCCCAATACTATACCTAAGACAACCGCTACATAAAGACCATATTTACCAAAAAATCGGTACAACAATAAAGCTAGTCCTAGGTCATACACTACTGTGAGCAACCAAAGTGATTCCTGACTGAGATTAAAGATATCCAAGGTGAGTAATTTTTGTTTATATATTATCTTAAAGAGTAAGAAAGATGTCGTTAAAACTTCAAGAAATAATTAAAAAAAGTAAAAAAATAGTTTTTTTCACTGGTGCCGGAATAAGCACAAATTCTGGAATACCCGACTTTAGAGGCCCTAAAGGCGTCTGGAAAACTTCTACACCTATTTATTTTCAAGAGTTTATCTCCTCGAAGGAAAAAAGGATTGAGTCTTGGCAAAGAAAGTTTGGAGACGAATTAGCTATAGATTCAGCGCTACCGAATGAGGGTCATCAAAAAATTGCTGAAATTATGCAAATTAAAGATTCTTTTCTCATTACTCAGAATGTAGATAACTTACATCAAAATTCTGGAGTTGATGAAGAAAAAATATCTGAACTGCATGGCAATGCCACTTATGCTAAATGTCTGGATTGCAGTAAGAGGTATGAATTAGAGGTTTTAAAAAGAGAATTTCTCAAAACAAATGAACCTCCTTTGTGCTCTATTTGTGGAGGGGTTTTAAAAACAGCAACTATATCTTTTGGGCAAGCTATGCCTGAAAGAGAGATGCAAATTTCTCAGCGTAAGGCTATTGAATCAGATCTCTTTATTTGTATTGGAACTTCATTAGCAGTATTCCCAGCTGCTGATTTACCACTTCTTGCTAAAGAAACAGGTTCTACTCTGGTTATTCTCAATAACGAGCCAACACAAATGGATCAGTATGCGGATTTAGTAATCAATCGAGATATTTCTGAAGTATTTTCAGAAATATCAATTTAGCTCTTTAATCATGCGTTAGAGCAACTAGACCCAATAATTTGCCCTCTTTCATCTCTTCTAAAGTTCTATTCGCCTCTGACACATTTCTGGTCTCTACATCCACAGGATCAATTTTACCGGCAACTACAAGTTCCATTAATTCTTCCATATCACCTAAAGGTCCTACATAAGAGCCCATTAATTTCTTTTCAGTAAGTGCCTGCATAGGAAGAGGTAAAGTTAACTGTCCTCCAAAAAGTCCTACTACTACATAGCTTCCTCCTCGTGCAAGAAGGTTATATCCAAAATTAACAGAAGCTTCAGCTCCTACAAAATCCACAATGGACCTAGCACCTCCCTCAGTTAATTCCATTATCTGCTCAGCAGCTCCCTCCTCAGAAGAATTTACCGTTGCAGAAGCTCCTAATTGCCTTGCCATCCCAAGTTTTTCATCATCAATATCTACAACAATAGGATTTATACCATAGGCTGCTTTAGCAATTTTAAGCGCGAGCAGTCCAAGACCTCCAGCAGAAACTATTACTAGTGAATTATCTTTATTGTAGGGTCCTGCTTTCTTAAGAGCACTGTAAGCGGTTAATCCTCTACACGCATAACTACCTGCCAAACTATCTGGTGTATCTCCAGCATCAAATAAATATTTAGTATCGGGAACAATTACATGATCTCCGTAACCACCAGCAACATGGATTCCAAGATTAGAATTATTTGCACAATAATGGGTCATATCATCATTACAAAGATCACAATCTCCGCATCCCATCCAAGGATAAGCTACATATTTATTTCCAATTTCTATCCCTTCAACATCTTCTCCAACTGCAACTACTTCTCCAAAGATTTCATGCCCCATAGTTAGTGGCTCACCTCCTGGTAGCGGTGAAGGCAATTGGACTCCTCCTCCTAAATCAAAATAACCATCATGAATATGTACATCTGAATGACACACACCACACGCAACAGTCTTTAAAAGAACTTCTTTGCCTTGAGGCTCAGGAGTCTGAATTTCTCTCTCTTCTAATGGTTTGCCATTTTCTACTACTTGATAAGCCTTCATAAATCTTCCCCAGTTAATGTTTTGTTATGCTTAGATTATATCTATAATCAGAACATTACAAACCAACATTAAAGGATTTAAATGACAGATCTACAAACTTTTAGAGAAGAAACAAGAGATTGGCTCGAAGCAAATTGTCCGCCAGAAATGAGAAAGCCTGGTGATGTCGCTTGGGGTGGAAGAAATGCACAATTTTCTCACCCAGACCAAAAGCTATGGCTTGAGAGAATGGGTGAAAGGGGTTGGACCTGTCCTACCTGGCCAAGTGAGTACGGTGGAGGTGGACTTTCTAAAGAAGAAAACAAAATTCTTCAAGAAGAAATGGGGGCAATCGGAGCTAGATCACCCTTAGGAAGTTTTGGTATTTGGATGCTTGGACCTGCTCTTCTTGAATTTGCTACTGAGGAGCAAAAAAAAGAACACTTACCTCCTATTGTAAGAGGCGAAGTATGGTGGTGTCAGGGCTATAGCGAACCAGGTTCTGGCTCAGATCTTGCTTCTTTGAGTACTAGGGCAGTAGAAGAAGGAGACGAATACGTAATAAATGGACAAAAGATCTGGACATCCTATGCAGATAAAGCGGATAAGATCTTCTGCTTGGTAAGAACAGGACCACAAGAACCAAAACATGATGGAATAAGTTTTCTGTTAATCGATATGGATCAACCTGGTGTAACTACAAGACCAATTACATTGATCAGCGGAAAATCTCCTTTTTGTGAAACATTCTTTGATGATGCAAAGGCACCTGTTAAAGACTTAGTGGGAGGTTTAAATAAAGGATGGACAGTTGCTAAAAGATTGTTGGAGCATGAAAGAACCATGATTTCTGCTATGGGTTTGTCCGGAGGTGGAGATGGCAGTAAAAAAACTAAGTCAGGATTAGCTGAAATAGGCAAGAAATATGCCGGTGTTGATTCTGATAATCAAATTTCAGATAAAGCTCTTAGAAGAAAAGTTGCCTTACATGACCTAAACTCAAGAGCATTTGGCTTAACTATGCAAAGAGTTGGTGAAGAAACAAAGGTTGGACAACCTAGTCCCGCAGCAGCTATGGCTAAGCTTTATGGAACTGAACATAACAAACTTAGGTATGAACTCATGCTCGAGGCAATGGGATCACAAGGTATCGGGTGGGATGGTGAAGGTTTCTCTATTGAAGAGCTTGCCATCACAAGAGACTGGTTAAGAACTAAGGCAAATTCAATAGAAGGTGGAACTTCTGAAGTACAACTTAATGTTATATCCAAAAGAGTTTTAGGATTACCAGATAAATAAAATGGCATTAGTACTTAATGAGGAACAGCAATCCCTCAAAGATATTGCTAAAGAATTTTTACAAAAAAATGCCCCTGTCACTCATTTTAGAGAGATAAGAGATACTGAAAGTGAGCTTGGATATGACCCTGATCTTTGGAAACAGATGGTCGATCTTGGTTGGTCAGGAATCCTTGTGCCTGAAGAATATGGTGGTTTTGACTTTGGAATGGTTGGAATGGGAAGTATCCTTGAAGAGATGGGAAAAATGCTCACTCCTTCTCCCTTATTTTCAACAGGAGTTTTGGGAGCTAGCCTTATATCTCTCGGAGGAAGTGACAAACAAAAACAAACTTATTTACCTAAAATTGTAGATGGTTCAATTACAACTGCATTAGCTTTAGAAGAAGGAAATAGACACTCTCCTCTTTCAATTAATACAGAGGCAAAAAAAGATGGAAAAAATTATACTCTTAGAGGGAATAAAACTTTTGTAATCGATGGACATAGCTCAAATCTCCTGATTGTTGCAGCAAGAACAAGTGGGTCTGATAAAGATTCATCAGGTATTACTTTATTTTTAGTTGATCCGGGTCTAGATGGAGTTGAAGTGAATAAAACAAGTATGGTTGATTCGCGAAATTCTGCAAATGTAACTCTTAAAGAAGTTATTGTTTCGTTAGATGATGTCTTGGGTGAAGAAAATAATGGAGCTGCTCTACTTGAAGAAGTTTTAGATAGAGCCCAAATAGCAATATCAGCCGAAATGTTAGGCAATGCCAGTCAGGCATTTGATATTACACTTCAGTACCTAAAAGAGAGAAAACAATTTGGCGCTGTCATAGGCTCCTTTCAAGCACTGCAACATCGAGCTGCGGAAATGTATTCTGAACTTGAACTCACTAAGTCTTCTGTAATTGCAGCTTGTGTTGCAGCAGATGAGCAATCAAATGATTTGAGAAGAATGGCTAGCTTGGCAAAGTTCAAAGCTGGAGAAACGAATCATCTAGTAACTAATGAAGCTGTGCAAATGCACGGTGGGGTTGGAGTAACTGATGAATATGATGTTGGTCTTTATCTCAAAAGAGCTAGAGTAACTGAACAAATATTTGGAAACACTGAGTATCATTTAGAAAGGTACGCATCTCTAAGCGAATACTAAACTGAGCAAAATAGAAACACTCCTCCAAGTCATGTCTCAATTAAGAGACAAGGAAAATGGCTGTGAGTGGGATAAAGAGCAAACCTTTGAAACCATCGCTCCTTATACCATTGAGGAGGCTTATGAAGTTGCCGATGCAATAGAAAGATCAGATAAATCTGACCTTAAAGAAGAATTGGGAGACCTTTTACTTCAAGTAGTATTCTTGTCTCAGATTGCCAAGGAGGAAAAGTCTTTTGAATTTAATGATGTTGTACAGGTAATAACTAACAAGTTGATTAGAAGACATCCCTATGTTTTTTCAAAAAAGAAAAGTCACTCTTCCGATGAGCAGATAGATAAATGGGAAGAAATTAAAGCCCAAGAAAGAAAAGAAAAGAAACGAAATGGAGTGCTAGATGGTATTGCTCAGAATTTACCGGCTCTAAACAGATCGCAAAAAATACAAAAAAGAGCATCGAAAGTTGGTTTTGACTGGCCAGACGTAATCGGGGTTTTTAAAAAGATAAAAGAAGAGACCAATGAACTTGAAGAAGCTATAGGCACTAAGAACAAAGAATCAATTGAAGAAGAAATTGGAGATCTCCTAATGGTCATTACTAATTTGGCTCAGAAATTAGATGTGAATTCAGAACAGGCACTCAAAAAATCTAATGATAAATTTATAAAAAGATTTAATTTCTTGGAGGAGGAGTTAAACAAGAGAAATGAAACCTTTTCTGAAACTTCTTTTGAAGAGCTTGATTCGCTCTGGGATCAATCTAAGAAATTAAGTTAGAATCTTTCTATGGAGAACATAAAAGGAGTTCTGGGTTTTTTGGCTGTGGTCATTAACACCCTATTCTGGTGTTTATTTCTCCTTACCATAGCAATTTTTAAGCTACTCATACCCACGGAGTCCTGGAAGCGGCTTTGCACAAAATTAATTATAAATATCGGAGAGTGTTGGATCTATTGTAATGACTTGTGGATACAAGCTTTACATAGACCAAAGTGGAATGTTGAAGGTTTTGAGGAGTTAGATTCATCAAACTGGTACCTAGCAGTAGCCAATCATCAATCCTGGGCCGATATATTTGTATTGCAAGGTATTACTAATAGAAAGATACCTATGCTGAAGTTTTTTATGAAACATGTGCTCATTTGGGTACCTGTAATAGGTTTGGCATGGTGGGCACTAGATATGCCTTTTTTGAAGAGGTATACGAAAGAAGAAATTCAAAAGAATCCTGAGCTGAGAGGTAAAGATATAAAAGCCATGGAGAAATCTTTTGAAAGGTATAGTAGATATCCTGTTTCAATTTTTAGTTTTGCTGAAGGAACAAGATTTACTAAAGAGAAGAAGGATAATCAGTTATCTCAGTTTGAATATCTGCTTAATCCAAAAATTGGGGGGATAGGCCTGACCTTGACAACTATGCCTTATATTAAATTGCTTCTAGATTTTACTATCCACTATGAAGATGAAAGGAGGTCCTTTTGGGACTTTTTATGCGGGCGAATGTCCAAAGCAGATGTCAGGGTAAGGGAATTAAATATACCTGAGAATTTACTGGGTAAAAATTATGAGGATGATCCTATCTTTAGAGAAAATCTAAAAGAATGGGTTTATGATATTTGGTCTGATAAGGAAAAATACCTTGAGGAGGTAAGAAAATGATAGATTTATACTACGCCCCTACACCTAATGGCTGGAAAATTTCAATCATGCTTGAAGAATGTAACTTGCCTTATAACGTTATCCCAGTAAACCTAGGAAAAGGTGATCAATTCAAGCCTGACTTCTTAAAAATTAGTCCTAACAATAGAATGCCTGCAATAGTTGACCATGAAAATCTAACTGGTAGAGAGCCTTTGAGTATTTTTGAGTCTGGGGCAATTTTGATGTACTTAGGTGAAAAGACAGGTAAATTTTTTCCACAAGAGTCTCCCTCCAAAGAAAAGGTTCTTGAATGGTTATTTTGGCAAGTTGGTGGCCTCGGACCCATGGCTGGTCAAGTCAGTCATTTTGTTAACTATGCTCCTAACTTTCCTGGTGATCATTCTTATTCTGAAAAACGCTATAAAGATGAATACGATCGCCTATTAGGAGTTATGGATAATGTGTTAGAAGATAAAGAGTATTTAGCTGGGGACTACTCTATAGCAGATATGGCATCTTTCCCTTGGATTACAGCATACAAAAGATACGAAGTTGATCTAGATTCTTTTTCAAACGTCAGAAGATGGTTCGATAATATTAAATCCAGACCTGCAGTTAGAAAAGGCATAGAGGTTGGTAAAGAAAATAGAAGCTTTGGAAAAGGTATTACCAAAGAAGCACTAAAAACCATGTTTGGTCAGAACTCTAAAAATATTTCAGATATGGCAAAGGGAAAAAAGGAATAGGGTCTAAATAATATCTTCTAGTAGTTGGATTCGATCATTACCAAAATACATATCATCATCGTCAATAAAGAAAGTTGGAGATCCAAATCCACCTCTATCCATCAGTTCTTGGGTAGTTGCAATCAATCTATCTTTAATTTCTTGAGTGGAAATAAATTCTAAAAATTCTGTCTCGTTTGCTGCATTACTTAATGCAATTTCAGTCAGGACATTAATATCAGATATGTCTTTACCTTCATTCCAGTAGGCACGAAAAACATCTTCTAGATAAGTCTCTATATTTCCATTATCTATAAAATAAAAGGCTCCGCGCATTGCCTTAACACTATTTATAGGGAATATGGTTGGCCAGTTTATTTGAATCCTTCTTAGGCGAGCCCAATCTTGAAGATCCTTTTGAGAATATTGTAATTTTTCTTTTACAGGATTTTTTCTATTTTCGTAAACACTAGGGTTAATAGAATTAAAGATACCACCTACTAAAATTGGCTTCCAAATGATTTCAAAATCCTTTTTTTTCTTTAATTCAAGAATCCCTCTAAAAGAAAGATAAGTCCATGGACTGCTACAATCTAAGTAATATTCTATTGTCTTCATTCTTATTTATTAAAATGCAGTTCCGCCATTTGTGAAAAAAGAATCGTTACGTCCTCTCGGATCTCTTCTCCTTTAAATTCTCTATAAAGAGAGTTCACATTAACTGCAATTCTTTCTGAATCACCCCAACTATCAAAATCGCTAAAATTTATGTCTCTACAAGCTTCCATCGCATCCATTCCAGAATCATAACGCTGTTTTGCCTCATGGTGTATATAGGTTAAATATTCTTTTACTGCATTTACTCCCCTCGCGTCTGTGATGGGTCCATGTCCAGGCACCACAGATTCAGGTTTTAGTTCCAAGATCATATCGCACGCCTTAATCCAGTTAGAAACAGGGCCGGCCCATAGTATTGGATGTCCTTCAATGAATAATATATCTCCCGTATAAACAATATTGTCTTGTGGAACGTGGACGATAACATCACCATCAGTATGAGCAGGACCTACTTCATATAAATTAACTTGCTTATCACCAACTTTTAATTTCTTTTCACCAGTAAATGTTTCATTAGGCAATCTCCTTGTAATACCTTCAAATTTAAAGTCCCCAAAACATTCAAGGAAATATTTACCTAAATCTCCCATTGATTTGGCTTGAAGGAGTAAATTAGCCATCATTTCAGGAGATTCATGTTGCATCTCTTTTAGAGTAGACTCACTCGATATAATAACATCGGTATTTACACAACTATTTCCATTACAATGATCGCCATTTGAGTGACTATTAACCAAGGCGACTACACTTTCCATGGCTTGCTTCTCTGCATTTTTCATCTGCTTAAGCATCTCTTCTGTCAAATGCTCATCGAAAAGAGTATCTACAATTAAAGATTGATCTCCATCGCAAATAAGACCTGCATTACTCCAACCCCAACCCCCATCAGGTTGAAGATATGCGTAAGAATTATTGCCCAAATCCAGAAGGCCTTTTTCATACGGCTTCGTGCCTAAATTGATATAGTTTTGATGTCCTGACATGTACTAAAGATATATCAAAATAATAATTTAATGAATCAAATTTTTATATAGAATGTAACTTGCCCCTCTCCTAAGACATTATGATAAATAAATTTTTCCTCATATTTTTACTATCTCTTCCCTTTCAAGTTCATGCATCTAAATTGAATGAAATTAATGCATTCAACTTTACTGAAGAACAGATTCAACTGGCTATAGAAATAATTCAAAAACTAGAATCTAACCATTTAGTAAAGAAAGAGTATAGAGAAATTAAGTATGAAGCTTTTGAGGTCTTCATAGAGAGGCTTGACCCTAACAAGAACATTTACACCGATAAAGAAGTACTAAAAGTTTTAAGTAATATAAAAAGACAATCCGACATAAAAGAAGATTTACAAATAGCTTATGAATTATTCAATAAATATATCGAACGTTATCAAGAAAGGTACGAAGTTCAAATTGAATTCCTAAAAGCAGTTGATGAAGAAGATCTTAAAGGAGATAGAAAGATAGAAAGATCGCTTTCTGAAGCTTCGAGACAAATTTCATCAGAAGCTTTGAGAGGTTTATGGCAGGATCTTAGTACCAATGATGTTATTCAGTTAATGTTAACCGGAAATTCTCTAGATGAGTCAGTTGAAAAGACCATCAAAAGAATGAATAACCAGCTAAATTACTTTCAGCAAACCAGAGGAGAAGACGTATTTAATATTTTTGTAAATTCTATCGCTTCTATTTATGGACCGCATACCTCTTATATGTCACCCAAGACTTCAGAAGATTTTGATATAAACATGAGCCTTTCTCTTGAAGGTATTGGAGCTCTTCTTTCTTCAGATGGACTTTATACCTCAATATCATCTTTAGTACCTGGTGGGCCAGCTGAAAAAACTGATTCTCTAAAGCCAGAAGACAAGATTATAGGTGTGGGACAGGATGCAGAAGGTGAGATCGTAGATGTGATTGGCTGGAGGATAGATGATGTAGTTGATCTCATAAGGGGACCAAAAGGCTCTAAAGTTAGATTAGAAATTATTCCTTCTACTGCCTTGAGTGATACAGAAACGAAAGAAGTTGAAATCATTAGAAATGTTGTAAAGCTGGAAGACCAGGCTGCTGAAAAGAAAATTCTTTCCCTTACAAGAAATAATAAGGAATATAAAGTTGGAGTTATTCAACTTCCTGCATTTTATTTTGATTTTGATGCATTCCAGAAAAGAGATTTAGACTATAAAAGCGCTAGCAAAGATGTAAAAAGACTTCTAAAGGAATTGAAGATTCTAAATGTTGACGGTTTGGTATTTGATTTAAGGAATAATGGCGGTGGTTCGCTTTACGAAGCAAATGCTTTAGCGCATTTATTCCTTGGGAGAGGTACTACTGTTCAAGTAAAAAGCTCTAAGGGGAATATTCAAGGTCTGGGTGAGCGCTGGGGTTATCAATTCTTTGATAAGCCACTAGTTGTTCTAGTAAATAAGTTTAGTGCTTCTGCATCAGAAATATTGGCGGGTGCTATTCAGGATTATGATAGAGGACTAGTTGTAGGTACTAGTACGTTTGGTAAGGGAACAGTGCAAAAAGTAGATTTGCTATCATCAGGTCAAATCAAATTTACCGAATCAAAATTCTACAGAGTATCGGGAAGCAGTACTCAGAATCTCGGGGTAGAGCCAGACATAAAACTTCCATCTCTATTTAAAATTGATGAATTGGGGGAAAGTAGTTTAGACAGGGCTCTGGAACATGACAATATTCCCAAAACATCTTTTAAAAACTTTAATAGAGTCAGTCCTTTTTTAGAGCCCCTAAGAGAGAAAAGTATTACTAGAATAGCAAAATCAGCGCTCTTCGATAGCGTTGAAGCAAAAAAGAAATGGCAAGCTGAAAACGAAATAAACTTCTTAGATCTAAATCTAAAAACTAGAATGAATCAAAAAGATAAAGTTGAAGAATTTTTGCTATCAAATGAAAACTCCTTAAGAAAAGCTCTTAATCTCCCCACTTATGAGTCTTATAAAGAATTTGTGGAAAGGGAAGATGATCCAGAAATTCTTGATGTGGATGAGGAAGTGCTGGGGGAAGCGGCTAATATACTGATAGATCTCATAGAGTTAAAAGAAAAACCTCTTTTAGCTTTAAATGAAAATAATTAAATTATGAAATTAATCTCATTCAATATAAATAGTCTCAGGGCTAGGCCGCATCAGGTAGAAGCAATTGTCAAAAAACATAATCCTGACGCCATAGGTCTTCAGGAAACTAAAGTACATGATGATGATTTTCCTTATGACATACCTGAATCCTTAGGGTACAAAGCGCACATTCATGGTCAAAAAGGTCATTATGGTGTAGCCATTTTCACAAAGGATGAACCAGAATCAGTTAGCAAGGGATTTGAAACAGACACTGAAGAATCTCAAAAAAGATTCATATCAGTCACCTTAAAAAGAGAGAAAAAGAAAATTCATATATTGAATGGGTATTTCCCTCAAGGTGAAGAAAGAAATCATCCTGTTAAATTTCCTTATAAGGTCAAGTTTTATAAAGATTTATTAAAGCATATTAAAAAGAACTATGATCCAAAAGACTATTTAGTTGTCATGGGTGATTTAAATATCTCTCCCGAAGATATAGATATCGGGATAGGTGAAGAAAATAAAAAGAGATGGTTGAGAACTGGCAAATGCAGCTTTTTGCCAGAAGAAAGAGAAATGTTATCTAAGCTAACTGCCTGGGGTTTGTTTGATTCTTACAGAACTTTATACCCGGAAAGAGATGATGAATACAGCTGGTTTGATTATAGAAGCAAAGGATTTGAAGATAATCCCAAAAGAGGATTGAGAATAGATCACATATGGGTTACAAAAAAACTTAACTTAGCTGTTAAGCGCTCAGGAATTGACTACGATATAAGGGGTATGGAAAAACCTTCTGACCACGCACCTATATGGACTCAGTTTGATTTATAATCGCTTAGCCCGAAAAAAACTCTTTAATAATTCCGACGAATGGTCTTCTAGAGGTCCTTGATAATAATTCACTTTATGATTAATAAAATCAGCATCTAGCAAGTTGCCATTACTGATCACAGCTCCTGATTTAGGATCCAAAGCAGCAAATATAAGATTTTTAATTCTTGAATGGATCAACAATCCACAACACATAGTGCAAGGTTCAAGAGTTACATATAGAGAAGTTTTTTCTAATCTATAATTTTTTAAAACTCTAGCAGCTTCTCTTATAGTATTAACTTCAGCGTGGCAACTAGGATCATTAGAGGATATAGGGCTATTATGACCTTTGGCAATTATCTTATTATCTAATGTTAAAACAGCGCCAACTGGTACTTCTCCTTCAGAGAAACCTTTCTTAGCCTCTTCTAAAGCCTTTTGCATAAAAAAAAGATCTTTGTTCATACTAGATCAATTGCGAATCCTTTAATTATTTCCATAGGAATAATTTCCAAGGCCTTAATATTAGTAGCTTTCGCTACAATTTTTGGAGCGGAATTCGCTTCATAAGCCTCTAGCCATCTATTGGCACATAAACACCATCTATCCCCTTCTTTTAAACCTGGAAAATTATACTGGGGAACAGGTGTAGAAAGGTCATTACCTTGAGACATGCTAAATTTTAGAAAATCTTCAGTCATCAAAGCACAAACTGTATGGCTTCCAAGATCTTGATCAGAAGTATCACAACAACCAGTTCTAAAAAATCCTGTTAGAGGTTCACAGCTACACTCTTCAATTATTTCGTTGAATAAGTTTAGTTGTTGTTTGTCATCCATGAATAGCTTTCTCCATTTTGTACATAGGTACTTTATTGCCTAATTTACTCTCGTATTCTATTTCGTCTACTACTTTGTAACCGCGCTTTTCATATAAAAAAATACCAGACACAGTTGCCATTAGCTCTGCCTTATGAAATCCTAACTCTCTGATAGAATTCTCTGCTAAATTCAATACATAGGTTCCCACACCTTTACGGATCCATGATGGATCGGTATACATAGCTCTTATTTTAGCTGCATCTTTACCAGGAACTAATAAATCATCTGACCTATTAGGAGTATGATTTCCTCCAAATAAAGTTTTTCTATAACTGTAACCTCCTGAACCTATAAGCTCATCATCATTTTTTATTAAGAAATAAGTTTTATCCTTTAAAAGTTGGGTATCAAGACCCATGGACTCTTTTGCTGCTTCTAATTGCTTTTCATTCAACAATTTACCCAACAAATTAGATATAGAAGTTTCCATCAACACTTCTATTTCAGGGATATCCTTTAAATCAGCGATTGAATGGTGAAACATATAAAAGGTACATATAAAAGGTACATACTTTAGTAAAATTCTGCTTTGTGCACTATGTGTGTACCTTATTTAAGTTTGCATATAAAGACAAGCACCTTTAAAATACAAGCTATCGTGCTTTGATCCTATTGCAGCGATGTAAAAAAACGGCTAAAACGGAAAGCGTTTTAATCTTTTTCATCTCTTTAGGACAAGTATTTTTTAATTAAACTTTGGGGTAAACAATATGTTTAAAACAAGAATAAGTGGAATAGCTGTTGCTGTTTCTCTTTTAACTTTACCTGCTCTACCTTCTATGATTTCTGCTGCTGATGAAATTGAAGAAGTAGTAGCTGTTGGAACAAGAAGAGAAGCGAGATCAGTTGGTGATTCCCCTGCTCCTGTAGATATTATTGGTGGATCTGATTTCACTAATCAAGGGGCTGCGGATCTACCTGATATGATTAGAACTCTAGTTCCTTCATTTAATGTAAACACGCAACCTATAAGTGATGCAGCTACTTTAATTAGACCTGCAAACTTAAGAGGTCTTCCGCCCGACAATATGTTGGTTCTAGTAAATGGTAAAAGAAGACATAGAGGTGCTGTTATATCTTTCTTAGGAAGTGGTATCTCTGATGGAGCTCAAGGTCCAGATATCTCTGCCATACCATCTATTGCACTAAAACAAGTTGAAGTCCTTCGTGACGGCGCTGCAGCGCAATACGGTTCTGATGCGATCGCTGGTATTATGAATTTTGTCTATAAAGATAATTCTGAGGGAACGCAAATTGAAATAAGAAGCGGAGAATATGCAGATGGTGATGGTGATATGTATAGAGTCGCTGCAAATATCGGTATGCCTTTTACTTCTAATGGTTTTGCAAACGTTTCTATAGAACTACAAGACAGTGACCCTACTAGTAGAAGTGTTCAAAGAGGAGATGCACAAGCTCTTTATGATGGAGGAAATGCAGCTATATGGAATTATCCTAATCCTGCTCAGATATGGGGTTCTCCTGAAGTAAGCGATGATGTAAAACTTGTTGCAAACATAGGCCTGGAACTCGATGCCAACAAAGAATTCTATCTTTTTGGTAACTATGCTGAAAGAAAGGTATTAGGTGGTTTCTTCTTTAGAAATCCTACTAACAGAGGTGGTATATTCTCAACTGACGGAGGTGCTACACGTATGGTGCTTGACGTAGCTCAAGCAACTGCAGGTGCTGCAAGAACTTGTCCTGTTGTTCCTGTTCCAGCTTCTGGAGCTGGTTCAGCCTCAGATACAGCATTAGCTGCAATTATGGCAGACCCGAACTGTTTCGTATTTAACGAAATGTTCCCTGGAGGCTTTACACCTAGCTTCGGTGGTGATGTTAGCGACTGGAGTATAGCTTCAGGAGTTAAAGGAACTACAGAATCAGGAACTATGTATGACATCAGTGTGAGCATAGGTGAGAATAGTGCTGATTATCTAATTAGAAATACACTTAATGGTTCTTTGGGACCTGAGTCTCCTACTGAATTCAATCCTGGAAGTTACATACAACTTGAAAAGAATTTCAATGTAGATTTCGTAACTCCTGTTAGCGTTGATGGTTGGGCTTCTGACCTTAACGTTGCATATGGTTTAGAGTTTAGAGAAGAGCAATTCACTGTTGTTTCTGGAAACAAAGAAAGTTGGGAAATAGGACCTTACTTTAATCAAGGTGCTGGTATAGGCTCTAATGGTTTTGGTGGATTCAATCCTGACATGGCAGGTGTATGGGACAGAAGTAATGTTGCTCTTTACTTAGACTTAGAAGGCGATATTACTGAAAGACTACTCGTCGGACTTGCAGTAAGATATGAAGACTTTGATACTTTTGGAACGACTAGTAACTATAAGGTTTCTGGACTTTTAAGAGCTACTGATAACTTAAACTTAAGGTTCACAACTAGTACTGGATTTAGAGCACCTACTCCTGGACAGGGAAATATTTCAAATATTTCTACTGTATCAGGTAGTGACGGAGTTTTATTTCAGAAAGGTACACTAGCCCCTACTAACCCTGTTTCAATGGCATACGGTGGTAAAGAGCTTCAACCTGAAGAATCTACAAACTATTCATACGGTTTAGTTTGGGATGCAACAGATTCTCTTTCAATAACGCTTGATGCTTATTCAATTGAATTAGAGGATAGAATCACACAAGGTGATGATGTACAGCTTACGGCTGCTGATATTGCTAACCTAACAGCACAAGGTGTACCGGGTGCTGGTGATCTTACAAACTTTAGGTTCTATGTGAATGACTTCGATACAACAACTGAAGGTGTTGATTTAGTTGCGACTTACTCTACTGAGATGTTCAATGGAAATACTGACCTTACATTTGTATGGAGTACGGTTGAAACTGAAGTAGATAAAACAAGTGGCTTAGTTGGCGGAGCTAGAATCGGTCAATTAGAAAGTTTACTTCCTGAATCAAGATGGAATCTAACAGCAGTTCATAATACTGGCGATTATAGATTCCTAGCTAGATATAACTGGGTAGACGAGTGGATATGGTGGGATATATATTCTGATCCAGTTTTCTCGGAAACAGTTGATGACATGTTTACTCTTGATCTAGAAGTGAGCAGAGATCTTGGAGCTTACACACTTACATTGGGAGCACAAAATGCTACTGATGAAGTTCCTGATAATCCTG
The DNA here is from genome assembly GCA_902559365.1 of uncultured SAR86 cluster bacterium. Classification (GTDB taxonomy): domain Bacteria; phylum Pseudomonadota; class Gammaproteobacteria; order Magnimaribacterales; family Magnimaribacteraceae; genus Magnimaribacter. The sequence continues at coordinate 39,253 of CACEHP010000011.1, forward strand.
CTTCAACTTTATGTTGTGGTATGAAGTACCCTGAAGGATCTCCTTTAGGATTTAATGGTGCTTTCTACTACTTTAAAGTAGGCTTAGATTTCTAAGTTAGATCTGAAAAAAAGGGCACTTAGGTGCCCTTTTTTTATTTTGAATAAACCACCCTACCATCAACAATAGTAAAAAGAACTTCAGAAGACATAATTTCTTCTTCAGGAATAATCATTAAATCTTTTGAAAAAATTGTTAAATCAGCCAACTTACCAACTTCAATTGTTCCTTTAATATCTTCTTCAAATACAGAATAAGCAGCCCACTTAGTAAACATATAAAGAGCTTCTTCTCTGCTTACAGACTCATCTAAGTTCCAGTAATCTTGATAATAACCATCTAAATCTTTCCTTCCAATTGCTGCCTTGAATTCTATCCTTGGATCTCCTATTTCAACTGGAGCATCGGAACCTCCAGCAATTACAACATCTAAATCAATGAGACTTCGCCACGTATAAGCATTATTAAGTCTATCTACACCTAATCTTTTATGAGCAAAATGGAGATCACCTATCGCGTGCGATGGCTGCATAGAAGCTATCACTTTCATATCTGCAAATCTTTGTTGATCGATGGGTAAGATATTTTGGGAGTGCTCTATTCGCCAACGAGGTTCTACGATCATCCTGTTTGCATCTGATACTGCGTTAAAGGCTTCTTGATACCAATCTAAGGTGACACTATTCGCTAAATCTCCTATGGCGTGAGTTTGTATTTGAATTCCATTTACGAGAGCCTTGATTAATTTCGGCATGGTTTCTTCTTTCTGAAAGATTAAAAATCCTTTAGTTTCATAATCATCATATTTTGTGAAGAAGGCAGCTCCCCTGGAACCTATGGCTCCATCGGCATATAGCTTGACCCCTCTGGCAGTTAGCATGTGCTCCGAATCAAGGTATGGCCCACTATCTATAAATTTTATTGCATCTTCACCATCACTTATGTACATATGGATCCTGACTGGTAAGTTTTCTTCTGACTTAATTTCTCTCAATAGTTCAAGGTCAGACAATGGTGAGCCTGCATCCTGTAGTTGGGTCCAACCCATCTTAGCTGTTCTATATAAACCCTCTCTTAAGGCCTTCTTTTCATCTGCTCGAGTCCTTTTTGGAATAATTGATTCAACCAATAGTGAAGCCTTATCTATTAGCACCCCATTAGGCTCTCCATCAATATCCTTATCTATTTTTCCACCTATAGGGTTAGGTGTATTTCTATCAATGCCAGCTAACTTCATTGCAAGACTATTTACAATAATTGCATGACCATCAGCACGCTCTAGAGCTATCGGCTTATCAGATGAAATAGCATTCAATTCTTCTAAAGTTGGAAACCTTCCTTCAGGCCATTTCTTTTCAATCCAACCCCTCCCTATTACCCAATTTCCTGGTTGGATTTTATTTGAGTGAATAGTCACTTGAGTAAGCATACTCTTTAGGCTTTCAGCACCTTGTAGATTGAGATTCATCTCTCGGTAACCTATTCCCTTCAAATGAGCATGAGCATCTATGAATCCGGGATATACAAAAGAACCTTCTAAATCTAATACTTTGGTTTCACCACAGTTAAAATTTTGTGCCTCAGAATTTGAACCAATGAATGAAAATTTACCATTTGTAATCGCTAAAGCTTCTGCATCTGGTTCTTCAGGATTGGCGGTGTATATTTTGGTATTGATTAAGACTAAGTCTGATTCAATACAGATTTCTTCTGAGGAACATCCAACAACTAAAAAGATAAAAATTGCAAAATTGAAGGGTATTTTGTGCATATTCATGTTTTTATCCTTTTTTCTCAGGCCAATAAATTGAGTTCTCGCTTTTAAGCTCTTCGAGATCAGATCTTTCGTAACCCATCTCAGCCAATACTTGCTCAGTATGCTCTCCTATTTTAGGAGCTCGTGAAAAGTTAATTTTCTTTTCTCCTACAATGTGAAAAGGACTATTCACTGTATATAATTTTTTAAAAGATTCGTGTTCTAGAGGAACAAGTGTCTCAGTTTCTAGAAATTGAGAATCTTCTCTATGATCTGTTGTTCTGCCTAAGACACCGTAGGTAACTGCAGAATTTCGTAATAGCTCATCTACTTCCTCGAGTTTTCTATTTTTAAATTCATCGGATAACTCTGCTTTTAATATATCAGCATTATCAAAAGGATTTTCGAAATCAAATAACTCTCTGTCAATCCAATCCTTACGGTCTAAAATATCGGCTAATTTTGGCCATTCTATTCTAGAATTTATCATCCCAAGAGCGAATTCTCTTTCATCTTTTGTGGTATAAAAATCATAAAAAGGATGTCTTGGTAGTGGTTCCGGTCTATCTGGAAACTCTACATCCATCAAAGCTGCTTGGATGAAAACTCCATTAGCCCATGCTCCGTTTGACATCAAAGAGGTAGAAACCTCTGAACCCTCTCCTGTCCTTTCTCTTTTATAAAGTGCTGTCATTATAGCTCCATAAAGTGCCATTCCAGTTGGATGATCCCCCATACCAGGCGTTGACCAGGCCACTGGAGAATTATTAGAAGGTCTTACAAAGTCCATCAAGCCACTTCTAGCCCACCAGGCCATTGAGTCGTAAGCAGTTCTATCAGCATCTGGTCCTACTTCTCCGTAACCTGTTAATGAAGCATATATGATACTTTCATTATGAGGCATGATATCTTCAGCAGTTATCTTTAATTTCTTTCTTATAGGAAAAGGCATATTGGTTATAAATACATCTGCGTCTTTAACTAAATCTAGAAGAATATTTTGTGCCTTTACATCCTTCAAATTTAAAGAAATGCTTTTTTTATTTCTTGAGGTGAGTTCCCAACAATAGTTTTCAGGCCCGACAGGCATTCTGCCATTGGTAATTAGGTTTCTGAGACTGTCGCCACTTTGAGGTTCTATCTTTATCACCTCGGCGCCATAATCAGACATAATTGTGGCTGCTGATGGCCCAGCAATAAAGCTTGCCGCATCTATAACTTTAATTCCTTCTAACAGATGATCAGATTTTGTATTCAATACTCTCTCCCCTTTATTTATAAAAATATCATAACTAATTTCTTAAATGATTTTAATTAATCTAAGAAAAATGTATCTTATAGACTTAAAAAAAGAGGAAACAAAAGGATGCTTCAAAGATATAAGGTTATTTCACTAACAGTAGCCGCGGTCTTTATTTGCTACATTGATAGAGTAGTAATTTCTTTAGCGATTATACCGATGAGTGAAGGCATGGGTTGGTCTGAAACGCAAAGAGGTTTTATTTTATCTAGCTTCTATATTGGCTATATTTTAACTCAAATAATAGGTGGACTTCTTTCAGATAGGATGGGTGCAAAAATTGTACTTGGTGTTGGTCTAATCGTCTGGTCAATCTTTACCTTCATCACTCCATGGGCTTTCTATGGAGGATTTGCTGCTCTTATCATTGCCAGGATAGGCATGGGACTGGGTGAAGGTATTACTTTTCCTGCCTGGCATAGTCTTTATGCTAGATGGATTCCTTTCAGCGAAAGAGCACGTTCAGTAGCTATTACAAATAGTGCTATACCAATTGGTACTATATTTGGACTTGTTGTAACACCAATAATTATTTTAAGACTTGGGTGGGAATGGGCATTCTATCTATATGGAGGATTAGGTTTTATCTGGTATATATATTGGCAAAAGATTGTTTTCTCGACACCAAAAGAAGATCCAAACATTTCGGAGGAAGAATTAGAATATATAACTAATAATGCTCCTGCTTCAAACAAAGCTGAAACGCTGGCTTTTTCTAAATGGCGAGGCAATTTACCTCTATGGGCAATAGCTGTGGCACATTTTTGTAATAACTACAGCCTTTTTGTTTTTTTATCATGGCTTCCAATTTTTATAAAAGATGGTTTAGGAGTGCCAATGGCCGCAGTAGGCCTATTGGCAATGCTTCCTCATATAGCATCTTTTTTATTCTTAAATATAGGAGGTTATTTTGCTGACTATCTAACAAACAAAGGCGTAAAACTAATTACAGTGAGGAAACTTTGCAATTCAATAGCTTTCGGTGGGAGCGGTATTTGTCTTTGTATTGTTCCAGAACTCAACAGTGTTGCTGGAGTGATAGCTATTATGTGCTTAGGAAATGTATTCGGAGGTTTCAGCGCAGGTGGGTTTATTGTCAATCATGCAGATATTGGACCTGAACACACTGGAAGGCTAATGGGGATAACTAATATGGTAGCTGCGATTCCAGGATTCATTGGAGCTATTGTTACTGGAATGATTTTGGATGCGACAAATTCTTGGGATATGGTATTTTATGTTGTTGCAGGTATAACTTTCTTTGGAGGTATCTTTTACTTCCTATTTGCTAGCACAGAAAAACAATTTGACTAGGGGGTTAAAATGAATGGAGCGATTGAAAAAAGTTTGAATGATAAAGGTGTTTTAACACTTAAATTAAATAGACCAGAAGTTTTAAATGCGATGAATGCTGATTTAATTCTTGGTCTTCTTGATTGTATGAATGATGCCAAGTCAGATAAACAAGTGAGAGCAATTATCATAACTGGCAGCGGCCGAGGATTTTGCTCTGGAGCAGACTTAGTCGATGGAGGTTGGCCAAAAACAAAGGGGCTTTCTTCTGGTGAGGCTACCTTTACTAATATGGAAAATGCTTTCAATCCCTTAGTCAAAGCAATAACTCAATCAAATAAACCAGTTATTACTGCGATTAATGGAATAGCTGCAGGTGGAGGAGTTGGATTAGCTCTTTGTGGAGATATAGTAATTGCCTCAACATCGGCAAAATTCAAACTAGTCTTTGGACCCAACTTAGGCATCATCTCTGACGTAGGTGCATCTTGGTTTGTTCCAAACTTAATAGGTAGGGCAAGAGCAAATGGGATGGGTTTACTAGGAGATGACCTGTCAGCAGAATTAGCCAAGGAATGGGGTCTTATTTGGGATTGTGTACCTGATGATGAACTCATTAGTAGGGCTAATGAGATTGCTGAAAGAATAGCCGATGGACCAATTGAAGGGCTTAAAGCTATTGTAAAAGCGCATGATAAAGCTTTGTCTGGTACCTTGAGTGAACAATTAGATTATGAAAAAGAAACTCAAAGAGTAAGAACAGACTCTAAGGAATTTAAAGAGGGTGTTTCAGCTTTTGTAGAGAAAAGGAAACCTAATTTTAGAGACCTAGATCAATAAAGCTCTAAACCAGCAACATCAATATCTGCATAAAAATCTTTTCCATAAGCTACTATTCCTATGCTTTTAATGCTTTCTATATCAAATTCCTTTGGAAGAAATCTACTAAATCTTCCATCACTTTTTTTGAACGAAGAAAAAGGTAGTTCGATCCATTGCCATTTCTCAGTAGTATTGAAAGACGAACCATAATATAGCCATGGCAATCTAGTTTTAGTAGTTCTGATAAAAAGATAATATTCCTCTCCATTACCTCTAGTCTTAATTTTGAGGCCTTTATAATCTTTGTCTTCAATTTCAACTTCGGCTCTGAATTGAATGAATCCTCCATTATTCTCAGTACTGACGTTACCTTCCATATGATAGAAAGACAGACCATCTTCTTCTTTTTCCAAAAAATTTACTTCAGAAACTCCTCCCATCACCTGATCAGAAAACGGTATCCATTTGACTCTTTGGTTGTCTAAATTATCAATTGCTTGTGCCATGGCGTTTGAAGAAAGATTTAATATTATGATACCCAAAAGGGTCTTAAAAAGTGTCGTAAAATTCATATCAATATTATGAGTAAGTTATATTCCAAAAGTCAAAAAAAAGAGTTAGAGTAAAAGTAAATATGGAGATGAATATGAAAAATAAATTCAACTTTTTGGGGCTCATATTAATTACATTCCTTGTGAGCTGCAGTACCTCTGAGGAAGAGCAAGTTAAAGAAGAATTAACTACGTTAGGTTCAACAGAAATAGGTTTAATTGATGACCAAAGAATATTGGATGCAGAATCTGAACCTGGAAATTGGCTAGCTCACGGAAGAACATATGAAGAGCGTAGATTTTCCCCATTGACAGGCATAAATAAAGAAAATGTATCTGAGTTAGGCCTCGTATGGTCTAAAGATATGGGAACAAACAGGGCATTAGAGGCCACACCTATTGTAGTTGATGGAATTATGTTCTTCACAAGTACTTGGAGTAGAGTTTACGCAGTTGATGCTTTGACTGGAGAAACAATTTGGAAATTTGATCCTAAAGTACCTGGAGAATGGGCCAGGAAAGCTTGTTGCGATATTGTTAATAGAGGAGTTGCTGTTTATAACGGCAAAGTTTACTCAGCAAGCTTAGATGGAAGGTTGTTTGCAATAAATGCTGAAACTGGAGAGTTAGTTTGGGAAGTTGATACTATAATTGATCGAACAAGATCTTACACAATCACAGGTGCACCCAGGGTAGCAAAAGGTAAAGTTTATATAGGTAACGGTGGTGCGGAATATGGCGTAAGAGGATATGTTACTGCTTACGATACCGAAAATGGTGATCAAGTATGGCGTTTCTTTACTGTTCCTGGAAATCCAGACCTAGGTTTTGAAGATCGTGCTATGGAAATGGCTGCCAAAACATGGAAAGGAACTAACTGGTGGGAATTTGGTGGTGGTGGAACTGTCTGGAACTCCATAGTCTATGATCCGGATTTCAATAATGTATATCTAGGCGTTGGAAATGGATCTCCTTGGACAAGAGATATCAGATCTCCAGGTGGAGGAGATAACCTTTTCCTATCTTCCATTGTTGCTGTAGATGCTGATACTGGTGTTTATAAATGGCATTATCAAACTACACCTGAAGATAATTGGGACTATACCGCCGTTCAAGATATGGCTTTAGCAGATATGGAAATTGATGGAGAAATGAAAAAAGTCCTTCTTCAAGCTCCAAAAAATGGTTTCTTTTATGTTATTGACCGTCAAGACGGAAAAGTTCTAAGAGCTCATCCTTTTGCTGCTGTCACATGGGCTACTCATGTAGATCTAGAAACAGGAAGGCCAGTTGAGAACCCGGCCGTTGACTATACTGATAATGGGGCTTGGGTTTTACCTGGACCACTAGGAGCCCACAATTGGCAAGCCATGTCTATAGATCTTGAAGCTGGATTGGCTTATATACCTACGCAAGAAAATCCTTTTTTCTATGCAATACAAGAAGATTATAAAAAAACTGGAGTATTTAAATGGACTCCTGGTCAATGGAATATGGGTATTGAAATGAGTTCTTTAGCTCAAAATATTCTCAATAATCTAGAATCTCAACCAAAACCAGGAGGTTTTTTAAAAGCTTTTGATCCACTCACAGGTGAAACAAAATGGTCAGTACCAATTCCTCATTACTGGAACGGAGGTGTTCTAGGCACAGCTGGGGGGCTCGTATTCCAAGGAGATGCACTTGGCATGTTCTCAGCTTATGATAAGGATACTGGAGAGAGATTATGGGAATTTAATACCTATACCTCAATGTTAGCTCCACCTATAACATTCGAAATAGATGGAGAACAGTATGTTTCTATCCTGACAGGTTCTGGAGGAGGTGATTTATTTGGCGGAGAGCCTTTACCTCCAATAGAAATCCAAGCTTCATTAACTTACAACAATTTTGGTAGATTATTAGTTTTTAAGTTGGGCGGTAAAGAGTCGTTACCAATTCCTAATGTTAGAGACAAAACAATACCTGAGCAAAAACTTGTACAGGTTAGTATTGATCAATTGCAAGATGGAGAAAGTAAATATAATCAAAACTGTGCTGTTTGCCATGGATTTGTTGTCAAGTCTGCAGGCGGCATACCCGACTTACGTAAAATGACAGCAGGAACGCATGATGCATTTAACCAAATTGTGCTAGAAGGTCTTTTGGCTAGTAATGGAATGGCTTCTTTTTCAGATGTACTCTCTGAACAAGAAGTTGAAAACATACATCATTATGTGAGAGCCAGAGCGCACGAGGATAGAGAGGTTGCCTTAGGAAATATGGAAGCCCCTCAGTTTACTTGGTTTGGTCAAGAGGAAGAATAGATTACTGATCTAAGATCAGTGTTTTGGGGGGAAGTTCAGGCGGAGGCACTTCAACAAATTCGAATGAAGGCCTCCCTTGTTCTGGCTCCCCTTCCGCTACATCATAAGGGGTAGATTTCTCACCTTTGTTATCCTTATTAAGGACTCCATAAGTTTTCTTTCCATTCAATCTTTCGCCTTCTTGCAATTTATGCAGTGCTTCTTGAGCAATTCTATGGTTTTCCTTATTCCACTGTAAATTGAATGCCCTAGGATCTCCTATTGGCTTTTTGAATTCATCTATTTCTTTTATCCAGATGAACAATTCTCCTTCATTGCTTTTACTTTTATTAGGCTCTTGAATAACTACCCATAGAATATTGAAATCATCAGGTAAATCCTCCGATGTTGGCCATCCTAAGACTCCGACATAACCCTTCCAGCTGGAAATATAGAATAAAGAAACAGCAAAAATTGATATTAGTTTTACTTTCTTAGTGAAATTTGTATAAAAACAAAAAACTAAGAGAAGTGCTGCAATTACAGCATAAGAAATGCTTAAAATTAATCTCTCCTCTAGCATGCTATTTTCTTCCTAAAGCCTTTGTGAGTAATCTTTTCGGTAATTGATTAAGGTTAGAGACTTCTTTAGCTCCATCTACTGAAAACCTAAGTGCTGTTACTTCATCACCCACTCCATTCAAGAAATGTTGACCATAGTATATTAGCTCAACAGTTGGGTTTAGTTTTTCTACTTTTACAGTTACTGGTAAAGGTTCTTTGTAGTTAGATTTATAGTGCAATAAATTGATTACATACTCGCCTGTTTGAAGCCCTCTAACTGTAACAGTCTCTTGGTTTATAGGATTTGATACAACTTCTCCTTCAGTCTTTACAGAATCAGCTAAATTGCCTCTATCATCTCGGTCTAAATGCATCAAACCAGTGTCTCTATTGTGATACCAGACAAGACCCCCTTGAGGATCTTCAACTACTGCATCAACATCATCTGGATGTTCATCAGGCCATTGAACAGAAATTAAGACTTCTGCTTTAGTATTAATATTCCCAGATTCTTCAGAATTATTGATAAGCATGAAAGCTATAGCAAACATGAATGCAAAACCAAGAAGAGCATTAAAAAGGAGATCAGTGAAGACATCTTGCTCTTCTGATTTAAGCAAAGTTTTATGCTTCATTTATACTTGGAGCTAATGTGATTGAGAGTCTGGCTCAAACTTGTATCAAGAATAAAATACTGAAATTTGAGTATCATGCTAGTCAACAGGCCAGTCAAAGTTGTGTACAAAGCAACAGCCATTCCACCACTCATAGTGGATAATAATTTTTGGAGAATCTGAGGATCAAAATCTTTTATTTCTCCAATAGGGAGTAGCATGAGGATAAAGCCTATGACAGTACCTGTTAGCCCTAATTTGAGCAATACATCTATAGCTAAATAGCCCAAGGAGTGCCTGTTACTGAGCTCATCCTCAACAAGAGAAATGTCTCTTTCTTCTTGAGATTTATTTTTTTCTAAAAGCAATCTTCCAATTAAAGTCTTGCTAGAAGGATCATCTAAACTAGATATTTCTTTATCTAAAGAAATGGCAATATAGAACCAATGAATGGTAGACAAAAAATAGATAGCAAGAATTAGTAACGAAATCTTGCTTCTGTCAGACTCTATTATCAAAGCAATCAGGTCTAGTTGGTACAACAAATAGAAAGAGAAAAGTATCAAAGTAAGGACCAGCGATGCTTTTAGTAACAAGTAATTTGGCCTTTTAGAAATTAACATAATTAATCGTGACTCGCTCCATCTATCAGGTTTATCTTTGTTTCGGTTGGTATCAATATATCATCAACACACATTATATTAATACTTATCTGAGATGGGTCCCTTCTCCGAACATGATGGGTATAAACACCACAAATATTACAAAAAAAGTGTTTAGCGATTTTTTTATTCCACTGATAAATTTGCAAATTATTTTGTCCACTTTGAAGTACAAAGTTATCTTTACTTATCGGCTTCATAATAATTGCTTTCTTTAAACACAAAGTGCAGTTGCACTCGTAAAGCCCATCCAATATTTGATCAGTAAAAAAACTAAATCTGACTTCTTTACAATGGCAAGATCCGAAATACTCCTTCATTAGATATGTCCTGCTTGACCTCCATCAACTTCAATGGAAGTGCCGCTTATGTAAGAGGCTGCTTCGGAGCATAAAAAAGTAACCAAAGATGCTACTTCTTCTGAAGTACCATAGCGCCCTACTGGTACTGAGGATCCATTTGCCTTGATGACATCTTCCATCTTACCACCAGTAGCTTCAGCAATTTCTGTTGCAGCCCTCTCCCACATAGCGGTATGAATAAGACCAGGAAGAACAGAATTAATAAGGACTCCATCTGATCCATACTTTTTTGCCAATGATTTTGATATAGAAATCATGGCAGCTTTAGTAGCTCCATAATCAATTAATGCTGCATTAGGATACTTTCCTGCCGAACTAGAAATCATAACAACTCTGCCCCATTTATTTTCTCGCATAGCAGGCAGAAATGCTCTTGTACATCTTACAGCCGACAAAAGATTAAGTTCATGCAATTCTTGCCAATCTTCATCAGTCATATATAAAAAATTTCTAGATGGTGAAGCGCCAACATTATTAACTAAAATATCAACTACACCTTCAGATAAAGTACTATCTATAAAAGATTGTGTTGACTCTTTGTTACCCATATCAGCAACAAAGCCCTTTATAGAGCCCTTATTGACTTCTAAAGACGCTAACTTCTTAACTGACTCTTCTGTTCGAGCACAAAAGAAAACATCAGCTCCATGTTCGGCAAGCATCTTCACTGTTGCTTCACCGATACCTAAACTCGCACCTGTTACAACTGCCTTTTTACCACTTAGGTCTAAATTAATCATTTTCCTCTCCTAAAATTAAATTCATTTTTGTATTTCCCCTATCATACCTATCATCGTCGTTAAGTTCATTTAATACAAAGCCAGCTGAGAGGTATAGATTTAAAGCAGGTTTCAATACATCGTTGGTAATTAAGAAAATCTCACTCGCGTTCTTTTCTATTGAGAAGTCTATACAACGTCTTAATAGTTTTTTTCCAATGCCTAGTCCTTGAAGATTTTTTGCAACAGCCATTTTTGCTAACTCATAAACACCGTTACTTGTTGGAATCATTGCTGCAGTGCCAACTACATCATCATTCAAAATAGCAAAAAAAATCTCGCCTCCCTTTTCCATTACATAAGACTCAGGATTTTGAAGTGTTTTAAGATCTTCTTCCTCCATTACAAAATACTCTTCTATCCATTGTCTGTTTAGGTATTCAAAATCTGATTTGTAATCTAGCTTAAAAGGAACTATTTTTAGATTATCCATTGAGAGATTCCAAATAAATTTGAAAAGCTTTGCTTCCGTTGGTTACATTCTTTTTCCAATCATCAGATGCACCTTCATTAGCTTGATCACTAATGTATTTGAAACAAAAGTAGTTAATTTCTTCTTTTAGGCAAAGCTTCGCAAGTGCGTATGCTTCCATGTCATATAAATCAGTTTTAATTTCTTGGTTTGTAGTAACGAAATTATCTCCCGTACCACAACTCAATCCAGGTCTATCTAAAGTAATATCATTTATCTCATCATTGAGAGTTACACCAAGCGGTAGCCCTATATCCCTTAAGTCCATGTCTCTTTGCTTGAAAGTAGTTACTTCGTGTAGACCTTGCAAATCTGACCTCGAAGAACCTGCAGTTCCAAAATTTATAATATTAACCGGCTTATCTTCCTTCAATGCCCGGTAAACTGAGATTAAAGCATTCACTTTTCCAATCCCGGTATAGACAATCCTCCATCCATTCGCTTGTTCTAAATTGAATTCCTCTTCCATTGCAATTGCAATGAGAGTATTTTCTTTTGTTAAGCTAGTCTTCATAGCTTATGAGGCTGATAATGGGCATATTGAGAGCAGATGAACCCTTAAGAGACTTCAGTTCTATGACAACAGCCCCTGCTACTACATTGGCACCAAGAGACTCTAATAGTTCTTTAGAACATTGCATTGACCCTCCTGTTGCTAACAGATCATCTACAATAACTATTGATTTACCCTCTAGATCTTTCTTTTGAACAGTTAATGAATTACTGCCGTATTCAAGCTCATAACTCTTTTCAATGAGCTCTCCTGGAAGCTTATTGGGCTTTCTTATCATTAATGCACCTAGACCCAAGTTTTCTGCAACTAAAGTACAAAATAAAAAACCTCTAGCATCGATACCTGCAACATAATCGGCATTGAAAGGTTTAATGGTTTCTATGAAGCGATCCTTTAATAGACTTAAAGCTTTCGGTTCGGCCAACAAAGGGCTTATATCTCTAAATAGAATTCCTTTAGAGGGGAAATCAGGGTAACTCTTAATCCATTTCTTAAGATCTTCCATGAATTCACGCTCTTTTTAAGAAGGGTAGAAAGGCAATATTTAAAAATAAATAAGTAAGCAAGACATTAAAAAGGAGAACTTCTGGGCTGAAAGTATAAAGGTAACAGAGACCAATAGAAATTATTCCTAACTTAAAGTATTCCAGTTTTAGTATCTTTTCGGCATCCAACCATTTTGCTGTGCAGTACATAGAAAAAATAACTACGCAAAGGAGAACAATGCCATGATCGTAATCCATATTTTTGTCTGCAAAAAGAACTACAGCCGCGTAAGTCATGCATAAGAATTGTATCAGCGCATAAAGTTTTGTAGATAACGGAACAACTGGATCATGCTTCTCAAATTCTTCATGATTAAACTTTTCCTTAGATGAACCTTCAGTAGATCCATTTGGTGACCAACCAGTCTTTGCAGTTAAGACATTATAAAAATTTTTGAAAGAGATAGAAAAAGTTAGGTCTTTTAGAATTTTCTGATAAATATGGATGTTAGCCTTTACAGGATCAAATGTCTTTATTGCCCCTCTTATTCCATAAATACACTCTTGATCGTTTTGTTCTTCTTTAAAGGTAGAAAAAAGACGATCCCAGACTATAAAAACTCCGCCATAATTCTTATCTATATAGATATCATTCTGGGCATGATGAACACGGTGATTGGAGGGAGTGACAAAAAATAATTCATACCACCCGAGTTTAGGGATGTGTCTAGAGTGAACCCAAAATTGATATATCAAATTGATCGATGCTACTGACACCATCACGTATGAAGGAACACCGATTAAAAATAAAGGAATATAGAAAATCCAGGATATAAAAAATCCGGTTCCAGTCTGCCTTAGTGCAGTAGATAAATTGTATTCTTCACTTTGATGGTGGGCTACATGCGATGCCCAAAAAATTTGTCTCTCATGACTTATTCTATGAAACCAATAATAAAAAAAGTCATAGGCAATGAAAGCAAAAATCCACGTAACCCAAAGATCACTGTCCATCCGCCAGAGAGCAAAGTGTGTTTCGATTTGATAATAAATATAGCCACTAAAACCTATTTTGAGTATTCCGCTAGTGCCTCTCAAAGAGCCCATAAAAAGGCTACTTATTGTGTCATTCAATCGATAAGTATTATTATTTATGAATTTTCCGTAAGCCAATTCTAAAATTAAAGCCAATAAGAAAAAGGGTACTGCAATTTCAACGTAGTCCATATTTACATTTCATACCAATCTAGATAAGAACCCATGACATCTGAAAATTCTTTTTTATTACAAAGAGATTTAAAGTGTTTGAAGGTTAATGGGTACTCAGTTTGGAAGTTTTTACTTATAAGGCTTAGGTTCTTGCTTTCCAGTTGCTGCAAATAGTGGCCTTCCCTTAGGAATTGTGCGAATTCACAAGCAAAAGATATATCCGCAATAGTCAACTGATCTCCAGCAATAAAGCTAGAAAGAGATAAAGATTTTTCTAAGCCTTCTAAATAAAACTCATATGCAGCTTTAGTTCTTTCGTATGTATATTGAGTAATATCTTCAAGCTCTAAGAGATAAACTTGAAATTCTCTTGAGAAAACAAGGTTAGCATCTAAAAAACTATCTATTCTAGATGTTAAGTTTATGTCTTCACCTCCATAAAGAGATTTATCTTTACATTCCCTAGCAACTGCTCTCAAGATACTATTGGATTCAAATATCCCCACTCGCTCATTACCAATAAATCCAGCTGGAACTGTCCCGAAAGGATGTTGTTCTGTGAATTTATCTGTCTTGTAAAGAGAGCCTTTAAAACCTCTTTTACTTTTGATTTCAAATGATTTAAGTTCAGATTTATCTTCTTCTGATATTGGTTTGGCATCAAAATCCCATAACCAATTTGGCATATTATTTGGCTTATCCCCTATAACCTCGATATCTATACCGCCTATTTTTGCGGTAATGATCGACTTCCATACCCTAGGGTTAGGAAGATAAGAAAATATCCTTATCTTGCTCAAAATTTATTGAGTCTCTATGGCTTTTTTAAAAGCAGGTCTAGCTTCTAATTTTTCAACATATGCCTTTATATTGCTCATTTCATCTGAAACGCATCCTAATCGGTTACTCATGAAACAAGAATGTCCAAGCATGATATCAGCACCTGAAAAATCACCTATCAAATAATCTTTTCCTTCCAGATTCTCATTAACAGGTTTCAAGGCATTAGTAAGAAGCCTTTGTGCTTGTCCTAAAACTGTCTCATCTCTCCTTTCAGGCGGGAGAAGGACAGTATGAACAACAATGGTATTCATAGGAGGCATCACCATTCCCTCACAATAATGAAACCACTGAAGATATTTAGCAAAATGTTCAGAGTCTACGGAGGGTTTTAATCCACCATTTTTGTGTTTTTCCAAAATATAGTCGGTTATAGCTCCAGATTCCCATATTTGGGTGTCTCCATCTTCCAAAACTGGTACTCTTCCTAATGGATGCCTTGCTCTATGTTCATCAGACTTTAAATCAGTCGGACTGAATGCCATCTTATTTAATTCATAAGGTAGTTCGAGTTCTTCGAGGAGCCAAAGAATCCTTCCGGCTCTAGAATTAGGTGCAAAATGTAGCTTCAACATAACTTTCTCCTTTTGTGTAGATTCATTATAAGCATAAAAATTAGAGTGAGAAATCCTAAGAACTTCTTATTGAAGAGATAATTTCTAAAGCCAATTTAGCTTTATCAATTGGTACAAAAATATGATCATGAAAATACCCTGAGAAAACGTTTGCAGGTATGTTGTTTTTAAATAATTCACCAGATATTGTTGCTATTAATCCACTCATCTCCAAGCTAGAGTGCACTCCTAAGGAGATACAATTAAAAACAGTCTCATACTGGATAAAATTTTCATCTGCTATTGCTTTTGTAATCACTAAAGTAGAACCCTCGTTCTCAGTAAATGTTGCCACAGGGTTTAGAGAATTAACTAAAACATCAATAGGCTCTTTAGATGTAATAAAGACGTAAGATTCATCAATCAATGAAGGAAGAAGATTTTCCAGAATGTCCTCTAAATCTGTTTTTGCTGGCATTGTTAATGACAAGCTATGTTGTATTTTTTAAGCCTATAATAATTGTAAGGTAGTGGTGTAATGAAACCTGCCAGTAGCATATAAGGAATCACCCACCATACTAAGACGCCCCCGGCAAAGACTACATCAACGGTATTCATGGCAACTTCCATAGATATCATGGATATTAAAGACATTCCTGTGGCAGTATTGAATGCCTCCCTTAAATTCATTTGTCGCGAAAGAATGATTGTCTCAAGAATAATTGAGGTAATTAAGCCATTAATTATTGCAAGAGTCATAATGCCCAACATGGGAAAAGCTATCTCATTTATTTGAAAGAATAAAATGGTCCCAAAGTCTCCTATCGAGCATCCAAGCAAGCACCAAAGGGTATTGATTGAAGAACGCTTCCAAGTGTGGCGACATGTCCAAGATATACTTACGTCTTTTAAATCATTTATCTGCGGGTCATTCATTATTATCTTTCTTTGTTGTAGCAAAGGCTTCTAGAGCAATATCTCTGGAAATCTTTAAGTCGACTATGGGTTCCGGATAATTCTTACCCAATTCAACTCCTGCAGATTCAAGAACTTCTTTAGGAGCTTCCCAAGGATTAAACAAGTATTTACTCGGCATATTGCTTAATTCAGGAACATATTTTTTTGTATAGTGCCCTTCGGGATCAAATTTCAAACCCTGAGTTATGGGATTAAAAATTCTAAAATAAGGTGCTGCATCTGCACCTGAACCAGCAACCCATTGCCAACTTGCACTATTGCTGGCTAGATCAGCATCTACAAGACAATCCCAAAACCATTTTTCACCTTCCCTCCAATCTATAAGCAAATTTTTAACCAAAAAGGATCCGACTACCATTCTGAGTCTATTATGCATATAACCTGTCTGCCAAAGTTCTCTCATTCCCGCATCTACTATTGGATATCCAGTCTGTCCTTTTTGCCAAAGTTTTAAAAGTTCTTTATTCTTTTTCCATGGAAAAATATCAAACTTGCTTTGAAAATTTTTCTTAGGAAGATCAGGGAAATGATAAAGAAGGTAGTAAGAAAACTCTCTCCATCCTAATTCACTATGAAAATGCGCTAAGCTCTTTTCTATCCCATTAGTTGTTTCTTTTGTTTTTGCT
>CACEHP010000012.1:0-51378 GCA_902559365.1 uncultured SAR86 cluster bacterium
AGATACGCCTGGTACTTTTTCTATTTCTTCACCCATGAATGCAAGCGGAAGCTTAACTATAACTGTAGATTCTGTTCCTTCTGGTCTGTCTTTAACCACTTCTGACGGAACATTACTTACAGCTGGAACTCAGCTCACCACTTCACAACTATCCAATATTTCTTTTGCATCTGATGAAAATGCCAATTCTGATCTTAATTCCTTTGGCAACCTTGTTTTAACTGCTTCAGATGGTTCATCTTCTAGCACAGCAAATATTTCATTTACTGTAACTCCTGTAGATGACATACCTACTTTAGTAGCAAATTCTTTTACATTTACTGAAGATACTGCAGCTTCATTTGATGTATCTGTTGTTGAAGTAGATGGGGATACTTTAACTATTACTGTAGATGCAATTCCCTCTTCTGGTACTTTAACACTTGCAGATGGAACAGCCATTTCTGTCGGAGATACACTTACAACGGCAAATTTAGAGGGAATAGTTTATACACCTGAAGCTGATGCAAACAGTGATATTACTGCAATAGGAGACTTTGTATTAAGTGTTGCAGATGGCACCACCTCTGAAGCTAATTCTATTTCTCTTATAGTCAGTGCTGTAAATGACGCGCCTTTGCTAGGTTCAGTTGATGTGCTTGATGTATTGGAAACTGTAGCTGCTGACGCAACAATATTGACTCTGACTGGTACTGATGTTGATGGTGATACACTAACTTACTCTTTAACCGGTGATGATGCTGAATTATTTAATGTAGATGCTTCAGGAAATGTATCTTTTAAAGTTTCCCCTAATTTCAAAAACCCAGGCGATGTTGGTCTAGACAATACTTATAATATGACGCTAGTTGCAACAGATCCATCTGGTGCGACAGCTTCCAGTGCATTGGCTATAAATATTCTTGATGTTAAGCCTGGCGGGCAAGCAATTGATGGATATCTAGTTGGCGCTACTGTTTGGGTTGATTTAGATGGAGATGGTATAAAAGACGAAAATGAACCGGAAACCACCACAGACAAGACCGGTGCTTTTGAATTTGAAGATGATATACCAGCTGGTACGGATATATATGTAGAAGGTGGATATGATCTAGGAACTGGTAAACCAAACGAACAAAAATTTAAACTGACAACATCTGTCACAGGTGATGGTGGTGAGGCATTAGTTATAAGCCCTGTAAGTACCCAAATATCTCGTGCCTATGGAAAAACAGGTGTAACTTTAGCTGAAGCACAGGAAAAGGTTGCAAAAGCATATGGTCTTGACGAAGCATTTGATAATTTAACTAACTTTGATCCAATTGAGCTTGCTTATTCGGCCACTACTAATGAACAAGCAAAAGCAGCTCTTACTGCTCAAGCAAGAAATATCATGGTTTCTTCCCTTGGAGAATTATCAAAAAAAGTATCTGAGTATTTTTCTACTGAAATAGCTCCTACGACCAGAACTCAAATATCAGATATTTTTAAATTTGGTACTCAAACACTTAGATATTCAAGCTGGGATAGTGGAGTAGATTTACAAGAACAGCCTAGAATTGTTATTGAATTAGAAGGTTTTGAAGATTTATTGGCATCAACAAGCGAAACCTTTAATGACAAAATAGTTGAAGCTATTTTAGCTTCAGACGATCTCACTAAACTTTTCGAAATGAAAACTGATGGAACAGGTCAGTTTGATGCTGTTATAACAAATGCTACTGCTGCAATTATCTTAGAAATTAAAAATCTTATTCTTTCCGAAATGGGATTTGACCCAGAAACTAATTTTACAACATTTAAAGACTTAAATGGTTATACAGGTGAGACTGTTACTTTCTTAGGTGCAACTAAAACAATGGGTGAGTGGGCAGTTATCATGACTGATATTCTAGACTCGCAGATGCCAGACCCTTACACAGGAAGAGTGAATTTTGGTCCAGAAGGTGGTGTAACTGACATGGTAGGAAAATACTATGCAGAACAGATGGTCAAAATGGTAAGGCTAATGGAAACCATGACAGGACTCACATTTGAAAATCTTACAGATGCTCAAATAGACCAGTTGGTTGATATGGGCTTTGAGTATACGAGAGGAGCTACTTTTAATGATAGTTGGTCAAGATGGGTTCCTTTTGATGAATTTGGGCAAGAATTATGGTCTCAAGAAATAAGATTTAGCTATAGCGGTGAAAGACTTCGTTATGACTCAAATGGTAACCAAATAGATGGTAATACTGGACAATGGCAGTTAACTGCTGAACAAGTTAAAGCCTATCTAAAAGACCCTACTCTTCAATTAAAAGATGGTAATTGGGGAAATGACTTCACTACTTATAACTGGACTACAAAAACAGGTGATTTAGGTGTTTATTTAGCTTTAGCTGAAGGTAGAACTCCGGAAGAAGTAACAACCTTAATGCAATCGATAAGTGCCACACCAGCTTCTATTAAAAACTTCACCGATATATTAAGCGCCTCTTTTGAACAAGGCACAAAAGTTTTCTCTAGCTTGGTTACAAGCGCACTAGACTTTACTTTAGATAAGTTCGAGAAATTTGTTGAAAAAACACTAGACTATCAAAATGACGAGGTAAGACTTGCACAAGAAGCAATAGGATTGCCTGTCTCAACAATAAAAACAGTAACTATACCTGTAGCTGATGTAAGTATTGAAGTTACGGTAGTAGATGGAAAATTTCACTTCAACGGCTCATTGGCTTCTGCTACAACCTTAAAATCAGGTGCCACATATACTTTTGACCAGTCCGATGCTTCTAATGCTGATACTCAACTTTACTTTAGTGAAACAATAGACGGTGTTAATGGTGGCGGGGCTCAATATTCAACAGGTGTAACAATAGAAGGAACGCCTGGTACTGAGGGAGCTAAAACCAAAATTACAGTATCTGATTCAACAGCTGCTTCCTTATATTTTTATAGTTTAGCTTCTACAGGTATGGGTAATGAGACTGTTCTCACAACTACACCTGCTCAAACAATGGAGCTACAAACAACTAAAGGTATAGGTTGGCAAATTAATCCATTTTATGGCCAATTAAATCCTATTATTGAAGAGATGGGTGACTTTAGTTACGCAATAACTGGTGGACCTGATGCAGCGTTATTTAGAATAGATGACTTAGGAACACTTTCATTTAAAGATACAGCGCCTGATCCAAATAATCCAAATGACAGTGATGCTAATGGTGAATATTTAGTTACCATAACGGTAACAGATAACTCTGATGGGTTTACTCAAGACATTGAATATGTACTTGCGTTTCCTGATTGGGATGAAGGCAGAACTTATGCAGCTGAAACACATCCAACCCTTGATCCAGATCAACAAGTCATTGTCATCCCTGAAGGTCAGTGGGCTTCCTCAACTGGTTATTGGGATCCAGAAACAAATTCAAATGTAGAGGTTTATAAAGGTATCAAATTAAATGTAACAGGACTTGATGACAACACCTCTTGGTTAGAATTGAGAGGGTTTGATGATCAAGGAAATCCCATAAAAGATAATGCTCTATTCAGTATTCGCTCATATGATGATGGTTATTATTTGCAATTCCAAAATGATTCTGGTCAACCAGTGTTTGATTACGAAGCACCAAAAGATGCAAATGGTGATAACGTCTATGAACTTTTATTGCGTCTGAATGATTACGGAACAGGATCAGAACTATCAACACAAGTAGAAGTGATAGTCGTTGTTACTGATTCAAGTACTGAACGCCCAGTTGGTTTTGCTGACCTCGATGAGAACGGCTCTAAAGAAATGTATGTTTCTGAATATAGAGCACCAGTTGCAGACTTAACTACAATTGAAAAGAATGGCAAGACTCTAGAATCTTACTTTGTATCGGGAGATGCTTACGCAACAAATTTATGGGGTAATGATCCATACAACAATGAACTCAATAATCCTGTACTTCAAACTTTTGTAGAGAGTACACCTTTTGTAGTTACCGTTACAGGAGGTCCAGGAAGTTATAAATACCTTATTGATGGGGTGGAAGGGCAGAGTTTAAACTTAAAAGAAGGTGGAACATATACTTTTGATATTTCAGATAGTTCTAACGCAACTCATCCCTTTAGATTTAGTGAAACTCAAGACGGTACTTGGAACGGCGGTACAGAATATACAGCTGGAGTAACATACAATGGAACTCCTGGGGAACCTGGTGCAACTGTAACTATTTCAGTTTCGGAAAACCCTCCAACTCTTTTCTACTATTGTGCTGCTCATGCAAACCAAGGCGGAGGAGCAATTAATTATTTTGGTGGAGATTTCAGAAGTTCTGGTTTTACTGCAGAAGAGCTTCTGGCCGCTACTTTTGGTGGTGAAACAACTACAACAATAACTGGTGGTGCAGATGCCGATTTATTTTATGTTTTCAGAGCAGATGGAAATAACGAAACTGATCTAATTCTATTTAAAACCAGACCTGATTTTGCTAACCCTGGAGATGCAAATGCCGATAATGCTTACGAAGTTGAAGTTACCAAAACAGATGCATCAGGCGGATCTGCTACAGCCTCTGTAACTATCTATGTTAATGAAGCAGGGCCAGATGAACAGATTCCAATCTCAGCACCTGATACGGCTTTAATACTGCAAATAGAAGAACAAGCTACATCCTTAACAGATGACAATTCAAATAGAAATATAATAGGGACTGACGAAGCGGATATCTTTTCAAAACAACTTCTGGAACAAGGGGGTTCTAAATATGTTTCAGGTGGCTTAGGTGATGACGTATTTCCCGCAGGAGATGATTTTCTTACAGGGGGAGAAGGTGCAGATATCTTCCTAATTTCTTTAGATAGGGTAGTGGATTTAAATGAATTAGGTGTTGTTGATAATTCACAACCTTACGTAGAAGGACGTAAGGAAGGAATTTATGGTTATGATCAGAATAGGGATGGTACTTTAGATCTTGCAACTGAGTTAGATCATGCATGGATAAATGTTATATATGACTTTACTCCTGGCGTAGACAAAATTGGTTTATCTACTTACGGCTGGACTGGTACAAACATACCTTCTCTTAGATCTATTGATGTATCTTATGTGCAAGGCACAGGAGATCTAGCTGCACATACTTTAGTTGTTATAAAGAATGGTCAAACTGAAGATAGGGGATTTACAGATGGAGGAGTAGCAGCAGTTATTTTAAACACAGACGCTACATCGATATCGAAAGAAACAGACGAGATAGTAGTAGGTGCTAAATATGAAAATGTATTAGGTAATATAGGTACTGCCATAGGTGCAACCACTACAACTATTGAAGGCCCTAATGGTGAAGATGTTGAAGTACTTCAGCTTGAAAATGGTCAGTATGTATATGTTTATGCACAATACTCCAATGCAGACAATGCTGTTTTATTTCAAAATTTAGCTTTAAGTACTTCTGGTGAATTGTATGTTCCAAGAGGTGATGGTCCAGATTTTGAAGCTCCTGCTGATGGTAATAAAGATAATATTTATGAATTTTTATTCACGGGTAATACCTTTTCTGAACTTAAATTAAAACAGGAAAGCTGGGGTGGCTACAATGTTGACTGGGAAAACTCTGTACGCACAAGCGATATAGCATTCACTGTTTTTCTTGAAGTAACAGATAATATTTCAGATAACGTAGGAAAGATTTCTATTGCTGAAGCTAATTTCATAAAAGATGATGGCACTCTAGATACTGACCTGGTCGATCTAGTGTTCAGTCAGATTTCGGCTGTTCAAGGATCTCTTCAAGATATAGATATGAAGGCAATAGCCGAGGAAATTAACTTTGACTTTAGTTTCTTCGCGACAGCTGATGCTCAAACACAATTAGAGGATTGGTTTGATGATTATCAAGATAGATCATTTGAAAATTTTGGAAGAGAATTAGAAGAAACTTTTGAAAGAAATCTTCTATCTAAATACTCTTCATATACTAATGCAGATTCTCTGACCAATCTTACTGGTACAGCAGATAATGACACACTTACCGGAACAGATCTAAAAGAAACTATTTTTGGTAAAAAAGGTGACGATACAATCTCTGGAGGCGCAGGAGATGATGTTATTTTTGGCGATCAAGGTTCTGATACAATCGACGGCGGTTTGGGTTCAGACTCTATAGATGGAGGATCTGGGGACGATACAATTATTATCGGAGAGGGCAGTGATGTAGTTGATGGTGGATCGGGTAACGATACTTTTGACTTTACCAATATTACTGACTTACCTGAATTTGTTAAAGGTGGAAGTGGTGTAGACACTCTTGTTCTATCTGGACTTAGTAGCTCAGGCCTAGAGACTGATGATGGTGCTGATGCTGATAGCTTACCTGACTATACTGGTATTGATTTAAATAAACTTGTTTCTATCAAAGAAACTTGGACGTATACAGACGATGCCGGAAACGAAGTCTCTGAAGAGGGTTGGAGAAATAGGGTAGAAAGCATAGAAGCAATCGATTTAAGAGATTCTGAATCTCAAATCAACAAAGCTTATAACGAAGACAAAGTTGACACTGTAGGATTTAGATTAGCAACAAACAAGATCACATTAACTGATTCAGATGGAGCTGTGCATAGTTTATACTCAAGTACATCAGGCAGTATATTAAGTGCAAATCTGGTTGGTGCTACTATGAACCAAGCCAATTTAGCCAATATAGTATCATCAGACAGTTCAACTGGTATTTCTCCAATATTAAATTTCTCTTTAGACAGCATACCTGCTAAAGGAAAAACAGGAAGTTCAACTGTTACGTTAAAACTCTATGACGGAACAGATTCTACTCAATCTACTGGAGAAAGATTATTAGAAACTTCAGTTGTAATAAATTGGTCAAGTGACGGTGAAACCGTAACTCTTACGGTTCCCCCTCAGAGCTTAACAATTAACTACTTAAGCGATGATGGTAATGCTTTAACTAGAACATGGACAAATGTTGACAATGATACTTTAGCAATTACTTATGACGGAGAAACTCCACAACTAAGTGTTCGTATTGCTTCTTTCTTTAAAGGTCAAGGTGATGCTGAAGGAATAGATCTAACTGGGTACATCTCTAGTGGAGATTATTTCTTTGATGTTTCTTTTTCTAGTTTAGAATTCCTAGATCAAAACGACAATGCCTTTACCAGCGTTCAAGGTGGTTTCAAGGTAGCAGCTACGCAAGATATAACAGCCTATATTGATGATATTATAGCCAAAGAAAGTAATGAATCTGCAGTTGTAACTGTTAATCTGAGCAAAGCTTCTGGTAGCGATGTAACACTTAATTATACAACCGCTGATGGCTCTGCTTTAGCAGGTTCAGACTACACAACAACATCTGGAACACTAACAATTGCAGCTGGACAAACCTCAGGAACAATAACAATTCCATTAGTTAAAGATACCATTGCTGAAGGACCTGAATCATTAACAGTTACATTAAGCGATGCATCGGGTGCTACATTAGGTAGAACTTCTTCCACTGTGACAATAAATAACGAAACAGTCTTTAGTGATATTTTGAATGTTTCATGGGACGCCCTTCAAAGAATGAGTTGGGATAACCGTACTTGGACCATCCGTGGTGATGATACAGATACTGTTAGACTTCTAGGACACGAATATACTTATGATTCTGGTGGTGGATCACTTCAAACTCAGTTTGAGCCATTTAGATTTAAAGGTACTACTGTCGAGGATGGAGTAACCTACAATGTATATGAGCTCTGGGATGGAAGAGTTCAGATTGAAGCTGGTGTAACTGTCATATATGGTAAGAGAGAATTAGGAAAGGCTGTAGCTGGACAAAATGATAGGCCTGATTTCTGGTATCAATACAAGACTGTCTATGAAAACTCTGTAGCTGTATTTGGTAAAGTTAAAGATTCATGGGATAGAGATGGTGACACAATTACTTATTCTCTAGATTCAACCTATCCGGATTCTGTTTTATTCAATATTGATTCTGTTACTGGTGAAGTCACTTTTAAAACTGCTCCAAACTACGAAGCACCTGTCTCCATATCTAGCGGTGCAAGCGCTATGGGTACAACAGAAGCGGACTTTGCTAATGTTGATCAAAATAATCTTAGAGGCTTAAACCAATATCGAATTAAGGTCATAGGTAATGATGGTTCGGGAGAATCTAACGCAACTAATACTTATGAAATGTATATTGATGTTAGGAACTTACCTGATTATGAGGGTTACGACGCAACCAATAAGATACCTTTCTTTAAAGATATGTGGGGTGCAGGATCTAAATTTATAGATGATGCTACCGATCAATCAATTCAAATTAAAGGTTTTGATTTAAACTTTGATACCCTTACTTGGACTCTCTTAGGTGTTAGTAATACAGATGGAGCTTGGGGAGAAATGGAGGGTGGAGAAACTGGTGGAGCAATTGCAGATGCTCCTTTATCACTATCTTCTACAGGGATAGTTACTCCTAAGTCCACTCTGAGCTATGAAGATGGTAAAACTTGGTTCTTTGTTTATGTTCAGATCACAGATGGAAAGTCTACACCTGTGAAGAAACAATTCTATTTCCAGGTTGAGGATACACTTGGTGACGGAAGTTTAACTGTTCAAGGAACAGCAATGATTGGCTCCTATGCATTAGGAAATGCTGATGTATGGCAAGATCTAGATAATGATGGTGTCAAAGATGCTGGTGAGCCTGCTAGCACTACTAACTTAGATGGAAGGTTTAACTTAACAATCACAAAATCTGATACTGATGTACCTATTCTAGCTTCTGGTGGTGTTGATATGGGCTCAGGATTAGCCAACACAGCTGTGTTTAAAGTCAATTCTAATTTGAAGCTGACTAGTGGAAGAGATTGGGGAGAGTACTCTTTAGGGCCAGTATCTACCATCAGTTATAACATGCAAACAATTGACAGGAGCTTGTCTGATAAAAAAACAGTTACAGATATCTTAAAATCATTTGGAATGGACCCTTTATGGATGGATGG
The DNA here is from genome assembly GCA_902559365.1 of uncultured SAR86 cluster bacterium. Classification (GTDB taxonomy): domain Bacteria; phylum Pseudomonadota; class Gammaproteobacteria; order Magnimaribacterales; family Magnimaribacteraceae; genus Magnimaribacter. The sequence continues at coordinate 8,962 of CACEHP010000012.1, forward strand.
TGACGGTAATTTCTATGGTGAAAGGTTCTATGATATAAGAGAAAGACTAGATGGTTCATCGTCTATAGGGGAGTGGGAAACCTTTAATTTGAACCTCTATACGCTAAATAATTTAGTCACACTATTAGGCAATGCTGCTTCTAAAGCCGCTATTCAAATAGTGAATGATACTTTAGCAGATATAAATACTAAGGTTGCTGGAACTCCAAATGCCTCCAGTGTGTCCTCTGCATCACTCACGACGGCACAAATAACCAGTATTAAACAGGCTGCTTTCTCAGCTGCAATGGAATCAATCTCAGAACTAGTAACCGGAAAAACTTCTTATGATGGATTCAGGCTTGCAGAAAATAATGCCGTAAAAATAACTGATCATGAAGGCTCTTCTAATGTCTTGCATACACCAACTTTCTCTGTTTCCGACGGAGTATTAACTCTTGATACAAATGGTTTAGAAATAAATCAATCTGCACTTCAAGACGCACTTGACTTAAAAGCTGGTTCTAAAGGCCTTAAGATAGAAGTTGAAGTGGGAACTTTACCTTCAACTGCACAGACTATTGAATTTGTTGGCAAGTTAATTGATGGAACAAACGCTACTGTTGATAGTGGTGAAAGGGCTATAGAAGTTAGATTTCAAGTATTGGTAGATCCTACACAAGAAGTTGGATCTCCAACTTATGTTTACGTGCCTAACAGTTCAGATATAACAGTCATTTACACTGGTGAAGATGGCACAACCACTTCAACGACCGTAGAACATAGCGGAAACATGGTAACAGTTGAAACTTCATCAAAAGGTGTACCTAATTTTGTTGTAGACTTCACGGAAGTTTTTGCAAGAGGAATACCTGAAACTAATTTAAGTACCTACTTCACCACTTCAACAGCAAGCAATGGAAATTACTATACTGAATTGACGTTTACAGGAGCAAATCTTAAAACTTCTGACGGTAGCAGTTTCACTAAAGTAGTTGCTCCATTTAAGGTGGCTGAAACTACTACTCCTGTTGTGTATTTTGATGACTCTATAACAGTATCTGAAGCTGAAGGTTGGAATCAAGTAGAGCTAAAATTAAGTAAACCTGCAACAGAAACATTTACGCTTCTATATAAATTTGATGGAGGAACCGCAGTTAAAAATGAAGACTATTGGTGGTGGTCTGATGAAACTGGTTATAGATCAGTTACTTTTGTTAAAGGACAATCTACAGCAGTCGTTAACTTGGATGTTAGAAATGATTCAACTAGTGAAGGCAATGAAACTTTTAATATTGATTTCATAATTGATACCGGCTCTGAAGGTAAGGTAGTTTTACCTAAATCTACTGCCGTTGTCACAATAGAAGATGATGAATCATCAACTAACTTAGATTTAGCTACTATGGTTGATAAATTAATGACCAAAATAAGTCCTACTTTGAATGCTGAATTAAAAGTTCTTACTGACGCAAACTCTGCTCAATTAAGTGGTACGAGTACAACTTTTACAGATATCTTGTTAAGTAACTCAGATATCTCAGATATCTCTTCTTATTTGTCAACTGAAGTATCTGAAGATATAACTTTATACAAACCTATAACAGCCAGCTTAGTAAAGCTAATCGATACTTATGTTGGTTATGTTAGAGGTCCAGATGGTATTAGGGACTCTTTAAAAATTAATGGACCAGATATGGCTAAAGATTTTGCTGCACTGGCTGTGGCATTTGAAGAGATTGATCTATCAGAATTTTCTTCTACCTCAAGTGATTCATTAACCGCTGCATTTATAGCAGATATATTGAGTGATTCTGGATTTAAATATAATTCTGAGACAAGTAAATTACCTTCAATGGCACTAAATTATGATAGAACTATTAATACAGATTCGGATGCATATTCTATGGGAGGATTTCCGGCTGGATCAGGTGGTGGAGGACTTTATAATCCTTCTGGTGGAGAGGCTGTATCAGGAACTAATGGAAATGACTCGGCTACTATCACTAATAGTGGAGGTACAGTTTATTTTGGATTAGATGGAAATGATACGATAACCAAAACAGCAGGTGGTAATGTTACATTCTTTGGAGGTCCAGGTAACGATAAGTTAATTGAAAATACAGATTCTGTTCAAAGCCGAGATTATTTTGATGGAGGTCCAGGTGATGACATCTTACATACTGATCACGGAACACAAACCTTCTATAAAGGAGGATCTGGCAGTGATATTTTTGTACTAGATGCTGATGCCTCGCATTTTGATAGTGGAAATTCATTTAACATTCAAAATACAAATGTACCTGGTTTGAAATCTACTGATATTGAGAATGGACCTTATATTATTGATGACTTTGAAGATGGTGTTGATAAGATTGGCTTGTTTGGATCTTGGTCAGGAAAAACCATAGTGATTCAGCAAGGGTCAGGTGATTTTGCAAACCATACCTTCTTGATGAAAGGAACTGGTGAAAAGGGCGGAGATTCAGATTATCACTACTGGGCAATTTTATGGAATACAACTGCTTCTAGTATAACTTCAGATGATTTTGTTCTTGTTGATAGTAGCTATAATACGTCTGCTTTAAGTGGAGTTACACTAAGCACAAGTATTTCAGATGCTGGTTACAACACTGAAGACGGAAACCTTCAAATTGATGAAGGATCTGAGAATGCATTTTTAGTATCTGGATTAATAGATACTTCAGATAGTATTCAATTAGATAATTTTAATAATCCTGATCCAATAGCTGATTCAGGTAACTTGGAAGAGCTTCTTCTAGATAGCTATGATATGCCTGAAGAGAACCAATCTGATTATTCCATCATTGATGAGATGGATGAAATAGATATATTGGTCTCTCTAGATATAGTTTAGGAGATTTTTGAAAAGGTTCATTTTATTGTATGGACTGCTTATGCAGTCCTACGATTTGATTACTTCTGAGTTCGAAACTTTAGATAATGTACTTTCTAATAATTTAGAAAAACCCCTAATTTTAGGCTATTCCCACACTAGATTTGATAAATCATTAGATATCTTAAATTATGCTGATAAATTAAGCTCTACTAAACCGAAAGAAGCAACTATTGATACTTTTTTCATTAGTTATAACTTTAAGGATTTTAAGTTAAGTTACGAATCTCTAGACTCTTCTGGAACAGTGAGCAGGTCAACGCAACCGAAGTCTCTAGAAACAAATGTATCAGGTGAATCGCTATATATTTCATACTTAATTAGTGAAAATGATAATAGATCCTATGAATTAGGCCTCTTTACAAAAGAGGAGACTCAAGATCCAGTTACTATAGATTGTTATGCATTTGGATCAACTGTTATAGGCGGTTCTTGTTCTGAAGCAAGACTTCGACTGTTAAATAGTGATGTATACAGATCTACTGGTAATCTTATATATGAACCTGTTCTCAAAACATCGGGTGAATCTGATTCTGAAGGTATATATTTAAGAATTACTCCTAAGACACTGAATTTATTAACATTTACTCATACATTTTCCTATAAAAATTCTGATATTACCCAACTCTTTGATTCTAAAATTTTAAATACGACTGATTCATTTATCAGAGGGATAACAATTGATGGAACAAATGCAGGTACTTTGCTAGATAATTTTAAAAACGAGTTGCCACAAAACACACCTTGGAAAGAAAAAACTTTTAAATATGCAATAAGTAATTTACTTCCAATAGGAAATAATTTTGCAATTTCAGGAATGTATAGCTTTGTTAGAGTAAAGAGAGATCAGTACTTAAACAATCCTAATAAAAAGGATTTTACTAAAAATCATCTTTTAGACTTATCGCTTTTTTATAAGATCAATGATTATGGAGTTATCTATATGAAACTCTCTGCATCCTCTAATTATCTTCTTGGCGAAAACCCTTTGGCCTATAATAGAAGATCTAATCATCTGTTTGACCACCCTTATGGTCAAGTAAGTGCTGGATTATTACTTAATTTCTAATAAAAAATATGAAATTCTTATTTACATTTATTGTAATAACTTTTATCTGCAATAGATTATTTTCAGATGAGTTACTGAGCCCATATATGAACGAGGAGGAATATACCTTCTTTGTTGAAGAAGTAAGTGATGCTGTAAGTACGCACCCAGAGTACCTCTCATCGCTTGATTCTCTCAGAGCTGCAGGTGCTAACCTGAAAGGTATAAAATCCAATCTCTTGCCTCAAGTAAGATTGATAATTGACTCGAATAATCAATTAGATAAAAGTTTTGAAGATGGGTCTAATAATTTATTTGAAAAATCTAGATCGGACCACAAAACTGATGCGACTATAACTGTTAGTCAACTTCTTTATGACTTCGGTGCAACACGCAATGATATATCAAAGTCTGAAGCTTTATTTAATTCAAAAAAGGCTGAATTGTCGGCCACAATACTTGATCTAATTTATAGATCTGTCATTAGCTATATTAATGTTTCTGCCTATACAATTTTTACAAAAACCATCAATGATTCTTACGAAAGGCATTCAACAATAAAACAACGTATTGAGCAAAAGGTAGAAGGTGGACTTTCTGCTCCGAGAGAATTAAGTAGAGCCCAAGCTAGAGAGGCCGAAGCTTATGCAAAGTTAATAACTGTGAGGCAGAATTTAAGTAAGGCTATATCTGAATATAGAATCTATTTTCCTAATAGCCCCTTACCAAAAAAGCTTCCTCCTGAAAATTTAAATTTACAATTCAGAACACTTGAAGAATCAAGAAATATGATGATGCAAAATAATCCGAGCATACTCCGAGCAATTAGTGCTCTAGAGGCTTCTGTGTTTAATACCAAAAAAATAAAGGGTGATTCTTTACCAAGGCTGGATTTAGAAATAAGAGGGAGTCAATATAATTTATCTGAACAATCAGATGAATACGATGTTTATTCAGGATTAAATCTTTCTTATGATATTTTTACTGGTGGAAAAATGAGAGCCTTAAATGAAGAAGCGCAAGCTGAATCTAGTGCCTATATGAATAGTAAAGATGCAATCATAAGGAAGCTAGAAGCTGAGGTAACAAACTCTCTGCAAAATATTAAATTAATTCCGAATAATATAGAAGCTTATCAAAATGCTTACAAAGCTAACAAACAATCACAATTTTATGCAAATGAACAATTTCAAACTTCGAATGTTTTACTTCTTGATTTACTTCAAACTGAAAGAGATTTTTTAGAATCTTCACAAGCATTAATTGAAGCGTTAAGATCATCTCAAATAGAAAATTATTCTTACATGAAGCTCACTGGAGAGCTTGGTAATAAATTTAAATTAAGAGTTAATTGATGAAACTTATAGATCATTGGTTTTGGTCTGCTTTTTTGGAGAATAAGCAAACATATTACAAAGTAATGCTGGCAGCAACGCTTGTAAACTTCATGTCTGTTGGAAGCTCCATTTTTATTATGGTTGTTTACGATAGGGTGCTTCCAAATTCTGCTTATGAATCTCTATATGCACTTACTATCGGAATGGCATTGGTAATCATTTTTGATTTTATTCTTAAAATGCTTAAGACCTATTTTATTGATTATGCGGGTGAATTCGTTGATAAAAATGTTGGAGATACGATTTTTAATCGCTTACTCGATGCACCCACAGCTGTTGTTACAGGACCGGTTGGTGCAACCGCAAATACTTTTAGAGAATTTGATTCGGTTAGAGACTTCTTCACATCAGCAACTTTATCTTTGATTGTAGACATTCCCTTTATATTTCTATTTATATTTGTAATTTATTTAATAGCAGGACCATTGGCCTATATTCCTTTAGTAGCAGTACCTGTAGTTTTATTGATAGGAATCTTGATACAGCCCTTTTTAGCAAGAGTAAGTGAAGATTTAGGTCAACATAATCAAGAAAAGCAATCTGTACTTGTTGAAACGATAACTGGGATAGAGTCTATAAAAGTACTTGGAGGAGGAGACCTTGTTAAAGAAAGGTGGAAGGATGCAGCTACCAAACAGTCCAGTAGAAGTAGATTATCTCGTGCATTAGCTCAAATAGCTGTTAATTCTGCTCAATCAGCACAACAAATATGTCTCGTTGGTATTGTGTTTTATGGAGTTTTCTTAGTATCAGAGGGTACTGTAAGTATGGGAGGAATGGTTGCTGCTGTGCTGCTATCTTCTAGAACACTTGCCCCTCTTGCACAAATAGCAAATCTATTTGGTAGGGCAAATAATGCAAAGACCTCTTATAAAAGATTAGCTTCTTTTATGGATGAGACACAGTCTGAAGATGTTTCAATTAAAAATAAGAGTGCAATAAGAAGAGAAAAACTTGGAGGATTGGAGTTTAAAGATGCAACCTATAGATACCCTGAAGCAGACTTAGACACATTAAGAGGAATAAATTTAAAAATTCAAGAAGGAGAGAAGGTTGCTATTCTTGGAAGAAATGGATCTGGAAAAAGTACATTAATTAAACTTGCTTCAGGACTTTTTAAATCTTCAGATGGTTTGGTTATGTACGATGGTGTTGATATAAGACAATTACATACAGAAGACCTCTCTAAATCTATAGGTATTGTTCTACAGGATGTTCAGTTATTTTCTGGAAGTGTCAAAGAGAACATCACAATGGGTCGAGAAAATATCACCCAAGATGATTTAGTGAATGCCGGTAAATTATCTGGTTTAGACGAGTTTATTTCCAAGGTACCAGGTGGATATGATTTACAGCTCTTGGATGGAGGAAAGGGCCTATCTGGAGGACAAAGACAAGCCATAGCACTTGCAAGATCTATTGTTCACAAACCTTCCCATTTTATTTTAGATGAACCAACTTCCGCCATGGATATGAATGCAGAGAATCTATTCATCAATCAAGTGAGATCTCTTCTTCAAAACTCAACGATGTTGATTGTTACTCATAGAATGCCTTTATTAAATCTTGTTGATCGGATCATTGTTATGAATGAAGGTCAAATTGTAGAGGATGGACCAAAAGATCAAATTATCCAAAAACTTAATCCATCGAGTCAGTCGTAATGAATAAATTAAGAAGTTTATTATCTACACCCAAGCCTGATTTAATCCTATATGTAATTCTTTTGTTTTTTATCGCTTTCTTCATATGGGCTTCACGAGCAGAATTGGAGGAAGTTACTCGGGGTAATGGTAAAATCATTGCCTCAAGTAAGCTACAAGTAATTCAAAACCTCGAAGGAGGTATTATTAATGAAATAGCTGTAAGAACAGGAGACAGAGTTAGTGAAGGGGATTTACTCATTAAGCTTGATGAAACAAAATTTCTGGGAGATTTAAATTCGGCCCAGCAACAACTAAAATCATTAGACCAATCACTTTCTCTATTAGAAGAAGAAAGATTTATCTTGGAACCTCTTGTCGAGAGCAAAGTAGAACCAAGAATAAATCTAATAAGACTCCTTCAAAGAATTGCTACTACTGAATCAGAATACCAAGCAACTCTAGATCAGATACCGAACCTTGAAGATAAACTTAAAAGAACTAACGTTACTGCACCAATGGACGGAATAGTAAATCGTATTTTAATAAATACAACTGGAGGAGTAGTCCAGCCCGCAAGCCCAATTCTTGAAATGATTCCGCTTAATGATGAATTGATACTCGAAGTAGAAGTCTCACCAACTGATATAGCTTATGTAATCAAAGGTCAAAAGGCTATCGTACAGCTCAGTGCTTTTGACTTTGCAGTCTACGGAAGTTTGGAGGGGGAGGTTTTAAACGTCAGTGCTGATACTGTAACTAAGGATGATGGATCAACTTGGTATGTCTGTCTTGTGAGCATTCCTGCAGATGGAGTTACAAGCATGTCTAGAGAGCTACAACTACTCCCAGGTATGCAAGCAACAGTGAATATAGTAAGTGGGAGTAAAACTATCCTAAATTATTTATTGCAGCCAGTTACAAATATCAAAAATAAAGCCTTCAGAGAAAGATGATATTTAAATTCTCTAGACTATTAGCTTTCTTTCTTTTTTTTTCGTACACCCTCAAGAGTGATGAATACGAAATAACTATTCTAGCTACAAATATTGCTAACTTTGGTGGAGTAGGAGAATGGAGTTTTTCTGCTCTTCTAGAAAACGAAAAAGAATCTATTCTCTTCGATACAGGTTTTGATGAAGATACAGTTCTTCATAATGCTCAATTACTGGGTAAAGATCTTAGTAAAGTTGAAAAAGTGATTTTGAGTCATTTTCATGGTGATCATACTGGTGGGTTATTAAAGTTAAGAAAAACCTATATGAAGATAAATCCGAAATCCTTTTCAACAGTTTATGTGGCTGATGGTTTTTTTGAGCAAAGATACGATATAGATGGGAACCTTAGAGGTTTCATAGGTGGTTTTGATAACGTAAATGAATTTATGAAAGAAACGGATACTCTGGGTATTAATTTTAAAATTATTAAAGAACCTCATGAGATATCTGAAAATTTAATTCTTTCTGGACCAGTTGAAAGAATTTTTGAAAGCGTAGTGGTATCTCCAGGTTTCTATGTAAAAGAAAATGGAAAATTAGTCGATGATCTTCTTAAGGATGACCAATCACTGGGTATTAAAACAAAAAAAGGTTGGTATATGATGTCTGGCTGTGGACATTCTGGAATGATGAATACAGCACATAAATTTCAGCAAATAGAAAAGAAGGATATTTATGGTGCGATAGGAGGATTTCATTTATTTAGATCTTCGGATGAAGTTATATCGAAAACTGCAAGTTCATTAAAATCATTTGGCCTTAAACAATTAGTGGGTGGACACTGTACAGGTATTCATGCTGCAAGAAAAATTGCAGATGTAGCCTCTATAACGCGAAATAACCTATCTCACGGTGCGATAGGTACGGTTATCACCAAAGATCTAAAGATATTAAGGAGCTCTGTAGAATAATGCCTAGTCAAGATTTAATAATATTAATAGTACAGATAATAGCAGCCCTTGGTGTTGTTGTTTCTGTCGTGTATTTAGGATTACAAATCAAGCAACAAAATATTATAACCAAAGCCCAATTTGGCCACTCTCTTACGCAAAGACTATATGAAAGGTATTTTCAAACCTCGACTAATAAAGAATATGCAGAATTTATGGCTAAAGATTGGGATGCTGACAATTTAACGCCTACTGAAGAAACAAGAGTACAAATGGCTATTTTGACCTACCTAGTTGATATTTTTGATGTTTACGACAAAGTAGAAAGTGGTTTAGTGGATAAGAGTCATCTTGATACTAGGATGAACACCCTAAAGTTAGGTGTTATGAAAACTAAAAATGCGAAATTGGTTTGGTCCTATTGGAAATGGAATCGAACCAAAGATTTTGTAAAGTGGTTTGAAAATGAAATATATGGAGAAGAAGTAGATAAATTATCCGTTGAAGAGATAATTAAAAAATCTACAGAACTCAATACCCTTAGATAGCTTCTACAGTATCAAGCAATTCAGAATTTAATTCTTCACTATTTAAATGGAATCTGTCAATTTCCATTTTCCAATCTAAATTTACGTAATCATTTTTTCCTTTAAGGAACCAGGAAGCCTGTGAACAATCAACAGAGTTAGTCTTATGCAGATGAAAATTAAGTAGCCAGGTTCTTATATCTATATCAACAATATTTTTATTTATCTCCTGACATTTCTCGAAATTATTTTTTAAATAATAGCCTAAAAAGAGGGCAGCTAAACGTCTGTCACTTGTTGTTTGGCCTTGAGGAACTGGATCTAATTCATAGGCCTTTTCTAAATAATTGATTCCTTGATCAAGTTCTCTCAGTCTAAGCAAAGCTTCGCCGTATACTGAGATTACTCTTGGATCATTTGGATTTATAGCAGTGGCTTTTCGACCACTATCTTTTGATTTTTCAAAATCATGCATGGAGAGATATACCTCTGCCTGCATTCTGTGACACTCAAAATCATTAGGATCAACTTCCAGAGCCTTTTCTAACAAACTGAGTAGTTCACCCATTTTTTCATCTGTCATGGGCGTATAGCCTCGATAAAATGCCTGTCCCATTACACAAGCTTTCCAAGCATATGCTTGAGCATTGTTTTTATCTGCTGCTATTGCTAGATCCAAATTTTTTATAGCTTCAAAATTGGCCTCTTTGGTAAATTTATGGTGATTTTCTTTACCTTTAAGTAAAAATTCATAAGAATTCATGCTTTCAGTAGGCTTTCTATGGGCTCTTTTGAGGCTTGAGATTTCAATCCCTCCAAGGAGGGCTATGGTAATCTTCCTGACAATCTCATCTTGTATATCAAAAATATCTTCCTTAACTCGGTCATATTTATTACTCCATATGACATTTCCTTCCGGAGTTTCTGATAATTCAACTGAGATTCTTAGTCTATCTTCTACAGCTCTTATACTGCCAGAAACTATATAGTCTAATTCATACTTTTCTCTATATTCTTGATGAGATAAATTTTCATCTCTCAGATTAAAGCACGTCTGGCGAGATACAATTTCTATCTCACTGATCATAGAAAATTCTGTAATTAGATCTTCCACAATTCCATCTACTAAAAAAGCTCCATCTTCATCTTTATTTAGATTAGTAAAAGGAATTACGGCAATTTTCTGCTTGTAATCACCAGAAGCTGTTATTTGTTTCTTTAAATTACTACTAGATTCTCCTTTAGGGGTTATAAAGAAATAAGCCAAGAGAATACTTACTGGGAAACCAATTCCTACAAGTATAAAAATGATCTGCATTAAAGATTCTTCGGATATTCCAAATAAATCTTCTGGAGAGAATGTATTAAAAAATACAGGTGCCAACTGGATTAATGCTATTCCAGCAACTAAATATGCAGCTGCTGTTTTACTTGTCTTTTGAATGATTCCTTTTAACATTTATGTCTAAAATCTTATACTAAGAACATAGATATTAGGAGAATTAAATGAACAAATTTTTACTGAGCACACTATTAGTACTCATATTGGGTAGTTGTAGTAGCAATAACAACCAGAAGCTGGAAACATTTATTACTGGTGCAGAAATAGCAGGAGTAAATGGTATGCATTTTGGTCCTGATGGGTATCTATACGCAGCATCTGTTATTGGTTCTGATATTACAGTCATCGATACTGAAAACAAAAACATTGTTAAAAGGTATGGTCTATCTGAAGGAGTAATTGGTCCTGATGATGTTGCTTTTAATTCAAAAGGAGAGTTTTTCTGGACATCAATACTTACTGGAGAGGTTGCAGGTTTCAACACTAAAGGTGAGAAGGTTATAGCGGGAAATCCTGGACCGGGAGTAAATCCAATTACCTTTTCTGATGATGACAGATTATTTGTAGCCCAGTGTTTTTTCGATAATGGACTTTTTGAATTAGATTCAAATGGAGTTAATGAACCACGAACTATTTTTAGTGAAATAGGGGAGTACTGTGGTTTAAATGGAATGGATTGGGGACCAGATGGAAGATTATATGGACCTAGATGGTTTAACAATGAAGTAGTAAGTGTTGACGTAGATACTGGCAATATAAGAAAAGAAGCAAGCGGCTTCAATGTCCCTGCTGCAGTTAAATTTAATTCGAAAGGAGAACTTTTCGTCTTGGATACCGGAGCAGGAAAAGTGGTAAAAGTCTTGGACGGAAAAAATTCTGATTATGCACTTATAGAAAATGGTTTAGACAATCTTGCGTTTAACAACAAAGATGAACTTTTTGTTTCTAGCTATTCTGAAGGATATGTATTGAAGGTATCTGAGAATGCTGTAGAACCTATCTTACCTGGAGGTATTTCTCATGCCGGTGGTATTGCAATAATAGACAACGATATAGTTGTTGCTGATATTCAATCAGTAAAAGCTTATAGCACTATAGATGGATTAGAGTCATGGAACTATAAGAATACATTTAGAGTCTCGCCTATGGGAGCAAATACTTCTGTTTCAACTTATGACAATAATTTAATACTTACTAGTTGGTTAGATGGTCATATAAAGATCATGAGACCTGACAATGGAGAAATCCTTGAAAGTCTTGAGAATCTCAATGTTCCTGTCTCTGCAACAAAGTTTAATGATCTTGTAGCAATAGCAATGCATGGAGATCAATCAATAACACTGCATGATTTCAAAACAGGTAATAACTCTATTTTGGCAGACGGATTTATAGCTCCAACTCATGTTGTTAACTATGTAGATAAACTTCTCGTTTCAGATAGAGGGGCAGGGCAACTAGTTTCTATTGATGCAGACGGCAATAAAGAGATAGTAATACAAGGCTTAGATTCACCTGAAGGTATAGCAATTAAAGGAGGTTCCATATTTATATTTGAAGGGAATACAGGAGAAATTAAAGAAATTAATGATAATAATATCTCCACTATAGCTAAAGTTAATCCAGGTAGTAACGCTCAATCTGAATTGCAACCTCCCTCAATGGTTTTCAATGGTCTGGCAATTAAAGGTAACTATTTATATATCTCAGGCGAATTGGAAAAAGCATTATTTAGAATTAAGATCTAATAAGTCTAGTCAAGATGACGCTTTTTCTATAATGTATATTTTTTGGAGAAATTTTATGAAAAATATTAAACATTATTTACTGGGAATCTTTCTATTCTTCTCGGCTTCATCATATGCTGAAGTTGCAGAAGTCTATCAATGGAAAGCTTTTCCAGGAAAATCTCAAGATATGTTAGTAAATATGTCTAAAGCAGCAGAAATACATAAAGCTCAAGGGGCTCAAGTTTCTATCAATGCTCATAATATAGGATCTACACAATTAGTTGATTACGTTGTCAGATGGGATAATTCAAAAGACTATGCAAAAGGTAAGGATCTTCAGGCAAGTTCGGAGGCCTGGGTTCAATTTTGGGCCGATGCGAATACTAATCCTTCTGGTGAGCTAGTTGCTAGTTTTGCAGGGAATAATCTAGATCAGTCTAAGAAAGCATCTGATTTTAATGGATCTTATGTTTATTCTGTAAGTGTTTGGGAAGTAGAGACAGGCAAAGATATGCAGCTTATACAAGCCTTTATGGAATCTAAGTCAATTCTTGAAGATACTGGAGCTAGAGTTGAGATTTATCAAGGAAATTGGGGAGCTCCGGGCCAGTATCACTATGTGTTACTTTATGATAGTTGGGTAGCTCTAGAAAATAGCTTTGCTCAACTTAATGCACCTGGAAGTGCTTGGCTGAAAATGCAACAAAGACGTATGAGTGATGAACCCTCGGGTAAACAAATTGCGTTTTTTACAGGTAGTACTTTAAATTAATAGTTATCTGTAAAGAAAAGGAAAGGCCCCGAAAGGGGCCTTTTTATTTAATACACTCGATTTATTTGAGCAACGTTCTTAGTAGATTCACCATCTAACATGACAATATTTTCAAAAGTCACTGAGTCGTCAGAATTCATTGTCCATTTCATGTTTGTAACAAAGCTTTCATGTTCAGCATGAAGATCAGCCTTTGATTTATCTAACTTTATAGACATAGATTTGGAAGATAATTGATCAACTTCAAAAACAGGCTCTGTTCCTAAACCACAATAATGCCTTACAACAAGCTTACCGTCGTCATCGCTATAAGTTGTCAACATTTGCACGCCATCTTCTACAAGAGTTTCGGTAATGGTATTACCGCCTGAAGTTAATGCAAATTCATAGGAAACATCTATGACTGCACCATTTAGTCCTTGAACCATTGTTCCTTCCCATTTTCCTAGCTTTTTTCTAACTTGTTCAAAAGCCGCACTCTTCTTATCGGATGCCATCTCAACATCGCCAATCTTTACAGTCTCATCAGCAAAGACAGGAAGTGAAAGCAACAGAGAGAGAAACACAGAAAATATACTTATTTTAGTTTTCATTTTTTTTCCTCATTAATTAAATGTTCTCACAATTTAAATCATTCACGCTTAATTGCAATATAAGTTACATTCATTAATATAACTTAAGTGCTAAGAAGAGGAGGGGGAAATGATAAGTAACAATATACCTATAACTAATGTACACCATGTAGCATTTAGATGTAGAGATGCAGAGCAAACTAGGTGGTTCTATGAGGATATATTAGGTCTCAAACTAGCTGCAGCTATGGCCTTCGACCAATTATCTGGTACAGATAAGAAGATCGAATACATGCACATTTTTTTTGAAATGGTAGATGGTAATTACATTGCTTTCTTTGATGATCCTTACAATGCTCCTGAAGATTTCTTTGTAGATATGAATGGTTTTGATAGCCATGTTGCAGTTGAAGTTGAATCAATGAATCATTTAAAAGCAATCGAATCTAAACTTAATTCTATAAATTGGGACTCTTTTATAATTGACCATGAATTTGTCACTTCTCTATATATTTTCGATCCTAACGGAATCCAGCTTGAATTTACCTGCAGAGCTTTAGACCATGACAAAATTATGGCTGAAGATGCCTCCAAGGCCCATCAAGAAATCAAAGACTGGACAGAAAGAACGAGATCATTAAAAGAAGAAAAATTTGGTGAAAATTCTTTAGCCAAAAAATGACAAATATTTCAAAATATAAACGAATACCCTTAATAATTGCATTTCAAGAAACTTCTCAATACAAAGATACGTATGCAGGTGAAATAGGCACTGTTGCTTTAACTGCACATCTATTGAAACCTGAAAATTCAGAAGGCAAAAGCGTAGTTGTATTTATGCATCCTACAGGAGGCGGAAGTTATTTGCCTATGCTCAATTCATTAGCCAAACAAGACATCGATACAGTTTGGTGTGATAGTAGATACAGAGGCACTGACTCTGCATTAATAATGGAAAAGGTACTAATAGATCTAGGAAATTGTATTAAACATCTTAAAGAAGTGCATGGATATGAAAAAGTTATACTTGGTGGGTGGAGCGGGGGAGGTTCTTTATCATTATTTTATCAATCACAAGCAGAAAAACCTTCAATAACTGAAACTCCAGCAGGTGATCCAATTGATTTAGTATCAGAAAAATTTATTCCAGCTGATGCTGTTATGTTAATAGCTGCTCACGAATCTCGACATAGAACTTTTACTGAATGGCTTGATGGCTCAGTAATAGATGAAAACAATCCTGAGAAAAGACAGCAAGATTTAGATATCTACGACTTAAATAATCCAAACCAACCTAAATACACTGATGAATTCATCAAGGTCTATAGAGAGGCACAGATTTTTAGGAATAGAAAAATAACTAGCTGGGTTCAGGATAAATTAAATGAGTTTAAGAAAAAAGGTTATCAGAATAGGGAATATGGGTTTGTTGTACATCGCACTATGGCTGATCCCAAATGGTTGGACCCATCAATTGATCCAAATGGAAGAAAGCCAAACTGGTGTTTTTTAGGTGAACCACAAGTGGTGAATAATAGCCCTATAGGTTTAGCAAGATATTGCTCCTTAAGGAGCTGGTTATCCCAATGGAGTTATGATTATGCAAGAGGAGACGGTCTAAACTGTGCAAAAGATATTACAGTTCCATGTCTTGTTATAGGTAATACTGACGATGATGGAATAACCCCTTCGCATACTAATAATTTATACAATTCCATAGGCCATACAAATAAACAAATAACATGGATAGAAGGAGCAAATCATTATTATTTTGGACAGCCAGAAAAAGCAAATGAGTCTGCAAAAATCTGTAAGACATGGCTTAACGAAAAAGGTTTCATCTAATGGATAAAGTCACTGTTAACGAAGTAGGTCCGAGGGATGGCCTGCAGAATATTGAGAATATTCTATCTGTAGACGAGAGATTAAGGCTAATAAGATCTTTAGAGCAGGCTGGAATAGAGTTAATAGAAATAGGAAGCTTTGTTAACGATAAGGCAGTTCCCGCAATGAGTAATACCGATGAACTAATAAACAAACTTGGAAATATAGATAATTATTCCGTATTAATACCGAATAAAAAAGGACTTGATAAAGCCAAAGACAATGGAGTAAAAGAAATTTGTACCGTTCTATGCGTAACTGACAGTATGAATCAGAAAAATATCAATCAAACAGTGCAAGAAACCCTAAATGATTTAAAAGAAATTTTTAAAGAAGGTCTTAGAAACGGTATTAGGACAAAATGTTACGTATCAGTTGCGTATCATTGTCCATATGAAGGAAAAGTTGATGCAGCTTATGTAAATGATGTTATTGGTCAATTAATAGATTACCAGGTTGAAGAGTTAGTAATAGCGGATACTATTGGCGCAGCTAATCCAAAGGAAGTAACTAGCTTATTGTCATCATTAATATCTCAATACAAGGATACAAGTTTCTCTTGTCATTTTCATGATACAAGAGCATTGGGATTGGCAAATGTTTATGCCAGTCTTGTTGCTGGCATAAATAAGTTTGATTCGTGTATAGGAGGATTAGGAGGATGTCCATTTGCACCAAATTCATCTGGAAATCTTGCTACAGAGGATCTTGTAAGTATGTTGGAGATGATGAATATACAAACTGGAGTGAATCTAGATAAATTGATCCATTCTAGAGAGCTTGCTTCTGAATATACAAGTTTATCGCTAAAGGGGCGTATGATTTAATTATTTGTTTTATCAATAAAATCATACATTTAAAACATAACCTTAATTATTGCCTAATCCTATATATAGGTGTTTTATTCCTCTATAGCACTATATTAAGTTATTATATATTCGTATAATATATATTATGTTAAATTAAATAGTTATCAACAATTCTATACATATATAGAGCTAAGATGAGAAAGGTTTATTGTGCTCTACTCTGAAGAATGAAGGTTTTAAGGCTGTATAGTCCTTTGATTTAACGGTTGAGACGTATTTAAAAGAAACATCAATATGCTCTTCTGTTATATCAAGACTTACGTAGCCTTTGTATCTTCCATTAACCCAAATTAAATCATCATTTTCTTCAACAAAGGCTTGCTCAACAGTTTGCGTTTGTTCACCAAAAGTGTCCCCGAAACTTGGTGAAGATATAGCCGGAGCCCCTACTTCAACACCAATAAAATTATTATTTTTGTCATATAAATTTGAAAACCATGAATTATGTGAATCGCCAGCAAGTATTACATTTGATTGAGATTTAGAAATTGTTTCATAAAATTTTTCTCTTTCTACTGGATAACCGTCCCATTGATCGGTATTTGTAGGTAATTTTTTACCGGCAAGTTGCTTTGCTAAATATGACCTAGAGTTGCTCAGTTTTTCTGATTTAAATATTCCAGGTAAATATTTTGGTCCAATCAATAGTTGTTGTCCAAAAATAGACCATCTATATTCTTTATCAATTCTTTTACTTACCCATTGAAGTTGTTCTTTACCCAACAAATCTCTAGGTTTTTGTAGATCCTGTTTATATTTTTCTTTATCTAACACTTTATCCTTGATATACGAATTTATTTGTAGCTGCTTTTCCCTGCCATAAAGTCTTGTATCCAGCATCATTAAGTTCACTAAATTTCCTATTGAAAAGTTTCTCCATATTTTATCTCGCTCTTGCTTCTCTCTAATTGGCATCCATTCATAATACGCCCTTATAGCGTTGTCTTTTCTATCTTCGAATAAACCTTCGTTTTCATTATGATTCTGGGCACCCTGTTTCCAAGTATCATTTGTAATCTCATGATCATCCCAAACAGCTATCATAGGTTTGGATTTATGGAGTTGTTGAAGGTCTTTATCGCTTCTATAAGTTGCATACCTTTGACGATAATCATCTAAAGAAACTATCTCATTAGGTGGGTTAACTACCCTTCCCATCTCCTTAGCATCTGAAGAAGCGTAGCCTTTTCGGCTATATTCATAAAGATAATCACCTAAGTGAAGAACTAGATCTACATCTTTATCCATTGCCATTTCTTTATAAGCGTTAAAGTAACCGGCTGGGTAATTAGAACAACTGCAAAATGCAATGTTAAATTTTTCAGGATTTCGAAGAGGCAAAGTAGACGTTGTACCTACATCAGAAATTAGTCCCTGTGATTTAAATCGGTAATAAACTGTCTGACCATTGAATTCTATTGGAATCTCAGCATCAACTTTAACAGTGTGATTATTGATAGGTTTTGCTACAGAGGTGCCACTATTGATAATGCTTTTAAAGGATGTATCGTTAGATACCTCCCATTCTACATCTATTTCTTTAGGGTTATTTGAAGTTAGTTTTGTCCAAAGAATCACTTGAGAATTAGTGGGGTCGCCACTAGCTACACTGAAATCAAAAGAAATAGGTTCTTTTTTGTTTAGCGAGAAGACCTTTAAAGATAAAGATGAAAGGAAAAAAACTAAACTTTTAATAAAAAATCTTCTATTCATAAGTAGAAATTACCATAAATTTAATCTTTTTATATTTATTTTTTATTTATCTAAAATCAAAAAAAAGGGCTTCAATTAAAGCCCTTTTCTAAAAGAAAATAATTTTAATTATTAGCTTGGAAAACTAAATTACTAGTAGTTTCTGCAGCAAGACTAACACTTGAAAATCCAGCTTCAGAAAGTAACTCCATCAGCTTTTTAGGTCCCGCTTGCGGCCCTAGACCTAATCCAACTGGCTGAGCCTTAGAAGCCGGAACGCAAATCAGAGTCCCAAAACCATAAAACATTGAAGAACTAGGATTATTTTCAATATTATTTTTTAGTCCGTCTAATGCCATTGGCTCAACTACCATGAAGGTTCCATCATCTGCTAATGTGTCTTTAATAGACTTGGCAACACCAACAGGATCACCCATGTCATGCCATGCATCAAAAATACAGGCTAAATCATAAGATTCATTTGGAATTGCAGCTGCATCAGATACAAAAAATTCTAAATTATCTAGACCCTTTTCAGCAGCCCTTTTCTTTGCTTCATCTATAGAGGGTCCATGAAAATCAAAAGCATGTATGGTGGAGTTCGGATATTGTTCTGCCATTAGCATAGAAGATGTTCCAAGACCGCAACCAATATCAGCAACTTTGGCTCCTTTTTTTAATTTGTCTTCAACCCCTTCCATTGCAGGAATCCATTCATCTAAAAGATGACCGGCATAAGCTGGACGAAAAAATCTCTCTGTCCCACAGAAACAGCATTCATGATGCTCACCCCACGGTCTTCCTCTACCAGTTTGAAATACATCGACGGCTATATCTTCTTTTACAAATTGCCCTACGACACCTTGAACCAATCCTTGTATACAAGTTGGTTCATTCTCTCTGGCGAAAACAGCTGCTTGCTCAGGGCTTAAACTAAATTTTTCTTCATCATCGTGATAAGTTACATAACCTCTTCCGGAATTCGATGATAACCATTCCAATAAATACCTTTCATCAACATTTGACTCTTTAGCTATTTCTTCAACCGAAGCTGGTCCAAGTTTATCCATAGCTCTGTATACTCCAGTTTGATCTCCCAGGTAAGACATCATAATTGCCATAGATCCTGCAACATCATTGAATACACTACCGAAAAGCTCCATTAATTTTTCATGATTTATTTCTGTTGTTGAATTCATATATTCACTCCATTTATATAAAAAATTAATATAACAGAAGTAATTTACAAAGTATTGTTAGTAAAAACAGTAAGTTGCTTTGATTAGTGCAGATAAGGCTTACATTCAATGTAGTACAATTACGTTATGAAACCATTAAATGGAATTAAAGTTATCGACCTGACACATATGCTAGCAGGGCCCTATGCCGGCATGGTGATAGCTGATCTGGGTGCTGAGGTTGTCAAAGTTGAACCTTTAGTACACGGAGAAATGACTCGAGGTCTCCTGAAGTCGGATCCAGACTATTCTTTTAAAGAATTTGGTGCTTATTTCCTTACCCTGAATAGAAATAAAAAAAGCGTTTCTTTGGATCTTAAATCTGACGAAGGTTTGAAGGTATTTTATGATCTTGTGAAGTCTGCTGATGTAGTCTTAAATAATTTTAGTGCTGGAGTGGTAAAGAAACTAAAAGTTGATTTTGATTCGTTAAAAAAGATAAATCCCAGAATTATTACATGTTCTATTACGGGATTTGGTGAGACAGGACCTCACTCATCAAGGCCAGCTTATGACCAAATAGTACAAGCATATAGTGGTGCAATGTCTATAACTGGACCAGATGCCAATACTCCTACACGTGCAGGTATACCTATTGGAGATTTAGGATCAGGTTTATATAGTGTGATCGGAATATTAGCCGCCCTTCTCTCTCGCGAGCAAACCAATAAAGGTCAGCATATAGATATGTCTCTATTGGATGTTCAAATTTCTTTGTTAACTTATATGGCAACTATGCAAACTCTCTCAAATATTGACCCTGAACCCATAGGCAATGCTCACTTTGTACATGTTCCCTACAATAGTTTTACAACACAAAACGGTTTCGTGGTTATTGCGGTTATAACGGATGCATTTTGGGAAGCGCTTTTAGAAGTAATTAACATTGATAGCTTAAGGGATCCTAAATTTAGTAAATCTGTTGATAGATTAAAGAATCAAGAATTTATAGAATCTGAGTTAAATAAGGTGCTTTCAACCAAAACATCTGATTATTGGATAAAAGCATTAAATGAAGCAAAAGTACCATGCGGTCCCATAAATACTTTCAGTCAGGCTTTGTCTGACGAACAAGTCATACACAGAGAAATGCTTGTTGAGGTAGAGCATCCAGATGGAGGTAAGGTAAAAATGCCTGGAAATCCAGTTAAATTATCTTATACAGATGAAGTCTCTTATGCCCCTCCTCCACATTTAGGAACACACACAAAAGAAATTCTAAAAGAATGGGGCGATTACGATGAGGGTAGGATCCAAAATCTAATAGATAATGATATTGTCCAGTCAGTAGACTAAAATATATTTATCTAAAACATAGGCAGCTATAGCAATGAATATAGTAATTAATGCTAGGAAAAGTAATAAGGTTT
Source organism: uncultured SAR86 cluster bacterium (assembly GCA_902559365.1). Taxonomy (GTDB): domain Bacteria; phylum Pseudomonadota; class Gammaproteobacteria; order Magnimaribacterales; family Magnimaribacteraceae; genus Magnimaribacter. The sequence continues at coordinate 29,827 of CACEHP010000012.1, forward strand.
TAAATTTAAATTCTTTTTCTTTCATGTTTTACTTTAGTAATTAGGCTATCTGTTAGAGAATGTATTATATATGGCAAAACAAGATTTGATAGAAATGGATGGAGAGGTAATTGAAACTCTTCCCAATACAACTTTTAGAGTTAAGCTAGATAATGATCATGTTGTCACTGCTCACATATCTGGAAAGATGAGGAAGCACTACATAAGAATATTAACTGGTGACAAAGTTAAAGTTGAGATAACACCTTACGATCTTTCTAAAGGAAGAATAATTTTTAGAGAAAGATAAGCTATTTATTGATTGCCTCTATTAAGGACACCATAAAATTCAATCTGTGGCCTCCAACATAAGAATCCACATCTGCTAAATCTCTTGCGCCATGCATAGCAACAACCGTCCTAGACACGGGATCAATCCAAATAAATTGACCGAAAATACCATCAGCATAATAAGACTTATAGTTGGAACCATCCAACCACCATTGGTATCCATAATAACCAAAATTTTTTGAAGGCGTTGTAGAGTCTGTCATCCAGTTTTTTGGGAGTATTCTTGTTCCATTACTTAACTTGCCTTTGTCCATAGCAAATATGCCAATCCTTGCATAATCTCTTAGAGTAGCGTTTATGCAACATCCACCTAGTTCTTGTTCAAATTCACTATCAATTGCCCAATAAGCATCGAATTCCATCCCAAAAGATTTCCATATTTTTTGTTCCAAGTAACTAGACAAACTATTTCCTATTGCTGATCTGACTATTCCACCAAGAAGATTAGTCTCTCCTGTGTTGTAATTAAATTTTGTACCAGGTGAAGCGGCAGTATCAAGAGTGTTTAGATAGCGATAGAGCGTTAAAGAGTTCATAGCACCTGCTATATTTACATCAGAACTTGGATCAGTGTAATCCTCATTCCAGTCAATTCCAGAAGACATATGGAGAACTTCTTTTATAGATACATTTTTGTATTTGCTATTAATTAATTGGGGCAAGTAAGTTGTGACTTTATCTTCAACTGACATAATGAATCCATCTTGAATTGCAGCACCTAACAACATAGAAGTAACTGACTTAGTTACTGAAAAGGAAACCCATTGGGTTGATTCGCTATTTCCAAAGTTATAATCCTCAAAGAGGATAATTCCATCACGAACAACAATTAAACCTGCTACCTTAAAAGTCTCTATAAAATCTTCGATAGAGAATTTCTTACCTTTAAAAGTGTATGTTAGGTTAGATAAATCAACTAAATTATAAGTTAATGGATAAGGTTGTTCGCTTTTCGAAACTAATCTTGTTGGTAGAATTTCCTTGTAATTTTTAAACCCCTCTAGTTTTTGTGAAGTATTCCAGAAAAGGATTGTTTTTGGTGCATCTGCAGTATCAAGTTCTTCTTCACCAAAGAACTGGGCAGAGAAGATAATAAAAAAAATTAAAAAGTATTTATTCATACTTTTTCTTTTTTCTTAGAGTTTTCAGTGAGTTTAACCTTTAATTCATCTTTTTCTAAAGTTACTGATGCAACGCCACCAGACTTGGCTAATTTGCCAAATAATATTTCTTCAGCAAGGATAGTTTTGATTGTGTCTTGGATGAGCCTTTGCATTGGTCTAGCTCCCATGTTCTTGTCGTAGCCATTTTCTAAAAGCCAATCTCTAGCTTCATCAGACACTTCAAGTTGAACTTTTTGAGCATCTAACTGGACCTGCAGTTCAACCAAAAATTTATCAACGACTGTTCTAATTACTTCTGTAGGTAACGGGTTGAATTGGATTATTCCGTCTAGTCTATTTCTAAATTCAGGAGAAAAAGTTTTCTTTATCATTTCAGTGGCATCAGTTGAATGGTCTTGAGACTGGAAACCCATGCTCGCCCTGCTCATGTCTTGAGCTCCAGTATTGGTAGTCATTATTACTATGGTGTTTCTGAAGTCGGCTTTTCTTCCATTGTTGTCAGTTAAGGTTCCATGATCCATAACTTGCAACAATATGTTAAACACTTCTGGATGTGCTTTTTCTATTTCGTCTAACAGAATTACTGAATGAGGATGCTTGTTGACTGATTCGGTAAGCAGCCCTCCTTGGTCATAACCAACGTAACCCGGAGGAGCACCTATGAGTCTCGAAACAGTATGTCTTTCCATATACTCAGACATATCAAACCTAACAAACTCAATTCCCATTATTAAAGCTAACTGTTTACTTACTTCAGTTTTACCAACCCCAGTCGGTCCTGAAAATAAAAATGAGCCTACTGGTTTCTCATCAACTCTTAAACCTGCTCGGGCAAGCTTTATTGCTGAAGATAATTTTTCGACAGCAACATCTTGACCAAATATGACTCTTTTCAGATTTTCCTCTAATTTTTCCAAAGATTTTTTATCAGATGATGAGACAGTCTTTTCAGGTATCCTAGCGATAGAAGCTACAATTTTTTCTATATCTAATTCATTAATAGTCTTCTTTCTTCTTGAAGCAGGAACTAATTTTTGTCTTGCACCTGCCTCATCAACAACATCAATGGCTTTATCGGGTAGAAATCTGTCATTTATGTGTTTTGAAGATAAGGATGCAGCAGCTTTTAGAGAACCTTCCGTATACTTAATATCATGATGCTCTTCAAAACGTTCTTTTAATCCTTTCAAAATATTGAAAGTCTCATCTATTGAAGGTTCGATTACTTCAACTTTTTGAAATCTTCTTGATAAGGCCCTATCTTTTTCAAAGATACCTCTAAATTCTTTGTAGGTGGTAGATCCAACGAACTGCAAACCTCTTTTTGCTAATGCAGGTTTAAGAAGATTAGAAGCATCCATTACTCCTCCTGAGGTAGCACCAGCTCCTATAATTGTATGAATCTCATCAATGAATAAAATTGCAGACTTATCTTCTTCAAGCTCTTTTAAGACAGCCTTTAGTCTTTCTTCAAAATCTCCTCTATATTTAGTACCTGCCAATAAGGCCCCCATATCAAGAGAATAAATCACACTATCTTTAATTAGATCAGGAACTTTATTTTCTGTAATAAGTTTAGCAAGTCCTTCAGCAATAGCTGTCTTACCCACACCCGATTCTCCAACCAATAATGGATTATTTTTACTGCGTCTAGCTAAAATTTGGACAACTCTTTCAATCTCTGTTGATCTACCAATCAACGGATCAATTCTTCCTTCTATTGCCTCTTTGTTAAGATTGGTTGCATATTGCTCTAAAGCATTATTAGAGTCTGGTTCGTTAGAGTCTCCATTCTCGTCAATTATTGAATCAGCATTTTCAGATTTCCCATGACTCAAATAAGAAACTGCATCTAGTCTGGTTAGTCCGAGCTGCTCCAGTAAAAACACGCTTTGAGATTCCTTTTCACTGAATATCGCTACTAAAACATTACTTCCTTTTACTTCTGTTTTTCCTGATGACTGAACATGGAAGACAGCTCGCTGAATAACTCTTTGAAAGCCTAAAGTTGGCTGTATATCTATCTCAGCATCACTTGATAATTTAGGGGTTGTAGATCCAATAAATTCCTCTAAATCTACTTTAAGAGTTTCTATGTTTACCTTATTCGATGTTAATAAATCTATAGCATCTGTATTATCCAGTAAGGATAGGAGAAGATGTTCTACAGTAACAAATTCATGTTTTTGTTCTTGGGCTAACTTAAAGGCACTATTTAAATTTTGTTCTAGTTCTTGATTAATCATCCTCTTCGACTTCCTCAATATCACTTAATAATGGGTGACCATTTTCTTTCGCAAAGTTATTAACCTGGGCACTTTTTGTTTCAGCCACCTCTCGTGTAAAGATACCACAAACTCCCTTTCCATGTGTGTGGACCGCTAACATGATTTGTTGGGCCTTGTCACCATCAAAACCAAAAAAGATCTGAAGAACATAAACAACGAACTCCATAGGAGTATAGTCGTCATTGAGGAGGATAACTCTGTATAAGGGAGGTTTTTTAACTTTAGGTTTTTCTAAAGTCGCAACGGAAGATGTATCTCTATTATTGTCTTCTTGGTCTTTGTTCTTATTCTCTATAAGCATTAATCCATATTTGAAATTATTGCCTCTCCAAATTCAGAACATTTTAATAAACTTGCACCACTCATTAGTCTTTCAAAGTCATAGGTCACGGTTTTCTGACTTATCGTCTTAGCAAGACCCTCAATGATCATGTCAGCAGCCTCCATCCAACCCATATATCTAAGCATCATTTCTGCAGAAAGTATTAAAGATCCAGGGTTAACTTTATCTAAACCAGCATATTTAGGAGCAGTTCCATGAGTAGCTTCAAATAAAGCTATTTTATCTCCAAGGTTGGCTCCTGGAGCAATACCAATACCACCCACCTCTGCAGCAAGAGCATCAGATATATAATCTCCATTAAGATTCATAGTAGCTATGACACTGTATTCATCTGGTCTAGTTAATATTTGTTGTAAAAATGCATCAGCTATAACATCTTTAATAATTATCTCTCTGCCGGTCACTGGATTAGTTAAGGTATGCCATGGGCCTCCATCTAGCTCAACTGCACCGTATTCTGATGCAGCAAACTGATATCCCCAGTCTTTAAATGAGCCCTCGGTAAATTTCATAATATTACCTTTGTGAACAAAGGTTATAGAGTCTCTATCATTTGCTATTGCATATTGAATTGCTTTATCCACTAATCTTTCAGTCCCTTGTTTAGATATAGGTTTAATTCCGATACCACACTCTTCTGTAAAACGAATCTTGTTTACACCCATTTCTTCAGTTAAGAATTTTATAAGCTTCTCAGCGCCTTCTGATCCGGCCTCCCATTCAACACCAGCATAAATATCTTCTGAGTTTTCTCTAAAAATTACCATATCGGTTTTTTCAGGAGAAATAACTGGGCTTGGCACTCCATTAAAATATCTAACTGGTCTTTGGCACACATATAGGTCTAATTCTTGTCTTAAAGCTACATTCAAAGATCTGATACCCCCACCTACAGGTGTAGTCAGGGGTCCTTTAATGCCTACAAGATAGATTTCAAGTGCCCTTAAAGTTTCTGGAGGAAGCCAGTTATCTTCACCGTATACAACAGTTGATTTCTCTCCGCAGTAGATTTCCATCCATTCAATTTTCTTTTTTCCGCCGTAAGATTTCTCTACTGCACTATCTACAACTCTAATCATTGCAGGAGTGATGTCTGAACCTATACCATCTCCTTCGATGAAAGGAATTATTGGATTGTCTGGAACAATTAGTTTCCCTGAAGAGTCTATAGATATTTTTGAACCACTTTTTGGTTCTTGAATGTGCTCAAATGCCATGATTGCTTTGTATAATTAATTTTGGTGGTGCATTATATATCAATTAGTCAATAAGGTTAATTCAACAAAAATGAGTAAGAAAAAGGTATTAGTAGGGTTATCAGGTGGAGTAGACTCGTCTGTTTCTGCACTACTACTTAAAGAACAAGGATATGAAGTCCATGCTTTATTCATGAAAAATTGGGATGATGATGATGGCTCCCCTTATTGCAGCGCAAAAGAAGATTTTATGGATGCAGTATTTATCTCTGAACAGCTAAATATTCCCTTGAAGCAAGTAAGTTTCTCCAAAGAGTACAAAGATAATGTTTTCTCATATTTTCTTAAGGAATTAGAAGCTGGCAGAACACCAAATCCTGATATTTTATGTAACAAAGAAATTAAATTTAAAGAATTTTATAAATATGCACTATCTCAAGGTTATGACTACATAGCTACGGGTCATTATGCCCAAACAGATAATATCAGTCTTTATAAGGGGGTCGACTCTTCAAAAGATCAATCCTATTTCCTGCATGCTATAGATAAAGAAGTTTTAGAACGAACACTATTTCCATTGGGAAAGTTAGAAAAATCTGAAGTCAGAAAGATAGCAAGAAATAACAATTTAATTACTAGTGAAAAAAAAGATAGCACAGGAATTTGTTTTATCGGAGAGAGGCCATTCCCGCAATTTATAAGCAATTACTTGGCAGGAGAAGAAGGAAATATAGTTAATGAAAAAAATGAGATTATAGGCACTCACTCTGGTCTAGTTTTTTATACTTTGGGTCAAAGACAGGGTTTAGGAATTGGAGGCGTTAAGGGAGCATCTGACTTACCTTGGTATGTCGCTAAAAAGAATTTAGAAACTAATGAATTAACTTGTGTGCAAGGCAACGACCACCCTCTCCTTTTCTCTGAGGAACTCACAACTAGCAATCAATTTTTATTAGTTGATTCTATACCAGAAAAATTTAAAGGAACTGCAAAAGTACGATACAGGCAAAAGGATCAAGACTGTGAAATTAATATTCTTAATAACAGAATAAATATTAAATTTGCTTCACCTCAGAGATCGGTAACTCCTGGTCAGTCGGTGGTAATCTATCAAGATGATAAATGCCTAGGTGGTGGAGAGATTAGTAGTATTAATTAAATCTATCTTTTGAGATCTATTTAATTTTTTTATTTCCATTTCTCTTTTTAGAGCATTACTTTTGTCATCTACACTTTCTAGATACACCAAAATAACTGGTAGTCTATTCTTTGTATATTTTGCGCCATTACCTGCGTTATGAGTATCAAGTCTCAATTTAATATTGTTAGTGATACCCGTATAAAAAGTTTTATCAGAACATTTAACAATATAAACCTTCCAGTCCATTTATAGAAAAGTAGATAATAGCCAAAGGAAAGAAATTATCAGCACAACTATAGTGCAAAGCCATGCTCTGATTCTTTCTTCTTTATCCATTAAGCAGAGGCGCTTTCCAGGGAATCCAGTCTGGAATATAAGTCAGCTATATTTTTATTAGATGGGTCAATTGGTTGCCCAACTGTTGCACCAAAATTTAAAAAGCAATAAAGGTGAATATCAGCAAGGGTTAACCTGTCACCACAAACATATTGTTTGCCTTCTAATTGTTCATCTAGCCACTTCAATCTTTCCTGCGCAATAGCCTTAAGATCATCTGAGGCCTGTGGAATGAGGTGAAGTCTATCTTTAAAAAATTCATACCCTTCCGAAAACCTAAAACCATTTGTTAAAGGCTCTACAATTTGTAAATCTATTCTACGTAGCCACATTTTAGTTTCGGCTCTTTGTTCAGCAGTTTTACCTATCAAATCACTATGACCATTTATTTCATCAAGATATTCACAAATGACTGTTATTTCTGCCAAGAAATCACCATTATCAAGTTCCAGAGCTGGCATTTGACCAGAAGGGTTTCTTTTGAGATGCTCTTCTTGTCTATTTTCTCCACTCATTAAATCTACTTCTACAGTTTCTATATCTAGGCCTAATTCGGCAATAAACATTCTTACTACATGTGGATTAGGGCCAATTGAGTTATAAAGTTTCATATTTTTATTCAAGGTTGTTTAACTACCTTGCCTCCTTTCATTACAAAATCTACTGTTTCAAGGACTTTGATATCTGTCAAAGGATCCTTAGAAACACCAATTAAATCTGCATATTTCCCTTTAGAAATACTGCCAAGATCACTTTTTTTTCCTAATAATTCAGCAGCGTAAATAGTCGCACTTAAAATGGAATCTTTTTCTGACATACCGGCCTTTATCATTAGAACAAATTCTTTAGCATTTTCTCCATGCGGAGAAACTCCACTATCAGTACCAAATGCAATTTTCACACCTGATTGATGCGCCATAGAAAAAGTCGATTGCAGCTTGGGACCAATCTCTAAAGCTTTTTTTTCTACAAAAGGCGGATAGTAGTCTTTGATTAAGGCTTTATCGGCTACCCATTTTCCTGCCAACAAAGTGGGAACATAATAAGTTCCGTTTTCTCTCATCAACTGAGCTCCTTCTTTATCCATTAGGGTTCCATGCTCAATTGAATCTACTCCTGCTAAAGTTGCCCTTTTTATTCCTTCCGAACCATGGGCATGAGCAGCAACTTTAAATCCATAGTCTTTAGCAGCATCCACAACTGCTTTAATTTCGTTAAGAGTCATTTGAGGATTCTGACCATCTTTCGCATTACTGAGAACGCCTCCTGTGGCTGTTATCTTTATGAGGTCTGCATTTTCCTTATATCTATATCTTACCGACTTTAAAGCATCTAATTCACCATTCATTACGCCATCTTTAGGGCCTAAGTCAGATGTTAATCTCTGATTAAGGGAATTTGTGGAATCTCCATGACCACCGGTAGAGGATATTGTCTTACCTGATGAAAAGATTCTAGGACCTATAACTATTCCATTATTTATAGCATTTCTTAAAGAGATAGTTATTGAATCAGAGTCTCCAAGATTACGAACTGTAGTAAATCCAGCCATAAGTGTCTTTTCTGCATTCTTGGTGGCTCTTATTGCATAATCGGCAGCATTTAAAGTTATCCTTTCAAGATAAACTCTATTAGAGCTTTGATTAGTCAAGTGTACATGCATATCAATTAGACCTGGAAGAACATAATATCCCGTTAAATCAATATAATTATCATCAGGACTGGGGCTTATATACCCCTCCAAAACTTCTGAAAAACGCTCATTTTCGATAATAATTGACATTTCAGGTTCAACAGAGCCATTGTCAGTATTAAAAAGATAACCTGCGTGAATGACTGTTTTTGCATTTATCCCTAAACAAATTAACGACAGAACTAATGATAAAATTTTCTTACGCATGATCACTAGTTTGAATCTAGTTCATCAACAAGGCAAGTATTAAAGGCATTAAGTTATAATGACGATATGAAATCAGAACATCTTTTTTCCGTTTCTCCATTGGATGGTAGATACAACCAGGCTATAGAGGAATTTAGGAAAGTTACAAGCGAATATGGCCTTATCAAATATAGAGTTATAGTTGAAATAAAATGGTTTATTCATCTATCTAAGATCTCAAAGATAAAAGAACTTCCAGAGTTAAACATTAAAGATACTAGGTATCTAATTGATTTAATTGATAATTTTTCATTAAAAGATGCTCAGAGAATTAAGACAATTGAAAGCAAGACCAATCATGACGTCAAGGCTGTAGAGTATTTTCTAAAAGAAAAGTTTAAGAAATCAAAAAAACTTGATAAATATGCCGAATTTATCCATTTTGCTTGTACATCTGAAGACATTAATAACCTTTCCTATGCTTTAATGATAAAAGATGCTTCTAAAATTACCCATTTAAATATTAAACAAGTAGAGAATAAGATCAGGAGCTTTGCTAAGAAATTTGCTAAAAATTCTATGCTTTCAAGAACACACGGACAGAATGCCTCTCCCACTACAATGGGAAAAGAGTTTTCAAATTTTTTTCATAGAATAAATAAGTTACAAATTGAAATAGATAGACACAAGATGGTAGGAAAGATCAATGGAGCTGTGGGTAACTACAACGCTCATCATGTAGCCTATCCTGATATTAATTGGGAAAAGGTTGCAAAAGATTTTGTTAAAGGCCTAAACCTTGACTTCAATTCACATACTACCCAAGTAGAGCCTAAAGATACCATAGCAATTCTGCTAAGCGATTATGTAAAACTCAATAATATCTTAATAGATTTAAGTAGAGATATATGGGGTTACATTTCTTTAGGTTACTTCAAACAAAGACTCAAAGAAGGTGAAGTTGGCTCTTCTACTATGCCTCATAAAGTCAATCCGATCGACTTTGAAAATGCTGAAGGCAATCTTGGAATGGCAAATGCAAATCTTAATCACATTAGTAATACTGTCACTATATCGAGATGGCAAAGAGACCTTACAGACTCAACTATTATGAGAAATATAGGAACTTGTTTTGGATATATGAATATCGCCTTAAGCTCTTTGCAAAAAGGTTTAAATAAACTCGAACTTAATGATCAAAGATTAAAAGAGGATTTAAGTAATTCTTGGGAAGTTCTGACTGAAGCCATACAAACAATTATTAGAAAAAATAATATACCTAATGGTTATGAATTGATGAAAAAACTATCAAGAGGAAAAGATATAGATGAAAAAAATCTCGTGGAATTTATAAACACTATGGATGTACCTTCTGAAGATAAAAAACGGCTTCTTCAACTCACACCTCAATCATATGTTGGGTACGCAGAAAAACTTTCTAAAGACTAAAAGATAGTTGATTTATAGCTATTTCCCGTTAAACTGACGCCTTTTTTAAAAGTACTATTCCCACTAACAGGTACAGGGAAAGGTTTAAAGATAAACAAACATAACTTCAATCAAAAATAGGAAGAAATATGGCATCTTACAAAGAACTAATTCAAGAACTTACTGAACTTAAAAGCAAAAATAATGGATCAAATGTAAATATCCAGCCTGAAAGTGCTGCCAGAATGAGATTACAAAACCAATTTCAATCTGGTCTTGATATTGCTAGGTACACTGCAGCAATTATGAGAAAAGATATGGAGGAGTACGATGCTAATCCGGAATCTTATACTCAGTCACTAGGTTGCTGGCACGGATTCATAGGGCAGCAAAAATTAATCTCCATTAAAAAACATTTTGGCAATACAGATAAAAAATACCTATATCTGTCTGGATGGATGGTTGCTGCATTAAGATCTGAATTTGGACCTCTACCTGATCAGTCAATGCATGAAAAAACTACAGTAGCATCGCTTATTGATGAGTTATATACATTCCTAAAACAAGCTGATGCAAGAGAATTAGGTGATCTTTTTAGGCAGCTCGATTCTACTGAAGGTAAAGCAAAAGAGGAAATACAAGATAAGATAGACAACTTCCAAACTCATATAGTCCCAATCATTGCAGATATAGATGCTGGTTTCGGTAATGAAGAAGCAACTTATCTTATGGCTAAACAAATGATTGAGGCAGGAGCTTGCTGTATACAAATTGAAAACCAAGTCTCAGATGAAAAGCAATGTGGTCACCAAGATGGGAAAGTAACCGTTCCTCACTCTGATTTCTTGGCAAAGATAAATGCAGTACGTTATGCATTTTTAGAATTAGGTGTTGATGATGGTGTGATAGTTGCAAGGACGGACTCCCTAGGAGCTGGACTTACAAAACAAATAGCCATCACCCATGAAGTCGGTGATATGGGAGATCAATACAACTCATTCCTTGACCTTGAAGAAGTTTCAAACGATGAAATGAACCACGGCGATGTTCTTATAAACTATCATGGAAAAGTTGTAAGACCCAAAAGACTTCCTAGCAATCTTTATAGGTTTAAGGAAGGAACTGGTGAAGCAAGATGTATATTAGACTCCATTACAAGTCTACAAAACGGTGCTGATCTAATATGGATAGAAACAGAAAAACCTCATATTGGACAGATTGGAGGAATGATGGATGAAATTCGTAAAGTTGTTCCTAATGCTAAGTTAGTTTACAACAATAGCCCTTCTTTTAACTGGACCTTAAATTTCAGGCAGCAAGTCTTCGACTCAATGGAAGAAGAAGGCAAAGATACATCAAGCTATGAGAGAGAGAATCTTATGGATGAGAAGTATGATGATACAGAATTAGGTAAAGAAGCAGATGAGAGAATAAGAACATTCCAGGCAGATGCAGCAAAACAAGCAGGAATATTCCATCACTTAATTACCCTACCTACCTATCATACCGCTGCATTATCAACTGATAATCTTGCAAAAGAATATTTTGGTGAAAAAGGAATGTTAGGATACGTAGAAGGAGTTCAAAGAAAAGAAATAAGAGAAGGTATAGCGTGTGTTAAGCATCAAAATATGGCTGGCTCCGATATGGGAGACGATCACAAAGAATATTTTGCAGGGGAAGCGGCTCTTAAAGCAGCTGGTGAAGACAACACTATGAATCAGTTCTAAAATCGGACTGATATTAAAAAGGGAGCTTTAGGCTCCCTTTTTATTTTAATAATGAAATTATTGTTCAACACAGTTTGAGGGATTTCCTCCGCACAGTTCGCATTCTCTTCCAGGTTCTAAATTAGCCAGTCCCCCACAAGAGCCAGTTATAGGTTTTTTTCCAAAAAGCACGCCTACGGACATAACGCCGATAATGGTTATTAAAACAAGGAATATTATTAACATTTCTAACATACTTACATTTTAACCTGTTTGAGTTTTTCAGAGAATATTAATTTAGACTGACCTTCAGATTCTGTAATAAAGAGTGCTTTTATTTGTTTCTGATTGGCATAATTGATGGCTTGCTCTAGTGTCATGGCATTAAGAGTTGTTGCTAGTGCATCAGCTTTCATAGCGTTTTCTGCAACTACAGAAACAGATTTTTTTGCAAGGTTCTTTGGAGTGCCAGATAAAGTATCTAGAGTATGGCTTAACTCCCTCTCATTAAAGATTCTTATATTTCGGTAATCACCTGAAGTTGCTAAAGCGAAAGAGTCAAAATCAGAAGACAAAAAAGTATATATGAGCTTTTCTTGCTGAATTGGATTTATAATTCCAGCTTTCCAAGGTTTATCATTAGACTTTAAGGAAGTAGATCTAATTTCCCCTCCGATCTCAATAAAAAAACCATTAAGATAAGGCTGTTTGATCAAAAATTCATATACTTTATCAATACCAAAGCCTTTAGCTATAGATGAAAAATCTAGTTCGATATCTTTCACCTTTTTAATTGCAAGATTTAAATGATCTAATTCTATCGAATTACAACCAACTTGAGATGAAAAGTAACTTAACTCTTCTGCAGAAGGTTCTTTATCTACAGAATCAGGTCCAAAACCCCATAGATTTACTAATTTTCCGATAGATACATCATATATACCTCGAGTATCTTTACATAAAGCTGTGGCAAAGCTTAGGACATCTAGAAAATCTTGAGATACTTTTACCCATTTACCTATGTCAGCTTTATTTACTTTTGAAATCAAGGAGTCGTCTATATATGTAGACATTTCTTGGTTAACTTTTTGGAGGATGTTGTAAGCTTTGAAGTGAGCTTCCTCACCTGAAACATCAGATTGAAGGGTAATATTGTAGCTGGTTCCCATAATATTACCTTTATAAATCTGGATCTCGGCTACATCTTCCTTCTTAAAAATTAAGAATAGAGCAAGAATAAAGGTTAAAGAAGATAAAACTAACTTAAAATTCAATTAGCTTCCAAAATCATCAAATTTAATAGCTTCTGGCTCAACACCTAAACTATCTAACATGTCAAAACAAGCATCCATCATCATTGGAGGTCCACACATATAGTATTCACAGTCTTCAGGTGCTGGGTGATCTTTTAGATACTCATCGTGTATTACTTGATGAATAAATCCAGTATACCCTTCCCAATTGTCTTCGGGTAATGGATCGGAAAGTGCCACATGCCACTCAAAATTATCATGCTCCTCGGCAAGTTTGTTATATTCTTCAGTATAAAACATCTCTTTTAGACTTCTTGCTCCATAGAAGAAAGTAATTTTTCTGTTTGAGTTGATTCTTAGAAGTTGGTCAAATATATGGGATCTCATTGGAGCCATTCCCGCACCCCCACCGATGAATACCATCTCGTTGTCTGTTTCTTCAGCAAAAAATTCTCCAAAAGGACCGAATATAGTCAACTTATCACCTTCTTTGAGATTAAAAATATATGAAGACATTTCACCTGGAGGGAAATCTGTGCCAGGTGGCGGTGAAGCTATTCTAATATTAAACTTCATAATACCCTTCTCATTAGGATAATTAGCCATGGAATAAGCTCGTATTACTGGCTCTAAAGTTTTAGCAGTATTTTCCCATACCCCAAATCTATCCCAATCTTCGTGATATTCCTCTTCAATATCAAACGTTTTATAGTCTAACTCATAAGGGGGTATTTCCATCTGTACGTAGCCACCAGCTTTAAAAGCAACCTCTTCTCCCTCTGGTAACTTGAGAACCAATTCTTTTATGAATGTAGCAACATTTTGGTTTGATACAACCTCACATTCCCATTTTCGCGCTCCAAAGACTTCATCGGGTACGACTATTTCCATATTATCTTTTACTGGTACTTGGCAAGATAACCTCCAACCCTCATTTTTTTCCTTATTCGTGAAATGAGCTTCCTCTGTAGGAAGTATGGAACCTCCTCCGCTAATTACTCGACATTTACACTGTGCACAAGTGCCACCGCCACCACAAGCAGAAGATAAGAAAAGATTTTGAGATGCTAGAGTTTGAAGTAGTTTACCACCAGCCTCTACCTCAACAGATTTAGCAGCTTCATTCATAGATATACTAACGTTTCCTGAAGAAACTAATAATTTTCTAGCACCTAATATAATAAAAACCATCATATTCACTGCTAGAGTGAAAACCAAAACACCTAAAACAATTTCATTTTGTAAAAAATTCATACTTTATAAAGAGATTCCTCCAAAAGATAAAAAACCAAAACACATTAAACCTACTGTTATGAAAGTTATACCTAACCCTTGCAACCCTTCAGGTATATCAGCATATTTCAATCTTTCAGTAATTCCAGCTAAAGCAACAATAGCCAACGCCCAACCGGTACCGGCTCCTAAGCCGTAAACAATACTCTCTGTAAATACTAAATTTCTTTCAATTGAGAATAAAACCCCTCCCAAAATTGCGCAATTAACGGTAATCAGTGGAAGAAAGACCCCTAGTGCGTTATACAGTGCAGGTATGTAACGATCTAAAAACATCTCTAGAATTTGCACTAGAGCAGCAATGATTCCTATGTAACAAATGAGACCAACAAAATGTAGGTCAGAACCTGGGAACAAAGCGTCTTCTTTTAAAAAGTTATTAAAAATTAGATTATTAATCGGAACGGCTAATCCAAGTACCACTATTACAGCAATGCCTAATCCAATTGCGGGCTGAATACGTTTTGAAATAGCAAGGAAGGTGCACATTCCGAGAAAGAAATTAATAGCAATATTTTCAATGAATACTGCTTTTATAAACATACTTAAGTAAGCTTCTAACATCAGACTGCCCTCTCTTCTGCTTCTAAGCTATTTTTTGAAATTTTGAATTCAGGCTCTTCTATCTGGTCTGTTTTCCATTGTCTCAATGCCCAGATAGTGAATCCAATTATAAAAAAAGAACTCGCTGGTGTTAGAAAGAAGTTATTTGCCATATACCATCCACCGTTAGTTGTTAATGGCATTATCTCTATTCCATAAAAGGTTCCAGCACCTACAAACTCTCTAATAACGGCTATAATTATAAGGATTACACTATAGCCAAGACCATTTCCAAAGCCGTCTATTGCACTCATTAAAGGTCCATTTTTCATTGCAAAAGCTTCTGCCCTACCCATTACTATGCAATTGGTAACAATTAAACCAACAAAGACTGAAAGAGTTTTACTACTCTCGTAATCGAATGCTTGAAGCACTTCATCTACAAGCATCACCAAAGTTGCGATGATAGATATCTGAACAATGATTCTAATGTTCGTGGGTATATGATTTCTAATAAGAGATACGAATAGATTAGATAAAGTTACAACAGTCGTCAAAGCGACACACATAATCAGGGTTATATAGAGATTGCCAGTTACAGCCAGTGCAGAACATATACCTAAAATTTGTAAGGCGATTGGATTGTCATTAAAAATCGGATTTAAAAGAACTTCTCTAGCTTTAGACATCTTTTAACTCCTTATTTTTTAATTGAGTAATTAAAGGGCCATACCCCATATCTCCCAGCCAGAAGGACAATAGGTTTGTCACTCCATTACTAGTGATGGTTGCACCTGATAGACCATCAACTTGATATTTCGCATTTTCAGAGGACTTATCTACTGAGCCCTTTATAACGGATATTAAGATTTCACCATTCTCAGAAAATATTTCCTTTCCTTTCCAGATAGCTTTCCATCTTGGATTCACTATTTCGCCACCGAGACCAGGTGTCTCTATGTGTTCAAAGAATTCTAACCCTATAATAGTCTGTAAATCCGGTTCAAGAGCTAAATAACCTTTCATGGTTCCCCAGAGTCCATAGCCCCTTACAGGAAGAATAATGGCATTTAGTTGATCTTGTTCATAATGCAGATAAACAGTTTGAAAATTCTCTCTTCTTTTAATTAGAGCAATATCTTTTTCTGAAGTTAGTTCAATTGAAGTTGATGGATTTCGAGAAAAGGCACCTTCGTCGTAATCCTCAATTTTTATGCTTGTATCAAATAAACCTGTCTCTAAATCTACTACTCGAGCATCTATAGACTTAAATTGTTCGGTAACATCAGTTGAATCTTGAAGAAGACCTGCTGCTGATAAAATCTTACTTTGTTTATCTAATGTTTTATTTGCTTCCTGTAAATCCCTTAACTCGACTGCAGAGAAAGATATTAAAGCCGAGCAAACCAAACAAAGAGAAACTGCAACTAACAGTGTTTTTCTTATAGTGTCATTGTTATTCATTAAGCAGCCCTTTTCAGTCTATGTTTTATATTTCTCTCTTGAACAAAATGATCAATTAATGGCGCGAATAAATTTGCAAAAAGAATTGCAAGCATCATTCCTTCTGGATAAGCGGGGTTAACAACTCTAATTAAAACGACCATGACTCCAATCAAAATTCCGTAATACCATCTGCCCAGATTTGTGTGTGAACCTGAAACAGGCTCAACAGCCATAAAGGTTAATCCGAATGCAAAACCACCGATTACTAAATGCCAGTGAAATGGTAGAGAGAACATTGGGTTGGTTTCAGACCCGATCAGATTAAATAATTCTGATGTTAGGAAAGTTCCCAATAAAACTCCAGCAATGATCCTCCAAGAAGCAACTCTGGTATATAACAAAATTGCAAGCCCAAGAAGAATAAATAAGGTAGATGTTTCTCCAATAGAGCCTGGTATTGAGCCTAAGAAAGCTTCACTCCAGCTATATTGAGCTTGAATACCTTGGAGTCCTTCTTGTGCACCAATACCTAGGATAGTTGGTGAACTATAACCATCTACAGCAACCCAAACTGAGTCTCCAGACCAGTTCACTGGATAAGCAAAGTATAAAAATGCACGTCCGGCCAAAGCTGGATTTAAGAAATTTTTACCAGTGCCACCAAAAATTTCTTTGGCTACAACAATACCAAAGCTTATACCTAGAGCAACCTGCCAGAGAGGAGCATCAGGCGGGCAGCAAAGAGCAAATAATACGGTTGTGACAAAAGCACCTTCGTTTATTTCATGACCTCTAACGACAGCAAATATTACTTCCCATGCAATGCCTACAATGAATGTCACTAGATATATTGGTATGAAATAACAGGCCCCAAACCAAATGCAATCAAAAATACTTTTAGGATCATAACTGCAGAGCAAGTCGATAAATAAGAAATGCCAATCATCTTTATTGATGGACCCAATCTGTTCAAATGCCGTCAAAGATTGATATCCCAAATTATACATTCCGTAAAACATGGCAGGGAAAGTTGCCATCCAGACTACGACCATTACCTTTTGAAGGTCTATATTATCTCTGATATGAACGGAGCCAAAAGTTCTCTTATCCGATGAGTAAAATAGATTTTCAAATACATCATAGATAGGAAAGTATTTCTCTAACGAGCCTCCAGAAGTAAACTTGGGCTTAATTGAGTCTAAATATTTTCTTAAGGGCTTCATTAACCTTCTACCTCTATTTTAGTTAGACCTGCTCTCAATAAAGATCCAAAATCATATTTCCCGGGACATACATAACTACAAAGAGATAGATCCTCTTCATCTAACTCCAATCCACCTAAATCTTGAATTTTTTCTGTATCCATCAAAACTACGTTTCTTAATAACATTGCTGGCAGCATGTTGAACGGTAAAACCTCTTCATAAACTCCTATCGGAACAATAGGACGATCTGAACCGTTCATCAAAGCTTTGAACTTGAATACCTTTTTTGGGAAAAGTGAAGATAAAAACAGAGGTATTTTAGAAAATTTTCTTGGACCTGGTGTTAACCAATTCATGAATTCTCTATCTTTAGAATTAGGCTCTGCAATAACAGACACTTGATTGTGGTATCTACCAAGATAAGCATAAGGCCCAATAGCCTCCCTGCCTGATATAACAGATCCAGATATTATTCTATTCTCTCTTTGGGTTAACTCGCCTGCGGTAAGTTCATCCGTGCAAGCACCAAGTCTAGTCTTGATATATCTTGGCTCATTGACCTGAGGACCAGAAAGAGCAATCACTCTTTCAGTAAATAAGTGACCGGTAGTGAAAAGCGAGCCAACACCTATCACATCCTGATATCCAATAGTCCAGTTTATGTTAGTTAATGAAGCTGGTGAAATGAAATGCATATGAGTGCCTACAAGACCGGCTGGGTGAGGTCCAGAAAATTTGTGCTTTTTAACTTGAGCATCTTCTTCTATTTCAAGTTGTGAATTTTCTGAGACAGATAAATGTATAGGACAATCAACCAGTTTTTTTAGAACGGAGAGACCAAAATAAAAATCTTCCAAGCGTTGATTAACTATTTTTTCTGGATCTGGGCTGAGCGGCTCAGTATCCAAAACTGAGATGAATATATTTGAAGGAGAAGAATTTATTGCAGGGATTTTGCTGTAAGGTCTTGTCCTGAATGCGGTCCACATACCAGATTTGATTAGCTGATGTCTAATATCATCTGATGAAGCAGAATCTAAAGCTTCATTGCTATAGCTTTTAAATTCTTCAATTTTTTCTTCCGCTTCAATCTCTATAACAATGGATTGAAGTGCCCTTCTATCGCCCCTATTGATGGATTCAATCTTTCCTCCTGCTGGAGATGTAATTATTACACCGGGATTTTTTTTATCCTCGAAGAGAGCCTGACCCAATTTAACCGAGTCTCCTTCCTCAACTAACATAGTTGGTTTCATTCCAACATAGTCATTACCTAGGACTGCAACAGATCTGGTTATTTTAGAGTCAACTATGTTGTCGGCAGGAAAGCCGTAAATGGGTATATCTAAACCTTTTTTTATTCTAATCATTCCCTATCTGATAAATGGGAAAAGTACCCTGTGAGCGCGTGGGTATTATAATGATCTGGAGGTTATTTTGCTAGGAAGTTTCGCTAAAATTTGGATATCTTTTATAGGTTAAACCAACCATCTCTTTAGCTAGTCCTAAAAGTTGTGCAGTGTACCCATATTCATTGTCGTACCAGACATAGAGAACACATTTATCACCATTAACTAAAGTTGCTGCTGAATCAATTATTCCGGCATGTCTGTCGCCTACAAAGTCTGTCGAGACAACTTCAGGAGAATTAGTAAAACCTATTTGCTCTTTTAGATCTGAATGAAACGCTTTTTGTCTAAGAAAGTCATTTACTTCTTCAACACTGATATCACGCCCTAATTGTAAGTTCATTATTGCAAGTGAGACATTAGGTGTGGGGACTCTTACAGCATTAGCGGTAAGTTTTCCGATAAGTTCTGGTAATACTTGGCCTACTGCCTTACCGGCACCTGTTTCAGTGATGACCATATTGAGGGCAGCACTTCTACCTCTTCGTTCTTTTTTATGAAAATTATCAATTAAGTTTTGATCATTAGTATACGAGTGGACACTTTCAATATGTCCAGCCACTATGCTGAACTCATCATTTAAAACTTTAAGGGTAGGAACTATAGCATTGGTTGTGCAAGAAGCTGCTCCTAAAATAGAATCATTTTCAATTATCTCGTTATTAATTCCATGAACAATATTCTTAATACCCTCTTTAGCAGGAGCAGTCAGTAAGACTTTGGATATTCCATTGCAATTTAAGTGAGTACTTAACCCTTCTTTATTCCTCCAAACACCAGTATTGTCAATTAATAGAGCATTATTTATACCGTATTCAGTGTAATCTATATCAGAGGGATTGCTGGCATAGATAACTTTGACTTCATTGCCATTTATAATGAGCTTATCTTCTTCTTCTACAACCCTAACAGTTCCTTTAAATGGTCCATGTACAGAGTCTGTTCTCATTAGGTTAGCTCTTTTTATTAGATCACCTTCAACTGCTTTTCTAACAACTATAGCTCTAAGTCTTAAATTATCTCCGCCGCCAGAGTCTTCGATCAACATTCGAGTCAATAAACGTCCAATTCTTCCGAATCCATAAAGCACAACGTCTTGAGCTTTTTCGAGTATCGACCCCTTGGTACCAATCAAGTCATTGACTGACTCTTTAACAAACTCATCTATGGATAAACCTTTATCTTCGAAAAGATAGGCTGCAGCTATTATTCCTATATCTATCTCCGCGGGTCCTAATTCAAGTTGACTTAAAGCTACTATGACCTGGTAGGTTTCAAATTCACTTAGTTCATTATTTTCGGTCTCTCTAACAAACCTGTGTGCGTTCATTATTTCTGATACAGAAAGATTAACCAAAGGTTTACCGTAAAGAAGAAGATGAACGTTGTCTCGATAGATACGACCAATCATAGGTAACATCTCTTCTGCTAGAGCTTGTCTATACTGAAAGTCTCCAAAAGGATCTTTAGGAAGTTCAGGTCGGATCCTTTGATCGGGCTGTTCTTTTTTCATTTATAAAGAAGTGTATTTCTTGAGGTGATAATCTGTATTACCAAAAATGGTTCCAACTGTTGTCAGTCTTTTGAAATAGTGACCGACATTCAATTCATCAGTTACACCCATACCTCCATGAAGTTGCACAGCTTGTTGACCGATAAACTTACCTGCTTTTCCTACTTGATACTTTAGACCTGATATGGCTTTTTTAGCATCTTCAGCTTTCTCTTCATGTTTCATGGTTGCCATATACAAAAGTGATTTGCACTGCTCATACTCCATAAACATGTCCACCATTCTGTGTTGAAGAACCTGGAATTTCCCGATAGCAGTACCAAACTGCTCTCTTGTTTTTGTGTACTCAACAGTAGTTTTATATAGGACTTCCATTGCACCAACAGCTTCAGCAGAGATAGCTAAAATCGCCTTATCAATGGCTGAATCTAGAATCTCAAAGGCTTTATCTTGATCACCGATTAGATTTTCTTTTGAAACAGAAACATTCTCAAAAGTAAGATCAGAAGCCCTTCTACCATCTACTGTTTTGTAGTTTGTTTTATCCAAACCAGATGCATTGGCGTCAATGATAAAAAGAGATATTCCATTTTCATCAAGTTGAGTACCTGATGTCCTTGCTGAAACGATAATTTGATCTGCCGAAGGTCCATTCATCACAACAGATTTATAACCATTAATAATAAAATTATCTCCATCTGCTTTAGCCTCTGTAACTACATCAGATAAATTGAATCTGCTCTGTGGTTCAGCATAAGCCAAAGCTAAATGCATCTCACCGGCTATGGCTGGTTCTAAAAAAGAAGATTTTTGTTGATCAGATCCATGATCATCGATTAATCCTCCAGCCATAATAACTGTTTCCAAAAATGGCTCTACTACTAGCCCTTTACCGAAGGCTTCCATAATTAACATTGATTCAATTGCTGAACCGCCAAAACCTCCGCTGTCTTCAGAAACACTAATTCCTAACCAGCCAAGTTCAGCAAATTTTTTCCAATTGTCTTCACCAAAACCTAATTCAGAATTTGATAAAGATTGTCTAGTTTCCCAGTCATACTCTTTTTGAACAAACTGATCGACTTGATCTTGTATTAGTGATTGCTCTTCATTGAA
>CACEHP010000013.1:0-46720 GCA_902559365.1 uncultured SAR86 cluster bacterium
ACGGAGAAGTATTATGGCTCAAAAAAAGGTGACAGATATAAAAGAAGTAGATAAAACAAAACAGCTAGACAGCGCTTTAGGTCAAATTGAGAGACAGTTTGGTTCTGGCACTGTTATGCGTATGGGAGAGAAGAGGCATGAGAAAATACCCGCAATTCCAACTGGCTCTCTAGGTCTCGATATAGCTCTAGGTATTGGAGGTCTGCCCAGAGGAAGAATTGTAGAGATTTACGGTCCTGAATCTTCCGGCAAAACAACGCTTACTCTCGAGGTAATCGCTCAATGCCAAAAGTTGGGAGGCACTGCTGCATTCATTGATGCAGAGCATGCTTTAGATCCCATTTATGCAGAAAAGCTTGGTGTTAATGTTGACGAATTATTAGTTTCTCAACCTGATACAGGTGAGCAAGCATTAGAAGTTGCCGACATTATGGTTGCTTCAGGTGGTATCGACATACTGGTTATTGATTCAGTGGCAGCTTTGGTTCCTAAAGCAGAAATTGAAGGTGAAATGGGTGACCACCATGTTGGATTACAAGCGAGACTAATGTCTCAAGCTCTAAGAAAGATAACTGGAAATGTTCAAAAATCTGATACTTTGGTCATTTTTATTAATCAAATAAGACACAAGATCGGTGTTATGTTTGGAAGTCCTGAAACAACAGCAGGCGGAAATGCTCTTAAATTCTACTCCTCAGTGAGGATGGATATAAGAAGAATTGGCACTGTTAAGGATGGTGACGAGGCTGTTGGAAATGAAACAAGAGTTAAGGTCGTAAAAAATAAAGTTTCTCCACCATTTAAACAGGCCGAGTTTCAAATACTCTACAATAAGGGTATCAATAGATTAGGTGAACTTATAGATAAAGGCGCGGATTTAGATATTATTGAGAAAGCTGGAGCGTGGTATAGCTATAACGGTGAAAAAATTGGTCAGGGTAAGGCTAACTCTATTGAATTCTTGGAACAAAATCCTAAGTTATTAAAGACTATAGAGAAGCAGGTTATAGACGCTATCAATAAAGAAGACTAATTTCTCTTTCTCATAAAGCCTATTTTGTTATAGGATTTCAATGTGGCGACTGATAGGGTCGCCACTTTCATGAATAAATAGGAGAGATTATGGGAAACGCATATATAGTAGGTGCGGTAAGGACACCAGGCGGAAGAAAGAATGGAAAGTTGAGTCAGTGGCATCCAACTGATTTAGGAGCTTTAGTTTTGGATGAAATCGTTCAAAGGACAGGAGTTAAGCCTGAACTAATAGACGATGTAATTTTTGGATGTGTAAGCCAATCTGGTGCACAGTCAGGAAACGTAGCAAGAAATGCCGTTCTAGCTTCTTCATTGCCTGAATCAGTTCCTGGTACTACTGTTGATAGGCAATGTGGATCGTCGCAACAAGCAATTCATTTCGCAGCACAAGCTGTAATGTCTGAAACACAGGATATTGTTATAGCGGGTGGAGTTGAGGTAATGAGTCAAGTTCCAATCGGCGCTGCTGTCATTGATAGCTTTAAAGCTGGTCATGGACAACCATATGGAGGAAAGGGAACAAGTGAAAGATATCCTGGAGTGCAATTCAGCCAATTTACTGGTGCAGAAATGATGGCAGAGAGATGGAATATGTCCAGAGAGGAACTTGATTCTTTTGCTCTGGCTAGTCATCAAAAAGCAGTAAATGCTACTGAAGGTGGTTATTTTGATAGAGAAATAGTCCCGGTAGAAGGAGATCTACCTAATGGCGATAAAGAAATGGTCACTGTAGATGAGGGTATAAGATTCGATGCAAGTGCTG
This sequence comes from uncultured SAR86 cluster bacterium, assembly GCA_902559365.1. Lineage (GTDB taxonomy): Bacteria > Pseudomonadota > Gammaproteobacteria > Magnimaribacterales > Magnimaribacteraceae > Magnimaribacter. The sequence goes on from CACEHP010000013.1 coordinate 1,799, forward strand.
AGAGCTTGTCTGGTTTAAATACTTTATCAGAAGATGGCGTATTGACGGCAGGAACATCGAGTCAGATCTGTGATGGAGCTGCAGCTGTTATGCTAGTTAATGATGCAGGGCTTGAAAAACTAGGCATAAAACCAAGAGCTAAAGTAGTAGCACTTGCACTTGCTGGTGATGATCCTGTCATTATGCTTACAGGTCCTATCCCAGCTTCAAAAACTGTTTTGGAAAAAGCCTCTATGTCAATCGAGGATGTAGATCTTTATGAGGTAAATGAGGCATTTGCTCCAGTTCCTTTAGCTTGGGCTAAGGAGCTTAGCGCTGATCTTGATAAACTGAATGTGAATGGTGGAGCAATGGCACTTGGCCACCCTCTAGGAGGAACAGGTGCTAAACTGATGACAACATTGTTACACGAACTGGAGAGACGTGAAGCAAGATTTGGTCTTCAGGCAATATGCGAAGGGGGAGGCACCGCTAATGCAATGATAATCGAGAGACTTAATTAGTTTTTACAGTCGATATAAGGTTTTGATGAGAGACTAGTTGTGGTTTCTCATCTTGCCTTTTCTTTATTTCAATCTCACCAGTTTCTAGTGTTCTCTCGCCAATAATTATTGTTAAAGGTATTCCTGTAACTTCCATATCGGTAAACTTCACTCCTGGTCTTTTTTCTCTATCATCCCACAAGACATCTATATCATTTTCTTTAAGTAAGTTATAAATTTCAGAACTCTTTTCTTTTATTTCGTCTTTTTTCTTGGGATTAACTTCAACCAAAGCAACTTCGAAGGGTGCCAGGGCCTTAGGCCAAATTATCCCTTTTTTGTCATGATTTTGTTCTATTGCTGCTGCAACTATCCTTGATGCACCAATACCATAACATCCCATTTCAGGATGGATATCATTATTTTCTCCTTGTATCCTCAGATTGAGTATTTCTGAATACTTTCTTCCTAGTTTAAAGATATGGCCAACTTCTATACCCTTTTTTAGTTTAAGAAGACCTTTACCATCAGGACTCGGCTTACCTTCAAGAGAGTAGGGATCTTGACCGTCTTGTAGTTCAGTTAGTAATTCAGCATTTATTGCATATTCACTCTTATCGCTAAAAGCTAAAAGATCTTCCCCTGAATCTGCAAGAACATGGAATTCCTCAGAATCAGAACCTCCAATCGCGCCACTATCAGCTTTAACTATTCGGTAATCTAATCCTAAACTATCAAAAATCTTTATATAGGCTTCTTTCATTACAGAATAACTTTGATCTAAACTTTCTTTATCTAAATCAAATGAATAGGCATCTTTCATCAAGAATTCTCTTGATCTCATTACACCAAATCTGGGTCTTATCTCATCTCTAAATTTAGTTTGGATTTGATATAGCGTTACTGGGAGTTGTTTATAACTGGTCAAAAGATTCTTGCATAAGTCAGTAATTATCTCTTCATGGGTAGGCCCTAAACAGAATTTATTTTCATGTCTATCAAGGAATACCAGTAGTTCTTGACCATATTGATCTATCCTTCCAGATTCTTCCCATAATGAAGCAGGTTGAACCATAGGCATTAAGATTTCTTGGGCTCCTGCAATATTCATCTCCTTTCGGATGATATTTTCTACCTTTTGTAATACTTTTTTTCCTATAGGTAGCCAATTGTATATCCCTGAAGAGACCTGTCTTACAAGACCTGCTCTAATCATCAATTGATGGCTTATTATTTCTGCATCTGCAGGATTTTCTCTTTGAGTTCCTAATATTAAATGTGAAGCTTTCATAAAATATGTCCCTTAATACTAACATATAGCTAGTTTTAAGAATCTATATAATTAAAATTGGTATAATTGTCGTGCAGTATGATCATAATCCTTTTTTACTGAGTAATCTTTTATGCCAACATATATTTTTAAGAATACAAAAACTGATGAGATTTTTGAGCAACAAATGAGAATCTCCGAACTAGATGATTTTAAAAGCAATAATCCAGATCTAGTTCAAATGCCTACAGCTCCCTCTTTTAGATTGAAGGGTACAGGTTGGTATGAAACTGACTTTAAAACTGGTAACAAGAAGAACATTGCTAAAAGCGATAATGAAAGTCAGTCATCTAAAACTACAAAAGAAAAAAAAGATACTTCGAAAAAAGAAGTCTCTTCTTAATATACACATGAAAAGAACACATAAATGTAATCAAGTTACCGAGGACCTAATAGGTCAAGAGATTTCTGTAACTGGCTGGATTCATAGAAGAAGGGATCATGGTGGTGTCATTTTCTTTGATTTAAGGGATGAAGATGGTCTTGTTCAGGTTGTTTATAACCCTGAATCAGAAAATACTTTCTCATTGGCTGAAACTTGCAGAAATGAATACGTAATACTCTCTAAAGGCTTGGTTAGAGAGAGACCCGAAGGCACTGAAAATAGTAATTTAGTAACTGGCAAAGTGGAAATAGTTGCTTCTGAATTAGAAGTTTTAAACACTTCCTTGCCAATTCCTTTTCAGTTAGATGAATATACTTCAGTTGGTGAAGAAACTCGTTTGAAATATAGATTTCTTGATTTAAGAAGACCTGAAATGCAACAAAACCTTAGACTGAGATCTAAAGTTTCGTCTGTCTTTAGAAGTTTTTTGGATAAGCAGGATTTTGTAGAAATTGAGACGCCTTTATTAACAAAAGCTACTCCTGAAGGAGCAAGAGACTACCTAGTGCCCAGTAGAACATTTCCAGGTCAGTTTTTTGCACTTCCTCAGTCACCTCAACTTTTCAAGCAAACACTTATGGCTTCAGGTTTCGAAAAGTATTTTCAATTTGCAAAATGTTTTAGAGACGAAGATCTGCGCGCTGATAGACAACCTGAATTTACTCAACTGGACATAGAGTTGTCATTTGCAGACTCAGAAGAAGTGATTGCGTTAATTACTGAGATGATTAAACAAGTCTTCAAAGAAACCTTGTCGGTTGATTTAGGAGATTTTCCTAAAATTCCTTATCAAGAAGCTATATCAAAATACGGAATTGATAAACCTGACTTAAGAAATCCGCTTGAATTAATTGAAGTAAAAGACCTATTTATTGATTGTGATTTTAAAGTCTTTAATGAACCTGCAAATGATTCAAACTCAAGAATTGCTGCTTTGCGAGTCCCTAATGGAAAGCTTTTAACAAGAAAGCAAATTGATGACTATACTGACTTTGTAGGTAATTATGGTGCAAAGGGATTAGCTTACATACGTGTAGAAGATCCATCTAAAGGCAAAGATGGTTTGCAGTCTCCAATTATAAAATTTATTGAAGACTCAATCATTGATTCTCTTTTAAAGGTTCTAGACGTTAAAGAAGGTGATATTATTTTCTTCGGGGCTGGTAAAAATAATGTAGTTAATGATTCATTAGCCGCCTTGAGAGACTTGGTTGCTAAAGACCTTGATCTTTTGACATGTGAATGGGCACCTTGCTGGGTTGTAGATTTCCCAATGTTTGAAAAAAATAAATCTGGAGAATTAACACCACTTCATCATCCTTTTACAGCACCTAGTTGCTCCATAGAAGAGCTAAAAAAAGATCCATTATCAGCATTAACTGAAGCTTACGATGTGGTTTTGAATGGGACCGAGTTGGGTGGAGGTTCAGTCAGAATCCATGACAAAGAAATGCAAAAAGCAGTATTGGAGCTCTTGAATATAGAAGATCAAGAAGCCGAAGAGAAGTTTGGTTTTCTTATATCTGCTCTTCAACACGGTTGTCCTCCTCATGCAGGACTTGCCATTGGTTTCGATAGGATGATTATGCTTATGACGGATTCAGAATCAATAAGAGATGTCATAGCCTTTCCGAAGACCCAAACTGCTTCATGCCTTTTAACTGATGCACCTGGGGAAGCAGCTAAAGATCAATTAGAAGAACTTCATATAAGATTTCATGGGATAGATAAGGAGGTTTAAAGTGGCTGGTCATTCAAAATGGGCGAATATTAAGCATCGTAAAGGCAGACAAGATGCAAAAAGAGGAAAGATTTTCTCAGTTCTTATTAGAGAACTAACCGTTGCCGCTAAGCTTGGTGGAGGTGTTCCTGATGACAACCCAAGATTAAGAACAGCAGTTGATAAAGCTCTTTCTGCAAATATGACAAAAGACACAATTGAAAGGGCTATCCAAAGAGGAGCAGGTGGTTTAGAGGGAGAAAATCTTGAGGAAGTTAGTTTTGAAGGTTACGGTCCAGGTGGCATAGCCATAATGGTCGAATCCATGACGGATAATAATAATCGAACAGTTGCCGAAGTCAGACATGCTTTTACGAAGTCTGGAGGCAACTTAGGAACTAACGGATCTGTCTCTTATTTATTTGAAAAGAAAGGGATTATTACTGTTTCTTCAGAAAATGATGCAGATGAAGTGATGGAAATATCGATCGAGGCGGGTGCTGAAGATATAGAAATCAATGAAGATGAGTCCGTAACTGTTAGTTCAACACCTGAAGATTTTGAAAATATAAAAAAAGCTTTATCCGATAAAGAGATAAAGATAGATGATTCGGAGATCTCTTTAGTACCTGAAACTACAGTTCAGGCTGATTTAGATACTTCACTTAAGGTATTTAAGTTACTAGAAATGCTCGAGGATTTAGATGATACACAGAACGTAACCTCTAATATAGAGTTTGCGGAAGGTATGCTGGATCAACTGGACTGATATGACAAATTCAAGAAATAAAGGAGCTTCTTTCGAAAGGGAAGTAGCTAATTTACTTACTAATGATTTAGGATTAAAAAATAATATTAGAAGGATACTCGAACAAACCAGGGAAAAGCACTTACCTGACTTGATACTTGGTAGATGGTACTTGGAATGTAAACGATATGGGTCAGGTGCAGAACCTCTAGAAGCTTGGTGGAAGCAAGTATTAGATGCTACTCAAAACAAAGGTATCCCAGCCCTAGTTTATAAATTTGATAGGCGTCCCATAAAGGTAAGAGTTCCACTTGGTGCAATCAACCCTGAACTTCATTTAGATTCTCCATTTACAGCAGATTTATTATGGGATGACTTTATATTTTTATTAAAAGAGCTTTACTCTGAAGACATAGCCGATCATGAAGATGTTGAATAATGCAAGACTATAACTTAAAGGTATATTACGAAGATACAGATGCTCAAGGTGTTGTTTATTACGCAAATTACCTAAAATTTTTTGAAAGAGCTAGAACCGAATATTTACGAGCTGTAGGTTACGAACAAATGGAGTTAATGGGGGCTGGCATTATCTTTGTTGTAAGAGGCGTTGAAATGAAACTTCATAAGCCTGCCAGGTTAGATGACAATATTATCGTTAGGACTCAATTAGTAAAATTAGGAAAAGTTAGCTTCGATTTTAAACAAACTGCTTTTGTCGAGGATATAACTATAGCTGAAGCAAATATAAAATGTGGTAGTCTGGATCCTAATACTTTTAAACCCTCTTCTTTACCCGAGTATTTACATAAGGGAATGAAAAAATTACTCTAAGGTCATGGAACTCTCAATATTAGAATTATTCTTAAACGCAAGCATAGTAGTTAAATCTGTAATTATTCTTCTTTTATTGGCTTCTATCATTTCTTGGATGGTAATTTTTGAGCGATGGTTATATATAAATAAGGTAAGCCAAGAATTTTTAGCATTTGAAAGTAGATTTTGGTCTGATTCAGGATTAGAAGCATTATTAGCTGAGAGTCAAGAAGAGGGCCACCAAACAATAGGTTCAGAATACTTATTTCAAATTGGTTTTTTAGACTATAAAAGACTCAAGAATGAAAATATTGATTCTGAGACTATTATATCCAGTGTACAAAGAAATATGCGAGCCGCCTTGGCAAAGGAGCAAGCTTTACTGGAAAAACATTTACCATTTCTCGCCACTGTTGCTTCGGTAAGTCCTTATATAGGCCTATTTGGAACTGTATGGGGCATTATGAATTCTTTTAGAGGTTTGGCAGGATCATCTCAGGCAACTTTATCTGCTGTAGCGCCTGGAATATCTGAAGCTCTAATAGCAACCGCTATAGGTTTATTTGCTGCGATTCCAGCTTTGATTGCCTACAACAAATTTATCTCTGAATCAGATAGTTTAGTATCTAGTATGGAAGGCTTTAAAGAAGAATTCTCAGCCGTTCTTCATAGAGACATACAGACAAAATAGAAGTGAAAAGAAGAAATTTAATTTCAGACATCAACGTAGTTCCTTACATCGATGTTATGTTGGTTTTGCTTGTTATTTTTATGATTTCTGCACCTTTAATGGTTCAAGGCATACAGGTTAACCTTCCAGAAGCTTCCTCCGAAGCCTTACCTGTTAAAAATCAAGAACCACTTATTGTATCTATCACTCAAGAGGGAACTTTATTCTTAGAAACCGACTCTACTAAAGGTAAGCCTCTGAGTCTTTCGGAAATAAGTGACTTAACTTCCAAGATATTTGAAGCTAGCCCAGGACTACAAGTTGTAATAAGAGGTGATGGAGAAGTTAAATATGAGCAAGTAATGACTTTAATGGCCACACTACAAATTGCTGGAGCAAGTGATATAGGCTTAATTTCAGTGCCAATTTCACAGAAATGATCAATTATTTTGTACCCTTATGTTTATCATTAATAATCCACTTTGGAATAGTTCTTTCCTTTTCAGATTTCTTCAATATTAATTTTGATCAATTTAATATTCAGTCCAGCAAGCCCATTTCTGCTTATATTATTTTTGAAGAAAAAAAGAAAATAAGAAAGAATCCAATCAAACTTAGCGAAGATATCCAAAAAAAGGAAAAGAAAGTTGAAAAACAAGATATAGAAATTTCAAGCTCAGCATCTATTTTAGAAGAGATTCAACAACTAGAGAAAACAAGGTTAGTCGATGTAAAAGAGATAGATAAGAACCTTCTGCGGACGGATGTAGAAAAATACTCTTACTTGATACAAAGACAAGTAAGGGAAAATTGGAAAAGGCCTAAAAATATCAACCAAAGTTTAAAGACCGAGATACAGATCAATCTTGTTCCTACAGGAGAGATCCTCTCGGCTTCTGTTATAAAAAGTAGTGGTAATAAAGCTTTTGATGAATCAGCTATGTCTGCAATTCTTAAAGTTAAATCTTTTGAGGGTTTAACTATGCAAATGCAATTATTTGATCAACATTTTAGAAAATTTACTTTGGTTTTTACTCCCGAATAGCATCAATCTATCAAATGAATTTTAAAAAATTATTTTTAATTACATACTTCATTATTTTCTTTCCGAGTGTATCTTCTCAATTAAGAATAGAAATAAAAGGTGGTATAGAGGAGTCGATAAGTATTGCGGTTGTACCAATGCAATGGAATTTAGAAATTCCACAAGAAATATTTATTCATGAAGTCGTTAAATCCGATCTAGAGTCATTTGGGGAGTTTAATGTACTACCACCAAGGAATATGTTGAGCCTTCCAACTACAAAAGAGGAAGTTTTTTATCAAGATTGGAGATTGCTAGGGTCTGATTATTTAGTAATAGGAAATATTGAATCCACAGAGATAGATCAGGAAATAAGAGTCTCTTACACAATATTTGACGTAGTTAAAGAGAGAATGATTCATAGAGGTTCAGTATTGGGCCCGTTAAGCACTCTAAGAAAAATGGGACATAAAATCAGTGATAAAATTTATGCTCGAATACAAGGTATACCTGGAATATTCTCCACCAAGATAGCTTATATAGACAAACCCTCTAAGAGCGATCCTAATTACAATTTGATGATTTCTGATGTGGATGGTAACAACAGCTTATCTCTATTCTCTTCACCACAACCTCTAATGTCTCCAAGCTGGTCACCCGATATGGAAAATATTTCTTATGTTTCATTTGAAGAAGGGACTTCACGCATATTTATTCAAAAACTCTCTAATGCTGAAAGAATAGGCTTAAAGTTAGAAAAAGGGATCAACAGTTCGCCAAACTGGGCTCCTGACGGAAAAAAGATATCTGCAGTCCTGTCTAAATCTGGTAACCCAGATATCTTTATTTACGACTTAGAGCTTTCCTCTTGGTTGCAGGTAACAAATCATTTTGGTATTGATACTGAGCCTGACTGGTCACCAAACTCTAGGAATATATTATTCACATCTAATAGATCAGGATCTCCTCAACTATATGAAGTTAACACAAGAACAAAAAGGATTAAAAGACTAACTTTTGAGGGAACATACAATGCCAGAGGAAGATATCTTCCAAATGGCAAAGGTATAATCTTTGTGCACAGACAAAATGGTGTATTTCATATAGCTACACAAAACCTTAGGACTGGAAAGATAAGAATCCTAACTGATACCCGATTAGATGAATCGCCTACAGTTTCTCCAAATGGAAATGTTGTTCTTTACGCTACAAAAGATGGAGATAAAGATATTTTGGCAGGTATAACCTTAGATGGTAAAACAAAGTTTGTAATGCCTTCACTTAAAGGGGAGGCTAGAGAGCCATCATGGTCTCCTATAATAGATTAGAATAAAAATAAAAGTATAATAAGCAGTAGGAGGCTTAAATGAACATCTTTCAAAAATTTTACTTAACATTTCTAGTTATATTTCTTGCTTCATGTAGTTCTGTTTCAACAGATAGAACAAATGATGCTACAGCTATTTCAGCTTCTGCTACAGGTGCATACTCTGATGGCGGAATCACTTCTAACAATGTGCTTTATTTTGCATATGATAGGTCTGATATCAACTCTGCAGGTAGGGCTAAAATTCGTAACCTTGCTAAGATGATTAAAGATAATGACTTGAGTGTAAGAGTTGAAGGTCATTGTGATGAGAGAGGAACAAGAGAATATAATTTAGCTCTAGGAGAACAAAGAGCAAAGACTGTAGCTGAGTTGTTAATTATAAATGGAGTTCCTTCAAGCAAAATATCTACTGTAAGTTACGGAGAAGAAAAACCAGCTGCATCTGGCTCTAATGAAAATTCTTGGTCGAAAAATAGAAGAGCATTAGTTAAAACATTTTAATTCAATTTGAAAAGCTTTCTTCTAGGTCTCGGAATTCTCTTTTCTTCATTATTTTTTTCTAATGAAAATGAGAGTTTCGAATTGCTGTATGAAAAGTTAGAACGGCTGGAAGAAGAAATTAGAGAATTAAGGAATTTATTAGAGGAGAATTCCATTCTTGTTGATAGATCTCTAGAGCTCCAGCAACAGAGATACTTAGATTTGGATGGACGAATTCTTGAATTATCAAATCTATCCTCTGAGCCGGTACCTTCTATTGAAAGTGATCAAGAAATAGTGTCTATTAGTGAAGAAAGGGACTTATTCAAGTCGGCATTAACTTTATTTGAGGAGTCAAGGTTTGCCGAAGCCTTGGAGCTTTTCTCTAATATTATTATTTCATTTCCAGAGGGTTCATTTACTCCTGATGCATACTTTTGGTCTGGTGAGTTATATTTGGCTCAAGAAATGTATGAAGATGCCAAAATAAGTTTTCAAAGTGTTGTTGACCAATTTCCTGAGCATACAAGAACACCTGACTCACTATTTAAATTAGGAGAAATTTACAGATTTGAAGGAGAGCTAAGAACTTCAGAAGAATTTTATCAAAAGGTTTTAGATTCGTATCCACAATCTGGTGCAGCTCAATTAGCAAAAAAATCTAAAGAAAAGCTAAAAGAAGAGTCGAATTTAGTTGAGTAAACCTTTAAAATACGATTTTTTTTTCGGGCCGTTAGCTCAGTCGGTAGAGCAGTTCGCTTTTAACGAATTGGTCCTGCGTTCGAGTCGCAGACGGCCCACCAACCAAAAATGAATATACTTTTAATATGTTTGGGTGGTGCATTAGGAGCTATATCTAGATTTTATATTTCTAATCTATTCCAAAGACCAGAGAATTTAGAGATACCTTTAGGTATATTAATTGTGAATATTTTGGGCTGTTTTCTTTTAGGACTTTTTTACAATTTAGTGGATTCTAGCCTAGAAAAAATTATCACACCTTTTCTTTTCATTGGATTTCTGGGTGCTTTTACAACTTTCTCGGCTTTTTCTAAAGAATCCTTAGATCTTCTGGTAGAGGGACACTTCCTAAGTGCCTTGATATATATTTCCATATCAATTTTTTCATGCTTGGGCGCTACATGGCTGGGCATTTACCTGACTAAAGCTTAATCAATTATTAAGCCCTTGGTATCTCTCATAATTTGTCTATAACTGTATCCTTTATAACCTTCAGAGGTTAAAAGTTTTGAAGCTTCCTTTCGTAACCATGTGATGCCTTTTCCGGGGTTATCAGTTTGAAGTTCTTTTATAACAGAAACAACACGTTCCTTTTTTAATGCAGATTCCATAGAAGAGGCATTTATATCCAATTCTTGGAACTTAGTTGAAGATTTTTCCACGATATAGCCTTTTAGATTTGACACTTCAAGAGCATCCATCATCAACATAGTGTTATAAACAATCGTCTTTGCTATTGGATCTTTATCAATTTCATTGAGAACAAGTTTAGCTCTGAAGATGATATGGGCAGCCAGTCTTAATCTCTCAGAAATATTTTCACTATCTAGCATAGTCACAATATCATCCCATCTGGTAGAAAGATCTGACTCAGCTAAGATTTCTGCAGCAGCAGCTGCAATATTTTGCAAATTTTTCTTAGGGTCTAGATCTTCAACAGCCTCTTGTAGTTGAGTTGCTGAAATATTTAGAGAAGGCTCCTTAGGGTTCATATATCTTCTTTTATCTTAACTATTGTTGTTTAATTGTGGAATAACTTTATGTATGTCTTTATAAAATTAATATTTACTGCTTTTGTTGTAGTTTTGATATCTGAAATTGCAAAAAGATCTACTGTTTTTGCAGGTATTGTAGCTTCAATACCTCTAACCTCTTTATTGGCTTTTATCTGGCTTTACTTTGATGCAGAGGATATAAATTCAATTAGAGAATTATCTAGAAACATACTCTTGATGATACCGCCCTCGCTAGTTTTTTTTGTAACTATCTATTTTTTGATCGGTTGGAAATTTTCTTTTTATCTTAGTCTTGGTTTGTCGATAATATTAACCGCCTTTGTATATTGGTTATATATCTATATATTGGGTTTTTTGGGGATAAATTTAAACTAGGAATTGATATGAAATTATTTATGGTGCATGTTGGATTTTATGACCCATCTATTGGTGATGGAATCTATGAAACTCATTTGAATTACTTTATTGCGGCAGAAAATGCGAAGGATGCTAAATCTAAAACTCATGAACTTGCCCAATTTAAGGAGAAATCTATGCATATTGATGGCATTAAAGAGATTTCTAATGTTCAAGGTTATGACGTGATACTAAAAGAGAGTGGTAATTCTGATATGGGTGAGGTTATCACATATGATGATGCTAAGGAGCTTTAACAATGTCTGAGACCATATTCCAAAAAATAATTGATAAAGAATTACCTGCAGATATAGTTTATGAAGATGAATTATCTTTAGTCTTTAAAGACATTAACCCTGTTGCACCTACACATCTTCTTATAATTCCCAAGAAACAAATAGAAAAAATTTCGGATTCTAAAGAAGAAGATCAAGAGTTACTCGGGCATTTATTTTTAGTGGCAGGCAAGGTTGCTAGACAATTAGGTATCGAAGATGCATTCAGACTTGTGGTGAACAATGGAGCTGGAGCACAACAAACGGTATTTCATCTTCATATTCATCTTATCGCCGAAAGAGAGTTTTCATGGCCACCCGGTTAAGAGACCGACTTTAAAGCTTCTATAGATTTATGTGATCTCTCAATCTTATTGTGAATAGTCTCAGTTAATTGAAAATTATTACCTGCTAATTCCATTGCCATCCGCAAGTGCTTTATTGAGGTTTCATATGAGCCAGTTAAGAAGAAATATTCTGCTCTTGAGAGATGAAGGCCTATAACGTTTTTATCTAAACCTTGAACTTCTGCTAACCAATACCAGATCTGAGGATCTTGTGGTCGAATTAGAGTTAATTTTCTTAGAATTTCTTCACCAGTCTCATAATCCCCTTTATTCATCAGTACCTGGTTATACAACATAGTGATTGGATAGTTGTTTGGGTTAGTGCTTAGGAGAGAAGCTGCCAAGGCCTCTGCTTCAAAAAAGTTCTCTGCTGCAATATGCATCTCCAAAAGACCTATCTGAAGGATTAGATTTTCACTATCTAAATTTAATGCCTCACGAATATTCTCTAAAGCCAAGGTATGCTTTTTATCTTTAGAATGGGCAAGTGCAAGTCCATAACTAGCCTCTATTAAATCTCTATCAGTTTTAGCCTCTCTCAACTCCTTTTTAAATATGGTAACTGCTTGTCTCGGGATATCAGAGAAGTGCACGATAGTTCTATTTCTTACTAAATCATAATCAAGAGAATTTCTATAATTCCCTTTTTCAAATCCCTGCGCTCTAGATTGAGCATCAGCTATCCTATTTTTGGTTAAAGGATGCGACCTTAAAAACTCAAGCTCATTTGATCCAGAAAGTCGGCTTAACGACTGTAATTTTTCAAACATATATGAAGTACTTTTAGGGTCAAATCCTGCAGCAACCATATTTCTAAAACCAATCCTATCTGCTTCTTGTTCATCTCCTCTGCTGAAAGAAAGGTTTTGTTGAGTAATGGCCTGTTGACCAACCAAAAGAGCATTTGGATTACTCGTTGCTCCTGCAAGGGCTATACTGGCAAGAATCATAAGCGAATTAGCCAAGCTTCTATCTTTCTGTCTTTGCATTCTTCGAGCAAAGTGTCTTTGACTTAAATGCGCTAATTCATGTGATACAACAGATGCAACTTGCCCCTCTGTTTCGGCATGGAATATCAGTCCAGCATTTATTCCTACAATACCTCCTGGAGCAGCGAAGGCATTTATAGATTTTTCGTCAATAAGAGCAATCTCAAGCCTCCTATCAGTTAATTCACTGAATTCAGATAGTCTATAGACCAAATGCTCTGAGTAGTCCTGTGTGACAGGATCATTATATTCTGGGAGCGCTCTTCTCAGCTGGGCCATATAAAGTCTTCCCAAGTTATATTCAGAAGATATAGAAATTACAGATGAAGATGCGTCACCGATGACAGGTAGTTCTTCTTCTGTAAATAAGGACGTGCAGAGAACTAAGAGCAGCCACTGAATTCTTAATTTATATATAATGCTTTTCGAACTATTTCTTTTCATTGAAAGTAGTTACTATATTAATGGAATATATTAGATTATTTAAAAAATACTTAGTTCCTCTATAACTATGCGAAGTTTACTGAATAAATTTATCAAAAGATTTTTTTCTAATGAAGAATCTGTTTATTTTGCAATATTATTAATTTTTTCTTTCTTTTTTATCATTTTATTTGGAAATGTCTTGTTGCCAGTGATAATCAGTATTGTCATTGCTTTTCTTTTAAATGGATTTATGACAACTCTGATCAAATATAATATGTCTCAGAAACTTTCATTAAGTATCACTTTAATAGTATTTTTTGGATTTTATTTAAGTCTATTTATGGCCCTTCCAAGCATTGGAACTGAAATAAATAATCTTTTACAGAATTTACCAATTATTGTCAGTTCATTTCAACAAAACCTTATAGAAATGAATAATTATTTTTCAGAAGAAGAAATTGATCAAATTTTTGCAAATTTAAGCAATCAAATTAGTGTCTTGCTAAGTTCTGCTTTAGGACAGCTTGCTGGGACTATTTCATTAATGTTCAACGCCATTCTTTATGCAATCATGATTCCTTTAATGGTTTTCTTTTTTTTGAAAGATAAAAGCATATTATTGCCAATTGCCTCAATCATACTTCCTAAAGAAAATGGATTCATGCAATCAGTATTTTCGGAGATGAATGATCAACTATTCAATTATGTTACTGGTAAATTCATTGAGATGCTTTTGGTAGCTACGGCTTCATATATTCTATTTGCTTTGCTAGGTCTTCCTTATGCTGTCTTGATAGCAATATTAGTTGGCCTTTCAGTGATTATCCCCATCTTCGGAGCCATTTTAGTCACTATTCCGGTAGTCTTGATAGGGCTATATGAGTGGGGCCTTTCAGAAAATTTCTATTGGCTTTTAGGTTTTTATTTACTAATCCAAATATTAGATGGCAATGTCCTTGTACCAATATTATTCTCTTCTAGAAATAACCTTCACCCTGTAGTCATAATTATCGCTGTATTATTTTTTGGAGGTATATGGGGTTTTTGGGGGCTTTTCTTTGCCATCCCACTTGCTACTTTTGTAAAAGCTATAATTAACTCTTGGCCTGAGCCTATCTCTTAAGCTTTAATTTGTTTTGCAGCTTCAAGAACCTCTTTTGCGTGACCAGTGACTTTTACTTTTCTCCATTCTTGAATTAGCTTTCCTTTCGAATCTATTAAGAATGTGCTTCTCTCGATTCCCATATACTTTTTTCCATACATACTTTTTTCTTTAATTACGTCGTATTGATTGCATATTTTTTCATCAGGGTCAGAGATAAGATCGAAATTAAATTTTTCTTTCTTTTTAAAATTTTCGTGAGATTTTATGGATTCTCTTGATAAGCCAAAAATTACTGTATTTGCTTTTGTAAATTGTGCTTTTAAGTCTCTAAAATCTTGTCCTTCGGTGGTACACCCAGGCGTACTATCTTTTGGGTAAAAGTAGAGAACTACGTTTTTACCTTTAAGATCAGAAAGACTAATTGTTTTATTTCCTGTGCATTCACCTTTGAATATCGGCGCTTTATTATTTATTTTGGGTATTGGCATATCTCCTCCATCAGAAACATTCTATAATGTCTAAATTCTAACATTGAGAGAAAAAAAGTATTAATGTTTAATCTAAAAGGGTCCATAGTAGCTCTTGTTACTCCAATGGAATCAGATGGAGAAATCAACTGGGGTGGCCTAAAAGATCTAATTGAATGGCATATAAGTTCTAATACATCTGGTTTAGTTGTAGTGGGTACTACCGGAGAGTCAGCTACATTAGATGTAGCTGAACACGTACAACTCATAGAAAGATCTGTAGATATAGCTCAGGGTAGAATCAAGATCATAGCTGGAACTGGAGCTAATTCTTCAAAAGAAGCAATTTACCTTACTAATTCAGCTAAATCTGCTGGCGCTGATGCTTCTCTCTTAGTTACGCCCTATTATAATAAGCCTACACAAGAAGGGCTCTATCAGCATTACATGTTAATAGCTGATGAGGTTAATCTGCCCCAGATTCTTTATAACGTTCCTTCTAGGACTGGTTGTGACCTTTTGAATGAAACCGTTATTCGATTAGTGGACCATGAAAATATAGTGGGTTTAAAGGATGCAACAGGGGACTTAGATCGCTTAAATGGAATGGCTAACTATCTTATTTCAGAAAACAAAGATGATTTTTTACTCTATTCAGGAGACGATCCAACATCAACTCAATTTATATTAAATGGAGGAGCAGGAACTATATCTGTGACTGCAAATATAGTTCCAAAGACTATTTCTGATATATGTAGCCTTGCTTTAGATGGTCAAAAAGATTCCGCACTTCAACTTGATAAGCAATTGGTTAAATTAAATGAAATTTTATTTGTTGAGTCTAATCCAATTCCAATAAAATGGATGTTAAATAGAATTGGTAGAATCACTGACGGCATTAGATTACCATTAACTAAATTTGACTCACAATTCCATACTCAAGCAGAAGATATTCTTAAAGAATTAAATTTACTCAATTAAATAATATGAAAAATCTATCTTTAGCACTCTTCTTTTCTTTGTCATTAAGTTCGTGTAGTTATTTTTTAACTGATCATAAAAACGACTATCTCAAGGAAAGACAAGAGAAATCTTTAGATTTACCAGAAAATATAACTTCTCGCCCAATTATTGATTTTTATCCGATTAACACAATAAATCCAGAAAAGGTAGGCGACGAATATGTCATACCTATGCCTCAACAAGTATTTTCTTCAGGTACTTCTAATGAAGTTAGGATGCATAAACTTGGAGAAATAAGGTGGGTTTATGTAGAGACTTTACCTAGCAGTGCTTGGCCAATGATGAATGACTTTTGGGTTACTAGTGGCTACGGAGTTGCAAAATCAGATCCTACAACGGGCATAATTGAAAGTGAAAATTTGGGTGATAGTCAAACAACCACGAAACTAGTAATGAAGGTAGAGCATGGTATAAGACAAGCAAGTTCTGAAATTTTCATTTCTCATATAACTGAAGTTGATGGAACATGGTTAAGAGTAGAAGGAGAACAAAATCTTGAAGAGGAGACAATGCGAAAGGTATTAGACTATTTCGCCACAACTCCTCCTAGTGGCGGAACATCATTGGTAGCTTTAAACTTAAATTATGGACAAAAAGCAGCTCTAAAACAGGATGAATCCCAAAATAGTTTTATTGAGTTGAATCTTGAATACGCAAGAGCTTGGGCTGCTGTAGATAGAGCCCTAAAAGAGGCACTAATAAATGTGAATGATCTTGATAGAGAAGAAGGAATTTTTTATGTAAACTTTTCTAGAGAAGAAGAAAAGGGTTTTATCAGAAGAATGTTTACTGGAGATTCTTTTGATGGAGATTTTAAGATACTCATTACAGAAATTGATGAAAAAACTTGCAAAGTTACAATCAGTGCAGAAGAGGAAGAAGCTAAAGCCTTTGAGAGGGAACTTCTTTCAGAAATTAACCAATCTTTATCTTAATTGTTATGGAAAATATTCAAAAAGGTGAATTAATCACAACTGGAAAAGCAAAGTCGCTCTATGAATCTAATGAATCAGATTTTTTGATTATGCATTATAGAGATGATACTTCGGCGTTCGATGGGAAAAAAATTGAAAGCCTCGACGGAAAGGGAACTATTAATAATAAATTTAATGCTTTCATCATGAAATACCTTGAAGATGAAGGAATACCTACCCACTTTGAGGAACTTATAAGTGAGACAGATAGCCTTGTTAAACGACTTGAGATGGCTCCTGTTGAATGTGTTGTTAGAAATGTTGCTGCTGGTAGCATATGCAAAAGATTAGGATTAGAAGAGGGTATGGACTTAAATCCACCTACATTTGAATTCTTCTATAAGGATGATGATCTTGGAGATCCTATGATAAATGAATATCATATTAAATCTTTCGGTTGGGCTACTGAAGATCAAGTAGAACAAATGCAGGTTAAGACCTTTGAAGTTAATAATGCGCTCAAGAAATTATTCACCGATGCCGGTATGATACTTGTTGATTACAAACTCGAATTTGGAGATTTTAAAGGCGAATTATTACTGGGAGATGAATTTACACCTGACGGTTGCAGAGTTTGGGATGCTGAAACTCGCGAGAAACTTGATAAAGATAGGTTCAGACAAGACCTTGGAGATGTCGTAGAGTCTTATCAGATAATGGCGAAAAGATTAGGCGTTATTTAAGTCCTGAATTTATATCTTGTAACTTTTCTGAGCCCGGACAAAGTTCCTTTTGCTCCATTTTATTAAGTGGTTTATCTGAAACATTTAATATTTCTCTCAAGTCCATGGCTTCTGGATCGGCATAAAGTAGACCGGTAAGAACTTTTCCATCTCTTTGCGACTCTTGTATATTTTGAATAGCTTTTATCTTGTCTGTAGGATCATAGCTATCTGAAAGCTTTTCTAGGGACAATAAAGACCCGTCATGAAGAGGTACTTCTATCGAGGATCCTTTAGGATATTCAGTTAATATTTCTTTACCTGAAGGCACATAGTCAGGTCTAGACAATGCATCATTATGCTCTCTAATATAATCATAACTCTTTGTTGAAGTGTTATGATTATTGAAAGTGACACAAGGAGAAATAATATCTAAAAAGGAAAAGCCTTTATGGGATAAAGCTGCCATTAAGAGCGGGACAAGTTGTTCCCTATCTCCTGAAAAACTTCTTGCAACAAAACTAGCCCCTAATTGTATTGCCATAGAAGGTAGGTCGATAGAAGGAAAAAGATTGTCGTCACCGTATTTACTTTTAGATTCAAGGTCATTTGTGGCTGAAAATTGGCCTTTAGTAAGCCCATAAGTCCCATTATTTTCGACTATATAAGTCATATTCAGTTGTCTTCTAGCACAATGAACAAATTGACCGATACCGATAGAGGCACTATCTCCGTCCCCAGAAACGCCTAAATACAAAAGTTCATGGTTAGCCATTGCTGCACCTGTTGCGATAGAAGGCATTCTTCCGTGCACTGAATTAAAACCATGAGATTGGTTCAAAAAATAAGCTGGTGCTTTAGAGGAGCATCCAATACCAGAAAGTTTAGCTACCTTATAAGATTCAATGCTGAGTTGAAAGCACGCTTCAACTATTGCAGAGCTTATTGAATCATGGCCGCATCCCGCACAGAGAGTGGACACTGCGCCTTCGTAATCTCGTCTTGTTAAGCCAAGTTTATTTTTTTCTAAAAGGGGATGATGATTTTTAGGTTTTACTATATAGGTCATTTTTTTATGAGGCAGCTAGTGCAGGTTTTCCTGACAAGTGCGCGTTTATTTTATTTGTTATATGTTCGGCAGTGATCGGTTGACCATCAAAGCACAATATGGAAACAAGTTTATCGGGAATAATTCCTCCCTCTGCCATAATTAGAGTTCTCATTTGGCCGTCTCTATTTTGTTCGACTATGAAAATCAGATCATGGTCTTCTATAAATTCCCAAACCTCAAGATTAAAAGGGAAGGCCCTAATTCTCATGGCATCAATCTTCATATTCTGCTCTTCTAGTGTATCTAGAGCTTCCTGCATGGAGCAATCTGTACTTCCAAAGTAAATAACACCTATCGAGCTAGTATTCTTCTCTTGGTTGAATACAGGTGCAGGTACTAAAGAAGAAGCAGTTTGAAATTTCTTTAAAAGTCTTGATAGCATTTCTGCATTTTTTACCCCATCTTCCGTATATCCAGCATATTCGTCATGTGAAGTTCCTCGAGTAAAGTAAGCACCTTTTTCGGGATGTGTTCCAGGATACGTTCTATAGGGTATTCCATCTCCATCCACATCAAGATATCTTCCAAATTTTTCAATACCATCAAGGTCTTCTTTGGATAAAACTTTACCTTTGTCATAAATCGTAGAATCATCCCATTCAAATTCTTTTGTAGACCAGTCATTCATTCCTAAATCAAGGTCTAGTAGGACTATTACAGGAGTTTGCAATCTGTCAGCAAGGTCAAATGCTTCAACTGCAAAATCGAAACACTCTTTCGGATCCGAAGGGATCAACAAAACATGTTTTGTGTCTCCATGAGATGCATACGCTGAACACAGAATGTCTGATTGTTGTGTTCTTGTTGGCATGCCAGTTGAGGGACCACCTCTTTGAACATTAAAAAGCACGGAAGGCACTTCAGCAAAGTAGGCGAGCCCTATAAATTCACTCATTAGAGAAACTCCCGGTCCACTAGTAGCAGTAAAAGCCCTAGCACCATTCCAGTTTGCTCCTATTGTCATTCCCATAGCTGCTAATTCATCTTCAGCCTGTATGAAAGCGAATTTATTTTTATCAGTACCAATCTCAACTCTTAGTTTTTCGCTATATTTATTATAAGACTCGGCTAGAGAAGTAGATGGTGTTATGGGATACCAAGCACAAACTGTTGCTCCTCCATATACACAGCCTAGACCAGCTGCGTCATTACCACTTGTTAAGATCAGCCCATCTGTTTTGTCTGCTTTAGTAACTTTTATGTCGCAAAAATCTTTAAAATTTTCTTCAGCATAGTTATATCCAATATTTAGTGCTTTAACATTAGGTTCAATTAACTTTTCTTTCCCTTTAAATTGTTCTTCAATTAAAGATATATAAATTTCTTTATCCATCTCAAGTATCGAAGCTAAGAGTCCTACATAACCTAGGTTCTTAAAGAGAAGTCTTTGTTTTGGATTTGTAAATTCTTGAACACACAGTTTAGTGAGAGGGATCTCCAATACATTAATATCATCTCTACCAAAATCTCTTTTCCAAGAAGAGTCATAAATTAGATACCCATCTTTTTTAAGTTCCGTAACATCTTTCTGATAAGACTGCGGATTCATAGCAACAAAAATGTCTATACCTTCGCGTCTACCTAAATATCCTTTTTCATTAACTCTCACTTCAAACCATGTAGGAAGGCCCTGTATATTTGAGGGAAAAATATTCTTAGGACTAACTGGTATGCCAGACCTGAAAACGCCTTTCGCAAACATCTGATTTGCACTGGCAGAGCCAGAGCCATTTACATTGGCAAACTTTATAACGAAATCATTTACTGATTTAATCTTACTCATGAATAGACCTTTGCTTCCTGATATAAGAAATTTTGCATATCCCATGCTCCTGTAGGACATCTTTCGGCACATAATCCGCAGTGAAGACAAACATCTTCATCTTTTACCATAACCCTTGATGTCTGCTCTAACTGTTCAGAAACTAGAATCTGTTGATTTAAGTTTATGGCAGGAATTCTTAACTTATTTCTTAGATTCTCTTCTGAGTCATTGTGTACAAAGCTTATGCAGTCAGTTGGGCAAATGTCGACACAGGCATCACACTCGATACATAGATCTTCTGAGAAAACAGTCTGTACGTCACAGTTAAGACAGCGTTGAGCTTCCTCTAAAGCGGTAACTTCATCAAACCCAAGCTCTACCTCCATTTTGAGATCTTTCAAAGCATCTGCCTGATCAGCATGAGGTACCAGATATCTTTTAGCTTGAGATATGTCATTATCATAAGACCATTCATGTACACCCATTTTTTGACTAACGAGTGTAGTTGCTGGTTCTGGTCTTTCATATAGGTCTAAATCCTTACAGAATTTGTCTATTGAAATAGCTGCTTGATGTCCATGTGCTGCAGCCCAAATTATATTTTCAGGGCCCCAAGCCGCATCTCCACCAAAAAATACTTTTTCATTAGAGGATTGAAAAGTTACTTTATCGACTATAGGCATATCCCACTCACCAAACTCAATACCTATGTCCCGCTCTATCCATTCAAAAGCATTATCCTGACCAATTGCAACTAGCACATCATCACATTCAAAAATTACCGGATCTTCGCCAGTAGGAACTAATTTTCTTCTACCATTATCATCAAAGATTGCTTCTACTTTTTCAAATTCCATTCCCACTAGTTTTCCATCTTTTACGATAAATCGTTTAGGAACGTGATTGTCGTAGATTGGTATTCCTTCACCCATAGCGTCTTCAATTTCCCATTCCGAAGCTTTCATTTGATCAAATGGACTTCTGACGGTTACTTTAACTTCTTCGGCACCTAATCGAATGGCAGTTCTGCAACAATCCATTGCAGTATTACCTCCACCGAGAACAATAACTTTTTTACCTACTGACTTTATATGCTCAAAGGCTATGCTAGTTAACCAATCTATACCGATATGAATATTATTGTTAGCCTCTTCTCTTCCTTCTATTCTTATATCTCTACCTTTAGGAGCACCAGTTCCAACGAAAATAGCATCAAAATCTTTTTCAAGAAGATCTTTCATGCTGGTTATCTCAGAATTGAATTCAGTCTTTATCCCTAAATCTAACACTTGATTGACCTCTTCATCCAACACTTGTTCGGGCAACCTAAAAGAGGGTATGTTAGTTCTCATTAAACCACCAGCTTGGGGATCCTTTTCAAAAAGAGTACACTCATATCCCATTAGAGCTAAATCTCTAGCTACCGTAAGTGAAGCAGGGCCTCCGCCAATCAATCCAATTTTTCTTCCATTGCTTGCTTCGGGAATTGGAATTAATGGTGCAATATCATCTTTATAGTCATAAGTAACTCTTTTAAGTCTACAAATTGCAACAGCTTTTTCATGTGTTCTAGTTCTCCTGCAGGCAGGTTCGCAAGGTCTATCGCAGGTACGACCTAAGATTCCAGGGAATACATTAGATTCCCAATTAAGCATATACGCTTCGTTATAGTTTCCTTGAGATATTTGTCTAATATATTCTGGTACAGGTGTATGAGCAGGGCAGGCATGCTGACAATCAACTACTTTATGATAATACTGTGGGTTAGTGGTATCAGTTGCAGGTACATAATTCACAACAGTTTTTTTAACCTCAGGTGTACCTTCAATAATTACTCCTTTCGCTTGATTTATTTTAGCTTTTAGCTGCTCGACGACCTGCCATCTTAATTTTTGAGCTTTATCTAGTTCATGTGTCTTCAGAGACTGTCTTAAATCGTAGCCTAGTTCATCGCGGAGAGTTTTAGGTACAGCAACTTTAACCCACCAAGTATTGTACCTTTTAAAAAGGTACCTAGTGTCCATGTTACTCATAGATTATTTTTTTCCTTAAAGTAGTTTTAAATATGGTACATATTATTTCCATTAATACCAGTATTTTTTAATTATTTATACTATAAACAATTTTCTTTGGAATTATAAGGGTACATGTACCTTAAATTTATAAATTTTAAGAATATATTCTTGACTAAATCCATCAGGAATATACAATCAGCGCCGTGAATCTAACTACCAAAGGAAAATATGCAGTTACCGCTGTATTAGACTTGGCTATTCAAGAACAGGCAGATGTTAGTTACTCAAAAATTTCTGAAGTCGCTCAGAGGCAATCAATACCTGCTCCTTATTTAGAGCAGATTTTTAGCAGTCTCAGAAAGGCTGAAATTCTAAGCGCCACAAGGGGTCCCAAAGGAGGTTTTAAGCTCTCTAGGCCCAAAGATAAGATAATGATTGGGGAAATTATTAATGCTGTAGAAAGGAATATGGACGCAACTCAGTGCTCTGGTGAGGGCATATGTAACGGAGGTTCAAAATGCATAGCTCATAACTTTTGGATGGATTTTAACGATAATGTAAACGAATTTTTAATGACAAAATCGCTCGATGATGTCATTTCTCAAAGGAGAGGTAGTGTTCAACTGAAGAACGAAGTTCTTATAGCAACAGGATAATATATGAAATTACCCATTTACCTAGATTATGCCTCTACAACTCCTGCTGATCCAAGAGTAGTAAAAAAAATGCAAGATTGTTTATCTCTTGATGGAAACTTTGGTAATCCCGCCTCACGATCTCATGCTTTTGGATGGAAAGCAGAAGAGGCTACAGAAGAAGCAAGGCAACATGTTGCTGATTTAGTCAATTGTGATCCCAGAGAAATTGTTTGGACTTCAGGTGCAACTGAGTCTGATAATTTAGCAATTAAAGGTGCTGCTAGATTTTATAAAACTAAAGGGGACCACATAATAACCTCGAAAATAGAGCACAAAGCCGTCTTAGATAGTTGCAGGCAACTTGAGAGGGAGGGATTTCAAGTTACTTATTTAGATCCTGATTCAAACGGAATAATCTCTCCAGATCTAGTTAAAGATCACTTAACTGATAAAACAATCTTGGTATCTCTCATGCACATCAATAATGAGATAGGAGTAGTAAATGACATTGAATCTATTGGAAAGATTACTAGGGAAGCCGGCGTAATATTTCATGTGGATGCCGCTCAAAGTACTGGCAAGCTTCCAATAGACTTATCAACTTTGGAGGTTGATTTAATGTCTTTCTCTGCTCACAAGACTTATGGACCTAAAGGAATAGGTGCGATGTACGCGAGAAGAAAGCCTAGAGTTAGATTGGAAGCTCAAATACATGGAGGAGGTCATGAAAGAGGTATGAGATCCGGTACTTTAGCTACTCACCAAATAGTAGGAATGGGGGAAGCTTTTAGAATTGCAAAGTTGGATATGGAAGAGGACAACAAAAGAATTGAAAGCTTAAGGAACAAATTTTGGGACGCAATTAAAGACATGGAAGAAGTTTATCTTAATGGAGATGAGCTTTCCCGAGCGCCAGGTTTCTTAAATGTAAGTTTCAATTATGTTGAAGGTGAGTCTCTGATAATGGCACTCAAAGATATAGCTGTTTCCTCCGGTTCTGCATGTACATCTGCAAGCCTTGAACCTTCGTATGTTCTTAGGGCACTAGGTTTGAAAGATGAACTTGCCCATAGCTCAATAAGATTTGCAATTGGTAGGTTCACAACTGAAGAGGAAGTAGAATATACAATAAACCTTGTTAGAGATTCCGTTGAAAAACTCCGAACACTTTCACCTTTGTGGGATATGTATAAAGATGGAGTAGATATGGAGTCAATAGAGTGGGCAGAAAGTTAAAACAAAACACAATTAGAGGATAACTATGGCATACAGTAAAAAAGTGGTTGAGAAGTTTGAAAGTACCCTCAACGAACCAGAAAAGAATAGCGTCGGGAGGTGGAATCCTTCTGATTCAGATATCGGTACTGGCATGGTAGGAGCTCCTGCGTGCGGCGATGTTATGAGACTGCAAATTAAATGCGAACCGAAGAACAATAGTCATATTATTAGTGATGTAAAATTTAAGACTTATGGTTGCGGTTCTGCTATTGCATCATCGAGCGAATTAGTCGATATGTTAATCGGAAAAACTCTTGAAGAGGCAAAAGAGATCAAAAATAAAGATATTGCTAATGCCCTTGATTTGCCTCCTATTAAAATTCATTGTTCAGTTTTGGCCGAAGACAGTATCCATAAGGCCATAGAGGATTACGAATCTAAGATTTAAACATGTCATCTAATTCTGTAAATTCTTATACCCCTAGCGAATTCAGTCTATCTGAGACAGCTGTAAATCATTTTTCTGACAACTTAGCCGGTAAAGATTTCGAAGGAATAAGGTTATCAGTGTCCGAGTCCTCGGGTTGCTCTGGTTACACCTATCAAATTGATTACGTAGAAGATAAAGATTCAAAGGATTTAGTTTTTACATTTGATAGCGTTTCTGTCTTCATTGATGAAGAATCTTTCAAATTCTTAAAAGGGACTAAAGTAGATTTCTTGGTGGAGGGTGTTAACGAAGGCATCAAATTTATAAATCCTAATGTCAAAGCCATATGTGGGTGCGGTGAAAGCTTCGAAGTTGATATCTAACATCTCCTATGCCGAAAATAAAAGTCTTTCCTCATGAGGAATTGTGTCCTGAAGGAGCAGAAATTCAAGCTGAATCAGGCCAGACTTTAGCTGAAGCTTTATTAGATAATCAAATCAAAATTGAGCACGCATGCGAATTGTCATGCGCTTGCACTACCTGTCACGTGATAGTTAGAAGCGGTTTTGATGGATTATCGAAAGCTTCTGATGAAGAAGAAGACATGTTGGATAAAGCTTGGGGCCTCGAAGCAGAATCAAGATTGAGTTGTCAGGTCGAGATTAAGGAACTTGACTTGGAAGTCGAGCTTCCTAAATACACCATAAACATGGTTTCGGAGAATCATTGATGTTGTGGACTGATGTCAATGAGATTGCTATCGAGCTAGCCGAGCAACATCCTGATATTAATCCCACCTATATACTTTTTACTGATTTAAGAAGATTGGTGATGAATTTACCTGGCTTTGAAGATGAACCTGAAAGATCCAATGAAAAGATTTTGGAGGCAATACAAATGCTGTGGATAGAGGAGCTAGAATAGCTATTATTCTATCTATAAGTATAATGCGATTTTTTTTAATTTAAGGGGAATAACATGGCTTTAGAACAGACTCTTTCGATAATCAAACCTGATGCGGTTGCAAAAGGGCATGTAGATGAAATCTGCACACGACTCGAAGAATCAGGACTTTCAATAGTCGATAAGCAAAGTTTACATCTTGATGAACAAAAAGCAGAGGGTTTCTATGCCGAACATAAAGGTAAGCCATTTTTTGAAGATCTAATTAAGTTTATGACTTCTGGTCCTATTCAAGTACAAATCCTTGAAGGAGAAAACGCAATCCTTAGGTACAGAGAAGTCATGGGTAGTACCAATCCCCAAGAAGCTGCACCAGGAACTTTAAGGGCTGATTTTGCTGATTCAATTGATGCTAATGCAGTTCATGGCTCTGATTCACCTGAGTCCGCTAAGAGAGAAATAAGTTATTTCTTTGGTTAAATGAAATTTAGTTGTGACTGATCTTGGTGATATCTCTGTAGGAAGGACCTTATCTGCAGCTAGAAAGAAGAAAAGACTACGTTACAAAAAGCTTTCTTCAGAACTTAATTTAGACGAATCTTATTTAGTTGCTCTTGAAGAAGATAATTTTGAGTTAATTCCTGGAGGCGAGGCTTATGTCAAGGGGTTTTTAAGATCATATGCCAAGAAGTTAGACTTAAATCCTGATGAAATTATTCAAATTTATTCTTCTGCGAGGGAAAAAATCTCCGATAAGACTTTAGGAGATTTAAGTCTTCAACTAAAAAAAGACAATATAAATCAAATAAAGTATTTACCGGCACTTATTTTAGTACCGGCACTTGTCGTAGTCTTTTTTTTAAGTTTAGCCTTTATTCTCGGTTTTCCAACAAATCAAAAAGAACACAATCTAGAGTCATTTAAAGAAGATGACAGCATCCAACTGCCAGAAAAATTTGAAGATCAAACTATAGAAATTCCAACTACTCAAATTGAGGATTTAGAAAAGATCGTATTTAAAGTAGATGATTCTCCAGAAGAATCAGATGGAGATTTAAGAGAAGTTCCTCATTCTAAAGTAGATGAACTACCAAAACCTGTAATTTCAAATCAGAATATCACTTCTATAAGAGTTTATGATGATTGTTGGCTGGAAGTTTTTTCAGAAAAGGAAAGACTCGTGTATATACTCGCTAAGGCAGGAGAGGAATATATCTTTGAAGAAGATAGATTAAAAATCATTGCTGGAAATTTTAAGAATATCGAAATTTCATTTAATGATAAAATACAAGACCTCGAAGACTATGCCAATAAAATTAATGTGAGTTGTATCGTCTTACCTGCTGGGAGTTGTAGTGAATTTAGAACACCAAATAGTTAGAAAGAAGACCAGAAAGATACTCATTGGTGATGTGCCTGTAGGGGGAGATGCTCCTATTTCTGTTCAGAGTATGACCAATACTCTAACTTCTGATTCAGAATCAACCATCAATCAAATAAAACAATTATCAGAAGCAGGTGCAGACATTGTTCGGGTTTCTGTTCCAGATCAGGAAGCAGCAGAATCTTTCAAGATTATAAAAGAGAATTCTCCAGTACCCTTGGTTGCTGATATTCACTTTGACTACACAATGGCATTAGAGGCAATTAAAGGCGGTGCAGATTGCATAAGGATCAATCCGGGCAACATAGGAAAGGAACAGAAAATAAGAGAGGTTATTTCGGCTGCCAAAGATACAAATACACCAATCAGAGTTGGAATCAATGCAGGTTCTTTAGAAAGGAAACTACAACTTAAATATGGAGAGCCTAATTCAGATGCTCTTGTCGAGTCTGCCTTGAACCATATAAACATATTGAAGCGACTAAATTTTGAAGATTTTAAATTAAGCATCAAAGCCTCTGATGTTCAATTGACTGTAGAAAGCTACAGAAAGATTTCTGAGCTTATAGATCAGCCTTTGCACCTTGGTATTACAGAAGCTGGAGGGTTTCGATCTGGAACTGTTAAGTCTGCTATGGGTCTTGGATCTTTATTGATGGACGGTATTGGAGACACGCTAAGAATTTCACTAGCATCTGATCCTGTTGATGAGGTAAAAGTGGGTTGGGATATACTCAGGAGCCTGAAGATACGTTCTAGGGGGATTAATTTTATAGCTTGTCCTAGCTGCTCCAGAATGAACTTTGATGTTATAGGAACCATGAACAAGTTAGAATCAAGATTAGAGGACATTAAAGAAAACATAGATGTTGCCGTAATTGGCTGCTATGTGAATGGACCAGGAGAGTCAAAACATACTGATATAGGTGTAACTGGAGGATCACCCAAGAACCTTATATACATTGATGGAAAGCCTGATCATAAAGTAGATAGTGCAGATTTGGCAGATCATCTTGAAAAAATGATTAGAGAAAAAGTTAAAGAAAAAAACAAAGATCAAGAAAACTTAATTGCGAAAAACTAATGTCTAAAATACAAACATTAAGAGGCATGAATGATATTGATCCTCAACAATCTAAAGTCTGGGCACATATCGAAGGTATTTTAAGATCTGTCGTAGAATCTTATGGTTATGAGGAGATTCGGTTTCCTGTTGTAGAAAAAACAGAACTTTACACTAGATCTAACGAGGCTGCGGATATAGTTACAAAAGAAATGTATACGTTTCAAGACAAAGGCGGGGAGAGCATATCGTTGAGACCCGAGGGAACGGCTGGTTGTGTTAGGGCTGCTATAGATAATGACCTTATTCGAACAGAGAAGCCTAGACTTTGGTATACAGGGCCAATGTTTAGGTATGAACGTCCACAAAAGGGCAGATCTAGGCAATTCCATCAATTCAGTGCCGAGGTCTTTGGGATTAATTCACCAGAAATAGATGCCGAGTTAATTCTCATGTCCGCAAGATTCTGGAAGGAACTAGGGCTTACTGATAATGTAAGACTAGAACTTAATAACTTAGGAAATGAAAAAACAAGAAATTCTTACTCTCAGGCTTTGGTAGAATTTTTAAAGAATCAAAAAGAGGATCTAGATGAGGACACAAAGAGGAAGCTAATTGAGAATCCTCTGAGAATTTTAGATTCTAAATCTCCGCTTGTTCAAAACTTACTAGAAAAGGCTCCATCTATTGAAGATTATATCAATGAAGATTCTAAGAAATATCAATTAAAGCTTCTTGAATTATTAGAGCGACATGGAATTGAGTTTAATGTGAACCCTAAATTAGTGAGAGGTCTAGATTACTACAATCAAACAGTCTTCGAATGGAAAACTGCACTATTAGGTTCACAAGATACTGTCTTAGGAGGAGGGAGGTACGATAATCTAGTTCAAGAATTGGGAGGTAAGTCATGTCCTGCTGTCGGCTTCTCGATAGGACTTGAAAGATTGATTTTACTTCTACAAGAACAAAGTGAATTAAATATAGAAAATAATTTGGATATTTATTTTATATGCTTGTCTGAAGGCTCCGCTGAAGAAGCTATAATGTATTCAGAAAAGTTAAAAAACGAATTCCCATCTCTACGAATAAAAACTAACTTAGGTTTTGAAAGTGCTAATTCTCAGTTCAAGAAGGCTGATAAGTCCGGGGCTAAAATAGCATTAATATTGGGCAAAGAAGAGTTAGAGAGTAAGAAAATATCTTATAAAGATTTGAGAACTAAATCAGAGCAAGAGAGTCTTACTTTTGAAGAAATATTAAAGAAACTAAAAAATAAATAACTATGGCAAACTTTTTTTCAGCCTCTGAAGAGGAACAACAAGAAATACTTTTAGGCTTTTGGGAAAGATTTAAATACCTCATAATTTTAGCCTTCATAACAATTATTCTTGCAATAGTAGGTAGAGATTATTTTATTTCTTCCTCACAGCAACAAGATCTTGAAACAGCAACTTTATACCAATCCTACTTGGAGAGTGATGATAAGCTTATCGGCGAGAAAGTTGTTAACGCTTTCCCTGATAGTATTTACGCAGATTTCGTAAGATTAAACGAAGCCAAGCGCAGTTTTCAAAACGATGATTCTGCGACAGCAGTGGAGTTATTAAAAACTATCATTAATAACAATGCAGATACAGGTGAATTTAATCCATTACACGCAGCTGCAAAAACAAGACTTGCTAAAATCTATTTAGATAATGAACAATTTGATGAAGTTCTTTCTCTCATGGAAAGTACATCAGAATTAACTGCAACCATGCTTGAACAAAAGGCAGATGCAGAAAACGCCCTTGGCCAATTCGACAAAGCGCGTGAGAGTTACATGCTTGCCTTACAAAATAGCACTAATCAGGCGTCAATGACTTTAATTAGTATGAAAATTTCAGACCTCGAGGGTGAAGAGATTGAATAAATTAAGGACAGGCTTATTACTGATATCGATATTTACCCTTTCGAGTTGTTCTTCTCTTAGCTGGTTAAAATTTTGGGATGGTGAAGATGAAGAAGAAGGCCCTAACCAACTATACAATATTTCTGAGAACAGAGAATTAGAGAGAAACTGGTCTGTTTCAAATGGGAATGATATCTCCTATGGTCGCTTAATTCCTGCAGTCTATGACGGAATAGTATTCTTCATAAATTCGATAGGATATATTTCAGCAGTAGATCTAGATTCTGGTAAATTACAGTGGTCAAAAAACACTCAAGATATAGTTTCTACAGGCTTGGATGTTAATTTTAAAACTATCAGTTACGGAACACTGGATGGAACTCTAGTTGCACTAGATCATGCAAATGGAAATGAAATTTGGAGATCTTCTACTTCAAGTGAAAGTCTTGCTCCTCCAGCAAACTCTGGAAGTCAT
This sequence comes from uncultured SAR86 cluster bacterium, assembly GCA_902559365.1. Lineage (GTDB taxonomy): Bacteria > Pseudomonadota > Gammaproteobacteria > Magnimaribacterales > Magnimaribacteraceae > Magnimaribacter. The sequence goes on from CACEHP010000013.1 coordinate 32,101, forward strand.
TTAATAATTCAAACAATCGATGGAAGAGTAGCCGGTTACGATTTGAAAAGTGGTAAAAGGGACTGGTTCCATCAAACAGTATTGCCTAGCCTAACATTAAGGGGAACATCCAGTCCTTTTATAAATCAAGGTTTCGTTTTTACCGGTTTTGCTAGTGGAAAAGTAGCTATGATCTATCCAGATTCAGGAGCCATAAGACTTGAGCTTCCAGTTGCTCTTAACGAAGGAAAATCTGAATTAGAAAGAATAATCGATATAGATGGAAAGGCAGTAATTGTCGATAACACCTTAATAGCAGCTTCATATCAAGGAAATATAACGGCTATCAATCTAAGAGATGGTAGACCGCAATGGCAAGAGGAAATTTCAACAGTCAAAGACCTTGCTATAAATGGTAACAGAGTAATTGCAGTAGATAGTAAAGATGTAGTGAAAGCATTTGGAACAGCAACAGGTGCAATAATCTGGGAGCAAGAAGATCTTAAATTAAGGAAACTTACTTCTCCTGCTTCCATTAGCAATTTAGTTGTCGTAGGAGACTTCGAAGGTTATGTGCATCTTTTAAATGCACAATCAGGAAATTTTGAAGGAAGAGAAAAAGTTTCAAGAAATGCAATAACTGAGATTATTTCTCAGGGTAACTATCTTTTGATTGCTGACTCAGCTGGAAGGGTCCAAAAGTTTTCTATTAAATGAGAATTTCATACTACTTAGTTTGTCATGTCAGTCGTAGCAATTGTTGGACGTCCTAACGTAGGAAAATCTACCATTTTTAATATCCTGACCGCTTCTAGGTCGGCAATAGTTGCAGATTATTCGGGTTTAACCAGAGACAGGAAATATGGAACTCTTAAAGATAGCGGCGTTACTTTAATTGATACAGGTGGTTTAAATGAAGATTCTGATGACATGTCTCATGCAATTAAAGAACAAACTGATTTAGCAATTGATGAGGCTGATTCTTTATTATTTGTAGTTGATGCAATAGATGGTCTTTTACCAACCGATAAAGAGATAGCACAATCTCTCAGAAAGCAAAATAAAAACATCACTCTGTTAATTAACAAAGCAGATAACCTCAGGCTGGAAGAATCCTCTGCTGAGTTTATTAATTTAGGTTTTAAGCAAACAATTTTTCTCTCTGCATCACATAACAAAGGATTTTCTGAATTAAGAGAGCTTCTTTCTGAATATGATGATTCTGAGCTTAACCAGGATTCAATATACGATGGCGATTCAGTAAAGATTTCAATAATAGGCAGACCAAATGCCGGTAAGTCTACACTTGTAAATGCTCTTATTGGAGAAGATAGATTAGTGGTCTCTTCTGAATCGGGCACCACAAGGGATTCTATAGATGTACCAATAGAATTTAAAAACAAAAAGATAACTTTAATTGATACAGCCGGTATGCGAAGAAAACGTTCAATTAAAGAAGAAACTGAAAAATTTTCTGTCTCAAAGTCAGTTGATTCGATAAAACGAGGTGATCTAGTTATTCTACTTCTTGATGGGTCTGAAAATATAGTTGATCAAGACATTCATTTACTGGGACTTACTTTGGCAATAGGAAGACCGGTTATTGTAGTAGCAAATAAAATTGATCTTTTAAATAAATCTGAAAGAGAAGGTTTAGAAAATAAGATTAATCGCAAACTAAAATTTGCTAGTTATATTAAGCTTCACTATATTTCAGCCTTGGAGAAGCGAGGTCTAAAAAGACTTTTAAATGTTGCTGACAAGGTATATTTAGATTCATTAAGAGACCTAGATACTTCCATAATCAATAGAATCCTAAAGTCAGCTACATACAACCAACAACCTGCTATGGCGGGTAGGTTTAGACCAAAATTAAGATATGCTCACTCAGGTGGAAAAAACCCCCCTACAATAATTATTCATGGGAATAATCTCAAACAAATACAAGAAAGTTATACTCGATATCTAGAAAACTATTTTAGAAAAGAACTAGATTTAGGGTCTACACCTTTGGATATAGTTTATAAGGATCAAGAAAATCCTTTTAAAAATAAACCTAATCAGCTTAATGAGAGACAATTAAAGAAAAGAAAGAGAATGATAAAAAGGAGAAAAAAGTAGAACTATGATTAAGTTTATACTTTCTTTTCTGTTAATCTGCTTTTCGTTAATCAATCACACAGAAACAAATTACAAGACATTGAAAAATCAAAAGCCTTCTCCGGAAAAAATACCAGTTACTTTTGAAGCTCATGGAGTAAAAAGGGTCGACAATTACTACTGGATGAGAGATGACTCAAGGAAAGATCCAAAAGTTATTGAGCATCTAAATTCTGAAAATGATTATTTAGAAAATTGGTTCCTTTCTGGAACTGACAGAAGAGATGAGCTTTTTGAAGAAATAACTGCTCGTATTCCTAAAAAGGAAGATTCTGTCCCAATTAGACTTAATAACTATGAATACTTTAGAAGGTATGAACCAGATAATGAGCATGCTATCTACATAAGACGAAAGAATAAGAATTCAGAAGAAAAGATCATTATGGATGTCAACGAGCTAGCTAAAGATAAGGAGTTCTATCAGCTTGCTAATTGGAGCATCTCACCCGATGAAAATATAATGGCATATGCTGAGGATACGAATGGCAGAAGGCAATATTCAATTAAGTTTAAGTATCTAGACACAAATCTTACATCAAGCTATTCAATCAAAAATACTTCTGGTGATATGGCATGGTCATTTGATGGTAAATACCTTTTTTATGTACTTAGAGATGAAGAGACATTGTTGCCTTATAAGCTGTATAGACATGCAATAGGAACTAACCAGGACCAAGATATAGAAGTTTACGAAGAAAAGGATGACACTTTTTACTTATCTGTTGGCAATACCAGATCAATGAATTATGTAGAAGTTAATATATCTTCAACTACAAGTTCTGAGGTGAGACTGATTGACTCTAAATTTCCAGAGACACAACCTGAGATATTTTTGACTAGGGAAAAAGATCATTTATATTCCGTTGATCATGACCCCTCTAGTTCAAGGTTCCTGGTTGAATCTAACTGGCAAGCGATCAACTTCAGACTCCTTGAGACAAGCTTAGAAAATTCTAAGGACAAAGGTCAATGGAAAGAGTTAATACCTCATCGTGAAGATGTTCTACTACAATCTGTAGTTCCTTTTCCAAATCACTTAGTGATTATGGAGAGAGAGAACGGATTGAGAAATATAAAAATTCTTGAAAAAGAGTCTAACTCTTTAAAATCAATTAATTTCAATGATCCTACATATACCGCCTATTTAGCAGCCAATCCAGAATATGACACAGACAGGTTTTATTTTGGATACTCCAGCATGCGAACGCCTGATAGTTTATTTTCGGTCAAGCTTGATAGCGGCCGAAAAAGACTTTTAAAGCAAGCTGAAGTTAAAGGAGTCTTTTCAAGTAGCGATTACAAAGTTGATAGGAAGTTAATAACAGTAAGAGATGGAACCTCGGTTCCGGTCTCATTGGTTTATAAAAGATCGAAATTTAATAAAAACAAAAACCCTTTGTTCGTTTACGGATATGGATCCTATGGTAACTCGATAGATGCTGGTTTCAGTTCATCCAGGCTTTCTTTGCTTGATAGGGGTTTTATTTTTGCAATTGCTCACATCAGGGGAGGACAGGAACTGGGAAGATCTTGGTATGAGGATGGCAAGATCTTTAACAAACTCAATACATTTTATGATTTTATTGATGTTACAAAAGGCCTTTTAGAAAAAGGCTACGGAGATTCAGATAGAGTTTATGCAGGTGGGGGAAGTGCAGGGGGATTATTAATGGGAGCCATAGTGAATATGGAGCCTAAACTCTACAACGGGATTATTTCTAATGTACCGTTTGTTGATGTGATCACGACAATGTCAGATCCGAGCATCCCCTTAACTACTGGTGAATATAGTGAATGGGGTAACCCTGCAAACAAAGATGAGTTTGAATATATCCTTCAATACTCACCTTATGACAATATTGATTCACATGAATATCCAAGCATATTGGTTACAGCAGGATTATGGGACTCACAAGTTCAGTACTATGAGCCTGCTAAATACGTAGCCAAGCTTAGAGATTACAACAAAAGTAAAAACCCAATTTTAATGAAAGTTAATATGACCGCTGGTCATAGCGGAGTAAGTGGTAGATTTGAGAGTTTGAAAGAAGTTGCTATGGAGTATGCTTTCCTTTTGAGGGTGGATTCTAAGTAATGGAAACTAGTAGCAAGGAAGCTGTAGAAACCAACCCTAAAATTCTATCAAGTCTTATGCTTGTGATTTTATTTGTTAGCATGGGACAATCTGTTTATTGGCAAACAATGCCCATTATTGGGAGGGAATTCCAATTCACCGAGATTGAAATAAATACCTTAGTTTCAATCTCCGCAGCAATGTTCATTATCTTTACTCCCTTTTGGGGAAAATTGAGTGACAGAATAGGACGAAAAGCTGTCCTTCTAATAGGCTTAACAGGTTATGTCTTATCAAATGTCTTATTTCTATATTCAGCTTCTCTAGGGTTGATAGGTACAGTTACAGGCTTCTCTTTGTTGATGATTTTATTAGCGGCTAGGATAGTGAATTCAGCTATCGGTGCTGCTTCCAGACCTGCATCAGGGGCATATGTTGCTGATGTAACCTCCGAAGAGGACAGATCATCAGGTATGGGTAAGTTTGGCGCAGCAAATAACATTGGAACAATTCTTGGTCCAGTTTTAGTAGGATCTCTTGTGGGGTTGAATATCTTTGATATTCAAATACCTCAATTTGGATTGTTGACACCACTTATTGTTATGTCGTTTGTCATGGCATTAGCCGCACTATTTGTATATTTCTTTCTTCCTAATAGTGAGCTTACTACCGAAATGGGAAGTAACAGTTCTAATCTAGAATTCGATAATAATTTAAAGCTACTTTTATCAATAGGAATTACGATTTTTACTGCTTTTGCTCTAGTCCAGTCAGTAACGGCATTTTATGTTCAAGATAGATTTGAATATGATTTGGATGAAACAGCTAAAACCACCGCTCTTCTCCTTGGCACTATGGCGTTTATGGCAATTGTCTCTCAACTTACTATTGTTCAGAGATATAAGGGAAGCCCTTTAAATCTTATAAAGTTTTCTATTCCACTTTTTATTTTGAGTTGTCTCCTTATTATTTTTTCCCCTAATTTCTTATTTCTTTACCTTGGTATGGCTGCCATGGGATTGGGTATGGGTTTAGCCTCTCCAGGTTATACTTCAGCAGCTTCCTTAAACGCTGACAAAAACAATCAAGGTGCAGCGGTAGGGCTCGCTATGGTCGCTCCAGGGATTGGGTTTGCCTTAGGACCTTTAATTAGCGGTTTTCTTTATAGTACTTATATCAATCTACCTTTCATTTTTATTCTTCCTCTATTTCTATCACTTATCATTTTAATTAAGAAATTAGAAGACCAAAATTAAACAAAAGTAGGTAGTATTTGACCTTCCAAATAACTATAATGATCAAGCTTTTAATCGCCCAAAAAGCAAATTCTTGAATTGATAAGTGATTGAGAAAGATAACCGACCAGTAAATCTAAATTTACTAACAATAAGCCTACCGATTATAGGGCTTTCCTCTATTCTACATAGAATATCTGGACTTGCTGTCTTCTTAAGTTTTCCTTTGGTAGTTTGGTTATTTAGCGTATCTCTGAAATCTGAAGAAAGTTTTATTGCTCTTTCTAACTTATTTCAAACCTCGTTCTTGTTGCAAATCATGACTTACTTAATTTTGGTTGGATTTAGTTATCATTTACTCGCTGGGTTTAAAAAGCTTTTGAGTGACGCTTTTGGAGTTGGGGAAACCCTTGAATCTGGAAGGATACTTTCTTGGCTTATTTTCGGCGCGACCTTTTTAATGGCAATATACTTCTTAACTGTTATTTTTTAATTATGTTTTCTAATTTGGGACACGGATCTAAAGAATTTTTGATAATCAGAGCATGCGCTGTTTTGATGCTTATTTACACTCTTTATCTGGGCGGTTTTGTTTTACTCGCAGATGAAGTAAATTTTAATCAATGGTCAGCATTTTTTGATAATACCTTAAACAAAATTTTCACATCTCTTTTTTTCCTAGCTTTTGCAATTCATACATGGCTTGGCACTTGGGCAGTAGCTAGTGATTATCTGACACCTAGGATATTTGGAAATTTTGGCCGTATTATGAATTTTGGTTTTAGGGGTATTGTTGCTGCCATAATAGCTCTAGTTTTAACTTGGGCCGTAATAATCATCTGGTAAAAATATGTTAGTTAACGAAATTATTAATGCTAAAGATCTTCCTGTAATGGAATTCGATGGAATCATAGTAGGTGGCGGAGGAGCTGGTATGAGAGCTTCCCTTCAACTTGCTGAATCTGGACTTAATACTGCTGTAATATCTAAAGTATTCCCAACTCGCTCTCACACTGTGTCTGCTCAAGGCGGAATCACTTGCGCAATACAAAGTGATGACCCTGATGATGATTGGAGATGGCACATGTTTGATACTGTCAAAGGTTCAGACTATATAGGTGATCAAGAAGCCATTGAATACATGTGCAGCGAAGGCCCTAAAGCAGTTTTCGAGCTTGAGCATATGGGATTACCTTTTTCTAGAACAGAAGAAGGTAGAATCTATCAAAGACCTTTCGGTGGACAATCTAAGGACTATGGAAAAGGAGGTCAGGCCACAAGAACTTGTGCTGCAGCCGATCGAACTGGTCATAGTTTACTGCACACTCTTTATCAAGCTAACCTCAAAGCCGGAACAAACTTTCTCAATGAATGGTTTGCAGTTGATTTAGTTTTAAACGCAGACAAAGCTGTGGTTGGTGTAATAGCTTTTAAAATTGAAACTGGGGAAATCTATTATATAAAATCAAAGGCAACTGTTCTTGCTACAGGAGGTGCAGGTCGTATCTATGCTTCAACAACCAACGCTTTGATCAACTCTGGAGATGGAATTGGTATGGCCCTAAGAGCAGGCATGCCGGTTCAAGACATAGAAATGTGGCAATTTCATCCAACCGGAATCCATGGAGCAGGGACACTCGTAACCGAAGGTTGTAGAGGAGAGGGTGGTTATTTATTAAACAAGGACGGTGAAAGGTTCATGGAAAGATATGCACCCAATGCTAAAGATTTGGCAAGTAGAGATGTCGTTGCACGTTCTATGGCGCTAGAGATCCTCGAGGGAAGAGGATGTGGCCCCAATGCTGATCACATATTCTTGAGATTAGACCATTTAGGTCCAGAAGTGGTACACAAAAGATTACCTGGGATTACAGAATTATCAAAGACTTTTGCAGGTGTTGACCCAGCAGTTCAACCTATCCCAGTAGTACCAACTTGTCATTATATGATGGGAGGAATACCAACCAATATAAATGGACAAGTTATATCAGTTGATAATGGGGAAGATAAGATTATTGATGGTCTCTATGCTGCTGGAGAAGTTGCATGTGTATCTGTTCATGGTGGTAATAGATTGGGCGGAAATTCTCTGCTTGATCTGGTTGTTTTTGGAAGAGCCGCTGGGCTTTATATAGAAGAGACAATGAAGCAAGGTGTTGAATTAAAAGATGCTTCAAATGATGACATTGATAAAGCTTTAGAAAGATTAAATAAACTCAATGCTTCTACAGAAGGAGATCAAGTAGCTGTTCTTAAAGAAAAAATGCAACAAAATATGCAAAATAATTTTGGTGTGTTTAGAAGGGGTGATTTGATGGAGAAAGGTATCGATGAATTAGCCAAGACGAGAGAGGAGGTTGATTCAATTTTCTTAAAAGATAAATCAGCAACCTTCAACACAGCTAGAATCGAAGCTTTAGAGATGCAAAACCTATTTGAAGTTGCTGAAGCAACGGCTATCACAGCTAACGCAAGGAAAGAAAGTAGAGGCGCACACGCTAGAGATGATTTCACTGAGCGTGATGACGAGAACTGGTTAAAACATTCAATCTACTATGCAGATACTAAGGAAGTAAGCAAAAGAGATGTAAATTACAGACCTAAAACAGTTCAAGCTTTTCAACCTATGGTGAGGAGTTATTAATGAGTGCAGCGATTCCAGTTGAACAAATAAAAACAATAACGATGAGTATTTACCGTTATGATCCAACGGTAGACAAAAAGCCTTATATGCAGGATATAGTCGTTGAGATACCAACTGATAAAGATATTATGGTGCTCGACGCTTTGCATCTCGCTAAGAATCAAGAACCGTCTCTATCTTATAGAAGATCTTGCAGAGAAGGAGTCTGTGGATCGGATGGTATGAATATCAACGGAAAAAATGGTTTAGCTTGCGTCACACCTCTATCCGAAGTTCTTAAACGAGATAAAATTACTTTGCGTCCGATGCCTGGACTGCCTGTAGTAAGAGACTTAATCGTGGATATGAAGCAGTTTTTTGATCAACTAGAGAAGGTAAAGCCTTATCTGATAACGAAAAGTGACACACCTGATATAGAGAGAAAGCAAACACCAGAAGCCAGAGAAGAACTTGATGGACTTTACGAATGCATTCTGTGCGGCTGCTGTTCAACATCTTGCCCTTCTTTTTGGTGGAATCCCGATAAATTTCTTGGACCAGCCGCTCTATTGCAGTCTTGGAGGTTTATTGCTGATAGCAGAGATGAGGCAACTGAAGAAAGATTAGATGATCTAGAGGATGCTTTTAGTCTCTATAGGTGTCATGGAATTATGAATTGTGTCTCGGTTTGTCCTAAGGGATTAAACCCTACAGAAGCTATTTCAAATATACGTAATAAATTACTTACCAGAGAAAAGGCTTAAGATTATTTTTCTTTATTTATGAAGACTCCTCAGTTCTTCATTTATCCTCTACAATGCGTTGCGGAATTAATGTTATTTCAACAAGATGAATTTTAGGGAGAAAAAATGAATCTGCATGAGTATCAAGCCAAGCAATTATTTAGAGAATATAAAATTTCCGTTTCGGAAGGTCTTGCCGCAGAAACTAGTGAAGAAGCAGTAAGCATAGCTAAGTCTCTAGATGTCGATAAATGGGTCGTTAAGGCCCAAGTACATGCGGGAGGAAGAGGTAAGGCAGGAGGAGTAGAGGTAGTTGATACCATTGATCAGGTTAAAGGTTTTGCTGATAAGTGGTTAGGGCAAAATTTAGTTACATTTCAAACGGATGAGAAAGGCCAATTAGTTTCCCAAATATTAATAGAAACATGTACTTCGATTGATAAAGAACTTTATCTGGGTGCTGTTATAGATAGAGCATCTCAGAGGCTAGTTGTTATGGCTTCAACAGAAGGAGGGGTAAATATTGAGGAAGTAGCCGAAGAAACTCCTGAAAAAATATTCAAAGCTGAAATAGATCCCATCAAAGGTCCCGAAGAATCACAAGCTAATGACCTTTCTAAAAATCTAGGACTCAATGAAACCCAGTGTTCGCAGTTTAGAGATATCTTTAATGGCTTAATTAAACTGTTTTTAGAAAAAGATTTGTCTCTAGTTGAAGTTAATCCTCTTGTTATTACTGAGTCTGGAGATTTAATTTGTTTAGATGCAAAAATCAATGTCGACTCCAATGCTATCTATAGACAGGAAGAGATTGAGAAATTAAGAGATCCTTCACAAGAGGACCCAAGAGAAGCTAAAGCAGCTGAATGGGACTTGAGCTATGTAGCTCTAGATGGAAACATCGGCTGTATGGTGAATGGAGCAGGGTTGGCTATGGGCACTATGGATATCATTAAATTGCACGGAGGTGAACCTGCCAATTTCTTGGATGTCGGAGGAACGGCAGACTCTAAAAGAGTTGCTGAGGCTTTTAAGATAATCCTCTCCGATGAGAATGTGAATACCGTCTTAATCAACATATTTGGAGGTATAGTTAAATGTGATGTTATTGCAGATGGAATAGTTGAAGCTCTAACTGTAATGGGCGTTTCAGTACCAGTTATTGTTAGATTGGAAGGAAATAGTGCGGAAAAAGGTCTCAAAATTCTTGATGAATGTGAACTGAATATAATTTCGGCTTCAAATTTAGAAGAAGCTGCAAGCCTTGCCGTCAAAGCATCCAAGGGAGAGATTTAATGAGTATACTAATTGATAAAAATACCAAAGTAATATGTCAGGGCTTTACAGGAGGTCAAGCAACGCAACATTGTATTCAATGCTTGGATTACGGAACTCAATTACTAGGAGGAGTTACCCCTGGAAAAGGTGGTCAGACTCATTTAGATCTTCCAGTTTTTAATTCTGTAAAAGAAGCCGTCGATACCACTGGAGCGACAGCTAGCCTAATATTCGTGCCAGCTAAGTTTTGTAAAGCTTCAATTATTGAAGCAGCTGAATCAGGTATTTCTTTGATTGTATGCATAACAGAGGGTATTCCCACGATAGATATGTTGGAAGTAAAAGCCAAATGCGATGACCTTGGAGTCAGATTAATTGGACCTAATTGTCCGGGTATTATTACACCAGGTGAATCAAAGATGGGAATTATGCCTGGAGATATTCACCTGCCTGGAAAAGTAGGCATCATATCCAGGTCTGGAACTCTAACTTATGAAGCGGTAAAACAAACTTCTGACCTTGGCTTTGGGCAAACTAGCTGCATAGGTATCGGGGGAGACCCAATACCAGGAACAAGTTTTATAGATGTATTAGATTTATTTGAAAAAGATGACTCTACTGAAGCAATCGTTATGGTTGGTGAAATAGGAGGAACAGCAGAAGAGGCAGCAGCCGAATTTATACAATCAAATGTCAGTAAGCCTGTTGTATCGTATATAGCAGGAGTCACTGCCCCTCCTGGCAAGAGAATGGGTCATGCTGGTGCAATTATCGCAGGAGGGAAAGGAACAGCAGATGATAAATTTAAAGCATTAGAAGCCGCAGGAGTTCATACTATAAAAAGCCCTGCTGATATTGGTAAAGGCATAGCAGAGATTACAGGATGGTAGAAAAATTTAATCATCTTAGAATAGAAGATAATGGCAATTACGTTATCTGCTATCTTTCAAATCCCCCAACTCATACCTTAACTTCATCCGGAGTAAATGAAATACATACATTTCTAGATCAGATTGAAAAGCGAGATGACTTGAGAGTACTAGCTTTTACAGGTGATGGAGAGAATGTATTTATCAAGCATTACGAAGTTGGTGAATTAGCTAATACTGCTGAAAGAAATTTAGAAACCAAAAAAGATAAGCAAGATCCTAAAGAACTCCATGCTTTTCATACTATGCTTTTGAGGTTAAGAGATCTAGATGCAATAGTTGTTGCAGGTATAAATGGCAATACTGCTGGCGGTGGTTGTGAATTTTCTTTAGGTTGTGATTTAAGGATCATGGCAGATGGTAATTTCTTAATTGGCCTTCCTGAAACCTCGGTAGGAATCCTCCCGGGGGGAGGAGGAACACAAAGATTATCAAGATTGATAGGTTCTTCTAGAGCTTTAGATCTTATTCTGCATGCTCAATTAGTCAGTCCTAAAGAAGCTTTTGATTTAGGGATCATCAATAAACTCGTTTCAGAGGCTAGTTTTAACCAGGAATTAATTTCTTATTGTGAAGATCTTTCAAATAGAGCCCCTATAGCATTACAACAAGTTAAAAAAATTATTCATCAAGGATTGGAAATGACTCTTGAAGAAAGCCTCCTGGTTGAACAGAAGGCCTTCGATGTAACGATGAACTCAAAAGATGCTGCGAGGGCAATGCGAGCTCTTCTAAATACTCAAGAGAACATAGAGGATGTTTCTGAGTTTAAGTGGGAAGGGGAGTAATTACTCCTCAGCTACTTTAATAAGTTGCTTACCGAAATTCTTTCCACTCAAAACATCTCTCAGACCTTGAGGAGCGTTTTCGAAACCTTCGGTAATTGTCTCTTCGTACTTAATTTTGCCTTCAGAAATCCATTGACATAATTCTTCCGTCGCTTCTCTCCACTCCTTGAACCACTCGGTTACAACAAAAAACCTATGCTCTGGAGTCGGATCTGCTGCACCAAATATATGAAAAGGTGTTTCCTCTTTTGTCATATCCTCTGAGTTATAAGCTGATATAAACCCACAAATAGGGACACGCGAACCTTCGTTAAGTAGTGTAGCAACAGCCTTACTAACAGGGCCCCCTACATTCTCAAAATAAATATCAATTCCATCTGGACATGCTTTAGCAAGATTTTCTTGAATATTTCCAGCTTTGTAATCTATGCACTCGTCGAAGCCTAATTCGTCTTTAACATAGGAGCATTTTTTTTCACCACCTGCCACTCCTACAACTCTGCAGCCGAGTATTTTACCCATCTGACCAACAACTGTTCCAACCGCACCTGAAGCAGCAGATACTACAATAGTTTCGCCTGACTTAGGCAGCCCAACTCTCAAAAGACCAAAATAAGCCGTTCTTCCTGGCATGCCTACTGTACCTAAATAGGTTTGAAGTGGGACTTTAGATGGATCAGCTTTAAACAAAGCTGGCTCTTCGTCACTTGCAATAATATAAGTCTGCCATCCTTTATGAACACAAAGATAATCTCCTTTTATATACTTATCCGATTCACTCTCAACTACAACTCCTACCGATTCACCTGTCATAGGTTCTCCCAATGCGGCGGGTTCAGCATAAGACTCTCCATCATTCATCCTACCTCTCATGTAAGGATCAATTGATAGGTATAAAATTTTAATTAGGACTTCACCCTTTTCAAGAGGCCTGACTTCCTCTTCATTTAACTTCCAACATTCATCTCCAGGCATTCCCTTGGGCCTCTGATCTAGTAACCATTGTTTATTTATATAAGTCATTAATTTCTCCTTAATTAAATTATATTCTTATCTTTTTTTTGAACAACAAAATATAAACATTCCTCGGTAATTTCTTTTTTAATAAGACTGTGGCCAAGGAATTCGCAAAACTTATCAATGTCCCTTTCTGTGCTTCTGTCAGTTGCAGTCATATATATCAGATCACCTGCCTTGGATTCTCTTACAGCTTTATGTAGCATCATAATAGGCTCGGGGCATTTTAAGCCCTTAGCATTCACTTCAATTTTCATTGATAAATTTAGTAGATATTATTCTTACTCTTCTGACCATTAGTACAGCAGCTACTAATAATCCTGAGGCCATTCCAGTCCACATTCCAACTGCTCCCATTTGATCAGTGATGATGTCAGTAATTGAGAGAACTATACCCAATGGTAATCCAACTCCCCAGTAAGAAACTGCCATAATTTTCATTGGACCAAATGTATCTTTGTAGCCTCTCATGCTGCCGATACTAGCCATTGCAAGACCATCGGCAACTTGGAAAAAAGCGGCAAAAAATAGAAGGGTTACAGCTAAACCAATCACTTCTTTATTATCATTTAGAAGGCTTGCTAGAAATTCTGCATTAAAGACGATTATAAAACTCATAAAAAGGGCACAAATAGTTGCAAGTCTTAATGAAAAGTAAGAGCTATATTTTGCACCTTTCATATCGCTAGCTCCTACATTATTGCCAACTCTAACCGCAGCAGCATTGCCTATAGATAAAGGTACCATGAAAAATAAACCACCTAAGGTTAAGGCAATTCCATTTGCCGCTATAACTTCACTACCAAATCTTCCTAAAATAATACCTGCTCCACTAAACATGCTCAGCTCAATAAAGTTTCCTAGACCAACAGGAATACCCCCTACAAGAATCTCTTTAAGTTTTTGTAGATTAGGCATATCAAATCTAGAGAAGAGTTCAGTACCGAAGGCTGATTTATATTTTAGGTATAAAATAAGTAAAATAAATGTCGTCCAAGTGCCTATAACGGCAGAAAGACCAGCTCCTCTTGCCCCCATTTCAGGAAATCCAAAATTACCGTAGATAAATGTATAGTTTCCAATAATGGCAATTAAAAGCATTAGGACATTTAATAAAGTAATTGGTAGAGGACGCGTCACACCTTCACACAATGACCTTAGAGGCTGACTTAGAAGTATTGCAGGTAAGGCAAAAATAAAATAACTCAGATATTCTTCCGAATATTTAATGATTGATGGATCAACCTTGGCAATTGTTAGAATTGTAGCTGCCTCTGATAAGATGAACATACCGAATAAAACAATTGGTAAAGACAACCATATAGCTTGTCTGGCTAAAGGCCCAATTTCTTTGAGATTTCTAGCACCATACAATTGAGCAACCATAGGGGTAACAAAGAACAGTACTCCTCCTATTCCAACCATTACAGGAAACCATAAATTTCCCGCCAACATAATTCCAGCCTGAACATCTGTTGAGTAATTCCCACTTTGAACAACCGAATTAACTTGAATTAATTGCAGCGCCAGTTGGGTAAGGAACATAGGTACAGCTAACTTAAAAAAGCTAGATGCTTCATTTACTGCTCTTCTGGAAAAAAGGGCATTTTTTGATTCCAAGGGTTGTTCCATAGAAGGCGCGTATCTTATCATGTACATAAGAGGCACGATATTAGAAAAGACCATCGACCATATTGGCTTAAAAAGCTATTCGCAAAATACAATGATTTTTATGTAGATAATTATCTGGCACCTCAATTTGAATATTTTGGTAAAGGTCACAACATCATGGGA
>CACEHP010000014.1:0-36162 GCA_902559365.1 uncultured SAR86 cluster bacterium
CAAGCATGCTGAAACTCCTACAGATTGGACACCTTTAACATAACTACTTGCTAGCTCACCTGTAAGAATTGGATCTTCCGAATAACATTCAAAATGTCTTCCACCTAAAGGGTGCCTATGTAAATTAATTGTCGGTCCGAGGAGAACATCAGCATCTTTACTTTTCGCTTCAACACCTATAGCCCTAGCTACATCTTCAACATTTTCTTTATCCCAGGAAGATGAAAGGCATGACGCACTGGGAAAGCATGCCGATGTAGCCCCTGAAACAGAATCTCCCCTCGCTCCAATCGGTCCGTCGGTCATCTTAACTCTGGGTATATTTAATCTAGGTACACCAGTTGTATGCCAGGCTGTGGAACCAGATAAAATCGAAACTTTTTCTTCGAGAGTAAGCTCGCTAATAAGAGACTCTATTCTATCCATAGAATTTAGAATGTTTTATGCGTAGTCTCTTTTTTTATAAATTGAATTCTTAGGTTTAGAAAAGACATTTCTAACCATGGGCTCAAACTCTTCTAAAGACATATTTTCATATTCAGGATCAAATGAATTTTGATCATACTTTGCACAGAATTCTGCACAGGCATGCCAGTATGGGCTGTCACGATACTCATCTCTCATGTTTTTATCTAAGCCCAAATACTCGAAAAAGTAGTAACCTTGGAAAATACCATGATGTTTCACAATCCAGTAATTCTCTTCTGATACGAAAGGTTCAAGCATAGTGGCTGCTAAGTCAGCATGATTAGCAGAGGCTATAGTGTCTCCAATATCATGAAGCAAAGCACAAACAACATATTCTTCATCCCTTCCATCTCTATAAGCTCTTGTTGCCGTTTGTAAGCAGTGAGTGAAACGATCAACTGCAAACCCTCCAGTATCACCTTTTAATATAGATAAATGATCTAAAATTCTATTAGGTAAATTTTGTGCAAATTCAGATGCGTGCTCACCTATGATGGCGTAGTCTTCAGCCGTTCCATTAAGCATTTCAGTAAAAGTTGCTTGTTTCGACATATATCCTCCCTTTTTTTATTAATTATGCCGCAATATGCGTATTTTTCATATACTCAGCTCATCCAGTTATTTATGGTTTTACCTTCTGGATCAATTAATACTCCTGGGTTCATTATGCCCTTAGGATCGAGTGATGACTTTGCTGACCTTAGTACTTTACTAAATAATTCTGGTCTTTGATGATCATACCCTCTAGGTCTATGATCTCTACCAACTGCGTGATGGTGTGTAACAGTACCATTATTGGAGACACAAATTTCATTAGTGGCAAGCTTGATGTCTTTCCATATATCAATCATAGTTTCAGGTGTAGCAAATGCTCCAAAAGTAAAGTAAGGAGCAAGCCCATCTGGATAACTGTGAGTGATTCTGCAAGTAACTAAGGAAGGCTTACCGGTAATGCTTAGGATAGCTTTAGTTGTCTGTTGTTTTATATCCTCAATAAAGCTCATGCTTTTATCCCAAGTTATAGAAGTTTCAAAAGTGTCTTGAATGATACCTCTCCTTGTAAAGCTTTCTCGTAAATAGGGAGCTTTAATAAAACTATTTCTCCAACTTCCTGAGGAACCTGAACGGTGCGCATTTGATGATTCTGCAGGCTTCTCAAAAAGTCCTTCATTTTCTTTTGCGATATCTAAAGCTCTATCAAGTGAATAAGTTTTATCGTGATCACTAGATTCAAAAGCAAGGATTAATAAGTGTTTAGTTCCATCACCTGCTCCATTAAATAGAGCTTCATTTGCATCCAATAACCTACAGTTAGCAGGAAAAAGGCCTGCTTGACTGATCTGTCTCAAAGCATTTAAAGCATTTACATATTTTTCAAACTCAACAGTACATGAGGACCTGTAAGTAGGCCGGTCCTGTAAACGCATAGAAGCTTCTGTAATTATTCCCATAATCCCTTCAGAACCTATAGCAAATCTGTCGGGGCTTGGTCCTGCTCCTGAGCCGGGCAACCTTCTGGTTTCATATAAACCTGAAGGGGTAATCATTTTTAAAGATTCTACAAAGTCATCTATGTGTGTGTATAAAGTAGCATAATGGCCTCCCGATCTTGTGGCTATCCATCCTCCTAGAGTAGAAAACTCAAAACTTTGAGGATAATGACGCATTGTCAGATCATGTTTTTTTAGTTTTGTTTCTAGATCAGGACCAAATATTCCACCCTGTATTAAGGCTGTTCTGCTATCTCTATCTATATCAACAATAGCATCAAGGTTCTTCATATCTAGGGAAATAACACCCTTATAATCATCTCCTACAAAAGTTTCTACGCCTCCACAAACGCTTGACCCACCTCCGTATGGTATGACAGCAATATCATTTGAAGAAGACCAATCTAGTAGATTAGTTACATCTTCTTCAGAGTTTGGAAAAGCTACTAAATCTGGTGGATGAGGAAAATGACCTAGAATTGATCTAGCGGAATCAGGAAAAGATTTACCGTAAGAATGGTTTAATCTTTCCAGTTTATCTTCGGACAAGATTCTTTCCAAAGATTGCGTTGATTTGATTCTAGGTTCAGGTAAATCTATGTCATTAATGTTAGGGATATCTATTCTATTTACAGATTCTAAATTAAAGGTAGTTGCGATTCGTTTATCAATATTATTCTCTTCATCTTCAGTGAGTAATTCATCTTCGTACCCCCATCCCCAAAATTTTCTTTTTCTCATACAAATACTCCTCTTGAGAATCTTATAATGCAACAAACTAAACAGCAAAGAAGAAGTAATGTTAGAATGCTTTTTTTAATTAAATAAATATGGCAAAAAAATACGAAAATTTCTCTGTAGGAGACAACCTCTCTAAGACTAGTGATTCTTATTCTGCGTGGACTAATGATCTTCTTAGAAAATTGGTTGCAGGAAAAACTATTATTCAACCTAATGAATCAACTGGCGGGCATCGATTGATTGAATCTGAAGTTGTCTATGTGTTTCTATCGGGTCTAGGGCAAATGGAAGTGATTGAATATTCAAATCATGAAGCTGGTCACGGAACAAATCCTAGCTTTGGTATAGAGCATAAAGCTGAACTGCCTATTGTGTCTGGGGATATAGTCCTTGCTGAAGAAGGTGACTACATAAAAGTTAATAACATCTCTGATCAAGAACAACTTACTTACCTTAGAATATTTGATAGCGAAGGGGCTCGTAAATAAAAAAAATCCCCACTCGAGAGTGGGGATTCCGAAAAGCGTATCTCAACTACTTTTCAACTAACTGTTAAAACTGTTAGCCGGAACCCGGGGTAACCCGTGTCAGAAGGATACTCCTGTTGTTCCTCTTCTAAAATAAATACTAATAGTGATCACCTCCTGTAGAGGGTAATAAAAATCCACTGATTCAATTCCCCTCGTGTTAAATTGAATGTGGGACGCCTAAATAAAGAATATCAATAAAATTATTTATAGAAAAGTATTATTTGAGTACTTTACGATTTAAGATTCAACCAAGAAGTTTCTTCAAGAGATAATTCTATTTTAGTTGCTTCTAAGGAGCTTTCTGTTTCAAAAAAGTTTCTTGGCCCTATCAAAGGAAATGAAGGAAATTCCTGATTTAGAACAAAAGCTAAAGCCATTTGTATTGGATCTACTGACCTCTTTTGGGCCAATTCGAAGCATCTAGATCTTCTCTCTAAGTTATCTTCACTGCCCCACACTCTTTCTTGTTCTTCTCTGTTTGGATCTGCAACATGAGCAGCTCCTGAAAATTCTTGCGAGTCAAGAAAAAAGCCTCGTGCCTGACTAGACCAAGGAAAAATTGCAATTTGCTTTTCATTTAAATAGTTGACATATTCATCTTCAGAGCAACTAAAGCAACCAGGCCAAACAGGATGATTCATATGTGCAAGGCTGAAATTATTACTTAAGATTGTAAAGCCTTCTTTTCCTTCCTTTTCAGCATATTCATTTGCCTCTTTAAACCTTTCTAGAGACCAATTGGAAGCACCAAATACTTTGATGAACCCTTCACTTTTTAAATCATTCAAAGTATCGATGAAGCCTTCAACAGGTAGGGACTCGTTATCCCTATGGAGGCAGTAGATATCCAAATAGGAAGTCGACATGCGAGACAAAGTCTCTTCAAGTTGTGGTCTAATTTTTTCTGGCAAACAGTCAGGTGTATGTGCACCCTTACCTAACACAACAACCTCATCTCTAAGATTTCTTGATTCCATCCAGCTGCCTAAATAAAAATCACTCTTTCCATTGTTATAGATGTATGCGGTATCAAACACATTTCCACCTTTTGAATAAAAATGATCAAACATGGCGAAAGCATGATTTGTATCTGATTGATTATCACAACCAAAAACAATTCTCGATAACTCTTTATCTAATCCAGGTATGCTAAGAGTAGGCAAAGATTCTCTATGAGTGTTTTGTGAGATTATTGGCAATTGCCTCCTTTCTCCCCTATCTTCGTCATAAACCACCTTTAATGCTTTACGCCAAGTATCTAAAGCAATCATGTTGCCGTGAGAGTCATTATGAGGAATAAGATCTGACTCTGTGTTGCTGTTCTTCAAGTTTTCCGAAAAGTGATCTATCTCAAGTGCATACAGTCCTTTATCAGTAGTTATATCAATTGATTCTTCATCTCCATTACTCTTCTTGAGAGTGATTTGAGATTTCCTCTCTGTAAACTCGCCGCAATGCCAAGGCTGATTAAGAACGATAGTAGTTTTGCCATCTGAAATTTCTACATCACTTGCAGAACTTAAATTAGTAGCTGATTTAACCTCTGCCAAAGAACCATCTTCAAAAACTAATTTAGCCGAAGCATTTAAGTCTATTCCCTGAGAATTTAGTTCACCTTGGCCTTCAATCGAAACTGGGTTCATAAAATTCTTTCCATGGACAGCTCCTACTGCATGTCGTGAAATAGACATAGGGTAACAACCGATATCAAGAATAGACCCTCCTCCAAGTTCTTTATTTACCAATCTATGACTTTCAGGCACATCCACAGCAAAACAAAACTCTGCTCTTATGTTCAGTGGGCTCGTCAAGTTTTCTTGAATGACCTTCATCACCTGTTGAGTTTGAGGGTGTATCTTGTACATAAACGCTTCCATCAAGAGAGTATTGTTCTTTCTCGATATATCAATTAAAGCCATAGTCTCTGTAGCATTAATTGTCATAGGTTTTTCACAGAGGACGGCCTTCTTGTTCCTTAAGCACTCTGCGCTAAGCTCAAAATGACTGGTATGAGGTGTAGCTACATAGATAGCCTCTACCTCAGGAAGCGAAATTAAACTCTGATATCCTTCTATTGCAGTACAGTTATAAGATTTAGAGAAATCTTCAGCTCTTTTTAATGACTGACTAGCAACAGCAACTAACTCGCCTTCAGTCTCTTGTAATGCATCAGCAAAAGCTTTGGCAATTGCACCTGTTCCTAGTATTCCCCATTTAATAGGTTTCATTTGTTTGCCTCTTGAAGTTGTCTTAATAAATCTTTGTGCATCTTTGCATCAATAGGATAGAAATAAATAATAACTAAGCTTAATGCAACGCCAATTGAAGGTATCAAAGTCATTATTGCTTTCATGTTATCTATAGTTGCCTCCGATTGAATCTCATTAGCCTGAAAACCTATGAAGTCTAAAACAATACCTAAAATTATTATGGCAAAAGCAATAGATCCCTTTTGTGCAAAAGTCATGAAGCCGTAGAGAGATGATTCACTTCTTACTCCGGTATGCACCTCCCCATACTCAATAGTGTCAGGTAGCATGGACCAAAAGAGTATGCCTCCTGCACCAGAGCCAAAACCGATGAAAGCTACCAAAAAAAGTAACTCAATCAATGTTTCTATTTCGTATAAGTAAAAAACCATTAAAGCAATGAGAGTGATAGAACTTGAGGTAAGCCAGGTTAATTTTTTACCTATGTTATTGGAAATAATCCACCAGATAGGAATACTAAGAAATGCCACTATACCGCTTGTAAATAATATGGTCCCTTGGTGCTCATGCAGATTCAGGGCATATTTTGTGTAGTAAATTAAATTATTTCCAAAAAAGATTGTTGTAATACCAACAATCAATGTTGCTGAAAAGACCAACCAGAAAGGTCTATTTTTTCCAATTGCTTTAGCAGCCTCAGACAAGCTACCACCTACTCTCTCTATACCTTGATCATTGGAAGGTTCTTTAACAGTTATAAAAGTAACTGCATGGATCGCCAGGGCGGTTAACCCTGCAATGCATGCCAGAACAACAAACCCCATGCTCTCATCTTCACCTCCAACCCAAAATATAATAGGAAATGCCAAGAGCGCCATTAAATTGGTTCCCGTTTGGGCGCCTAACATCCTAAAACCGGTTAAATTGGTTCTTTCCTGGCTATCAGAAGTAATTCTAGGGGTTAGAGAAGAGAAAGGTACGCTAACGAGTGTAAAACAAGTCCTATGAAGAAGGTTTGCAAACAAAAGAAAAAAGAATAGTGCACCACCTTCAAATGGCGGAACCCAAAAAAGCAATACAAAAGATAACGCTAAAGGCACGTTTCCAAAAAGCAAGTAAGGTCTATAGACTCCCCATTTTGTTCGTGTTCGCTCAGCTACATATCCCATAAAAGGATCTGTAATAGCATCCCAAAACATACCTATTCCATATATTAAACCGGCTAAAGATGGAGAGATCCCAACGACATCGGTATAAAAATACAATAGATATAATCCGACACCACTCCAATATAAACAGATAGCTATATCACCTATTCCGTAGCCTAATCGTGTTTTGAGGTTTAACTTTTCAACAAAAGCTTCAGTCATGGAAGCTAAGTTTATAGGTATCGATAAAAGATTAAAGTCTTATCTTGTTACCACCACATAGAATAAATAATAATCAAAATGACTAGTATGACTATTGTAGAGATATTAAAACCTTTAGATGTTTGAAAATTTATTGAATTAAGGTCAACTGCTTTTTCTTGATCTGTATAGCCTTGAACTAATGCTGTCATGTAGCATAAAAAACCTGTTACTAAGAAAACAATACCCATTCTATGCTGAAAAGGAAAATCATCTGGAGCAAACATAAACATTGCAATGGATAAAATAAGAGAAGCCAAAGCGGCAACTAATACTGAAAGACTCGTTGCTTTTTTCCAAAATAATGCGACCAAGAATATAACTAGAATGCCTGGGGTAAAGAACCCAGTAAAATTTTGAATATACTGAAAAGCTGACTCAAGGTTTCCGAGTAATGGTTGAGCACAAAGCGCAGCAACTACGATTGAAATTAAAGCTACATTTCTTCCAACTACAACCAACTTTCTTTCATCCACCTGCTCAGAGAGAAATTGCTTATAGATATCCATTGTAAAAATAGTACTTACACTATTAGTCATAGAAGCCAATGAAGAAACTATTGCCGCAATTAAAGCAGCAAATGTTAGGCCTAATAATCCAGAAGGCAATAAACCCATCATAGCTGGATAAGCTGTATCGGGTGAGTCTAATTGTGGGATCAGAACTACCGCACATATACCTGGCAGCACTACTACTATAGGCATGAGTAGCTTTAGAAAAGCAGCAAACATTACACCCTTTTGAGCTTCAGGAAGAGATTTAGCTCCCAATGCTCTTTGCGTAATATATTGATTGAAACCCCAGTAAGCAAAATGTGCCACCCAAAGACCGCCTATTAGTACCCAAACACCAGGTAGGTCAGAATAACTTGGATGATCTTTTGATAAGATCATATCGAATTTTTCAGGAATTGTTGTGAGTACTATCTGAAAACCTTGAAGGAAACCTTGATTATTGCTTATCTGGTCAAGCGCAATATAAGAAACCGCTAATCCCCCTAAAATGAGCAAGAAAACTTGGATTGCATCTGTTAAAGCAACAGCTTTAAGGCCACCTTTTAATGAATAAGCTAGAGACAAAAACACCAGGGCCCACAAACCATAAGAGATATCAAATCCTGTGAGAGTATTTATTGCTAGGGAACCTAGCCACAATACAGAAGTTAGGTTAATGAAAATGTAAACAGCTACCCAAAATAGAGATAAAACAAGGCAAACCCATTTATCAAATCTTTGCTCCAAGAATTGAGGCATTGTATAAATCTTTTTTTCTAGAAATATAGGTAAAAAATACTTTGCCATTACAATTAGGGCAATTGCTGCAGTTAGTTCGTAAGTTGCAATTGCCATGCCAACTACATAGCCTTGCCCTGACATACCTATGATTTGCTCAGCAGATATATTTGCTGCTATTAGAGAGGCTCCAATAGCCCACCAAGGTAATGACCTTCCAGCTAAAAAATAATCTTCAGAAGTTTTATTTTTCCCGTTATCTTTCGATACCCAAGTTGCTAAGGCAATCAAGCTTAAGCAATAAACGCCAATAATCCATAGATCTAAAGTTGCAAATTTCATTTATAAACCTCAATTACACGGATAAATATGTTTTCCGCCTTCTCCACCCTCCAAGTAAACTTTTCCGATATCAAATTCCCATTCGCCTGAACTTAATAAACCCATTGGAACAGTAATTTTTTGTAAATTTAGTCCATTTTGCTTTAAGCATTTTAAAGGGACACCTATAGTACTCCAGTTACCCAAAGGCAACTTTTCAAAAAATTCTTTCATATCGAGAGATACATTACAGTTCTCCCCGCACACGGAAGTAAAAATTAAAGACTCCTCATTCTTTCGATTAACTTTAAAATCAAAAGTAAGTATTCCACTAGCCTCCTCTTCGCTAACAAGATTTAAAGGCTTTTTGGTTGTTAAAAACCAACCTGAAATTCCTTTTTTAATTTTTACTCTATGAGTATCTTCTTGAACTTTGCCATCAATTATTTCAGAAGAAATTTCATCATCCTTTGTGATAGAAAGTTTTTTATCTACCAAAAACGCTTCAGAAGGTGATTGCAAAATAACTCTATACTGATCTGTAGGCCAACCCTGCAGAAAGACTTCGCCTAGTTTTGATTTTCTCTGACTTGGTAAGGACTCAGAAAGATCTTCCAGATTTATATTATCTTTATAAGTTAAACCATATCCATAAGTGAAAAGAGGGTCATAAAATGAATCATTTTTATTCAGAGATGAGGCATCTGCTTCTTTTGGCCATGAGAAGGATAATTTTCCTTTAAAGTCTGTTACTTCTCCTTCGATGGTTTTTCCAAAAAGAACTTCGGCTATACCATGTCCTTCTGTTCCTGGAAGCCAAGCAGCCACAAAGGCATCGGAGGTATTTAGTTCCCTATTCACCCACATAGGTCTTCCTGATAAAAATAAGTAAACGACTTTAACGCCCTTTTCTCTTAAATCCTTTGCAACCTTAAGATGCTCAAAATCATCATTTAAAAACTCTAAGCTATTGATAGAGCCCTGATATTCAGCATAAGGATCTTCCCCTATTACTAGAATTGCAATATCCGGAGTCTTTGTAAACTTTCCTTTTTTAGAATAACTTATTGTTCCATTGTTTCTTTCAACAAACAGTTCAAGACCTTCATAGATAGAAGTTGCTCCTGGAAAGTCTTTATTGGTAGTTCCTGTTCCTTGCCATGTAAAGGACCACCCTCCGGCTGCTTTAGAAATTTCTTTTGCGCCTCTGCCTATAACTAAAAAGTTAAGAGAAGGATTTAAAGGTAATGTTTGATTGTTATTCTTCAATAAAACCAATGATTCTCTTACAGCCTGCCTAGACAAATCTCTATGGCTTTGAGCTCCAATACTTTCAAGAGGAAAATCTAGATGTCTTTTTGATGGTTCTAATTTTGAAAAGAGGCCATAGTTACTCTTTACTCTTAAGATTCTTCTAACCGCATCGTTCAGTCTTTCTAATGAGATTTCTCCTGTTTTCACCTGTTGCAGAGTATTTTGATAAAGCA
This sequence comes from uncultured SAR86 cluster bacterium, assembly GCA_902559365.1. Taxonomy (GTDB): domain Bacteria; phylum Pseudomonadota; class Gammaproteobacteria; order Magnimaribacterales; family Magnimaribacteraceae; genus Magnimaribacter. The sequence continues at coordinate 9,889 of CACEHP010000014.1, forward strand.
TCTTCCAAGACTCGGTAACCATAAACATGTCTAAACCTGCATTGATAGTCTCAGAGCAACTATATGAATAACAACCATCTACTTCCTGGTGACCGTTCCAGTCTCCTACAACTACGCCATCAAACCCCATTTGATTTTTTAGCAAATCAGTAAGGAGATATTTGTAACCATGAAGTTTTTTTCCATTCCAGGAATTGAAAGAAGCCATAACAAATTGAACATCCGATTCAATTGTAGAGACATACCCTTGGCCATGAATTTCTATTAAATCATCCTCGCTTAGAACGGTATTTCCTTTATCAACGCCATTTAAAGTTCCTCCATCACCTATGAAATGTTTAGCGGTTGCAAGAACCTTACCTTTCTTTAAAAAGTTCTTGTCCGCAACACCTTGATATCCTTCAACAGAAGCTTTGCCAAGACTCGCTACTAGTTTAGGGTCTTCAGAAAAGCCTTCAAATGTTCTCCCCCATAAATCGTTTCTGGGTACGGACACAGCAGGTGCAAACGTTAGATCCAAACCACTTAAATAAACCTCTTTAGCAACTATTGAGCTTATCTCTTCTATGAGAATTTCATTTCTAGTAGCTCCAAGACCTATGTTATGAGGAAAAAGAACAGCACCTTTAAGATTATTATGGCCATGAACGGCATCAGTTCCCCAAATTACAGGAATTCCTGAATTGCTACTTTTAGAAGCTAAGAAATATTCATCTGCAAGCTTTCTCCAATCTTCAACATTATGATTCTTTTTTCCATAAGGAAAGCTTCCTCCGCCGTTTAAGATTGCACCTATAGAATATTCTTTTACTTCTCGAGGTGAGATATGACTAATCTCAACCATCATAATTTGACCGACTTTTTCTTCTATAGTCATGGAATTAAGAATTTTCTCAATTTCATCGACATCTTCAGCGATTGCTGAGATAGATATACTAAAAAGTAATAATAGAAGTATAGATTTCATTTCTTAAGACCTTAAAGTAAAAGGCCGATATAACATCGGCCTTTTAATCAGTACTTTAGATTTTACCAATAATAACCCACTCTTACACCGTACTGTCTAGGTGCAGAGAAAGAACCACTAGGATTTCCTGCCTCTACTCCTCTCCAGTAAGGAATAGTTTCATCAGTGATGTTGTAAGCGTATGCTTGTGCATACCAAGATGCATCTCCAGCAGGCTTATAGGTTAAGAATAAGTCTAGCATTTTCCAAGTACCTCTTTGATCACCAAATTCATCAGTACTTTGATTAAAGTATCCTGGTAGATCTACAAATGTATCTCCAAATCCAGTTCCATAACCGCCAGGATCGTTGGTATGCTTGTCCGCATTCCAAATAGTTAAGTAGTCTGAGGATTGCCAGTGATAATTAAGTGCAGGTACTAGCTGACCTAGATTACCCATTTCAAAAGTATGTTCATATCTAATTGTAAAAGATATATCTGGTGAGTAAGGAGCTTCATTACCTTTTAGGTTTACTTGATTTTCTGGAACATTAGCTATGGACTGTCCGTAATCTGCTCTTCCAAAATACGCATCCTGACCGTAGTACCATTGTGTTATGAAGTCATCTGTTACTTCTGTATCCGTAAAGGTAGCCCAGCCACTTAACTTACCACCTTCATATGGAACAAAGTCAAACTCTAGTTCAATACCTGACATTTCTTGCTCACCAAAGTTTTGTGTACCCCAAAATGTCACGACCTGTTGTATGGGATCTAATTGACCTGTATCAATATTGTATTCAGTTGTAGCAATAACATCGTATGGAACGTTTCCAGTAAATTGTTTACCGTCATAAATAGTATGGTAAAAATTTGCTGCCAATGTTAAGCGATTATCCAATGCTCTTGTTTTATAGCCAATTTCAAATGTTGTTGCTTCTTCAGGGCCATAAGAAGTGTTAACAGTCGATCCTGGACCTTCAGGATGGACGGTGTTTTCACCTCTGACAGCTTCATCAGCTATACTTCCTGATTTATAACCAGTGGCCAAGTAAGCATACATGAAACTATTATCATTAAGGTCCCAATCAAGACCAATTCTCCAATCTGTTGAACTGTAGTCTTTAGATGTAGCGTTATTAGCCGTTTGAACCATACAACCTGTTCCACCAAAGTAAGGTCCGCCACCATAAGGTCCGCCTGCTGCTTCACAATTCACACCAGCAAATAAACCTCCAGCTAGATGAAAATCAGGGCTTAAAGCAGCTAAATTAGGTATGAATAGTTGCCTGTTTCCCCAAATCTCTGTTGAGGGATAGCATGAATTCCAAACTGTACAAGCATAGTTTTTTCCTCCTACATCAGATTTTTCATCTTCGGTATATCTAGCACCTAAAGTTAAATATAAGTCTTCACGAAGTTCTACCGTTGCTTGTCCAAAAATGGCAGTTGATTCCATTGTTCTATCAGGCTGAATAAATACATCATCACCGTTAAAAGTTGCATGAAAGAAAGCTTCCATATCATTCTCTTCTTTCAGGTAAAAGGCTCCAGCTACCCAGGCTATATCCTCTGAAGCATCATTACTAATTTCTACATCGATAACTGTTGAATCAGCTTGAAAATCATTAAGAACCATGGCCATCTGCCACTCATTTCTTCCACCATCTATATCAAATTGAGAATATTGCTCAAGAGATTGAGTTCCAACTTTCGCAACCATTTTGTAATCACCAAAATCTTTGTTGTAGATAGCTCTAATAGATTCTATTTCTAAATCATTTACACCAGGAACATTTACCAATGCAGTGTAAATATCTTCTGTACCTCTGATATCTGTGCAAGTATTAGCTGCCTTAGATGGGGCTCCTCCGAAAGTTCTGCCAGTTCTACCAGCCATCATTTCACAATCTAAAAGATTCATCCAGCCAGCGCCATCGTCTTGGAAAATCTCATATTGAAGATTGATGTCACTAGAATCATCTATCACATATAAAGCACTTACTCTGAAGGCACTGTTGTCAGTGTTGCCATAGAAATCCGAAGAATCAGCAGGTATTAGCTCGTAAGGGTTGCCGTATTGGTAGCCTTGATCAAACCCAGGCGCAGCGTCATCAGCTCTTTCTGGATTATTACATCCTAAGAACCAAGCATAAGCAGAAATACCTCTTCTATCTCCACAAGTAGCTACATTCTTTGCTTGACTTAAAACGTCAGCAGGAAACCATCTGTGATCAATTCCATTAGGGTCATAGAATCCGTTTAAGTGAGAATCTTTTGAGTGATCTGCGAAAGCAAACCTTACTGCAAATTTATCATTAACAGGTAAATTAAAATGTCCTTGAACACCTCTTTCTTGTAACTCCCCTGCGTTAACGATTATAGAACCACCCTGAGTTTCAAGGTTTGGTTTAGCAGTAATTATATTGAGTGTGCCCACCAAAGAGTTTCTTCCAAATAAAGTACCTTGAGGGCCTCTAAGTAATTCTGCCCTCTCTAAATCAAACATAAGCGCTTGCGCTCCTTGTGGTCTTGATACATATAATCCATCAACATGTATACCTACTGCAGGATCACCTAGCTCGGTTACGTTATTGGATCTAACGCCCCTTAAAGTAACAATAGGAGCATTGGTATCACTATTTTGAATAGCGAGTCCAGGCAATGCGTAACTAAGATCTTTAATACTAGATATACCCAGTTCAGTTAACTCTGATTGAGTTACAGCTGATACTGCTATTGGTGTGTCTAATATATCTGTTTCACGACGAGTAGCTGTTACAGTAACAACCTCAAGTGTTTCTTCAGCGTCTTGGTTATCAGAAGGTTCATCAGAAGATAAACTAGTTACAGAAAAAGCTAGTACGAAAGCTAGCAAAGAAAAGATTGATTTTCTCATCTACGGGTTCCCCATTTAATATAAACTGGCGACATTATGAAGGATTTCATAATATTTGACAACGCTGTCTTTTATTTTACGGATTTCAAAAAATGGGCAGTTGAATCTCTAACTACTAACCTAGATTTAATGTCATCATCGCCTTCATAAGATGTATTCTCCAGGTTACATATCAATTTATTTGCTGCTGCTTCCCCCATTTTAAATAAAGGCTGATGAACTGTTGTTAATGCAGGAGAAATCATCTGGGTCATGGGTGTATCATCAAATCCGACAACAGAAAGGGATTGAGGCACATCTATTGATAATTGATTGGCTACCTTTACAACAGCTGCAGCCATTTCATCATTTGCAGCAAATACTGCAGAGGGTCTATTTTTTAGACTCAACAATCTTTTCGCGCAAATTTCTCCAGAAGCAAATGAATTCAGTCCAGTTTCAATTAATTCTCCTTCGCAAACTAAATTAGCTTCTTTCATAGCATCAAAGAAGCCGGAAAATCTCTGGTTAACACAAAGATGACTGGGATTGCCTTTGATAAAAGCAATACGTTTATGCCCTCTTCCGATTAAGTGGTTAGTAATCTCAAAAGAGGCTTCATAATCATTGGTATTTACCTTCTCTGAAGAATCTACTACTAATCCGCTTGAGACTAAGATTTTAGGCATATCCAGTTTATCAAGCTGATTAATTAATTCAGGAAAGTCCGACAAAGGTGGAGTAGTTATTATTCCCGATACTCTAGATTTTTTGATAAACAATTTTGTATCATCGATCAAACTAGCATCATCAAAACGACAAGGATGAATAATTACTTCATATCCAAATTTATAACAATATGAAAGAACTCCCTCCATTACATGAGTGATGTAGTTTGGACTTGGCGTGTTATAAATTAATGCAATAATTTTTGGTTGAGAACGAGCCAAGGACTGGGCAAAAGCATTGGGCTGATAATCGAGAAAGTCTATTGCCTTTTCGACTTTCTTGATAGTTTTCTCTGCTACATTCGGTTCATTGTTGATAACCCTAGAAACTGTCTTTATTGAGACTTTAGCTCTAGTTGCAACGTCTTGAATAGTTACAGGAGATTTTTTTATACTCATCAATTAATTTTTTTGGGAATTTCTAGTTTACCCAAAGTTTCAAGGTATTGTTCGTTCAAATTGCTTTCAAAGTATTTAGGATTATCTCTAAAGCTCTTTAAGGGTTGCCCTAAACCCTTTATACCTCTTTGCCTGATTCTATTTACAGACTCAAGGTCTACCTCTAGAAGTGCTATCTCCTCACTAGAACCTAATTCTGTCAATACTTCCCCTTCTGGACCTATAACTATTGATTGTCCACATCCCTGTTCACCTCCTGCATTTACATCAAAGTAGTAACACTGCTGTTGTATGGCTGTTGCCCTTGCCATAATTTTTTCTTCATTACGATCGCAAGTGTCTGTTAGACTCGGATGAATAATAATTTGTGCCCCTTGCATAGCTAAAGCTCTGCTAGTCTCTGGAAACCAAAGATCATAACAAATATGCATTCCAAATATACCCACATCCGGAATCTCGAAAACACATGTCTCATCTCCTCCCTCTATGCCCTTTTCATAGGGTGTAAAGGGATAGATTTTTGTGCACAAAGTAACAACTTCTCCGGTATTTGATATCACTGGGGCTACATTTGTTATTCCTTTTTTATCATGATGATAAAAAGAACCTGGAATTAACCAAATATCAAGTTCCGAAGCTAATTCAGAGAAGTGCTGAAGATTATTATCTAAAGAGAATTCTTTCGACCTACTTGGACCTCCGACGGCCAGCTCACTTAAGACCACCATATTCACCCAAGGGTATCTTGAAATAGTACTTTTTATTTTAGTGGTAAGTAATTCTCTATTATCAAAACTAGCTAAATTCAGCTGTAAACCTGCTATTGAAAAAGTCTTCACAAGAAAACTTTAGCACAATAAAGAATAGTAAATTAAAGATTTAGAGATCTTAACTCAATGGCATCCGCAGAGCTTTCAGATAATATCCCAGAAATAACGACAAATTTTAAGTCTTCACTTGGGGAAAGCTCCTTTCTTAAAATTTTCATAATAGAATTTATATTCTTTTCGTGATCTGTATACATAGGGGACAAAAACGCCTGAACAGAGCCAGTTAAAGATAATTGACTAACCGTCTTTTTATTATTACTAAACGCGTAGACAGGTTTCATAAAGGGTTTTGCATTAGAAACTATTTCAGCTGTTTGCCCGGATCTAGTGATTGCTATAATTCCATCTGCATCAATAGATTGTGCAAGATTTTTAGCAGCAATTCCTAAATGTTGCCAATCAGTATTAGATATTAGTTTTTCTTCATAACCCAAAGTTCTGTATCTTTCAGTTTGGTTAGCTATTCTTGAAATGAAGTTAACTGCCTCTACAGGATATTTACCAATGGTGGTTTCTCCAGATAGCATGACAGCATCTGCACCTTCATAGATAGCATTAGCTACGTCAGTCACCTCTGCTCTAGTCGGAGTTGGTTTTTCTATCATAGATTCAAGTAAATGTGTCGCAACTATTGATCTAACTCCATATGTTGCACAATTAGACATTATCTTTCTTTGTATATTTGGAAGATTTGATAGATCTGTTTCTATGCCCAAGTCACCTCTTGCAACCATTACTGCATCTGAAACCATACAAATATCTTCTATGTTGGATAAACCTTCTCTATCTTCTATTTTAGATATTATTTTGACTTTCTTACTTTGAGTTTTTAGTACCTTTTTTAAGTCGTCAATATCTGATGCATCTCGAACAAAAGATAAAGCAATAAAATCAACGTTTTCTTTCAAGCCAAATGCTATGTCCTTTTTATCCTTTTCGGTAACTGAAGGTAAATTTATGCGAATACCCGGTAAATTGACATGACGTTTGCTACCAAGTTTTCCACCATCCAAGACCTGGCATTCAAGTTGATTCTTACTTTTATTAAGAACTTTAAAGTTTAAAAGTCCATTATCCAAACTTATAAGAGTTCCAACATCAACACTTTTAATTAACTCATCATAATGAACTCTGATTGAAGTTGTTTCTACATCGACCTCATCTCTAATGGTAAAAGATACAAGCTGACCGGGTTCTAAGTTAACTATCTCAGATGTATCTCCGGTTCTAATTTCAGGACCTTGGGTGTCTAGGAGAATGCCTACAGGATTTTTAACTTTAGTATTGAGTTTTCGAATTCTTTCAATAATTTTTTTTGCATTCTTATGGCTAGAATGAGACATATTTAGACGAGCAACATTCATACCTGCCTCATATAATTTTTTTATACTCGAATAAGACTCAGTAGCTGGGCCTATAGTGCAAATTATCTTAGTTCTTTTGGTCATAATGAAAGTTGAGCATTCTACTTAAATGGAAGTAAAAATCCATTTAAAAAAAACAGGCCCGTAGGCCTGCTTTTTCTAGTTTTTTAGAAATTAGAATTTGTATCTAATATCAATACCCATAGTGCGTGGACTTAGAGAACTTACTTGCTTTCTGAAGTTTTGTTCAGCACTTTGAGCTGAAAGAGCATAATACATTTCATTATCCATGAGGTTATCAATGTAAGCTCTAACATTCACACTTCCATCTTCGCTGTACCATGAAGCGCTAATGTTGGTTACTTCACGAGATTCAATTCTATCTAGTTCTCTTTGTACTCCTGAAGCAGAGAAATCCCCTGTATAAGAATGAGTAGCAAATAACCATACTGGACCCCATCTAGAATCCATTTCGTATGTTAAATTAAAAGTGAATTTCTGTTCAGGGATTCCTTTTAATGGACCTCCCTTTAAGTTGACTGTGTAATCAGTCGCAAAATTTACATTATCAACTTCACAAGAAATATATCCTTGCGTACATTGACCAAATGCAGCTACAGGATTTGTTGGATCATCTATAGTCAGAACAAAGTAATCTTCTCCGTACTCTGTCTTTGTATAACTATAGTTACCAGCAATGTTTAAACGATCACTAGCTTGGTACTGAATTTCCATTTCAAATCCCTTATTAGTAATCCCATCAGCGTTTGATACGAAATTAGCACCAGCTCCTCTTATAGGGTCGAACTGTTCTAGCTCATCTTGATAACCGTCGTAATCATAGTGATAAACTGAAGCGAAAATTTGTAAAGTATCGTCTAAATGAAGACCTTTATAACCAAGTTCTACTGCTTTGACTACTTCTTCATCATAATCAACCAGTCTTTGACCAGTTCCTGTTGGAACGCCATTTGCATCTCTTTGATCATCTCTTTGACCAGATACACCTAAAGCATAACCACCTGCTCTAAATCCAGTTGTGTAAGATAGATACCAAAGTTGGTTTTCATTAGGCTCATAATCGACATTAACTCTAACGTTAGTATCATCCCATGAATTTTCACCACCAATTCTTCTTGTGTAAGAATAAGGAATACCTTGTCCAAGCCTTAAAGGCGCTGCACAAGTTGCAGATGCAGTTATTTCACAAGTTGGTGTTATTGGTTGCGCCGGGTCAATTGATCCAGGATAAATAGCTGCTGGATCTAAAAGACCAGCTCCAGCTAGTGCTGTTAATTGAGCTAATGTTGCTGGATTGTAATTCCAACTAGCTGCTCCCATAGCGACGTTGGTTTGCGCCTCTATTGTTGTATCTGGTCCTACTGGGATAAATGGATTTCCTGCAGCTAAGTTAGCAAAAGGAATTAATCCACCCAATGCACTTGCATAAAGTTCAGCATAACCGCCAGTTAATTCTAGAGCTTCTTTTTCATCCTCAGCATACCTAGCACCTAATGTAAGAGCCCAAGAGTCATTTATTCTCCAAGTTCCTTGTGTGAAGTAAGCAATTGCATCTGTCTGATTTTCATTATCGTGTTCATAGACATGACCCATTGGATTTCCTTGCCATCTTCCAGAAATTGTTGCTCCCAGAGGAGCGTCCCCTAACTTAACATGAGGTGCAAGATCAGCATTTGGCCAACCTAGAGCAGTCATAATGCTGACTTGAACTGGCAAGAGAGGTGAAATAGCTGATAAAGGCACTTCTAAAGTTCCATAATTTGCAGCCTGTGTAATCATCGGTACATTGTTACTTAGTGAATATGTTTGTTGTCTATTCTCATCCATGATGAAAAGACCTGAAGTCACTTCTATATCATCACCAATCATCCAGTTAATGTTGATCTCATGAGTGGTCATGTGAACATCTTCCAATACAGTAGTTCTGTATTGAGAGAAGTCTCTATTGATATTATCTAGATCAATATTGAACGTATAATTGAAATCAACCTTACCAAATAGATAACTTATGGTTGTTCTATCATTAATATCCCAAGTATATTTCCCTTGAATACCTTCTTGTTCAAACATGACATGGTTCGAAGCACAACCAGGAGGTCCGTAAGGATAATCTTCACAATTTGTGTCGTGATTAACATTTACATCATAAGTACCCAAGACATCCGGTCCACTATATTGATAGGCAGGATTAAATCTCCAAGGAAAACCAGATTGATCGACACCAGGTCTAAGAGGAGCTGCATACCCTACTTGACCTGTGACTGGACTTGTAAATGCCACAGCACCAGGAGTAGTGGCAGTAGCGCTTCTTAATCCGTAAACAGGATCAGTTGTATTTCTTGTTCCTCTATTCGGACCATATCCCTCAGATAGAAGGACATTGTTATTAATTATTCTATCCGACAATCTGTCATTGGCTCTTACTTGGAAGGTCATATCATCATTGATGTTCCAAAGAAGAGTGAAAGTTAAGTTTTCGTCATCTAAAGAGTTAGTATCTGGTCCAGTTCCGATACTTTTTTGGACACCGTCTCTCTCGACAGTGATTCCGGTGAATCTGTATGCTATATCGTCTGTAATAGGTGCCGAAGACATCAAGAAGTATTGCTCGAGTCCGTAATCTCCTAATACTGTTCTAACCTCTCCTTCAGCTTCGAAGGAAGGTTTTTTAGTGATGTAGTTAATAGCTCCACCAATAGAGTTTCTGCCATATAAAGTTCCTTGTGGCCCCCTTAGTACCTCAATTCTTTCTACGTCGTATAAATAGTTTTCAGATGCAGCGATACCAAAATCAGGTGAGTAAATACCATTGTAATAGGTTGCAACACCTGGATCTCCACCCAATGCTCTAAAGTTCCTACCAACACCACGGATTCTTACATCGTAAGCATCTCGAGTTGTTGCCGGAAGCTGATCCATAAGATCGTCAGCACCTTGCATGCCCAGATCTTCTAATAAAGAAGAATCAAAGGCAGTGATAGACATTGAAGTATCTGAGACTGTTGAAGTTCTTTTTTCAGCAGTAACAGTAATTTCTTCTATTCCTCCACGCTCTCTTTCCTCATCAGAAGACAAAGTGAAAGGTAGAATAGAAATTGATATTGAGATTAACGAAAAGATAATCTTGTTCATGGCATCCTCCCCAAATTTGTGCGCCTCTTCAGCCGCAATTAACTCCTTTTAAACACAAGTCCTATACGGACATAACTACATTAGCATAATTTGTTTTTTATATACAACATAAAAAAACAGGCCCGAAGGCCTGTTTTTTAACTATGACGGATATCTAGAATTTATACCTTATATCAACTCCCATAGTTCTCGGGCTAAGTGCACTTACAGTTTTTCTATAGTTTTGCTCAGCGCTAGAAGTTCCAAGAGCATAATACATGTCATTATCCATAAGGTTATCAATGTAAGCTCTAACATTCACACTTCCATCTTCGCTGTACCAAGAAGCACTTATGTTAGTGGTTTCTCTAGATTCAATTCTATCAAGCTCTCTTTGTACTCCTGAAGCAGAGAAATCCCCTGTATAAGAATGAGTAGCAAATAACCATACTGGACCCCATCTAGAATCCATTTCGTATGTTAGGTTAATTGTAAATTTCTCTTCAGGTATTCCTTTGAGAGGCCCACCTTTTAGATTGACGGTGTAATCAGTTACGAAAGCAGGATTATCATCTTCGCAAGACACGTAACCCTGTGTACATTGACCGAAAACAGCAACTGGATTTGCAGGATCATCTACAGTTAGAACAAAGTAATCTTCTCCGTATTCAGTTTTTGTATAACTATAGTTACCAGCAATGTTTAAACGATCATTAGCTTGGTATTGAATTTCGATTTCAAATCCTTCATTGGTTATACCATCAGCATTTGATACAAAATTAGCACCAGCTCCTCTTATAGGGTCGAACTGTTCTAACTCATCTTGGTAACCGTCATAGTCATATTGATAAACTGAAGCGAAAATTTGTAAGGTATCATCGAGGTGTAATCCTTTATAACCTAACTCAACAGCATCCACTGTTTCTTCGTCATAACTCACCAAAACAGATCCTGTTCCATTTGGTACTCCGTTTTCATCTCGTGCATCATCTCTTTGACCAGATACACCAAGAGCATATCCACCCGCTCTAAATCCAGTTGTATAAGATAGATACCAAAGTTGGTTTTCATTAGGCTCATAATCTACGTTTACCCTTACATTCGTATCATCCCAACTATCTTCCCCACCAATCCTACTAGTGTAAGAATAAGGGATACCTTGTCCTACTCTCAAAGGAGTTGCACATGTAGCGGAAGCAGTAATCTCACAATTAGGTGTTACAGGTTGGGCTGGATCTATAGAGCCAGGATAAATTGCTGCGGCTGGTAACAATCCTGCACCTGCAAGGGCAGTTAACTGAGCTAGAGTTGCAGGATTATAATTCCAAGTGGCATTACCCATTGCAACGTTTGTCTGAGCTTCTACAGTTGAGTCTGCTCCAAGTGGTATATAAGGATTGCCTCCTAAGAGGTTTATAACCGGTAAAAAACCTCCTAGAGGACCTGCAAATAGTTCTGCATATCCACCTCTAGATTCTAGAGCTTCTTTTTCATCCTCAGCATATCTTGCACCTAAGGTAAGAGCCCAAGAATCATTTATTTGCCACCTACCTTGTGTGAAATATGCTATTGCATCAGTCTGATTTTCGTTTTGATGGTTATAAACTGATCCGAGAGGATCTCCTTGCCATCTTCCAGTAATTGTTGATCCGAGTGGTGCTGTTCCAACTTTTACATGTGGAGTAAGTGCATCACTAGGCCACCCTAAAATCGCCATTAAGCTAGGAGCAAATCCTAGAGGAATACCAGTCAAAGCAGTTACTGTAGACAAAGGAGTGTCTAACAATCCATAGTTAGCTGCCTGAGTGATATAAGGCACATTATTACTGAGAGTATAATTTTGCTGTCTATTCTCATCCATGATGAAAAGACCTGAAGTCACTTCTATATCATCACCAATCATCCAGTTAATGTTGATCTCATGAGTGGTCATGTGAACATCTTCCAATACAGTAGTTCTGTATTGAGAGAAGTCTGAATTAATGTTGTCTAAGTCGATATTAAAAGTGTAATTAAAATCTACCTTTCCAAATAGATAGGTAATTGTAGTTCTATCATTTAGATCCCAAGTGTATTTTGCTTGCATGCCTTCTTGTTCAAACATGACATGGTTCGAAGCACAACCAGGAGGTCCGTAAGGGAAATCTTCACAATTTTGATCATTGTTTACATTTACATCATATGTTCCTATTACATCAGGTCCTGCAGAACCGTATGCCGGGTTAAATCTCCAAGGGAAACCTGTTGCATCAACACCAGGTCTAAGTGGAGCTCCGTAACCTACTTGACCAGTTAAAGGGTTGGTAAAAGCCACAGCACCTGGGGTTGTTGCGGTTGCTTTTCTTAATCCATAGACGGCGTCAGTTGTATTTCTTGTTCCTCTATTAGGACCATAACCTTCAGTTAGAAGGACATTATTATTAATAACTCGATCTGACAATCTATCATTGGCTCTTATTTGAAAAGTCATATCATCATTGATGTTCCAAAGTAGAGTGAAAGTTAAGTTTTCGTCATCTAAAGAGTTAGTATCTGGACCGGGTCCGATACTTTTTTGGACACCATCTCTCTCAACAGTGATTCCTGTAAATCTATAAGCTATATCGTCAGTAATAGGAGCTGAGGACATCAAGAAGTATTGTTCTAGTCCGTAATCTCCTAATACTGTTCTAACCTCTCCTTCAGCTTCAAAAGCAGGTTTTTTGGTAATATAGTTGATTGCACCACCAATAGAGTTTCTTCCGTATAGAGTTCCTTGTGGTCCTCTTAAAACCTCAATCCTTTCAACGTCGTAAAGGTAATTTTCAGAAGCCGCGATACCAAAGTCTGGTGAGTAAATTCCATTGTAATAAGTTGCGACACCAGGATCTCCACCTAAGGCTCTAAAGTTCCTACCAACACCACGGATTCTTACATCGTAAGCATCTCGGGTTGTTGCCGGAAGCTGATCCATCAAATCATCAGCACCTTGCATACCCAGATCTTCAAGTAGTGAAGAATCAAAGGCAGTGATAGACATTGAAGTGTCAGATACAGTTGAAGTTCTTTTTTCAGCAGTTACAGTAATTTCTTCAATACCACCCCTGTCTCTATCTTCTTCATCAGAAAATAAAGTTGATGGTAGTAGTACTAGAAAACCTAAAAGATAAGATAAGGATCTAATTTTCATGTTTCTCCCCCAAAAGTAGTTTCGATATCCTTAAGAAACTAGCTTATAAACACTACGAAATCCTTTTCTTAAGCTTACTATGCCCTTTTCAGAGAAAGTGTGCAATTTTTTTTAATAACTTTTTTTGAGCCTTTTGAGCTTAAATAATGCTTTTTTAATTACCTGAGACTTGAAAATCAGCCTTTTTAAACAAATAAAAGAGGGAAGCAGAAGTCATAGCCAAGTTTAGGATAGTAACTCCGTAGATTTTGAAGTTAACCCACGTATCTAAATCAGAATAATAAATGAAGTAAAGGTTGATAAAACCAACGAAAATAAGGAAGAAACTGATAAAAAAGGTAACATTTGACCAAGCATTTTGTGGAACAGTTTCTAGCTGAGGTCCTGCCAAAGAAAAAAGCCCTTTAAGAAGTGCTGGGCCTTTAAAATAATGAGCAATGATCAGTATCAGTCCCATTAACCAATGAACTATGGAGAATTTCCATTGAAGAAATATTGGATCTCTAAGTACAAGCGTCATTAATGCAAAGGGAATTAATACACACCAAGAAAAAAATAAAACTTTAGACACCTTTCCAAGTGTTATTTTTTCTAAAGCCACTTGTATAGTTATGAATGAGAAAATTGCCAATGTAAAGTAGATAAAGTCTCTGGTTAGGTACCAAACAGACGCCAGCACAACTATTAGGCTTAGTGGATTATTAAATATTTTGCTTAGAAGTTTCATACAGAATAGATTTTAGCTTATTTTAAGTAGTCTCTTAGGCTTTCAAATACAAATTTTGCAATTAAAGGTTGAGCTGCTTCGTTAGGATGAATACCGTCATCAAACATTAATTCTTTGTTGAGCGCTACTTCCTCTAACATAAAAGGTATTAAAGTAACTCCTGAGGCCTCAGAAACCTTAGAATAAACAGATTCAAATTGTGTTTGATATCTCTTGCCGTAGTTAGGAAGAATTTTTATTTGCATCAAAAAAACTTCAATCCCTCGATCTTTGCAGGCATTTATCATTGTCATTAGATTTTGATAGATTCTGTCAGGAGGATAACCCCTCAGAGCATCGTTACCACCTAACTCTAATAAAACATAAGAAGGTTGCAATTCTTCTAAAACTTTATTGATTCTTGACACACCACCACCAGTGGTTTCGCCTGATACGCTGGAATTAAAAATTTTTATTTTAAAATTATCTTTCTCGAATAGAACTTCAAGATCTCTTGACCACTGCTCTTCTCTCTCCATACCATAGCCGGCGCTGATACTATCGCCGTATATAAGTAAAGATGAAGTGCCCTCTCCTGCTATTACAGGAAATGTAAAAAAGGAAATGATTAATATTTTTAAGTAATTCACTTAGTTAGATTTTTTCAATGCTTATTATAGATAAAGATTATATTTTATATAAAACCAAATAGGTGTTATAGTAAGGTAATACACCTATTTAATCATATAAATGATCCTAGAAGTAAATAAACTAAGGAAAGAAGTTTCTTCAGGTGATACTGAATTGACGATACTTGATGATGTGAGCTTTAGCCTAGAGGAAGGACAGTCGCTGGCAATAACCGGTCCGTCTGGTTCAGGAAAATCGACCCTTCTGGGTTTATTGGCTGGATTGGATACTGCAACAAGTGGAGAAATCTATCTAG
The DNA here is from genome assembly GCA_902559365.1 of uncultured SAR86 cluster bacterium. Classification (GTDB taxonomy): domain Bacteria; phylum Pseudomonadota; class Gammaproteobacteria; order Magnimaribacterales; family Magnimaribacteraceae; genus Magnimaribacter. The sequence goes on from CACEHP010000014.1 coordinate 24,988, forward strand.
ATAAAGTCGGTCTGCATAAACTAGATGAAGAAGATCGAGCGATTCTAAGAAAAGAGAAAGTAGGATTTGTATTCCAGTCATTTGAATTATTACCAAGCTTAACTGCGCTAGAAAATGTCATGTTACCTTCCGAACTAAAATCAGAAGATAACCCTCAAGAAAATGCCGAATACTTTCTTAATAGAGTTGGATTAAGCGAAAGAGAACATCATTATCCAAATCAACTTTCAGGTGGTGAACAGCAAAGGGTTGCCATAGCTAGAGCTTTTGCATGTTCTGCAAAAATACTCTTTGCAGATGAACCAACAGGAAATCTTGATCCAAAAAATGGTCAGGTTGTATCTGATTTACTTTTTGAAGTTAATTCAGAAACTGATAATGCATTAGTAATAGTGACTCATGATCTTGAGCTGGCAAATAGGTGTGATAAACGAATAGACCTTAAACTTGGAAGAATAGTCGAATAATGCTACTGAGTTTATCCTTAAAACTCTTTACCAGAGAAGTGCGGTCCGGTTACTTAACTTCTATGTTAGCGTCCTTAATCCTCGCAATAACTATAGTTTCAGGTATTTCTCTATTTACAGATAGATTAGAACAGGCTCTCAATACTGAAACAGAGGAGTTTCTAGGAGGAAAGCTTAAATTTGAGTCAAATCAGAATTCTATAAAAGCAATCATTGATAATTTACAACTTGAAGAAACAAGTCATATGGAAATGGTTCTATTCGCCTCCGTAATCTTTTCGGGTGATGAAATGCAACTTAGTTCAGTAAAGGCTGTAGATAATTACTATCCTCTAATAGGCGAACTTGAGCTTAAAAATTCTGCTGGGTTATTCAAGGTCAGTTCAAATCCTGAGCCAGGTACTGTATGGATGGATGAAAGACTTCAAAATCTGCTACTACTTGACTATGGTGACGAGATTTTTTTAGGGGATGCAAAGCTTATTTTCACAGCTACGATCATCTACGAACCTGATAGAGCTTCTGGAAATTTTGCATTCGCTCCTAAAACCATAATGAATATGTTGGATGTTGAATCCACAAATGTTATACAGCCTGGAAGTAGAGTTGAATACAACTATCTCTTCAACGGGCCGGATGAGGAAATAACAAAAATAAAAGAAAAGCTAGAAAAAGAAAAAGAGAACGGCGATGACATAGAGACCCTCAGTGAAGACACTAGTTCTTTGGGGCGAACAGTAGACAGATCAGAAAACTTCTTTCTTCTAGGAGGTCTAATAGCAGTATTGCTCTCTGCTTGCACTATTGGTATAGCATCTCAAAGATTTACAAGAAGACATGTAGGTTATGTGGCTATCTTGAAAACGTTAGGTATGACGACATTTCAAATTAAAGCCTTATATTTCCTTCTTTTTCTTTATACCACTCTGTTAACTTTAGCCGTAGGATTGTCTTTGGGATGGTTACTTCAATCTAACTTTATAAATCTCATGTCTTCTTATTTTCCTACTGAACTGCCAGTACCGAGTATTTACCCACTTTTTGTGACATGTCTAACAGCCCTTATCTGTCAATTTGGTTTTATTTATCCCCATATATTGAAGCTCTTATCTGTCTCTCCGATGCGTGTATTAAAAGATGATATATCTTTCAATCAAGAAACTATCCCTGTATTTTTTATAGGTGCAGTAGCGTTTCTTTTTTTACTCTATCTCTATACTAATCAATTGACCTTATCCCTGATTATATTTTTGGGAGTGGTAGGATTTTCTCTTGCAGGGATTGGGCTCATTTATCTTTTTCTTGGAAAGAGTAAAACAGGTTTGGGTGCATCAAGTTCACTTAATTTAGCATTATCTGAACTTCGAAGAAGAAAGCTAGGTAACTCTTTTCAAATCTTTGCTTTCACTATAGCTATAGGGCTTAGCTTAATTACTTTCTCAGCTAGCAAAAATTTACTTGGTTCCTGGCAAGGATCCATACCTGAAGACTCGCCGAATAACTTTGCAATCAACATAACTGATGAAGATAAAAATGGTATGGAATTATTCTTCAATAAGAATCAAATAGATCCAACTCCTTTTTTTCCAGTAACAAACGCAACCATAGAAAGAGAGGAAGAAGATAAGGAGTTGATTGATAGGAATTTCAACATAACTTGGATCGACAACTTGCCGGAACAAAATGAAATATATGCTGGTGCATGGTTTTCAGACGACTTGATTAATGGTTTATCAATTTCTGAGAGTATTGCTGAAAGATATGATTTGAAGATAGGAGATAAAATATTTCTTAAGGTTAATGAAGAAGTAATTGCGACCTATATCCAAAGCATTAGGACGGTAAATTGGGATAGCTTTTCTCCTAATTTCTTTGTGATAGGCCACCCTTCCCTTTTCAAGAATATTTCCTCTAATTACATTACGTCATTTTATATTCCTAAAGAAAGGCAAGAAGTTGCAGCTGAATTAATGAGAGAGTTCAGGACAGTATCAGTCTTTTCGATTGAAGAATTGATAGATCAGGTAAAAGAGATAATTGGCCAGGTTACGAAAGCCTTAAATTCTATTTTATTGCTAACGTGTTTAAGTGCCATTTTTCTTGCCTTTTCTGCATTACAAGATGGATTTAGCGTCAGAAAACATCAATCTGCTATTCTTCGGACTCTGGGTGCATCTAACTCATTAATTAAATCTTCAGCGCTTATAGAGTTCGCTTTATTGGGTGTTATTTCGGGGACTTTGGGCTCCTTGTTAGCCTATGGAGGAATTTACTTTATAGAAACAAAAGTATTCGAAACCACAGCCAATTTCTATCCTGAAATATGGGTCATGGGACCCCTGATAGGACTTTTTGTAGTTTCAGTTTTGTGTTTCTATCTAATCAATGGGATCATTAAGCAGTCTCCAAAAGAACTTTTGATCAAATAAGAATAAAAAAAGCCTGCAAGATGCAGGCTTTTTTTAAATTGGTTCTTACTTAGTAAGCACCAAATCTCTTAGTGAAGGATATACCTCCCATTCTTGGCAATGTTGGAACGACAGACCTTAGGAAGCCTTGCGTTTCATCATCGGTAGACATATTTCTAACACCAATTTTGTCTAAGACGTTGTTAACAAAGAACATTACTTCTAAGTCACCTTCATCATTAGTCCAAGTAGCTTTAACATCTACACGGCTAAAGGCAGGAGAAATATCGTAAGGTAGTGCTGCATCTGACCAAATAATACTATCTGTCCAAGATACACCTACTAAGTAGTCAATAGACCCGCCATTAACCTCTTGAGTATAGTTAGAATAAACTGACATTTTATTTTCAGGTATTCTTTCCATTCTCACTCCATTAATTGGTCTTTCTCTTTCTTTAATAGAGTATATAGAACCAGGAGCATGTGGGTTGTTTACTTCAATAACCCCTCTATTACCAAAGGCGTCAACAATCTCTTCCGAATATTTTGCATCGGTAAAGCTGTAGTTACCTCCAATAATCCAATTAGGTTCAGGCATATAAATTACTTCTAACTCAAATCCATTAGTTTCTGCTTCAGGATATCCAATTACAGAAGTACTTACTCCACCCAAGAAGCTTTGAGATTCAAACTGACCATGAATATTTTCATATACGTACTGATAAGTTGAAGCATTTATCTGCAGGGTATTGTCTAGATAAGATCCTTTGTGTCCTAATTCATAGGAAGTAACTTCTTCCGAGTCGTATGAAGGGAAAGCAGAGAAGTATCCTAAATTAAACCCACCTGCTCTGTGTCCTGTAGTAACAGATAAATACCATAAGGCATTATCGGTAGGAGAGTAGTCAATGTTAACTCTGTAATTTGACTCTTCAAACTCTCTTTCCATAGATCTATAGAAAGACCTTGAATAAGGAATACCTTTGAATCTAATAATTTCTTCTCCTGTAGGAGATCCATCTGCGTTAAGAGCACCTGTTGCTTGGTTAAATGCAAATAGATTAGCAGCTGTAAGTTCTACCTCGTTATATTGAACTAGATTTTCTTCAGCTACTTTCTCATCTTCACTATAAGAACCACCTAATGTTATAGCCCAAGTATCATTAATTTGATACTCGGTTTGGAAATAAACTGCATAAGCATCGGTTTTATTCTCTGTTTGCCATACAAAAGTAGTTCCTGGAGAAGGATTAGGACCATTTCTCAGAACAGCGTTTTCACCATCCCAAGGTCCTGAAATAATGCATACTTGAGTTAAAGCAGGATCAGAAAAGTCTGGTACTGGTGCAAGTCCTAATAAACTAGCAATTCCACAACCTGTATCTCTAGCAGTATAAGGCCCAACTGTAGTTGGGAAAGCAGGTACTGTTGGATTTGCTCCCCCATAAACAGCTACAGCAGTTAGCATTTGCACTTGTCTAGAAGCACCTGGTGCTGCTGCAGCAACTGTTGCACCATAATTAGCTGGTTGAGAATATCTCGCATCACCATTGGGGTTAAAGAAATCTAAATCTTGATCAATTTCTTCATGATACTCAAATAATCCACCGACAAAGCTCCAGTCATCTGTAATGTCCCAGAAAAATTGAATTTCGTGTTGATAGTTCTCATTTTCTTGCATGGCGTGAAATTGTTCGTCATACAGTGGATTACCGGTTCTATCATCATCCGTAATCCTTGTATAAAGGTAATCTGTATAAGAACCTATGTATTTAACAGTCAAGTCATCACGAGCATCCCAGGTATAGTTTACAGTTCCTGCTTGATGATCAAAGTACTCGTCATTAAAACCATTGGTTGATGTGACTAGATCATCACCAGTCATTGAAGGGATACCTTTACCATCTCCAATCATAGTTGCTGAAAGGATATTGGCATCATAACCGTAAGCAAAGTTTGGACTTACACCTGTTCCCGCAAATAATGCAGGGTCAACACCAGGTACTAAGAATTGACCAAATCTTTGTATTCCCTTGTGATTGAATTCAAAAATGTCATAACCTGGAGTGGCACAATTAGCTACTGTTCTATCAGTCAAACTAGAACATTTAGTATTAGGATCAACTGGTCGATAACCATGAACCATAAGGTCATTTCTTCTTACATTTCCGCCGTATTCACTAGTTGTAAGAAGACCTGCTCCTTGAGCTGAACTAATAATCCTTCCGTAACTTCTTTCGTTACCTCTTATATCAAGAGTATGGTTATCATTCTCCCATCTTAAAGCTAATGTATAGTTCTCATCCTCGTAACTATCTAGATCTTCACCAGCACCTAAATCTTTGATAACACCATCTCTGCTTCTATTCACAACTACCAGTCTGGCACTCAAGTTATCAGTTAGACCTCCATTAAGGAAACCATAAGCTTCGGCCATTCCATAACTACCAGTTAAAGTTCTTACTTCTGCAGCAAAATCTTGCGAAGGTTTGGTAGTAATAAAGTTAACGGCACCACCAATACTATTTCGTCCATACAAAGTACCTTGCGGACCCCTTAAAATCTCTATTCTTTCTATGTCATAAAGACCGTTATCAGTAGAAGCTATACCGAAGTCCACTGAGTAAGCTCCATCAACATAAGTACCTACACCAGGGTCGCCACCTAGTGCCCTAAACATCCTACCTATTCCTCTAATAGAAATATCATATGGTTGTATAGTTGTTGCAGGAATATAATTCTGTAAGTCTTCCTGATTTCTTAAGTTAAGAGCTTCGATTAACGTAGAATCAAAAGCAGTGATTGAGATAGCGGTATCTTGAATAGAAGATGCCTGCCTCTCAGCGGTTACTATTACCTCTTCAATCCCCCCAGTATTTTCATCATCAGAAAACACCATGAAAGGAGTTAAGGCAAAAGATATAAAAAAGATAATCTTTTTCATGAAACCTCCCCAAAGTTTCTTCAGCGCACTCATCCTTAAGTTACACTGATTAAGTTTTTTATCCAAAAAAATCCTTTTATTGGAAAATATGACTAACAAAATAACTCTAATTTATGAATCTATCAAGAAAAATCTAATAGAAAAAATAAGCTTGAGCGAAAGCAAAAGCGTTATTTAACGCATGTAAGATGATTGGTAAGCTGAGAGAGTTGTAGGCCATCCTAATGTAACCCAGAAATATACCAAAGACGAATAAGACTACTAAGATTAAAGGTTCATACTGAAAATGTATGATAGTCCACAAAAAACTGCTAAGACTAACGGCTCCCCACCCACCTAATTGAGTTCTTTTCAATTGTGAGAAAAGAAAACCTCTATATATGAACTCTTCGGCAATTGGAGCGATAATTATTACTGAAATGAGACCAAGAATAATTGGATCTGACAGCATAAAAGTTACAAATCCCTCAGGCATTTCTATGTTCAAAGCCCACATATAGATCTCTTCTAGTGCTATGAACGTAAACAGCATTAGACTTCCGTAGAAAATATCTCTTTTATTTATACTTAATGAACCAAGATCATTAAGGTCGATATTCCGTTTTTTCATCCTCCAGATAATGAAAGCAACTACTACTGTCATAGAAAAAATGGATGTTAAGTTGTTAGCTATTGGGTGAAGTTTTACTTCTCCTAAATAATTCATATCCACCAAAACAGGGTTTTGATAGACCCAATCTCCTAAGCTACCAATCAGTAATGCAAAAGGAACGGGTATTAGGTTAAAAGTCAGAAAGACAAATAGTATTGCCCACCAAGCACTAAAATATCGTGTTGAATTATCTTTAGTCATAAATAGATATTATGACAAAGTGTCGTTAGGTGAAAGGAAGTAGCCAAACATCCTTGCTTGGCTACTAAACTCTAGAAAGATTAAACCTTCATTCAATAAACTTTGGGGATAGTTTTTTGAATGGCAATACTTTACTTTCTCTTTGTGACAAAGAAATTCAACAAGGTGACTTAATGGAAAACTTTGGAAGTTTAAATATGCGAACCAAGTAATTTTATAAAGTTTTCTGAATAAAACTTTGTTTTATTTTCCTCACTTACATCTGACATGGTTTGTTCAAATCTCTTAATAGGATCATCTGTTCCCTCATGATGAGGATAATCAGAAGCAAACATCATAAGGTCTGCCGCACCATTATTTAATAACCAGCCAATATCCTCTCCAGGAAATGCAGTAACTTTTATATGTTTTTGAACATATTCAGAAGGTAGTAATTCGACTTGAGATAAATCTTGCAATCTTCTGAAGGCCCTAAAGGATTGATCTAAATGTTTCATCCAGGAAATTATCCAGGATGCACCTAACTCCACAACTCCCACACGTAGATTTGGAAATCTTTTGAAGACACCATCAAAAATCATAGAAGCGAGAAATAATTCAGCACAGTAGCTTATGCCCATATAAGCGAGAGCATCTCTAGGAGCATCACCTTCTTTGTGAGGTGGAACATTGCCTCCATTGTTATAAAAAGATAAAGGAACAGGATCCCAGCTATTATCTGCTCCTACATGCAATGTAATAGCAATATCGTTTGCTTCTATTTCTCTCCAAACTTTATCAAAATCAGGATGAGTTGAGGCTTTTGCACCTTCTGGAGCAATCGTGTCAATCATGATGACGGAAAAACCATCTTTGATTGCCTGCTTTAAGAACTTCAATGCTATGTCTTCACCATAGGCAAAAGGAATATAAGCTGCTCCATGCATGCGTTTATCAACAGAACAAAAGGCAGCCATACCTTTATTTAAAGCCTCTACACCACCTAGGATTATTTTGTGATCTTTGGCAGCTAATACTTGATCAAATGCGCTTGTTGGAAAAACTATATGTGCCTTAAAACCTAAGAGATCATTAGCAAGTTTTCTTTCCTCAGCGTTAAAAGCTCCTAAGCCTTCCCAGCCTTTATGATTCCAGGTCATAAAATCTTTTTTTGCTTGCTCCAGTGCTGCTGAAGATGATTGCCTATTTTCAAAGTTTGAAATTGCTTTATCGATTCTTTCAAATACTTCTTTATCTCCTTCCACTATTGGTTCTAGATGTTCTTTTATGTCTTCTGAAGCAAAATCATAGATCCAATTCGGATGCTCCATCATGTGAGTATCGGCATCGTAAATATCCTTCCTGTGAGCGTAAGTCATAAACTCTCCAATTTAATTGTTTAATCAGCAATTAAGATAAACTATAAACTACTTCCTCAAATAATATAAAAATAAATGCAAGGTTATAAAAAAAATAAACGACCGGTAGCCTTAGTGACTGGATTCTCATCAGGAATTGGCCTTGCTTATACAAAATATCTTGCTGAGAAAGGTTGGGAATTAGAATTGATAGCGCAAAACCCTGAAAAAGCCAAAAAGGCATTCGAATCTCTTTCCTATCCTCATTCGAAATATCATCTTTGTGACTTATCTAAACCAGAAGATTTAGATAATGTGGTCAAGGTAATAAAAGAGCCCGATCTTATTGTTGCCAATGCTGGCATTACTAAATATGGAGCAGCAGGATCTATAAGCAAACAGGAAAAAAGAGATCTCTTCTATCTTTTATGTAACGGAGTCATCGATCTGATTGAAGAATTCATTCCTTCAATGATTAATCAGGGTGAAGGTAGAATAATTATAATTTCTAGTATTGGAGCAATAACTCCAATGCCAAAATCTTCAATTTATGCATCAGCAAAGTCAGCTATTTACTCTTACGGACAATCATTAGCTAAAGAACTTTCAAATAAAAATATATCTGTCACAGTTAGTCTTCCTGGGTATGTTCGAACTGATGCCCATGCAAGAGTTGGGTTAGATCATCTCAAAAGTAAAGTTCCAAGTTGGATGTGGGTAAGCGCTGAACAGGTAGTAAAAGAAACAGAAAGAGCTTCAATTAAGAAAAAGTCAGAAGTCATCCCGGGAATCGTTTATAAGCTTGTCAGACCTTTTTTGAAATTATCTCTGGCTAACTTGATCTGGAGTGGAATCACTAAAAGGAACTCTAAAAAGTAGCAAAGAAATCTTTGATATCGTTTGCGACCCTTCCTGGCGCTTCGTACATTGGCAAATGGCCTATTTCAGGATAAATAATCAACTGATTTTTTGGAATATATTTAGCTAGGTTATAAGACGAAACGTAAGGGATGATGTTATCTTCTTCACCGTGAATAATGAGAGTGGGTACTTGAATGTCATTCAAGATTTCCGGTTTTTCTACTCTGTAAAACCCACTAGAGAATCTCGAAAGGATTGCCTTACGTGAGCCTTCCAATAATACAAGTTGGTGAAACTGATTTGACAATTCTTCAGTAGCTAAATTTTGATCATACACTGAGGATTGTAGACCTTGTGTAGCAAAGAATTTAGGTGTGTAGAAAGAAAGAAAGAAACTTGCAAAGTTAGATCTCATTATTTTCCAAACTAAGGGTGTTTCAGATTCATTTTTCTGTATCTGTTTTCTTTGTTCTTCAGTATATATACCGCTTGAAGCAAGCAAAATAAGTGATTCTATTTTGTTTGGATGTTTAAGAGCATATCTCCAAGCTATTCCTCCACCCATTGAGTTCCCTGCAAGAGAAAATTTCTTTACTTCTAGAAGCTTAGCTACCTCTGTAATTACCTTTATTGAATTTTCTGTTGAATAATCGTTTGTAGGCACAGGTCCAGTTAATCCAAAACCAGGTAAATCTATACTAATTAATCTAAAGTCAGAAATAAGAAAAGGTACCATCGTCTCAAAATTAAAAAGAGAACCATTGAATCCGTGAAGTAAGATGATTACGGGTTTATTTTTTTTACCTTCGTCTCGATAGTGAACCCTGGTTCCATCGACTAAAGTTATAAATTGCGATTTTCCCGTAGCATATTTTTTCTCTAGTTCCTCTCTGGGGATATCAAAATGTACTCCACTAAAAATTAGTAAAATCAGGACGGTTAATATTCCAACTAGAAAATACTTTAATCGAAGTCTCATAAGGCTAAGGTCGAATTAATTTTGACTTGAAAGCTATCCTTGTTTCATTATCCGGTGACGGCGCCTTTGGAATAAACTGAGCTGCTATTAGAGAGAGCAAAGCAAAGATTGCTCCTATGTAAAATACTAGAGAATGAGACCACATCCATACCAACCCCAGAAGCGCAGGTACAACTATTGCTGCAATGTGGTTAATAGTGAATGACACTCCAGCATTACTTGCCATATCCTTAGGATCGGCTATTTTTTGAAAATAGGTTGTAATGGCTATAGCTAGCGCAAAAAACATATGATCTAAGATGTATAGGAATGCCGCCACAGTGGCATTTTCTACTAAACCATATGCAATAAAGACAATAATGAGACCTATATACTCGAATGTTAACGCCCTCCTCTCTCCAAATTTACCAATAAGGCTTCCTATCTTCTCTGCAAACAAGTAGTTAAAAGCATAATTAACCAAAAAGAGTAACGTGACCTGCGAAGCACTATAACCAAATTTTTCAACCATCAGAAAAGCAGCAAAAACTACAAAGATTTGTCTTCTTGCTCCTGATAAAAAAGTAAGTAGGTAATACAACCAATATCGCTTCCTAAGAACAAGGTTTTGGTTTTGTTCTACTTTGGAAGGAAAAGCTGGATAGAAGATGAACATGACCAAGGCAAGAAAAATGCATATTCCTCCTGCAATTGCAAAGTTGATCCAGTAAGGCAGCTGAAAGAATTCTAATAATGTCCATAAACAACCATAAACTATTAACGATGTTAATGATCCTACAGCAAGAAGCTTGCCTAGGATGATTGGTGCTTCTTCTTTAGATAGCCACTGTAGGCTAAGTGACTGCTTAACAGCCTCAAAATAATGAAACCCTATACTCATCAGAACGGTCGTAAAATAAAGTCCGTAAACAGTGGGGAAAAAACCAGTTAAACAAACACCCAACCCCAATAAGGCTAATGAAAAGACAGCAAAGGTTTGTTCTTTGATAACTAATAAAACAAATATAAGGGTGAAAGATAGAAAGCCCGGCACTTCTCTAAGGCTTTGTAAAATACCTATTTCAACCCCTGTAAAAGCTGCTTTTTCTACTACAAAGTTATTCAACATTGCAGACCATGCGTTGAATGCAATAGGCATTGCAATGGACATCAATATTAATAAAGAAATAGGATTAAATAGATTCCTATCTGACAATAATTTTTTCATCACAAGTAAGTTTATCTGTCCCCACGGGTATGTTCAATGCAGTCCAAGAAGACTAAAATTTAGAGATTATGAAATTTAAGATTTTATTAATAAATATAATTATTATTTCAATGAACCTT
>CACEHP010000015.1:0-35534 GCA_902559365.1 uncultured SAR86 cluster bacterium
ATCATTAAAAACTAATGTTTCATAAGGCTTGCCCAGTTTACTTAACGCAGTCTGCATTCTCTCCATATGGATAATAGGAACTCTCTTATCTTCAGCTCCATGAATGAAGAAAACTGGAGCTCTTACTTTATCAGCATTATTAAGAGGAGAATGAACTAACATGTGTGATTCATCACCATGCCCTATAACATTAGTTTTATAATCAATAATGCCTCTAGACTGTCCTCTAGATGCGTCTGCCCTATCTCTAGTAAACATAATAGAAAGGTCATAAACACCCATCATTGGGACTCCACATTTATACAAATCTGGTTCGCGTATTAGACTCATCATTGTTGCGTATCCACCAAAGCTTGCTCCAATTACGCATATTTTATCTTTATCGATAGATTTATTAGAGATAGTCCATTTAACCCCATCTGTTATGTCATCTATGACTTTAGTTCCCCATACCTTATCACCAGCATCTTCTAGGATGTCTCCGTAGCCACCTGAACTTCTGAAATTAACTTTTAAAGTAGCATATCCAAAGGAGTTTAGAACATGTACCCAAGGATCATATCGAGGAGTATCATAAGGGCCTTTTGGACCACCATGAGGAATAACAATTAAGGGCACTTCTCCTTCAATATCTTTAGGATGGCTATAAATGCCATGAATTTCCATGCCATCTCTAGAAGTAAACTTAAAAAGTTCTGATTTAGAAAGAAGATCAAGATCTAGGGATTGATTAGATGACCCTATATAGTTTATAGACTTCTTGTTCGTATCAAGAAGATAAAAATCACCTGGGTTGGTTGAAGAACTTATCACTACAAAAGCTCTCTTGCCGTCTTCGGTCCACCCAAATCGAATAATTGAATCTGGGAATTGATTTACTAGACTTTTATGCCATCTCGCACCCTTACTATTGTCATCAAGATAAACCATTTTAAATGCGTCTCCACAATCAGCGAGAACACCGAAAGGGTCTAATGAATCAGGATGAAAATACATATTCCTCACATTCCTACAATTTCCTAAATTTACAGGTTCAGGCAATTCTTCTAAAGAATTTGAGACAAGTAAAGTATCAGACTTACCGTCTAAAGATCCGGTATACCAAATCTTTTGGCCATCACCAACAAAAGGAGTCTGCAAGGTTGTAGGGAGAACAAGAGAAGGAGTATCTTCCCAAGAATTACCTTCTCTTTTATACAAATGGAGATGAGCTTCTTCGTAATCACTAGAACCTATTATCGCCACTGGATTTTCTGGATCATTAGCTGCTGAAACGAATATGCCAGTTCTTTGGCAATCTTCGTAGCAATATTTTTTGGATCTAAATAATGTACTTCCTTGAACGCTTGCGTTTCTTTTATTCGTTTTGACTTTAATGACTGCTGAACTTTCAAAATCCCATAAACCATTAAGCTTTTGATAATCACCGCTTTGGAATAAAACATAATCAGGGTCTAAAGGAAGTGGATCATATAAACTTCCTCTTTCTCTAGAAAATCCGCTATCTATATATTTTTTTGGTTTTTTTGATTGAATGTTAGCCTTATACCAAATACCAGTAGCTATCTGGCCCTCATTTCTAGTAGATTTTCCACAAATTTGAAATATAAAGTCTTCAGGTCCAGTCCACGTAACGCCACATATAGATGAAGCTGTGATGCTATAACCACCGTCTTGTCGAAGATTAGGTGCGCCAAAACTATTTATGACAGTGAGTTTGTTATCTGAAAATTTATTTGCATCTATGAGATATAAGACCTCTTCACCAAAATTATTTTCAGCTATCAGGGTTAAAGTATCTCCATAAGGCGATAAGGAAACACCTAGTAATTTAGAATTTTCTGAGAAGTTCTCTAAGGTGTTTGAATAAAGAAATTGAGAGTATATAAAAGATAAAACAAAAAAATTTTTTAAATATTTCATGATTGTCCTAAGTTAGGTAACTATTTTAGTTTTGCATCGTTCTAGGATCAAGTGCATCGCGCAAACCGTCACCTATAAAATTTAGAGAATATAAAGTTAAAGAAAAAAGTATGGATGGGAAGATGAGTAACCACCAATATTCCTCCATCGATACAGCACCATCTCTTATCAAGATCCCCCATGAACTCATCGGAGCTTGCACCCCAAGACCTAGGAAGCTTAAAAAAGCTTCTAAGAGCATAATTTGAGGCACTGTTAGGGTTGCATAAACTATTACAGGACCTATCGTATTAGGAATTAAATGTCTAAATATGATGTCTACCCTGCTGACACCCATAGCCCGAGCAGCCAAAACGAATTCCTGTTGACTCAGACTTCTAACTTGGCTTCTAACAATGCGAGACATTGTTAGCCATTCAACTGCTCCAATAGCAACAAACAGTAATACAAGATTTCTTCCAAAAATCACCATAAGCAAGATGATTAAAATAATGAATGGAACTCCATACATTGCATCAACTATCCTCATCATTACCGTATCTATTTTCCCTCCTGCATAACCTGCAACAGTTCCCCAAATTACACCGATAAATAGAGCTACCATAGTTGCAAGAAATCCAACCATTAAGGAAATTCTACTACCATATAAAATTCTAGTAAGAAGATCTCTACCCAGTACATCTGTACCCATCCAGTGAGCCATAGAAGGTCCAGATGGTCCTAGATCTAAGTTTTGATATGCATAATCATAAGGCGCTATCCAAGGAGTGAGGATAGCTAAGATAGTTATAAAGCTTATAAAACAGAAACTAAAGAGAGATAGTTTATTAGAAAATAACCTTCTAAAAGCATCTTCATATAAACTGGATTCGGTATTTGCCATTTATCTTAATTTTGGATTAAGTGCTGAAGCCACTAAATCAGCAATGAGATTGAAGAAGATAATTAGGGAAGAAAAAAAGATAGTTGTACCCAATATCATTGTGTAATCTCTATTGAAGGCTGCTTCAACATAAAACCTTCCAAGGCCTGGTATACCAAAGACCGTTTCAACTACAAAAGAACCAGCTAGTAAACCTGCCATAGCTGGGCCTAAGAAAGCTACTACTGGTGTCAAGCCACCTCTTAGAGCATGCACTAGAACTACCCTTGTTTCGGAAAGACCTTTAGCTCTTGCAGTTCTTATAAAGTCTTGATTGAGAATTTCTAACATGCCTCCTCTAGTTAATCTTGCACAATAAGCGGCATAGGCAGTGCCGAGTGTTATTACAGGTAAGATCTTATCTCCTGGAATATCTCCCCATCCAGAGACAGGTACCCATTGAAGCGTTATTCCAAAAATTAGAGAAAGGCTAGGTCCTAGAATAATAGAAGGTATACATATACCTGCCATTGCTAAGGTCATAGGTACATAGTCATAGGAAGTATTAGGTTTTAAACCGCTAATTAAGCCTGCACTAACTCCTATAAAAATAGCGAAAATAATTGAATACAATGCAAGTTCAAAAGTAATAGGAAGACCAGTTAAAATTAATTCTGTTACAGATCTGCTTGGATATCTGAAAGACGGACCAAAGTCTCCTTGAATAACATTAGATAAATAAATGAAATATTGTTTCCAGACTGGTTCGTTTAGATTATAACGTTCATTAAGCTGCTCAAGTACTTCTTTAGACACAGCTTTATCAGCATCAAAAGGACCTCCTGGTGCAGAATGTACCATAAAGAAAGTAACTGTAATAACAACCAGCAGCACAGGTAGGGCTGCCAAAAACCTTCGAAAAATTAAACTAATCAAACTAATCTCTTATTAATTCTATATTCTGATAAGGCCTCGTATCCAACAAATTAGATTTCCATCCTTTTACATCAGGATGCAACATATACATTCTGGTGTAAGTGTATATGGGTATTATAGGCTTTTCATCCATGAGTATCTGCTCAGCTTCATTGAAATAATTAAACCTATCATTCTGATTAGTGGCGTTTGCTGCTTTTTTTAAAAGATCATCATACTCTTTATTTGACCATCCAGTTTGGTTGTTGCCCCTTCCCGTCACCATCATATCTAAAAAAGTCTTAGGGTCTGGATAATCTCCGATCCATCCTGCTCTTGAGATAGAGTAGTCTCCTATCTGTTGTCTAGATAAGTAGACCTTCCAATCAGTATTTGTTAACTCAATATCGACACCCAGATTTGTCTTCCACATCTGTTGTATGGCTTGAGCTATTTTTTGATGTCCTTCACTAGTGTTATATAAAAGTTCTATCTTGGGAAAAGGATTGTCTTTTGAATATCCAAGATTATTTAGTATTTCTCTACCTTTAGTTGGATTGAACTCTAATTTAGTAGTTGGATAGTAACCATTTTCATCAGGAGGTGTAAAAGAAAAAGCAGGTTCTTGTCCGCCTTTAGCAACTTTTTCTACCAATTCTTTTCTATCTAAACCTAGTGATAAAGCGTCTCGAACTAACTCTTCATTCAATGGAGGTTTATTTATATTGATGCGGTAGTAATAAGTTCCAAAATAAGGGAATATTTTTAATTCTTCTGGATACAAAGTTTTATATGAATCAATTTTCTCTTGAGGGATTGAACCAGTTATATGGAGTTGTCCCGAACGGAACATCAAGTCCTCTCTAGTAACATTATCAATTGGATAAAACTTAATACCATTTAATTTGACTGCAGAATTATCCCAATATGTATTGCTTTTCTCTACTTCGATTACTTTGTTTAATTGCCACTCTTTAAGATTAAAAGGTCCATTACCAACAAAATTACCTGGTCTAGTCCATTTAGTACCAACACTGTCAATTGATCCAAACTGTTCTATAGTCTCTTTATGAACAGGTCTTGTAGTGTAGTGAGTCAGTAGTTCTATAAAATATGGCGCAGGGTTCGCAAGAGTAACTTGTAGCTGAAAATCATTAAGTGCTTTTACACCTACTTCATTAAAATCTGTTATTTCTCCTTTATTGAAGGGTTCTGCATTCTTAATATCATAGAGCATATCTGGATATTGAGAGCCTAATGATGGTAATAGAACCCTCTTCCAGGAATATACAAAATCATGTGCATCAACAATATCGCCATTTGACCATCTAGCATTTTTTCTTAAATTGAAAGTATAGATAAGTCCATTAGAAGAGATTTCCCATGTCTCAGCCACACCTGGCAATGGCGATAGGCCATCAGGGTGTCTAATTACCAGTCCTTCTAATAAAGCCATTAGGATTTTACTCTCCGGAACTCCAGTTACAATATGTGGATCTAAGTCCTGAGGTTCTGTGCCATTTCCTATCAACAGCATTTGAGTCTCTAAAGAGGAGTCCACAGGCTTCTCATAAGAAGAACAGGCTGATAAGAGAATTAAAGTTACATATATTATTTTTTTCATAGTTTTATATAAAAAAAAGGTCAGTAAGAACTGACCTTTTTTTGTTTGTAATGAAATTACATTTTGTATTTAAAGCCAACATACCAATACTGACTGTCCCAAGATCTATATACACCAGAAGCTGTATAAGTTCCTGTCTCACCGTTGTTAGTTCCACCAGGTAAGAATGGAGGTTGTTTGTCAGTTAGGTTGTCAACACCTACCCATGCTTGAAGACCATCAGTGAACTGATATCTAAGCTGTAAGTCTACATAGAGGTAATTGCCAACTTGCCAATCAGCAAGCTCACAAGTTAACCATGATATGTCATTACATGTAGCATTATCAGTATTTCCACCACCGTGATTAAAGCTTAGATCATCAACCACATCTCCAATATATGTAGTATCAACTGAGAAAGTTAGATCATTGTTTGTATATAAGAATCTAAGTTTCGCTTTATCTTCAGGGTGACCGATTTCACCTACGTAATCAGTTCCAGCATCTTCATCGTTAGCTCTATAAGTATGAGTATCTAAACGAGTCCATACTAATGAAGTGCTTAAAGAACCCGGAACAGGACCTAAGTCATCAAATGAATAGTCAATAGCCAAGTCCATTCCTTCGTTCTTATAGAAAGATTGGTTGATTACGTAAGAGCTCCAGCTTTCTAAGTGACCTGTTGGGAATCTAGTGTGTTGATCACAAAAAGCATTTGGAAACTCAGATGGCGCTGCTTCGAAACATTTTCTGATAGCTACTGATGCGCTTAATGTTGAAATTACATCTTCTATTTCTATCTCGTATGAATCTAAAGTAACGCTCAAGTTAGGTGCAAATGTTGGGGTCCAAACTACACCAATTGTTGTTGTATCGGCTGTTTCTTCACCAACATTCCTGTTCCCACCTATCATACCGTAAATATTCTGAGTATTTAGCTGAGAATAGAAGAGACCTGGAACTGTTTTTCCTTGCTCAGCATCAAAACTTCCATTTGTTATTGCATTTGCAACAGAAGCAACAGAGTTACAGTTAGCTATAATGTTAGGATTAGTAGATCCACCTTGAGCAGTTCCTAAACCGGCACACGGATCAGGAATACCTGTCCATGTTTGAGATGATCCAGCAAATAGATCGCTAATGCTTGGTGCTCTAACAGCTTCACCAACAACACTTCTTACTCTCCACTCATCATTTATTGTCCAAAGAAGACCTACTTTAGAAGCATTAGTTTTGCCAATTGTTGAGTAATCGTCTTGTCTGAAAGCAGTTTCCATAACTAATGAATCAACAAAAGGAACACCTTCAATAAGAGGAAAAAGTAACTCTAAGTACATACCTGTAGAATCTTGATTTCCAATCTCAGCAGGTATCTGGTTACCACCATGGAGACCTTTTTGTTGAAGTCCATCAGGTAATTCAAAAGAACTTTCTTCTTTTCTTTCAATACCAGCAGCTGCACTAAATGTGTAGTCACCGATTGAAATATCACCGGTTGTGTCAAAAGCAGCTACATGCAACTTATTGTTAGAGAATGTCATTGGATTATAAATGATCCAATTAGCCATTTCTGGAGTTATAGAACCAATTCCAAATACGTTGATTGGAACACAACCAAAAGCATCAGCAGTTACATCTTTACAAGAATATGTGCCGTCTACATTTTGCTTGGCATCAAGTGCATACTTAAAATTTGATGCATTGAATTGTCTAGTAGAAACCTGAGCTCTTTGGGTCTCACCGTATTGATAATAAGCGGTGTATTCCCAGCCAGTATTTCCAATATCACCTTCAGCTCCAAAAGCCAATCTTATGGTATCTCTTTTATTTTTTGCACCACCATTATGAAGGTCTATTAACCTCTTAATAAAGTGAATATGTGTGGTATTTTCGTCAATGTAAGCATCTCTAAATGCCTGAGGGATGAAAGGGTTGTCTACAGGGACACCGACTGAAGAGTCAAGATAAACATCACTAACACTGTTCATTGGGAACGGCTCTAGACCAGTAGTTGCAGCTGATTCATTGTAATTAATCTCAGCAAATAATGTTGTTCCATTATCAAGGTTGTAGTTAGCTTTAGCGAAAGCACTGTATCTGTGAACAGGAACTTCTATGTATCTGAAATAGTTTCTGTTGAATCCACAATCTGCTGAGCTTCCATAGGCTTGCCATACGTCTGACTTAACAACTGAATAACCTCCAGCAGCACCAATTCCATTTCTTCTATCACAACTAGTTGTATAGTATCCACCTTGTGCTCCATCTGCATCATACAGTTGGAATCTACCTTGAGGAGGGTAAGAAGAGAAGCCAGGATCTAAAAGACCACTTGCTCCGTAATACCCATACCAGAAGACGTCTCTGTCAGTTTTATCTCTGTTTCTAGCCCAAACGCCGCCTTGTTCATCATATCTTAGATTGAAAACAGCGTTTCCTTTTCCTTCATCAAAGTCAGATCCGAGAGTCATGCTGAAACCAGTTGTTTCACCATCACCTTCGTCATAAGCACCTTGAGTAAGCTCAATGCCAAGTCCAGCATAGTCCTCTCTGAGGATAATGTTAATAACACCAGCGATCGCATCAGATCCGTAAACAGCTGAAGCACCTCCAGTTATTACTTCTATTCTCTCAATAAGATCAGTGGGAATAGAGTTTAAGTCCACGATAGGAGTACCAGGTATACCTGGAACCCATCTTCTTCCGTTAACAAGTACTAGTGTTCTAGCTGCACCAAGACCTCTAAGGTTAATTGCTTGCACACCACCAGTACCAACACTGAAGTTAGTAGTTCCTCTAGAGTAAGAAGCATAACCGTTCGCAGGTATCTCAGATAAGATATCAAAGACGTTAACTTCACCAGTCAACTCGATTTGCTCTTCACCTAAAGTAAGTAAAGGAACAGGAGAGTCAAGGTTAGACCTTTTAATCCTAGAACCTGTTACAACGACCTCTTCTACATCATCGGCACCCTCTTCATCAGCAAATGCTGAAAAAGGAGTTAGTGAGAGAAGGGAAACAAAAAACAATCCTAGGAAGGATTTTGTCCAAAATTTTATGGTAGTTTTCATAAATTTCACCCCAAAATAATAATAATATGCCCTCTTAAGAAGGCTCTGTAACGCTACAATAATCAATAAATACATATTTAGCAACAAATATGTCTTATTTGTGACAAGTCTAAGAATATCTTTTTTAGGACATTTTCTTAAATAAAACTAAAATACCGGTATGAACTTACTTAAAAATAAAAATATCCTCATTGTAGGGGTGGCAAACAAACACTCTATAGCTTCAGGAATAGCTGAATCTATGGCTGAAAATGGCGCTAATATTGCTCTTACGTATCAAAATAACCGATTGAAAGAAAATGTGATTAAATTAGGCGAAAGTTGGGGAGTTGATACTTTTATACCTTGTGATGTGGCTTCAGATGATGAAATTAAGGATGCCTTTAACGCTCTTTCAGGTTCATGGGATGGTGTGGATGCTGTAATTCATGCGGTCGGTTTTGCCCCAAGAGAGGAGCTCGATGGTGATTTTTTGGATGCTACTTCTAGAGAGGGATTTTCTATAGCGCATGATATAAGCAGTTACAGCTTTATAGGTCTAGCTAAAGCTGCCAAGCCTTTTATGGCCGGAAGACAAGGGTCTTTACTGACCCTATCTTATCTTGGGTCTCAAATGACTATGCCCAATTACAATGTTATGGGGCTAGCCAAGGCAAGCCTTGAAGCTAGTGTTAGGTATCTGGCTGTATCTATGGGAAAACATGGGCATCGAGTAAATGCCATTTCTGCTGGCCCTATAAAGACACTAGCTGCTTCTGGTGTTAAAAATTTTAGAAAAATGCTTAGCTACAACGCCTCTAGGACTCCTATAGAGAGAAATATCACTACTAGAGAAGTTGGCGATGCTGCAACATTCCTATCATCTGATATGGCTAGTGGTATCAGCGGAGAAATCCTTTACGTAGACGGAGGTTTCAATACTACTGCGATGGGATCTCTAGAAGAAGAAACCTAATTCATCCTGACTATATTGATAGAATCTTGCAAGGCTAGTTGAAGTTCCCCTATTTCTGTGATGTTTCTTTGTTGATTTAAGAAATTAGATATATTCGATATTTCCTCGTCACCTAATTCACTATTTCCTTCTTTAACTGCATCTAATCTAAACAATAAGTAGTCACCATTTGATGACTGAGAAGTGTCGAATACATTTCCAGCAGAAGACCTTGATAGAGCAAAAATTCGATCTATAGATTCTCCAGGTAGTAAGGAACTATCTCTCTTCAATCCTTGGTATGTTTCTAAAGATACACCTTCTTCGGCTGCGATATCAGTTATTGATTTTCCCTCGTCTAGAGAGGTCAGTAAATTTTGCATATAAGATATAGAAACATTTCTAATTTCAGAAGCGATGTAATCTTGTTCTATTTCTTCTTGAATTTGTTCGAAAGGTATTTGTTTTTCCTCAACAATATCTTTCAATTGAAGTAGGCTAAAAGATAGTGGCGAAGTTTCAATTATTTCTGGATAGTTAATTTCTAAACTATCTCCGTAAAGATAGTCCTCAATAAAACTATTATTCAAATCAGCTGGTATAGCGTCTCTAGAAAAATAAGTACTTGTTTTATAAGGAATTGAAGCTGCTTCAGATATATCTTTTATTTCGGCCATTGAAAAAGACATTTCAGAAATTTCATCTAAAACTTCTACGTACTTCTCTTCGGCTTTTCTAGAGATTAAAGATAATCTGATGTCATCAGTTCTTTCACTCAAGGATTTAGGTTGTGGCTCAATTAAAGAAACAAGCTTGATCAAATGCACAGTGTCTTCCAGTACAATTGGTCCAAAAACATCTCCTTCATTCATTGAATTTAGAGGTAAGTCAAATTCAGGTGGTAAAAGAGTCCCGTCAGTAACACCAAGATCGCCCTTTATTTCTTTAGTACCTTCGTCCTCAGAAACTTCTAAAACCAGATCATCAAATCTCTCGCCATTTTCAATCCGAGTTTTTACAATACTGAGCTCATCAAATGCAGTTTGAGAATTTCTATCGGAATTTATGTTAAGCATTATGTGTGAAACTTGTTTTCTAACGGTACTGTCAAAGTCCAGCAGATATTCTTTATGCTCATCTTCTATTTCTGACTCTGAAATTTCGATATCCTTTTCAAGGTCTTTTGAGCTAAGGTTTAAATAATCTACTTTAAACTTCTGAGGTTCTATATAAGAATTTAAATTACCATTATAGAAGTCATTTAACTCTTGTTCGGTATAACTTAATGTATTCTCAAATTTTGACCGAGGAAGCCTGATAAAAGATATGTCTCTTTCCTGTTCAGCTAAACTTATGGATTCTTGAACTTCTGAATCAGTTAAGAAGGAGGAATTAATAAGCGTCAATCTCCATATATTGGACATTAAATCTTGTTTTATCCTATTTAGGTAGTCTGATGGTATAAAGCCATTGCTTCTGGCAAAAGAATCAAAACGCAGCTGACTAAAGTTTCCGTTTTCAAGAAATTGTTCTTCATTAGCTAATTGCTTGAGAACAAATTCATCGGTTAGATTTATTCCCTTTCTTTCAAGGAAATCCAAAGTAGAAAACTTACCTATAAGAGAATCGGTTGAAAAATTTACTAGAAATTCATCTTCAAAAGTTTGGTTAGGAAATCTCTGATTTAACAAGGCCTGTTGTGAGCTAACCTCAAAGCCTAAGTCAACAGTAGTGATTTTCTTTGCTCCGACTTGAGCAACAACATTTGCGTTACCTTGTGAAAAGAAGCCTGCCCATCCCACAGAACCAATAAAAGTGATTATTATGGCTACAACTATTACTTTAGTAATATTACCCGTTAAGCCATTTCTTATAGATTGTATACCTGACATTTTTAATTAATTATAAAAAAGCGCGCCTATTGGCGCGCTCTTTAGAAACTGTTTAAGTTTAAAGGCTTTCTTTAAGTGCCTTACCTGCTTTAAATCCAACTGACTTAGAAGCAGCAATTTGAATCGTAGCGCCTGTCTGAGGATTTCTACCAGTTCTTGCAGCTCTGTGCCTTACGTTGAAAGTTCCGAAACCTACTAGTGAAACACTATCTCCACCAGCTAAGCTTCCAGCTATTGCATTTAAAGTTGCTTCTACCGCTCTTCCGGCTTCAGCTTTTGATGTATCAGTTGCTGCAGCTACAGCATCTGTTAATTGGGCTTTATTCACATTATTCTCCTAGAGTCTTGTTAAGCCAACTTGTCGCTATGCAAGTCAGTCATAATGATTAAAACCCTAGCTAAAAGCCTTGTCAAGCTTGAATTTAATTTAATTAATGGGCTTTTACAGAGGTCTTCTTTGGTTTGGATTTCTTAGTAGGTACTTTTCCTTCCTCGTCATCCTTTTCCCAGGGTATAGGTTGTCTAGTAAGAACAATGTCGAGCACTTCGTCTATCCACCTAACAGGTTTTATATCTAGGTCAGCCTTAATATTGTCAGGTATTTCTTTTAGATCTCTTACATTACCTTCAGGTATCAAAACAACCTTGATACCTCCTCTTCTTGCCGCCAAAAGCTTTTCTTTAAGACCACCAATTTTTAGCACTTCACCTCTGAGAGTAATTTCTCCTGTCATTGCTACATCGGAACGCACAGGTATCTGAGAAAGTACTGAAGTTAAAGCAGTTGCCATAGCAGCACCTGCACTTGGACCATCTTTTGGAGTAGCTCCTTCAGGAACGTGTATATGAATATCTTGTTCTTCATAGAATTTAGGATCAATTCCCAAAGATTCGGATCTTGAACGAACTACAGATAAAGCAGCTTGAATTGACTCTTGCATTACATCCCCAAGAGAACCTGTTTTTATAATCTTACCTTTTCCTAAGAAACTTGAAGCTTCAATTGTAAGTAGCTCACCTCCAACTTGAGTCCAGGCTAGTCCGGTAACTTGACCTATGCGGTCATTCTCCTCAGCTTCACCAAACTCGAACTTTCTTACTCCACAGTAATCTTCTAAAGTTTCTGGCTTAATCGATATCTTTTTAGGCTTGTCTAAAGAAGCATTCTTTTTAACAACTTTTCGACATATCTTTGCAATCTCTCTTTCTAAAGACCTAACTCCAGCTTCTCTAGTAAAGTATCTAATTAAATCTTTAATGGTATTTTTGGTTATAGAAAGTTCATTATCTTTAAGGCCATTATTTTTCTTTTGTTTTTCGATTAGATACTTCTCGGCTATATTGACCTTTTCATCTTCTGTGTATCCTGGCAAAGTTATAATCTCCATTCTATCCAATAGAGCCGAAGGAATATTCATGCTATTAGCTGTGCACACAAACATAATATCTGATAAGTCATAGTCCACTTCTAGGTAGTGATCATTGAATGTGTGGTTTTGTTCGGGATCAAGGACTTCCAATAATGCAGATGCAGGATCTCCTCTAAAGTCCATACCCATTTTGTCTATTTCATCTAGAAGAAATAAAGGGTTTTTTACACCAGTTTTAGAGAGCTTCTGTAAAATCCTGCCGGGCATCGAACCTATATAAGTCCTTCGATGGCCCCTAATTTCAGCTTCATCGCGAACTCCACCTAAAGACATTCTTACGAACTTTCTATTTGTAGCTCTGGCTATAGATTCTCCTAGGGAAGTTTTACCTACACCTGGAGGTCCGACCAAACAAAGTACAGGGCCTTTAAGTTTTTTAACCCTCTTTTGAACAGCCAGATATTCTAATATTCTTTCTTTAACTTCTTCTAATCCAAAGTGGTCTTCGTTAAGAACTTCGCTGGCTTTATTTAAATCTGATCTAATTTTACTCTTCTTTTTCCAGGGAATACTGAGCATCCAATCTATATAACCACGAACAACAGAAGCTTCGGCAGACATCGGAGACATCATTTTATATTTCTGAAGTTCTGTAAGAGCTTTTTCTTGAGCTTCTTTGGTCATTCCAGCTTCATTTATTTTGGCTTCTAGTTGTTCTGCTTCTTCAGCTTCGTCTATTTCGCCCAATTCTTTTTTGAGGGCTTTCATTTGCTCGTTAAGATAGTACTCTTTCTGGCTTTTTTCCATTTGACTCTTAACTCTACCTCTAATCTTCTTTTCAACCTTAGAAAGGTCTAACTGCGAATCTAAATGTTCTAAAATTCTATTTGCTCTATCAGTCAAACTGATCATTTCTAGAATTTCCTGCTTCTGACTTATGTCTATTGAAAGATGCCCTACAAGAGTGTCTGTAAGTCTTGATAATGAATCGATTGCATTCACGGTATTAAGAACCTCCGGGGTTGCTTTGCGAGTGAGTTTTACATACTCTTGAAACTGCTTTTTAAGGGTCGGTAAAAAGTGTCTTAAATCTTCAGAATCAGCCTCCTCTTCTATGGAAGACACTTGAACTGACATGAAATCATCAGATGACTGAAGAGACTCAATTGAAGCTCTCTTATTTCCTTCAACTAAAACTTTAAGAGTCCCGTCTGGTAGTTTAATGAGCTGCAAGATTGTAGATAAAGTACCTATAGGATAAAGATCACCTAATTTAGGATCATCTTGTTGAGCACTCTTCTGGGCAACCAGCATTATTTGCTTGTCTCCAGCCATAGCAGCTTGAAGCGCAGTGATTGATTTTTCTCTTCCGACAAAAAGAGGTGTAACTACTGAAGGAAAAATTACTACATCTCTTAGAGGCAGTAAGGGTATATTTTGATTTTTCTTAGACATAATTCAATTAGTTATATGTCTAATAATGGGGTTTTAGTTTAAAAAAACAAGCCCTATCCAGTTTTTGTTTTGGAAGTTTTTTCGTAAACCATTAATGGTTCTGATTCTCCCTTTACAACTGAAGCATCTAAAACAACCTTATTCAAAGAATCTTCAGAGGGCACCTTGTACATGGTCTCCATCAATATGCTTTCAAGAATTGAACGAAGACCTCTGGCACCTGTTTTTCTTTCTATGGCTTTTTTTGCAATTTCTAAAAGAGCATCTTCTCTAATATCCAGCTCAACCTCTTCCATCTCAAAAAGTTTTGAGAATTGTTTTGTAAGACTATTCTTTGGCTCAGTCAGGATCGTGATTAAGGCCTCTTCATCCAATTGTTCAAGAGTAGTTATAACAGGCAGTCTCCCAACAAATTCTGGTATCAAGCCAAATTTTATAAGGTCTTCAGGGCGAACTTGACCTATTAGCTTATCAGTCTCGTTTTCAGATTTAATAGATGTGACGTTGGCACCGAATCCTATTCCAGTTTCTTCGCACCTTTGTTGAATAACAGATTCAAGCCCAGAAAATGCGCCACCACAAATGAATAAAATGTTCGAAGTATCAACCTGCAAGAATTCTTGCTGAGGATGCTTCCTACCCCCTTGCGGTGGTACAGAGGCAACTGTTCCCTCTATAAGTTTTAGAAGAGCTTGCTGAACACCCTCCCCTGAGACATCTCTAGTGATAGAGGGATTATCAGATTTGCGAGCTATCTTATCAATTTCATCTATATATACGATTCCTAACTGTGCTTTTTCAATATCGTAATCACATTTCTGAAGTAATTTTTGAATTATGTTTTCAACATCTTCACCAACATAACCTGCCTCAGTGAGAGTTGTCGCGTCAGCTATTGTGAAAGGGACATCAAGTAATCTGGCGAGTGTTTGAGCCAATAAAGTTTTGCCGGACCCTGTGGGGCCTAGTAGCAGAATATTGCTCTTAGTTAGCTCAACTTCATCTTTAGATTCTAATTTCTTAGCACCTTTTAACCTTTTGTAATGATTATAAACAGCAACGGATAAGTTCTTTTTAGCTTCTTCTTGACCTATTACGTATTCGTCAAGGGTAGCTTTGATTTCCATAGGAACTGGAAATTCGTCGTCATCGTCTTCTGAGGCTTCTGAAATTTCTTCTTTAATTATGTCGTTACATAAATCTATACACTCATTGCATATATATACTGAAGGCCCTGCAATTAATTTTCTAACTTCGTTTTGATTCTTTCCACAAAAGGAACAATAAAGAAGTTTATCTTCACTATTTTCTGTATTGTCATTATCAGACATATGAACTCCTGTTACTTTTCGACTGAGCGGCTGTCGACTACTGCATCAATTAAACCATATTTAACAGCCTGATCGGGAGACATAAAATTGTCTCTATCGCTATCCTTAGCAATCTTATCAACCTTTTGACCAGAATGGTTGGCTAAAATTTCATTCAATTTCTTTTTTATGGATAAGATTTCTTGAGTATGAATTTCTATATCACTAGCTTGTCCTTGGAAACCACCCAAAACTTGATGGATCATCACCCTAGAATTTGGAAGAGCTTGTCTTTTACCTTTAGCGCCACCGGACAATAATACCGCGCCCATACTTGCTGCTTGGCCAATACAAAGAGTAGAAACATCTGGTTTTATAAATTGCATAGTATCGTAAATGGATAAACCTGCTGTTACAGAACCACCCGGAGAATTGATATACAAGTGAATATCCTTATCAGGGTTTTCTGCTTCGAGATAAAGCATTTGGGCAACGATTAGATTCGCTCCGTAATCTTCAACTGGTCCTGTTAAAAATATGACTCTCTCTTTTAAGAGTCTAGAATATATGTCGTAGGCCCTCTCACCTCTTGGTGTTTGTTCTACAACCATCGGCACCAATTGATTCATAGCTTTGTTATTGTCTTCTATCATTTGAATTGTCCTTAACTATTAGATGGGGCTTTTAAAATTATTTTCAACCATATGTTCCTGAAACGCAATCTTCGTAAGATACATTCTCATCATTAGATTTTGCTTCCAGTTTTAGAGCATCAACTACTTGTTCCTCAAGTGAAATAGATTCGATATTCCTAAGTTGCTCGTCGTCAGAATAAAAATAATTTATGACTTGCTGAGGGTCTTTATAGTTTTTTGCCCTATCTTCAATAATCTCTTTAACTTTATCTGCATCAGGCTTTAATTCTTTCTCTTCAATAATTTTATTTAGAAGAATGCCAACTTTTACTCTCTTTGTTGCCTCTTCGCTAAACATATCATTTGGAAAAAGATCCTCATTAAGATCTTTAAGATCCATTCCCATCCTTCTTGCTGTATCTTGTTTCATATTTGAAACTTCAGAATCAATCATTGCTGAAGGAACTTCAAAATCATTAGCATCTAAAAGAGAATCGTACAGGCTTTGTTTAATTTTACCGTTCAAGATATTGACTAAATCTTCTTCAAGTTTTGATCTAATTTCTTTCTTGAAAGCTTCAATATTTTCAGCTTCGATACCGGTACTTTTAAAAAAATCTTCGTTAAGTTCAGGTAATTTGGGTGCTAAAACCTCTTTTATTTCTGTATCAAAATTAACGGGCTTTCCTGCTAACTCTGATTTTCCATAATCGCTTGGAAATTCTAATTCCAAGACTTTTTTATCACCCTTTTTTAATCCGATAAGGCCATCTTCAAATCCCTCAATCATGGATTTAGAACCTAGCTCTACAGAGAAGTCATCGGCTGTACCGCCTTCAAATTCCTCTCCGTCTATTTTTCCTACAAAATTTATTTTCACTTGGTCACCACTCTTAGATACTTCTTCTACGGCCTCCCATTGACTTAGTCTTTTTTGAAGATTGGTAATAGTATTATCTAAATCATCTTCAGTTATTTCGCAAAGATAATTTGTATATGATACTTTGCTCATTTTGGAGAGTTTTACTTCTGGGTAGACTTCAAATGTCGCTTTAAACTTTGCGTCCTTTCCTTCTTCTATCTTTTCAGGAATCAAGTTAGGTCTGCTCACTATTTTAAGATCCTTTTCTTGGGCAATTTTTGAAAAAGTCTTGCTTGCTAAATCCCAAAGAACATCTTGTCTTATTTCGGGACCATAGATACTAGTGACGACGTCCAAAGGTGCCTTACCTTTTCTGAAACCTTTTAGCTTAGAATCTTTTTGTGCAGCCTTAAGTTTAGAAGATACTTGTTCTTCAATATCTTTATTAGGAACAACAATCTCTAGACTTTGATTTATATCAGTATTTGATTTAAACGAGAATTTCATAATTTATCCTTTTGGGGTGGGCGATGGGGCTCGAACCCACGACCACTGGAATCACAATCCAGGGCTCTACCAACTGAGCTACGCCCACCAAAAAAGCAATATTTTAACACTTAAAAAAATTAGGAGATGATTATTTTAATAAATTTCAAATCCTGTTAGAGATTCGTCATGACTTGCATCTTGAACCAACACATCGTCAACATGAGCAAAAGATGGGCCATCCCAACATAGCGATATAAAGGTGTTGATGGGATCTTCTTCGCCTTGAACGAAAATCTCAATAGAGCCATCTGAAGCTTTTCGGGTCCAACCTGTAAGGTTTAATTTCAAACTCTGATCTTTAGCCCAAGATCTAAATCCTGAACCTTGAACCTCGCCGTAAACTGATATGTGTGAACCGACCATTTAGACAAACATGAAAAACTTAAAATATTTTATCTCCCGGAAACATGGTCTTCAAGTTAAAAAAATAATCTAAAAGCTTGGACTGTAATCCGGAGTATCTTTTGCATAAAGAATCCAAGAATTAAATATATCCGGCTCATCTAGGCAAGATGCTAATTTATCAAATTCGGCAAAGACTTCCTGAAAATTATCAGCAAAATTTTTATTCTGTAACTCCATAGCCTCTTCAGAGACTGCCCATTCTCCCCACACATGACTAGCTGAAACATCAGAATGAGAGGCGTCTTCTGATCTTCTATCGAAATACACTCCATAGTGATAACCCGTTCCTTGCAGATCAGAAGATTTTATTTTTGCAGAATGCATTGGAAGAAAGCTTTCAAGTTCATCTCTACCAGCTCCATTTTTGTAATTACATGTCCAATACTGACTATAGAAATAACCAGATTCATTTGATTCACCAAAATGAGATGAAGAAACAGGTATCAATATGTCCCATGCATTTCTTCCAGCTCCATCGCATGACATGACATTTTGATATTTATTGGACCAATCCATAACCGCATCATCATTAGCCCAGTTACTCCATGCTGCATCTGCCGCATCTTTTGATTCCCATTCCAATTCCCACCACATGCTTGGACCAAATGCATTTTCTTCTTTGATTGGATCATACAAATACGAACCTCTCAAATCTTCAGAAATAGGCAACATTCTCCAAGATTCGATCATATCTGAGAGATTTGCCTGACTATATTCATTTCCTTTTGTACAAGAAACAAATTCAACATAGAAAGGACCTTCTTCATGATCAGATGAAGAGTTAGAAATATTTTCATCTGAACAAGAAAGCAATGCCCCAAATAAAAAAGAAATTAATACGACGTGAAAGATTTTTTTCATACGATAAACCTGTTAGTTTCAAACTATCATAAACTATTAAAGAAGTTTTTTCATATGAGATAACGGTGGCCTCCTCGGCAGGACTCGAACCTGCGACCCACTGCTTAGAAGGCAGTTGCTCTAATCCAACTGAGCTACGAGGAGACGCGCGAATTATATATTAAGCTGATCAATTAAAAATGGATTTTTTATAAAGAACGAGAAGCGAGATAAGGTTGTATATCAATATCAGACTCTTTTTTTTGAATTTGATCTGCCAATAAGGCAGCCGAGCCCATGGCAAGTGTCCAGCCAAGATGGCCTTGACCACAATTCACAAATAGTCCATCTATCTTTGTATTGCCAATGAAAGGTAATCCATCAGCGCTCATTGGTCTAAATCCGTGCCATATTTTCCCTTCAGATTTGTCAATCTTAGAATATAAATTTGGAAAAATATTTCTTAACATATCGTTTAAATAAACCTCTCTCTTGGGATGGATGGAATCATCAAAATTAACAAACTCTGCGGTGCCTGCAACTCTAATTCTATTTTCAAAAGGTGTTACAGCCGTATGTATACTTTCATCAACTAATGAGATCTTGGGAGTATTGTTTAAGCCATGCGTATCATATGTTAAGGAATAACCTTTAACAGGTCTTACAGGTAAATTTAATCCAACCTTTTTCAATAGGTCTCTTGACCAGCTACCTGCAGTAACAATTATCCTTTCAGTTTGGAGGATAGCTCTATCTGTTACAACACAGTTAACTCTGTTTTTATCGATCAAGATTTTGTTGATTCGTGTATTAGTTAGAATTCGTCCTCCGTTTGACCTTATTAGATCTTCTAACTGTTTGCAGAATTTATATGCATCACCTATTTCATCATTAGAAAAATGAATGCCTCCACTCAATTCATTTTTTATATCTTGTAATTGAGGCTCTAGCTCAATTAATTTAGTGCTGTCCAAGACGTTAGCGCCAGACAGATTGGGAAAAAGATAATCGAGTGTTTGTACTGCCTTCTCAAAATTTTCTTCCTTTCTGTAGATTTTTAAGGTGCCATTCTCTGAATGATCGTACGACAAATTAAATTTCTCTCTGATATCTTTGGTAATGTTTTTACTGTAAGAACCTAATTTAGATAAATTAGAAGTTATACGATTAAATCTTTTGGGTGTTGAGTTCAATAAGAATTTTAAACCCCAAGGAATGAGAGAAGGAATAACCAAAGGACTTATACTCATTGGCGAATCTTTTTTTCCCATACCAGCAAAAATTTGCAGTATATCTTGAGGTGAATTCCAAGGTGCAGATTGAGATGGGGTAAGCATACCTGCGTTTGCAAAACTTGCAGAAGATGCAACGTCATTATCTCGTTCCAAGACAAGTACATTTTCACCTCTTTGAAGTAATGTAAAGGCTGTAGCAAGACCTTGTAGACCTCCGCCAATTATGACTATTTGATCATTGCTCACTTTTAGTGGTCGGGGCAGCAGGATTTGAACCTGCGACCACCTGCTCCCAAAGCAGGTGCGCTACCAGGCTGCGCTATGCCCCGAAGTTGTGGAATTATACAGATATAAAAAATAGGTGTTAGCGATTTTTAAACAAAAAAAAGGCTCCTGCTAGAGGAGCCTTTTTTTCATCGGTCATTAAAAGGAATATTTAAATGCAGCAGTTGTAACTCTACCTAAAGGAGAGTGTGCAAAAGCGTCATATCCTTGCTCATGAGGAGCCATTGGAGGATCTTCATCTGCTACATTTACGATTGATAAAGATAGATCTATCTCATCATTTAAAGCGTAAGTGTAATGCAGATCAACTGTCACCATGTCATCCACTGAAGATGCATCATATCCCATAGGGGCCGAAGCAAAAGCACCAGCATTAGCAAAACTGTCTGAAACATCATAATCACCAACATATCTTACGAAGGCTCTCATAAAGTGAGGACCATTCATTAGGCTAGCCATGAAGTTCATTTTAAGTTCAGGCATAGATCTCAATCTAATTGGACTTCCAGTTGCTCTAGTGTTGTATTTTCCAGCAGCATCATAAGTATCACAGCCCGCTGATAGACATCCACCTACATCATAAGTCATTAAATAGACACCATTCACACCAACTTGAGCTTGACCCATATCAGTGTCGAAGTCATACATAACCTGGAAATCTATTCCATCAGTTTCAATACCTTCACCATTAATTGAATTTGTAGTGATATTAATCAAGTTACAACTATCAGGTTTTGCAGCAGGAGGATTATAAGATGTTCCATCTGCACAGTTATATACTGCTAACGGGCTAGTTGTAGAAACTTTACCAATAGGATCAACCATATCAAGTGAATAATAATCAAGATTCACTCTCATTCCTTCAACAGGGGTCCATATCAAACCAATATTGATATTATCTGAACTTTCAGGTTCTAGGTTAGTAGGAATTGGAGTCTGAACTTCATAGTACTCGCCGTAGACCCTCTCTAAAGAAGTATCTATAGAGCTAGGTAAAATAGGTGATCTGAATACTTCTTCATAAGAAGCTCTAAGAGCTAAAGTTTCAGAAACTTTATAGAAAGCTGAAGCTTTAGGAACCACAATGTCATCTGCCTCGTAATCTTCGTATCTGACACCGAAATCTACGTCAAGGTTTTCAGAAACTGGAAGAGAAACTTCTCCAAAAAAAGCATAATTTTTACCTTCATTTTCTGAATCATATGTCATAGGTAAGAAGTGTAATTCTGGTTCACACGGCTTATTATCAGCACATCGTGCATCCCCATAGTTTTTATTGCTTACATCATCTTGACGATACTGCAGACCAGCAGCAAAAGCGACTGCATTGCCATCAATTTCAAAATCTAAATCGCCGTTAACTATGAAGTCGAATACGAGCAATGATCTAGAGGTATTAGCACCCATATCACCAGTAATATAATCAATTTCATCTGCACTATTATGCAAAGGCGATCCTGGTGCGGCAGTTAAGTGACTTCCAAAAACATTGTAGTAGTAACAACCTTTTGAAGCATCGCCAGCATCAGCTGCATCTCTTGAACATTGAGTTCCACCAAGACCATTCACAGCATTGACCCATCGAGAAGAAACTATATCGTAGTAACTGTATTTATTATTCATAGTGGAATAAGTTACAGTTGCATCAAATCCAGTATCTGTCCCAGGAAGATTACCTCGAGCTCCTACAGACCATCTAGAAGTATCATTTTGATTTTGGAATACTGCTGAAGGTCCTTCAATAGCTTTTGCTCTACCCCACCAATAGACTGAACCAGCAGCTGCCTCTCTGGCATTATATGCAGCTTGCATGTCAGCAGAAAGTGTAGGCAAAGTGTTAGCTTTCCAATCTTGATATCCAGGGGAAGCTGTAGGAACTACAGTAAAGTAGCCAGCATTTGTTGGAGGATAAGAAGGAGAACCATAATAATCGGCTCTTAGCTGAGTATGAAGCGCTTCAGCATAAAGCTCAACATCATCATTTATCTCCATAGTCATAGAAGCAAAGAACTTATGTCTTTCTTGAGGATCTATATAATTTCCAAAAGGAACATAGTTGTAACCACATTTGCTATAAACATTGAAGTTAGCTGGTATAGAAGCTGCGCCACCTGCAACACCTTGAGCAGGAAGTACTGTTCCACAAGCCGGATCAGCTACAACATTTGCAGTTGGCGTTGTTTGAAAAGTTCCAGGATTACCAAAACTAGAGGGTCCTAATGGCCATCCACCTGCCATATTTACGTAAGGCTTCTCTGATACAGGTAAAGGATTGTGATTTTGCCACTCTGCAGCGAATACTAGATTTGCTCCTCCGTTACCAAAGCCAGCTATGAAAGCTGCTTCTTGTACTCCATCAGATCCATCAATTTCTTGATGACTTGCAGTAGCCTCAAAGCCTTCAAATTTTGATCTTGTTATGAAGTTAAAAACTCCACCCATAGCGTCGGTCCCGTGAGATACGGCTCCACCATTCTTTAGAACTTCAATTCGTTCCATGGCTATCATTGGAAAATTACCAACATCTACAAATGCATTTCCCTCTTTGGTCGTACCGGCACTGTTTACAATTCTTTTACCATTGAAAAGTACAAGTGTTCTAGGTATACCCAAACTTCTTATGTTTACATTTTTAAGACCGACAATAGTTCCACCACCGTCACTAAATTGTTCAGATTGGTTTATTGTTCCTGTTATTGCAGGCATGTTCCTAAGAACTTCCCTCATGTTAGGAGCACCAGCTGCTCCGTATTCGCCTCTATCAAAGACATCTACAGGAATATCTATTTCTTCACGATCAGTTTTTATATAACTACCTGTTACTACGACTGCATCTACTTCTTCGTCATCGTCAGAATAAATAAATGTGCTAAAAGCAACAAAAGGTAATAACGCAAGAAAAGCGAAAATCTTTTTCTTCATTTTTTTCCCCATTAAATTATAAAAGTTAAGAAGCCAACTAATGACAACCTAACACCCCTTTCAGCACTCTAATACAAAGCCCTTAAGATAGCACTATTTTTTTAACTGTTTTTTTGAGAAAGCAGTTTAATTTGCATTTGTCATTTCATTTAATTTTTTATCATGAGAAAATTTAATAATGACTTTAATTATGGATGGTAAAAGTGTCGCCAAAGAAACCGAAGAAGCGCTTAAAGAAAGAGTTCAAAAACTTAAGGAAGAAAAAGGGTTCATACCTATCCTAGCAACTGTTCTGGTAGGCAATGATCCGGCCTCTGCTACATATGTAAAGATGAAAGGAAATGCATGCGAAAGAGTTGGTATGAAATCTTTAAAAGTAGAACTTCCTGAAGAAACTACCACTGATGAACTATTAAAGAAGATACAGGAACTTAACCTAAATAAAGAGATAAGTGGAATATTGCTTCAACACCCCGTTCCTTCTCAAATCGATGAAAGAAAATGCTTCGATGCAATTGATGTAAAAAAAGATGTTGATGGGGTTACGTGTCTTGGTTTTGGAAATATGTCTATGGGCGAAAAAGCTTTTGGATCATGTACACCTCAAGGAATCATGCGTCTTATTGAATATTATGACCTTAGTATAGAAGGCAAACATGCTGTTGTTGTTGGACGAAGTCCAATTTTAGGCAAACCGATGGCGCTGATGTTGCTCAACAAAAATGCAACAGTAACTATTTGTCATTCAAGAACTAAAGATCTAGAAAGTCACATTAAAAAAGCTGATATTGTCGTTGGAGCTGTAGGCATACCAAAATTTATTCAAGGAGAATGGATAAAGGATGATGCGATAGTCATTGATGCAGGTTATCATCCTGAGCAATGCGGAGATATAGATCTAGAGGCTTGTTCAGAGAGAAGTCTAGCCTACACTCCGGTACCAGGAGGCGTTGGCCCAATGACAATCAATACACTAATTTTACAAACTATTGAGGCTTGTGAGTCATAAGGTGAAAAGATGAATAGATATGAAGTAGCGATTGTTGGTAGTGGATTTTCTGGTTTAACCTCTGCCCATTACCTTAAAGAAAAAGGTATTGAAGATATTTGCATCTTCGAAAAAAATAATTCGCTTGGTGGTGTCTGGAGTCATGGTGGTGTTGGTTCATATCCAGGAGCTGCTTGTGATGTCCAATCTTATACCTATCTTCCCTTTCTCGACGATACAGGTTTTATTCCCTCAAAAAGATATGTCAGTCAACATGAAATTGCTGATTATGCAGAAATGCTAGCTGATCATTTTGATATTAGAAGACACATTAAATTTTCGTATGAAGTTACTAAGCTCGAATACCTTTCTTCTGGGGTTTGGAGCATAGAGGCTAAAAATTTAAGCTTAGACAATAAAATAGAATATTTTGAAGCTCTTCATGTAGTTTCTGCTAACGGCCCATTATCAACTCCTCGAATGCCAGAACTAGGTGGAATGGAGTCTTTTAAGGGTGAAAGTTTCCACACTGCAAAATGGAACAAAGGTATCAACTTGAAAGGTAAAAATGTCGGCATAATAGGTACAGGTGCCTCAGCGGCACAAGTCATAACATCTATAGCTGATGAAGTTAAGCAATTAACTGTATTTCAAAGGACCCCGACTTGGGCCATAGAAAGAGAAGATCAGCCAACGCCCCCAGAAATAATTGAAGCATTCAAGGCAGGAGGATACAGCACAAAACTTAGACATGTTGATTGGAAGAAAGAATTACCTCCTGATCCAAATATTCCTTTTACTTTTGAGCAGCTTCATGACAAACAATGGAATTCAGATGTATGTGCTCTTCTTTCTGAAAGAATTAAAAATGATGTGAAAGATCCTGAAACTGCAAAATTACTAACTCCCGATTACCCGTTTTTTTGTAAAAGAGTTCTCATCATTGATGATTATTTCACTACTTACAATAAGGATAATGTAAAACTTGTTCATGAGCCTGGAGGTGTCACAGAGATAACCGAAAAAGGTCTGAAAGTCGCTTCAGGAGCTCGCTACGAACTTGATGTCATCATATACGCAACTGGATTTGATGCTGGTCTAATCCCCTTCCCTATTATTGGCAAAAACAATGTTTTTCTATCTGAAAAGTTTGGAGCCAATGAGGATAACAACTATCAAATGAGTTCTCCTGAAACTCTTTGGGGTCTTCACGTAAGAGATATGCCTAACTTTTATATGATGGTTGGACCACAGAGCTTAAATCCAGTTACTAACGTAACTTTGCTCTGCGAAGAGCAAGGTAAATATATCGCCGAACTTGTTGCCGATATGAAAAAAAATGGGAATCTTTCAGTTGAGCCTACTCAAAAGTCTGTTGAAGAATG
Organism: uncultured SAR86 cluster bacterium; assembly: GCA_902559365.1. Classification (GTDB taxonomy): domain Bacteria; phylum Pseudomonadota; class Gammaproteobacteria; order Magnimaribacterales; family Magnimaribacteraceae; genus Magnimaribacter. The sequence goes on from CACEHP010000015.1 coordinate 25,442, forward strand.
GACAGAGAAATGCAATGTCTCTTCAAATGGCAAAATCTGGCTGCAATGCAATAACTGGTACATGAAGGGAACAAAAGACGACGAAAAAGCTGGTCGTAAAAAATCAAAAGCGATGTGGATGGAATCATATGAATCATATCTTGAACATCTCATCGGCGAAAAAGGTGGAACTCGCAACGAACTCCTGGAAATAACATAGACTCTCGTAACAACTTTAATTTGATGTAAGATAGCTTTATCTTTAGCTATGGAGGAATAAAGATGCAATCTTATGATGTTGTTATCGTCGGCGCAGGTATATCCGGAATAGGTGCAGCCTATAACTTACAAAAAAGTTGTCCCACAAAATCTTTTACAATTTTTGAAGGTAGAGAAAATATTGGAGGTACTTGGGATTTATTCAAATATCCAGGTATCAGATCAGACTCTGATATGCATACAATGGGATTTAGATTCAAGCCTTGGACTGATCCTAAGACTATTGCCGATGGCCCATCCATTCTTGAGTATCTTAACGAAGCGGCTGATGAGAACAATCTAAGAGAGAAAATACAATTTAAGACTAAAGTTAAAACTGCACAATGGGATAGCTCTTCAGCAACTTGGAGATTAGGTATTGATCATGGAGATAGCGGTCAACTCGAAGATGTTTCTTGTAATGTTTTATACCTTTGTGGTGGTTACTACAACTATGATCAAGGATACCTACCTGAATTTGAGGGTTTTGATGATTTCGAAGGAACAATAATTCATCCTCAAAAATGGCCGGAAGATCTTAACTATGAAAATAAGAAAGTAGTTGTCATTGGAAGTGGAGCAACAGCTGTAACAATCGTTCCTGCTATGGCTGATAAGGTTTCAAAAATAACTATGTTACAAAGATCTCCTACCTACTATATGTCTGCCCCTGACCAAAGAGCTTTCGATGGTTTTATAAAAAAAGTTACTACTGACAAATTAGGTTACTTTTTAATTAGATGGAAAAATATTCTACTGGGTAGATTCTTTGTATCTCAGATTAAAAATAAACCTGAGAAATGGAAGAACTTTTTAATCAATGGGGTGAAGGAACACTTGGGTGAAGACTACGATATAGAAAAACATTTCACACCTAAATACAAACCATGGGATCAAAGATTATGCTTCGTTCCAAATGGAGATATGTTTGAAGCTATAAATAGCGGAAAGGCCGAAGTAGTCACTGATACGATTGATAAATTTACTAAAGAGGGAATTTTATTAAATTCAGGAGAAATTATTGAGGCCGATATTATTGTTACTGCCACAGGTCTCAATATGCAGCTCTTAAATGGCATAGACATAACGATTGATAATCAGAAATTGGATATTTCAGAGCGCATTCAATATAAGACTATGATGTTTAGCGATGTGCCGAACTTGATTGCAACTTTTGGATATACCACTGCTTCGTGGACCTTAGGAGCAGATCTTACTAGTGAATATGCTTGTAAATTAATTAATCTAATGGACTCAAAGGGAATGGACTATTTTTATCCTGAAGCTGGACCTGATGTTGAAGGCAATGGAGACTTCTTAGATCTTAATTCAGGTTATATTCAAAGGGTTGCTGATAAACTACCGAAGCAAGGTTCAAGAGATCCTTGGATAAATACTCAGAATTATCTTAAAGATTTATTTCAAGTAAGATTTAAAAGTATCGAAGACTCTGATCTGAAATTTAAGAAGGCTAGTTAAATTTTTTTGCTCTTGAAGTCTTCAAATTGGTAAATAGTTTTTCCTTTACTAACACCTGAAAGTGTTTGAAGCGTGTAAGCGAGATCTTCTGCTTTAACACTGCGGTATTTTTTTGCTGAACCTCTAAGTAATGGATCGATTAACCTTGGCTGTATTATCTGACCTATAGATTCAGCAAACCTTTTCTCTTCCCTCTCTCCAATAAGTAGACCAGGTCTATAAATGGATAAAGATTGAAATGGTAAAGAAGAAATCATTTCTTCTAGTTCGCCCTTACACTTTAAGTAAAAGTTATTTGATTTAGAATCTGCTCCGATGGATGTAACAAGTGACAAATTAGGAACACTTGCTTTAGAGGCAGCTTCAGCAATGGAGAATGAATAATCTACATCTACTTTCCTAAAACTTTCTTTAGATCCAGCTTTATTGATTGTAGTCCCTAGACAAATAAAAACATCCGTAACATTTTTAAACAATTCTTCAAAAGACTCTTTCTTATCGAAGTCTACTGTTTCGTATATCACTTGCTGATTCTCAGAAAAGTATTCATTCCGAGTGAGTGCAATAACTTCTCTATCCGATTTAGCTAATTCTTTTAGTAGAAAATTCCCAATTAACCCTGTTGAACCGGCAACTAAACAAATTCTTTTGGTAGGTTCTACTTCCAATACTTATCTTTGAGAAGTCTTTTATATAATTTGCCGGTAGGATGTCGAGGTAGCTCTTCTTCAAAGTCTATACTTCTAGGGCTCTTTATAGAAGATATATTCTCCTTACAGAAGGCTATCAATTCTGCTTCTAAAGCGGGACCCGCTTCGCTTAGATCGGCAGGTTGGACAACTGCTTTAACCTCTTCTCCCATCTCTTCGTTCGGTACACCAAAAACAGCAACATCAGCAACTTTAGGATGCATAACCAGTAAATCTTCTGTTTCCTTCGGATAAATATTTACACCTCCGGAAATAATCATGAATGATTTTCTATCTGTGAGATATAAAAAACCGTCCTCATCAAGATACCCTACATCTCCTAACGAGCTATAACCTTGCTCTGTCATAGCACTTTTAGTCTTTTCTTCATCATTGTGATATTCGAAAGTTGTGGCAGTTTCTCCTCCAAAATATACTCCCCCTACTTCACCGACAGGCAGCTCCTCACCGTCATCATCTAATATATGTAATGTACCAAAAAGTGGTCTGCCTACACTGCCTTTATGCTCAAGCCATTCTTGAGAGTTAATCATTGTTATGCCGTTATATTCAGTTCCAGCATAATATTCATGAATTATAGGTCCCCACCAATCTATCATTTGTTCTTTAACTGCAACTGGACAAGGAGCTGCTGCGTGTATAGCTACCTGATGACTAGATAAGTCATATTGAGTTCTGATTGATGGATCAACTTTAAGAAATCTTACAAACATTGTGGGAACCCATTGAGAATGAGTAACCTTATATTTCTCAATAGACTCTAGAGCTTTCTCTTCATCAAATTTTTCTAAAATTATTGAAGTTCCTCCTGCAGCTAAGAATCCAGTATTAAAATTTAGCGGTGCTGCGTGATATAAAGGTGCTGGAGAAAGATAGATACTTTCTTCACCAGCTCCATACAATAAAAGCACCCTGGCAAGACCCGGATCTTCCTCGCCTGCTTCATAAGGCAAGGGTGTAAGCGGCAGTTCTCGCTTTACTCCTTTAGGTTTACCTGTTGTGCCTGAGGAGTAAAGCATAGAACCTCCCTGGCATTCGTCATCTATAACATCTTTGGACATTCCTTCTATAGCTTGTTCATAAGACGCATATCCATCTGTATCACCATCAAGCATAAATTTATGGACTCCATCCAAAACTTTATTTAAGTCTTTTGCTGTCTCTTCCAAGAATTTGGAAGTTATCAGAATTTTCGCTTCACAATCCTTAACTATGTATTCAACTTCGGAAGGTTGTAATCTCCAGCTAATGGTTGTGTATCTGAGACCACTTCTCCACGCTGCAAAGATAATAGGAAAAAAGAGAAAATGGTTCTCCAGCATTATTGCTATTGAGTCTCCAGGCTTAAGTCCCAAAGATCGAAATAAATGAGCTCCTTGATTCGAAAGTTCATTTAATTCTCCATGGGTGATTACCTTTTCACTACCTGCCATTATTACTGCAGGTTTATCAGGAAATTTTTTTCCATTTACTCCTGGATGCATAACTTCTCCCTTGTTATATATTTAAAAATTTCATAGATATTGCCATACAATGTTATTTTAAGTAAGACTAATATTACAAAATTAAATGAATTCAAAATCATTAGCATTAATTACCGGTTTCGGAGGAATAAACTCAGCCGGAAGAAGTTCATCTCATCTGTCATATAAAAATTTAATTTATAACTCTCTTAATGAAAAAGAGCAGTTAGAGGTACTTCAAGATCTTGCTGTTTTACAAGGAAAAATAGAACCATTAGGAAGAAATTGGGAAACAATTTCTGGAGATAATATTGATCTCAAGAGCTTTCTATTTGAGAACTCAACTCAAATCAGAAAAGACACTATGGTTCGTAAACTTGATGCCGATATATATGATAAAGATGGGATCATTCTTGATCAAATAAAAGCAAGCGCGGCAGGCCAACTTCCGAGCGGATTTGATCCATCTAGCCTCTATCCTGCAAGACAACACCCTAAAGCTCTTCAAATGACAGTTTTTGGTATGGGCGATGCCTTAGGTCAATTAGGAATAAATTGGAAAGCGGTCATGGATAAAATCTCACCAGACGAGGTAGCTGTTTTTAGTGGTGCAGCCATAGGTCAACTAGATTCTTATGGTTTTGGAGGGTTAATGCAGTCTCGCATAAAAGGCTCAAGAGCCAGCTCAAAAAATCTTGCATTAGGGCTAGTTGAAATGTCGGCTGACTTTATCAATGCTTATATTTTAGGAAGTGTTGGAAGAACGGGTCATAGTGTAGGTGCTTGTGCAACATTCTTATATAACCTGCAAATGGGAAAAGAAGCTATTGAGTCAGGTTCAGCTAAAGTGGTTGTGGTAGGAGGTGCAGAGGCTCCAATTACACCAGAAATTGTAGATGGGTTTTATGCTATGAGTGCTTTATCTGATGATAAAAGAATGATAGAGCTTCAAGCACAAAATAACGAAGATATATCCAATGGTCCAATACAAGAAAAAGCATGCCGTCCTTTCGGAAATAATGTGGGAATGGTTCTAGGAGAATCAGCCCAATTTGTTATTTTAATGGAAGACTCATTAGCGGTAGATTTAGGAGCGAAAATATATGGAACTGTAGCTTCTGTTTCATCTCATTCTGATGGCTTCAAAAGTTCTATAAGTGGTCCTGGAATTGGTAATTATATTACTGTAGCAAAATGTGTGTCTGAAGCAGAAAAGATATTGGGCTTAAAGAAAGTCAGAAATAACAGCTTTGTACATGCACATGGAACTGGTACACCTGCTAACAGAACAACTGAATCACATATACTCAATGAGATAGCTTCTACATTTGGAATTAAGTCTTGGCCCGTTACTGGAATTAAATCTTATCTCGGTCATAGCATGGCTCCAGCTTCAGGTGATCAATTGGTAACAGCACTGGGCACTTGGAACAAAGGTGTTATACCTGGAATCCACTCTACGGAGGCAATAGCTGATGACGTATTCAATGAAAATTTAGATATCTTGCTAGAAAACAAAGTAGAGGAAAAAAATTATTACAGTGCTGCTTTTTTAAATGCTAAAGGATTTGGTGGAAATAATGCATCAGCAATGATTCTTTCTCCTGTTGAATCAGAAAATCTTTTGGACCAGAAGTACTCAAAAAGTAAAATGGCAAATTATCGTTCTAAAACTCAAGAAACTATGCAAAAGTCTTCTCTGCATAATAAGCATAGTTTGAAAGGTAACTACAACGTAGTTTATAAATTCAATGAAAATGTTCTTCAAGGCGAGACAGATGTAACAATAGAAAGAGGGAAAATAAAACTTAAAAGTTTTAAGAATACTATCAATTTAAAGAGGAAATAAAATGGAAAAAAATTGGCAAGAAGTTAGAAAAGAAGTCAAAAAATTTGTTGAGGAAGAAGTTTATCCTGCTGAGCCTGCACTGCAAAAAAGAGACGAAGAGTCAAAAAGAATAATGTCCGATCTAATGCAAAAAGCAAAAGATCAGTCTTTATGGGCACTAGGTCATCCTAAAGATATTGGAGGAGAAGGCATGCCCTTTATGGAATATGTCTACATTAATGAAGTTGTAGGAAGATCTGCAAGCGCAATGGTTGCGCTGGGTACTCATTCTCTTCAAGACTCAATCATGCTTAGGGAATATGCTTCAGAAAAATGGAGAGATAAGTATCTTGAACCCTTAGTACAAGGTGAAATTTTTCCGAGTTTTGGTATGACTGAACCTGATGTTTCTAGTTCTGACCCAACGCAATTAGAGACTACAGCAGTATTAGAGGGAGAAGAATGGGTTATTAATGGAAAGAAGTGGTTTACGAGTGGTGCTGCGGGAGCAGCCTATACAACTGTAATGTGCAAAACAGAGGTGGACGTTCCAAGCCACGGAGCTTTCAGTATGATTATTGTGCCAACAGACAACCCTGGATATAAGATCTTGAGAGAAACACCTGTCTTGGGTATGCAAGGAGGTCATGGAGGTCATTACGAAGTCGCATATGAAAATGTACGAGTACCTAGAGAAAATCTTCTAGGCCCCAGAGGTCAAGGTTTCATAATAGCCCAAAGAAGATTAGGTCCTGGTCGCATATTCCATTGCATGAGGTGGCTTGGTCAGGCTCAAAGAGCCTTTGACTTAATGTGTCTCAGGCTTCATGAAAGAGAGGCTTTTGGCAGTCCATTGGCTGATAAACAACTTATGCAAAAATTTGTATTTGATAGCGCATGTGAAATTCAAGCTAGCAGGCAATTAACATTAGATGCTGCAAAAAGAATTGATCAAGGAGATGATGCTCGCATTGAGATTGGCATGATCAAAGTAGTCGGGGCAAGCATGCTACATAATGTAATTGATAGGGCCATTCAAGTTCACGGAGCTAAAGGACTTACCGATGACACTCCCTTAAGTCAAATGTACAGACACGCAAGAGAAGCTAGGATTTATGATGGACCTGACGAAGTTCATGTTCAGTCTGTTGCGAGAAGAATATTAAAAAATTACCAAAATAATGGAGCTGGTTGGGATTTTGGTGAAAGGGATGCAAGCTTGATAGACTAAATGAGTCAAGATTTAAAAAAAGTTTTAACTCAAAAACTTAGCGAAGAGTCTATTTCAGGCGAAATCTTCAATCTTGAACCTTTAACAGGCGGAGCTTCTAAAGAAATTTGGAAATTTGAGTTAAAAACAAAAGCGCAAACAGAAAAATATATACTCAGAAGAGGTTCTGGAATCGAGGGACCTCTTGCGATAAAAACTTCGGATGAAGCAAAAATCCAAAAAATAGTTAAAAGTCTAGGGGCATCTGTACCAGAGATAGTTAGTGTCTCTTCCGTCGAAGAACCTCTAGGTGACGCTTACATAATGAAATTTGTAGAAGGAGAATCAATAGCCAGGAAAATACTCAGAGATGATGAATATAAGAATGCATTGACGAATTTAGCTTTTGAATGTGGAGAATCAATTGCAAAAATACATCGAGCAGACATCAGCGAATTTCCTTTTCTTCCCAGAAAGTCTGTTTCCGATCAAATTAATGATCTTTACAATACTTATGTCTCGTTTAATCAACATTCCCCTGTCTTTGAATATACATATTTGTGGCTTAAAGAACAGAGCTTTGGAGAAATAAATGACTCCCTTGTTCATGGCGACTTTCGATTAGGAAATATCATAGTAAGTCAGAGGGGACTTGAATCAATTATAGACTGGGAATTAGCTCACATAGGAAATCCATTACAAGATTTAGGATGGATCTGCGGAAATTCCTGGCGTTTTGGAAATACGGATAGAGTAGTAGGCGGTTTCGGTAACATAGAGGATCTTCTTGATGGATATAACTCCATAAGCGAATATAAAGTTGATATAAAAACTGTGAGAGCCTGGCAAGTCTTTGGAACCTTTAGATGGGGAGTAATTTGTTTGATACAAGCCTCAGCTCATTTAACTGGATCCGTAAACTCTGTTGAGAAAGCTGCAATTGGCAGAAGAGTCTCCGAAACTGAAATTGATATAGTGGATTTACTTTTTTTAGGAGGTAAATAGTGATCTTTGATAGACCCAGTAGTGTTGAACTATTAAAAGCAGTCAGCTTTTTCTTAGATGAGAAAATAAAGAAGGAGGTTCCTCCTCATTTAGCCTTTAAACTTAGAATTGTAGAAAATGTCTTAAATATAGTTTGCCGAGAAATAGAACAAGGTGATGCCTTGTCAGAGGAAGTCATTAATGACCTCAAGAAAATAATAAATAGTGATATTGCCAGCTTGGAAGACTTGGCTAATCTAATTAAGGAACAAAAGATCGATCTAGAAGATCAAGACTTACATAATATTCTAGTTAAACTATCTAAAAACAAAATTGCAGTAGATAATCCTAACTATTCAACTTACAAGAAATTACTCGACTGAATCTAAAGGCTTTTTATTCCTGAACATCATTAAAAATGGCATGAATAAAAGCCATGTCTTGTGATAGTGTTTAGGAAAAATTCTTTGAGACAAATCTAGAAGTTTTGCATCTAATCCAACAAAAATCCTGCTTTTATTTTTTTTAACACCATTCAGAATAATCTGGGCCGCTTTACTAGGATGCATCCCTCCCTCTCTAAACATTTCTCCAGCTTCTTTTTGAGACTTAGGGGCATTCCTTGTGAAAATACTAGGAGTTTTCGATCCTTCTTCTTGTGCTTTAGCAAATTCCTCTTCATCAAATCTGGCAGATGCTGCTATGTTTGTTCCTATGTGTCCAGGATGAACACAGTGTATTTGCAGATTAGGATTGGTCTCTTTCATCTCAAGAGCAAGACTTTCAGTAAAGCCCCTAACTGCAAATTTAGTAGCGTGATATACAGTTTGACCTGGTACCGCTACCATGCCGAAGATTGATGAAGTATTGACGATAGCTGCTTCTGGACTGTCTATCATATGCGGGATGAATGCTCTGGTGCTGTTTATAACTCCATCAAAGTTTATTCCCATTACCCAATCCCAGTTTTCCTCCTCCATATCTTTAAAATGAGAACCAGTTGCAACCCCTGCATTATTGAAAACCATGTCTACTTTTCCATGCTGATCAATTACTTTTTGAGGAAGAGCTTCAATAGAATCTTTATCTGAAACATCTAAAATATGTGAAGATACTGAAACATTATATTTTCTCAACATTTCTACTGTTTCATTTAAAGTTTCTTCATTAACGTCACACACACAAACATCTGCTCCATCTTGTGCCAGTAAAACAGCTAAATATCTGCCCATTCCGGAACCTGCTCCTGTAATTACGGCAACCTTATCTTTAAAAGTTTTCATCTATTCTCCTCTTTTTTCTCCATGAAAAGTTATTTCATATGCATTTTCAGGGTCATTTCTTACCCATTGATCGATGGCTTTAGCATCATCACCAACTAAAATTCTCCATTCTTTTCTCTTCACAGCTGAAAGTATTATCTCTGCAGCCTCGGCAGAGGAAGTTGGAGCATTATTTTTGAATGATTCTGCATTCTCTTTGATTTGCTCTTTGATTTGCTCTATTGAGAAATTATGAACAGGCATCCCCATTTTTATCATATTCTCTTTAATCTTCTCATAATCTTCATCTGATCTTTCTCCACCTAAAATCTTACCAGTGTTTTCTGCTATCGAAGTACCAATATGCCCAGGCATAACCACAGAAACTCCAACATGTGGAGCATTAACCCTTAAATCATCTATTAAAGCTTCACTAAAACCTTTCACAGCAAATTTAGCTGCAGAGTATGAAGTATGCGGAGTTCCTCCAAGACTTGCCCAAAACCCATTAATGCTACTGGTGTTTACAATATGTCCCTCTTCACTCTCAACTATGCTTTGCATAAAAGCACGGCTGCAGTAATAGACCCCATACCAACAAACGGCAAAGCATCTTTCCCATTCTTCTCTAGTACTTGTTATAAAACTACCGCCACCACCTATTCCTGCATTATTAAATAGAAGATTAATTATTTGAGTATTTTGTTGAGCTAATACTTCATCTTTAAAATTATTCACTTGCTCTTCGTCGGAGACATCGCAAACATGTTTACTGAGAGTAATATTTGGTGATTCTTTTGAAACTATGTCGAAAGTTTCAAGCATATTTTCTTCAATAACATCACACATGGCGACATTACATCCTTCTTTTGCCAATTGTCTGACAAGTTCTCTACCCATGCCAGTACCGCCACCAGTAA
>CACEHP010000016.1:0-34992 GCA_902559365.1 uncultured SAR86 cluster bacterium
ATCGGACGTTTATAAACAACTCAAGTTTGAAGCAGGAGTTCATAGAGTTCAAAGAGTACCAACTACTGAATCTCAAGGAAGAGTTCATACTTCAGCATGCTCTGTAGCAGTTTTAGCCCAACAAGATAGCCTCACTGAAGTGAGTATAGATAAAAATGATTTGAGAGTTGATACTTTCAGAGCTTCTGGCGCAGGAGGACAACACGTTAATAAAACAGACTCTGCAGTAAGATTAACTCATATACCTACTGGAATTGTTGTTGAATGTCAGGATGGACGCTCTCAACATAAAAATAAAGAAAAAGCTTTATCATTGCTTCAGTCTAAATTACAAAATGCTGAAAAAGAAAAAGCAGAATCGGAGCAAGCTGAAAGTCGTCGAGTTATGGTGGGATCTGGAGATAGGTCAGAAAAAATAAGAACATATAACTTTCCTCAAAACAGGATAACAGATCATCGTATAGAGTTTTCTGTGCACAACTTACCTGCCTTTTTAGATGGAGACATGGAGGTTATGATTTCTGCACTATTAGAAGAAAACCAAGCAAGAGCACTTGCTAATCTGGAATCTTCAAGCTAATGAATGATTGCCGTGCGTCACAACTAGTCAATTCATTCATTCAAACTTGTAATATAAGTTCAAGATTAGATATTGAGCTCCTATTTATGCATGTTTTGGAGATAGATAAAAACATTTTATACAGAGATGACCCTTTGATAACGAGCCAAGAGCTCGAAAGAATAAAAAAATTAATTGAAAGAAGAGAAACTGGCGAGCCTATAGCTTATCTTACAAATAATACAGGGTTCTGGAATCTTGATCTTTATGTAAATAGACAAGTTTTGGTTCCTAGACCTGAAACAGAGGCCTTAGTGCAAAACGTTCTAGAAGGTTTTAATTCGGAAAGAATAGCTGTTTTAGACTTAGGAACAGGTTCGGGAGCTGTAGGACTTTCTCTTGCCAAAGATAGACCAGACTGGTTAGTTACATGTTCGGATATAAGTCTTGATGCATTAAAAGTAGCTTCAATTAATATGATTAGAAATTCTACAAATGTTAAGTTAGTAAACACAGACTGGTTAAATTCTTTTATACCTAATCATTTCGATGTCATTGTTTCAAATCCGCCCTATATCAATTCTTCTGACCCTAGGATCTTTTCAGATGGATTAAAGTATGAACCTTTAGAGGCACTAATATCAGACTCTGAGGGATTAGGTGACATCAAAAAAATAATTCAACAAGGTTCCAAAATTCTTAAGGACAAGGGATGCTTATTTTTAGAACATGGTTATGATCAATCTGATAAGGTTATAGATATTTTTAAGAGTTATGGTTTTTCTAGTATTCAAAGTCATAAAGATTTGAATGGCCATGACAGGGTATGCGTTGGGCAATTGAATAAATGTTGAAAGGATATATTGAAGGTTATTACGGTCGCTTATTTTCTCAAGAAAATAGGACAAGAGTCATAGACCATATGGGTAAATTAAATATGGACTTTTATTTATATGGTCCTAAGGAGGACCCTTATCACAGGGTGAGGTGGAAAGAAAAATATCCTCTAGAAACTGAAAAAACATTAAGAGCTTTAGTTGATCAATGTAAAAAAAATAAAATCTCTCCAATTTTTTCTTTATCTCCAGGTTTAAAGCTTTCTAGATCTTCGTCCTCCCAAAAACAATATCTTTTATCTAAATATTTACAAGCACGAAAGATGGGCTTTGAGGAGTTTGCTATTTTTTTTGATGATATTGGACATAAGAGAGACAAATACTTGGCTGAATCACATCTTGAAACAATTGAACAACTAAAATCCTTAGATTTTATAGAAGATAGCTCGATTACAGTCTGTCCTACTGTTTATTGTAAAAGCTTTGCAAGGGGCAATATTACAAATAATGAATATCTTGATACTTTGTCTAAAGGTATTGATCCTTTAACTTCAATATTGTGGACTGGAGATGAAGTAGTTAGTCAGTCTATTCCTAAGAGGGGATTAAAAGATTTAAAAGAATTGTTCTCTAACCCTATTATTATTTGGGACAATTATTACGCAAATGATTATTGTCCTTCTAGATTTTATATTGGACCTCATTCAGGCAGGAAATCTTTAATAAATGAGGTTAAAGGTATAGGCATCAATCCAACCGGATTACCTTTCACCGATATGATTTGCCTTTCTCGTTCAGCCGGCGATAAAACAAATCAACAAATTTTTGAAGAATTCAATATCCCTAAAGAATTTAGTAAAGTCTTGCCTTACTTTACTAGCCCTTTTAAGAATCTTCCTTCTTTAGACATAAAAGGAATAAATAAAATATTGAATACTCACGAAGCTCTGTGCATAGAATGGAAAAGCGAATTACAGCTCGAGTGGGCACCATATTTATGGAAATTTTATTTAGATCTACAATTACTGAAAAAAATAAAAAACAATGAGACTCAATTTAATCTTGAAGAGTGGTTAAAGCGAAGATATTCTGATCCACTCACAAAAACAATACTTAGAAACTAGGAGAGAAAATGTTAGGAAATATGATGAGCGGCCAGCTTTTAATATCTGGACTTATTGAGCATGCTGAGAAGTATCATAGTGATGCTGAAATAGTATCTAGAACGGTAGAGGGGCCTATACACAAATACACATATTCTGATGCAGCAAAAAGATCAAGGCAATTAGCAAATGCTCTAGAAAAACTAGGATTAAAGAAGGGTGATACTGTTGGCACTCTTGCTTGGAATACCTTCAGGCATTTTGAATTATATTTTGGTGTATCTGGAATAGGTTGTGTTGTAAATACAGTTAATCCTAGACTGTTCCCAGAGCAACTTACTTACATAATTAATCACGCAGAAAACCAGTACCTTTTTATTGATTTATCATTTGTCGAGCTTGTTGAATCCTTAGAATCTGATTTAGAAGGAGTCAAGGGCTATGTGATTCTCACTGATAAAGACAATATGCCAGACACCAAATTAAATAATGCTATGTGTTACGAAGATTTAATTTCCGGTGAATCCGATGAATTTGATTGGCCTGAGTTTGACGAAAATACTGCCTCAAGCCTCTGTTACACCTCTGGTACAACTGGTAATCCTAAAGGCGTATTGTACTCTCATAGATCAACTATTTTGCACGCATGGATAGTCAGTTCTGGAAATGTTGCTAAAGTCTCTAGCTCTACTTGCATTTTGCCAGTGGTACCTATGTTTCATGTTAATGCATGGGGTATTCCATATGCCGGAGCAATGTTCGGAGCTAAACTGGTATTCCCTGGACCTGCCTTAGATGGCGCATCTGTCTACGAGCTGATAGATAATGAAAAACCTGATCTTTTAATGGGTGTTCCTACTGTTTGGCTAGGTCTGCTACAGCATCTCAATGAAACTAATCAAACTTTAGATTGCGTTGAAACAGCATTAGTCGGTGGTTCTGCTGCTCCAAGAGCAATGATTCAAGAATTTGAAGAAAAACATGATGTCTTTTTAATGCATGGATGGGGCATGACAGAAATGAGTCCACTTGGAACAGCAACAAGTAGAACTAAAGAAATGGAAGACATGGATATAGAAAGACGATATGACCTTCAGCAAAAACAAGGTAAGGCCTTTTTTGGAGTTGATATGACTATAGCTGATGACGATGGAAATGAACTTCCACATGATGGGGTGGCTTTCGGTAGGCTATTAGTAAAGGGCCCCACAATTGTTGAACGTTATTACAAAGCTGAAGAAAGTGCTATGGATGATAAAGGATGGTTTGATACAGGTGATGTGGCAAAAATACATCCGGAAGGTTATATGGAAATTGTGGATAGAAGCAAAGATGTTATTAAGTCAGGTGGAGAATGGATAAGCTCAATAGATCTTGAAAATGCAGCAGTAGGTCATCCCGAAGTTGCCGAGGCATGCGTGATAGGTGTTCTGCATGCTAAATGGGATGAAAGACCCTTATTGTTAATAGTTAAAGTAGCAGGAAAAGATCCAGCGAAAGAGGATATTATTTCTTTTCTTGAAGATAAGGTTGCAAAATGGTGGTTACCCGACGATATTGTATTCGTAGAAGAGTTGCCACATACTGCTACTGGAAAGCTTTTAAAAACTGGTTTAAGAGAAGATTTTAAGAATCATTTATTAGATAAGTAGGAGAAGATATGATTGGATTAGTACCGGCAGAAAAATTAGTAGATTATATAGGACAAGAAATAGGATCATCAGATTGGTTTGAAGTAGATCAAGACAGAATTGATATGTTTGCTGATGCAACTTTGGATCATCAGTTTATACATGTAGACACTGAAAAGGCTACTCCTCTATTCGGCTCAACTATAGCACACGGGTTTTTATCATTATCTTTGGTACCTCATCTAACCTCTCAAGCAGTATTGGCACCTGAGAATTTAAAAATGGTTTTCAATTACGGACTAGATAAAGTTAGATTCATTAACCCTGTTAATGTAGGGGCAAAAGTAAGGACACATAGTAAATGTGTATCTGTAGATGATAAGGGTGATGGTAGGTATCTTATGAAAACAGAAGTAACAATGGAGATAGAAGGAGTTGATAAGCCTGCATATGTTGCTGAAACTTTGTCAATGTTTGTCACTTAATCTTAATGAATACGTCTACCAGTAATCTTAAGGATAAGGTAGTTAAAAGAGCTGTTAATTCTCTTAGGAAGAGCAAAAGAATTGAGCAGCTTAGCTTTGTTGCAATTGCCAATGAATTGAATGTAAGGGTGGATGAGATTCAAGCATTCTATACCACCACTGAAGACATTTTCTTAGACGCCCAGAAGAAAGATTGGGAATCACTACATAGATATTGGGATAGACACATAAAAAAATCTAAAACTCCTGGTGATTTTAAAAATGCCTTTGAAATTTTTTTTGAAAGATTTGTTGAAACTCTAAGTGATGATGCTGATTTGAGATTGGAATTATCATGCTATTTACCTAAATGTATAAAATATAGAGAAAAGAATAGAGAAAGAGTAAAACAAAAGCTTAAAAACCTTATCAAAAGAGGTTGGCCTGGAAAAGATGAAAAAGTTTTAGCAAGGCAAACAGAACTTGTAACAGTTCTATTCTATGGTTTTGTGGATCACGTTGTCCATATACCTAAAACAGAAAGAACTAAGATCCTTCGCGATTTTAGAAATATGCTTAATTTACATCTTCAGGATAGGAAGTTTTTTTAAAATGAAAGTTAATGTTCAAAAGAAGGTAAAGATTATCCAAAAGGCTATGGATTCTATAAGGAAGTCAGATAAAACTCTTCACACTATTGCTTTTCCAAGACTTGCACAAGAATTGGATATTCCGTTCGATGAGATAACAGAATTTTTCTTGAGTATTGAAGATATCTTTCTTAATGAGCAAAAAAGAGTTAACAGAAAGATTGAGAACTTTCTTGAAACTGGATTAAAGAATGCAAAGACAGCTAACGATGCAAAAGAACTTCTTGAGACAACTTTCCTAACCTTCATAGAACTTTTACCTGATTATAGTGATTTAGTATTTTCAGCGTCTTTTTACCTTCCTAAATGTATTGAGGAAAGAAACCGAGCAAAAAAATACTACAAGCAAGTCTTTAGAAAAATAATCAAGAAGGGCTGGCCAGGTAAAATCGACGCAGTCTTGGATAGACAGACCGATCTAGTTCTTCTTTCTGCATATGGTTTCTATGAATATTGTGCGACAGTGGGCAAGAGAGAAAGAAAAGCTATCCTCAAAGACTTTAACAATATGATAAACCTTCACTTACAGGACAGACTATTTTTCTAATTTTTTTCTTAGAATATCGTTGACTTGCTTTGGGTTTGCCTTGCCTTGCGAAGCCTTCATTACTTGACCAACAAAAAAACCAAAGAGCCTATCTTTACCTGATCTGAATTGTTCAAGTTGTTCTGGGTTATTGTTTATAACTTCATCAATCATACTTTCTATTTCTTTATCATCAGTAACCTGTTCTAGTCCTTCGCTTTGTATAATTTCGTCCACTTCATTGTCAGAAGACCATAATTTCTCAAATATTTCTTTCGCTATTTTTCCTGAGATAGTTCCGTCTTCTATTCTCAATATTAATTGCCCTAGTTGATTAGAAGTGATTTTAGATTCATTAATACTTAAATTTTCATTATTTAACTCAGCTGATAATTCCCCCATAATCCAGTTTGCACTTAATTTAGGAGAGTTTGATACTTTTACAACTGCCTCGAAGAAATTAGCTAAATCTTTATCGGCGGCCAAAAGATCTGCATCATATTCACTTAGATTAAACTCGGAAAAAAATCTTATTTTCTTTTGAGTTGGCATCTCTGGCATGGTCGCCATTACTTCTTCGATGAATTCCTTTTCTAAGTTTATTGGCAATAAATCAGGTTCGGGAAAATATCTATAATCATTAGCAAACTCTTTTGATCGCATTGGTCGAGTTGTATTGGCTTGCGAGTCATATAGCCTTGTTTCTTGAGTTATCTGATTTCCAGACTCTAATTCATTAATTTGCCTATCGATTTCATATTGGATGGCTTTTTCAACAAAACGAAAAGAGTTTACATTTTTAGTCTCTGTTCGAGTACCTAACTTAGAATCACCTTTCTTACGGACTGAAACATTAGCATCACATCTCATAGATCCTTCAGCCATATTTCCATCAGAAATTTCTAAATATCTAATGATGGAATGTATAGATTTAAGATAAGCCACAGCCTCTTGGGGAGTATTTATTTCTGGTTCAGAAACTATTTCGAGAAGGGGAGTTCCAGCTCTGTTTAAGTCAATTCCAGATTGTCCATCAAAGTCATCATGTAGTGATTTACCTGCATCCTCTTCAAGATGAGCCCTTGTTACTCCAATTCTTTTAACTCCATTCTCAGTATCTATATCTAAATACCCACTTTCCACTATTGGTTTATCCATTTGACTAATTTGATACCCTTTGGGTGAGTCGGGATAGAAATAGTTTTTTCTTGCAAAGCTAGTTGGACTATTGATATCAGCATTTAGTGCCTTAGCGAGTTTGATTGCCATCTTAAGAACTTCTTCATTTAGTACAGGAAGTACTCCCGGCATAGCTAAATCAATATTACACGCTTGAGTATTAGGTAACGCACCGAAGTTAGTACTTGCCCCAGAGAAAAGTTTTGATTTCGTTGATAATTGCACATGGATTTCCAGTCCAATAACAGCCTCCCAGTTATCTGCGTAATTCTTCATGAGATATCTGGCATTTTAGAATGCCAATCAGTATTTAATTGATAGGAGTGAGCAAATTGAAGCAATTTATCTTCTTCTAGAGAGTTGCCAACTAACTGCAAACCTAATGGAAGCCCTGCGTTTTCTCCACAAGGAATAGATAATCCTGGCAAACCAGCTAGGTTTGCCGGAATGGTAAAGATATCTTGTAAGTACATTTCTATGGGATCATTTGTTTTTTCTCCAGCTTTGAATGATGTTCCAGGAGTTGTTGGAGATAAAAGAACATCAATATTTTTAAAAACCTTTTTAAAGTCATTGGCAACTAATTGTCGGCATTTTTGAGCCTTGAGATAGTAAGCATCATAATATCCTGCTGATAACGCGTATGTGCCGATCAAAATTCTTCTTTTTACTTCAGTTCCAAAACCTTCTTCTCGAGTTCTCATATAAAGGTCTTCTATATCTTTAGGATCTTTGCACCTATATCCGTATCGAACACCATCATATCTTGAAAGGTTTGCAGAACATTCTGCTGGTGCAATTATGTAATAGATAGGGAGGGAAAGATTTATATTCGGAAGCGAGACTTCAACTATTTCTGCTCCCAGATCTTTGTAGACCAAAATTGCATCTTCAATTGATTTCTCAACAAAAGAAGGCATTTCTTTTTCAAAAAATTCTTTAGGTAATCCTATCTTCATTCCTTTTATAGGATTATTTAGATTTGTGGTCAGGTCAGGCTTTTCTAAGTTCAGGCTAGTCGAGTCTTTAGGATCATGGCCACACATAGCTTCCAATATTAAAGCAGCATCAGCAGCTGATCTCGCCACTACTCCACCTTGATCTAAACTTGAAGCAAAGGCAATCATCCCGTATCTCGAAACTCTACCATATGTAGGCTTTATTCCTGTTAGTCCACATAAAGAGGCGGGTTGTCTTATTGAGCCTCCAGTGTCAGTTGCAGTAGCCACCGGCGCAAGTTCTGCAGACACACATGATGCTGAGCCCCCGGAGGAACCCCCTGGAACATACTCAGTATTCCATGGATTTTTAACTGGTCCAAAATAACTGGTCTCATTTGAAGAGCCCATAGCAAATTCATCCATATTTGTTTTACCCAGCATAACCATGCCTTCATTATCTAACTTTTCAAAAACTGTAGAGGAGTATGGCGCTTCAAAGTTAGAAAGCATTTTAGACCCACAAGTTGTTAATACATCTTTCGTACAAAAGATGTCTTTATGAGCAATTGGCAAACCATCCAGTGGTAAGTTTGTATTGTTCTTATATCTTTCATCAGATTTTTTTGCTTGAGCAATAGCCTGATCTTCGGTGACTGTAATAAATGAATTTAAGTCTTCATCGAATTTTGAAATCCTTTCAAGGTAATGCGTGGTTAGTTCTGTTGAAGAAAATTCTCCACTTTTTATTCCTTCTAGTTGTTCACTCAGATATAGCTTATGGAGATCCATTCTATTCTTCTCCTTCTATGACTTTAGGTACAAGAAAGAGTCCAGATTGAACTGAAGGCGCGTTCTTAAGTAATTCTTCTCTTAGATTTTCTTCTGTAACCTCATCTTGCCGTGTAGGCTGAGATAAATCTAAAGGATGTGACATGGCGTTAATTTCAGAAGTTTCAGCTGCATTTAATTCTTCAAACAAACCTAATATATCCTCTAATTCTTTTTTTAATGACGGTAGAGAATCCTCTTTTACATTGATTCGCGCTAGATATGCTATTTCTTTTAATTCTTGATCGCTTAAAGCCATAAATTGAGATTTTCCTATAAAAAAGATGCGTAATGTAGCACATTGTAGCTTGCTCAAAAACAATGCTGTTGCTAGAGTTACATTAATACATAACCAAAGCAATTCTTTAAGTATATAAATGTTAAAAAGATTAAGAGGTTTGTTCTCAAATGATCTGTCCATTGACTTGGGTACAGCCAATACCCTCGTTTATGTAAAAGAAAGAGGAATAATTCTAGATGAACCATCTGTCGTAGCAATTAGGAATAATCAAGGCCAGAGAACGGTTGTCGCAGTTGGGGCCGAAGCTAAGAAAATGTTAGGACGTACGCCAGGCAACATAACTGCAATAAGACCTTTAAAAGACGGTGTAATAGCTGACTTTCAGGTAACAGAAGAAATGCTCAAACATTTCGTTCAAAGAGTTCATGAAGATAGTTTTGTAAGACCAAGTCCAAGAATCCTGGTATGTGTTCCCTGTGAATCTACTCAAGTTGAAAGAAGAGCAATCCGAGAATCGGTTCTCAAGGCTGGTGCTAGAGAGGTTCGCCTAATTGAGGAGCCCATGGCGGCTGCAATTGGAGCAGGTTTGCCGGTAGAAGAAGCAAGTGGATCAATGGTTGTTGATATAGGCGGAGGCACAACAGAAATAGCCATTCTTGCACTCAATGGAGTTGTATATGCTCATTCCCTGAAAGTGGGAGGTGATAAACTTGATGAATCAATTATCTCGTACGTAAGAAGAAATCAAGGTGTCTTGCTAGGAGACGCTACTGCGGAAAAGGTAAAACATGTTATTGGAACTGCCTCTCCAGACTCAGATGTTATAGAGATGGAAGTAAGAGGTAGGAATCTTGCAGAAGGCATACCAATAACCTTTACTATGAATAGTAAACAAGCTTATGACGCAATGTTGGAACCTTTATCAGCAATCATTCAGGCAATAAGAACAGCTCTGGAAGCATCACCCCCTGAACTTAGTGCAGATATTAGCGAAAGAGGTATTGTTCTCACCGGAGGGGGTGCAATGTTAAGAGATTTGGATGTATTGATATCAAGCCAAACAGGTTTGCCAGTCATAGTCGCTGAAGATCCGTTAACTTGCGTTGCAAAAGGAGGAGGCAGCGCGTTAGAGATCATGGACAAATACGATATTGACCTTCTATCAACTGAATAGTACTTTAAGATATCTTTCTTAACCCCCTCTGAGTATCATTAAACTATGCTCAAAAGAGAACATAAGGTATCCAATATCAGTAGCGAAGCAATCTTTGCAATACCTGCCATGAAACCTTCAAGGGTAGTCATTGCTGTTATATTTTGCCTCGTTCTTATGCTTACTGATATCAGATATGGATCAGGATCTTATCTTCGATCGGTCAGCTATGACTTGATAAAGCCTATAACTCTTTTAACAAGAATTCCGAACTATTTATTTGAGGTCTCAACTGTCTTTTTTACATCTAGACAATCCCTTGAAGAAAAGGTTGAACTTCTGGAGCGAGAAAACTTTAAACTTGAAGCAATCAATAATTCTCTGGAAAAATTATCTATAGACCTTAATAAAATAAATTCTTTAAAATCTTCAGCTATTCTAGACCTAGATGACGAGCTGTTTTTGATTTCCAAGAAAAATTTCTTATCCTCCAATGAACATCAACCCTTACTGGTACTAGACGTAGATCATGATAATAATTTAAAAATAAATAATGCGGTTCTTTCTGAAGAAGGATTAGTTGGAAGAGTAACCAATTTGGGATTCTTATCTGCAGAAGTCATGTTAGTTCAAGATGTGAGATCTTCTATACCTATTATCTCTAGTGAATCATCCCTACATGCTTCTCTTAAGGGTATGGGGCTAGGGCGAAGAGGGGAGTTAAATTTTATAAAAAAAACAGCAAGTTTTCGTGAAGGAGAGAAACTGTACACTTCTGGTTTAGGAGATGTATTTCCCCAAGGCCTATTGGTTGGTGAAATAGTTTCTATAAGCGATCCTGTAGACAGTGAATTTCTAAAAATAGAAATATCTTTTTCTTCATCTCCTATAAATCAAGACTATTTCTTAATTCATGCAAAATAAAAACTTTAAAAACAGGCTATGGATTTATTCATCCTTAGTATTTGCAATAATTTTGGATACTTACCTTTTTCCTGAAGCAGTTATGCAGTGGAAGCCACTGTTGGTTTTGCTTACTTTAATTTATTGGAATATGGCCTTACCGGATAAAGTAGGTATTTTCGAAGCTTTGCTTTTTGGACTGATAATGGACCTGCTAAATGGCTCTGTCTTTGGATTACATGGGTTACTATTTGTTTTGATAACTTACATTTGTCAACGCTTCTTTTACCAATTTAGAGTTTCTCCAATATGGCAACAATCAGTTATTCTATTTTTCCTTTTCTTTGTTTTTAAAATGGCTTTCGCATTTGATTTTTACGATGTTACTTTGGGTATTTATGTCTCAGACAGCTTTTATCTTCTAAACGCTTTTGGTTTTGCTCTGGTATCATCTATTTTCTGGACTCCTTTGTTCTATTTACTAAGGGAATTACGAAGAAGAAAAATAAAGTTGTAAGTTTATAGTGAAAAAATTAGTCTCTTTAATTCTTTGGATAACTTCTATTTATATTACTATCGTTCTCTTTCTTTCTTTAGCTTTTACTCAAAATAGTTTTTACTCTTTTTTAACAAAAACTTACACAGAAACTAATCCATCTTTTGAACTTGCACAAGTAAATTGGCATCCTTCCAACCCATCAGTAGTTCTCCAAGATCTAAAATTAGAAAGCAATAAACAGAATATAAGTTTAGGGCAAGTTACTATAGAGTTTTCTCTGTTAAATCTAATTACAGGAAATTTCATATCTAGACTACTTATCTCTGAATTAACTATCGATACTCAAAACAATAAAAATCAATCTGTAGACATTCCTGGTTTGTTTAATTTCCTAAAAGACATCAATGAGCTGAGCATAAAAGATTTAAAGATTAATTCATATGATGGTGCAAAGAACATAAGCGTTGACTTGAATTCTTTTCTTAGAAACGATGGTTTAAACCTAAATTTAATTGTAAATGATGGTAAAGGCGGTGCTCTAGAAATTGGAATTTTTCCCAACTCAGATTCAAACAGAGCAATTTTTAATGGTTATATAGATGCTAATGGATTCAGCATTGATAAAAATCTATTAAGTACCATTTGTAAAATCTGTAATTCTAATGCGGAGTTACGAACCTCAGCAAATTTCAGCTTTATTAATAATAAGCCACTTAGCTTCCAAGGAAATTTAGACTTAACTCTTGAAAAAGACATCTTAGGTTTTAATTCATTATCCTCCAGTTTTAAACTAAAAGATTCGAATCAAGTTTCAATTCAAATCAGCTCCTTCCTAGGTAAGGGAACTAGACTGAAAGTTCCTGATTTATTTCTTTATTTATCTCCAGATGAAGAAAAAATTTTAATTCCTGAAATAAACCTATCTCAAGATAAACTCTTTAAGTATATCCTTACAAATTTATTCAGCAATTTATCAATAGATCTGACAGGTAAATTAAGAAACTCGGTTATCGATTTTAAAGAGAATCATGAAACTTTTACTACCACAATAATTGATCTGGGAATTGGTTCTAATGCTTTCAGTCTAGATGGTTTAGCGGGTAGGTTAAGCCTTAGTGAAGAGAGAGGAACATTTATCATTTATAGCCCATCAATGAATATATCCTCTGATGTTTATTTAGATAGAGAACTTAACTTCAATGACTTTAAATCTATACTAAATTTCAACCTATCTATAGAGGACTTAGAAGTTCTTCCTTCTGAGTTCTCTGTGCTTTTAGAAAATAGACAGTTTGAAGGGCTCGTTTCATTACCCCCTATCCCTTCTAGTGGGAGAGGTAATCTTAACTTGAGAGTTAGAACCGATCTTATCGATGATAGATTGGCTTTAACTTTATTCCCCAATACCCCATATTTATCAACAACAAAATCTGCAGTAAAGAATTTAATGAATTGCGGTGCTTTCGAAGATGTCAGCTTGATATTGAGAGTTCCTGTAGATGGTATATATAAAAATAATTCTGGGTCCTTTGGAATAGAAGCTCTAGGCAAAAATGTATGTTTGGGATTTAACGGACACCAGATTAAAAAAGTCAACTCTAGGTTCCAGATAAATAATTTTGAACTTATTGGAAAATTTATTGATGCAGATCTTTATAAGTCTTCAATCGCTGTTGACTACAGAATTTATAAAAACATTTCGGGCTCAATGTTGGATATTAAGGGAGAATCAGAAGGCCCTTTTATTTCTTTGATCAACTTGTTTAGAGGAAAAAATTTTAGTGAAGATAACATACAAGGAAATCACAAAACCCAATTTGAATTCGTAACACCTTTAAAGAAAGACATAAAGATTTTAGATGAAGACTCCTCTTTAGAAGTAAGGAGCAAGATAGACAAAGCCAGTTTGTCTAGAGAAGATATGGGTTTAAGTCTCAGTAATATATTTTCTTCTGTTGATTACGATAGTGACTCAGGATTTTCTGAAGGGTTTATTTCCTTAAAATTAAACTCAATCCCAGTAGTTTTAGAATTAGATCCGAACCTTTCAGGAAAAGATTACACTATCTTTAGTTCCAATAATTCATTGCAATTTACTAATTTCCTGCCTAAACACATAAAAAATAGAATCACAGGTTCTTCTTTAAGCTCACTTGAGCTCGCTATTCCCTCTCTCTTGAAGGGTCGTATTGTAAAAGATACCTTTGTTCGTTTTTCTTCAGAAATGATAGGTACTGAGATTAATTTGCCAGCCCCTTTATACAAAGACATAAACCAAAAAATTGATTTAAAACTAGAATTTTTTCCTTCTTTCAATTCAGAATATTCAAGATTAAAGTTTAGATATGGAGATCTATTCAGAGGAAAACTAAATCTCGTAAATGATGGTGTCGAGGGCTTCGTAATTGCAGGAAAAAAGAAGCAATCAATAAGTATCGAAAGAGAAAGATTATCTTTAATCGGTAATATCCCGAAACTTGATTTGTCTTTATTGTCTTTATTTGAAACACCTGGAGAAAGTCAAAAATTAACTATTGATATTAAGCAATTAAAAGTTGATGAGATTATATTTGCCAATTTTGTTTTTCCTGAAACATTTTTAAGTTCTCAGACATCAGATAATTATTTAGAGCTAGAGATTAAGAATAAGAATCTCTCGGGCAAAGTGTTCTTTCCTAGATTAGAAAATCTAGAGCCGTTAATAGATCTCGAGACACTCGACTTGAGCTTTTCTGGAACAAGCAATAGTTCATTTCTGGATATCTATAATAATCTGAATCAAGCAGTTAGATTCAGAACTCAGTCATTGATTCTTAATTCAGTTGAATATGGTAATTGGTCTTTTAATTTAAAGCCCTCAAAGTTATCTCTAACTATTGATGATATCGAGGGTTCATATGGCAAGTGGGGATTAACGCATAATCAAAAGGGTATATCCAGATTATTAATTAATAAAAAAGCTCTAGGGTGGAGCTCTAATTTAGAGTCAAAGATCTTTTCTGGTTCACCTGAAAAAGGCTTTTTGCAGTTTGGTATACAGCCTAATTTTGAAATGGATACTATATTTGCTGAAGCCAATTTATCTTGGTCTTCGTTACCTTGGAATTTTCAATACGATAACTTTAATGGCGACATCTACATAGAGATAGAAGGATTACTAATACAGAATCAGCAAGACTTACAAACACAGAATAATATTTTAAGATTGATTAACATTTTCAATGTTACAGACTCTTTTGAGAAAGTTACTAACTTAGACTTTAGAAAGCTTTATAAGTCAGGGTTTAGTGCCGATTCCGTCAAAGGATCATTGAATATATCGCCTAACTTAATAAATTTGGAGTCTCCTTTGATATTTAGAAGCGGGTCAAGTGAGTTTAAATGGCAAGGAAAAATTAACCGAAATCAAGATGGAGAATTAGGCAACCTTAATTTAGAGGTTGTCATGACTTTACCTCTTCGTGAATATCTTCCTGCCTACGCCTTTTTGCTAGGAGGTCCCGTCACTGCAGGAGTGGTTTATATCGCAGGTAAGGCCTTTGAAAAGAATTTAGATCAATTAAGTTCTGGGTCATGGTCAATAAAAGGGACTTTGGAAGAACCTAAAACAAATTTTAATGGCTGGTTTGAGGAAACCAGAGATTAATTCACTTTTCTCCTCTTACCTTAGAAGAAGGTATATTAAGATCTAGCCTATACTTTGCTACAGTTCTTCTTGATAAAGATACTTTAAATTTCTCCTTTAATTGAATTCTCAAATATTCATCACTGTAGGGAAGATATTTATCCTCATTATCTACTAACTCTTCAATAAGATACTTTAAGTCCTCACTTGTAACATCAGAACCCTCATTGCGCTTATTGACCCTTCTTTGCAATAGATCCCTAAGAAGAAGTAGTTGATTTGGTAATTGAAGATATTTATTTCTGACAATCCTTGAAACTGTTGATTGGCTAATATTCAAATTTTCTGAAATTTCTTTATTAGAAATTGCTCTTTTACCAGCTCTACCATCTAGAAAGTTTTTTTGTGCCTCTATAAGAAACTCTGATACTACTAAGAGCGTTTGTTGTCTTCTCTCTAGGCCCTTAAGGAAAGATTTTGAATCATAACTTTTATCCGATTGGGAGGAATCAATTTTATCTTTAATTATTTTAAGCAGTTCCTTAGACATAAAATCATCATTTAAAGATACATGCCAAGTATTAGTGTCTTTATCTTTGATAGCCAGTACATCAGGTCTTACATAGTTTTGAATTGTCACACCGAACTTTCCTGCTGGATTTAACGAAAGTTTTTTGAGATTGTTTCTTGTCGTTTCGGAAATTTGTTCAATGTTAATCTTTTCTTGAATTAAGCTTGTCAGATTTTCCATTAATTCCTCTCGTTCTTTAGGACTTATTCCTAGATTATCCACTTGTATACTTAAAGATTCTTTAATATCGCGATAAGCACATCCAGTTGGTTCAAAATTTTGAATAAGAACAAGAATTTCTTCAATATATTCATCAGTGATAGTGGCACCAAAATCTTCAAAAACTATTCTTTTAATATCTTGAAAATCTAATGCTGGATCTAACCTACCATTGCCTTCAACAGAATCTATTAGAAATTGTCCAACTAAAATTTGCATTTCATCTAGAGGAGAAACTTCAAGTTGGTCAAGAAGTTGTTTTTGAAGATCAGATTCTACTTCTTCAGATATAGAGTTTAAATAATCTCCTTGATCCAGAATATTTTTATATTTATCGATAAGATATTCATTTCTAAAATGAGATACACTTTTGTCTTCTTCATCAAAATAATCATTTATTAGTTCATTGAGCTTTGTGCTTATCTCAAAGCCACTTAAAGAAAGTAATTTAATCTGATTTCCTAGAGATGCAGTTACATTGAGTGACAGCTTCTGTTTTTGTCTTAAACTTTGTTTCACTATTCGGATATGAAGTTTTGTCCTAGGTAAACCTCTCTAACAAGATCATCTTTAGCAATTTCTTCTGGCAGTCCATTCGCAATTATTTTGCCCTTATTTACCACTAAGACTTTTGAGCAAATGTTCATAGTATCTCTAACGTTATGATCACTTATCAATACACCAATATTTTTTTTATTTAAACTCCGGATTGTTCTTTTAAGATCTGATACTGCAATAGGATCAATACCTGCAAAAGGCTCGTCTAGAAGGATAAATTTTGGGTTAGAAGCCAGAGATCTTGCTATTTCAGTTCTTCTTCTTTCTCCTCCTGATAGTTTTATCCCCAGGGTCTTAGAAAATTCTTTAAGATTGAATTCCTCGAGCAATTCGTAGAGTTTGAATTTTTTCTCTTCTTTATTTAAATCCTTCCTTTGCTCTAGAGCGGCATAAATGTTCTGTTCAACACTTAGCCCTCTAAAGATAGACGATTCTTGAGGTAAGTAAGACAAACCCATTGACGTTCTTTCAGATATAGATTTATTTTTTAGTTCTGTGCCTGAGAGAGTTAGTTTGCCTGCATCACAACGAATGAGTCCTGCAATTATATAAAAGAGAGTTGTTTTTCCAGCGCCATTAGGACCTAAAATTCCAAGTGTTTCTCCTCTATTGACTTCAAAAGAAATATCATCGACGGCCATTTTTTCATCGTATGACTTCTTGATATTTTCTATAGAAAGATTCATCTACCAGTCTCTATTGTCGAATTTATAGATTTCATTATCTTATTTTCTTCAAGGTCATAGTGAATCTTTTCAGATTTGATTATAAATCCATCTTGATCGATATAAGCTTCACCTTCCATAATCAGTTCGTTGAGTTCAGAAAAGATTGTAATCTTGTTTGCATAACCAGTGTGATAGATCTCTTCGTCCTTGATTTTTATCTTACCTTTGTTGAATTCGGCTTTTATGCCATCAATATCTTGCACAACACCTAATCCCAATGAACTTATGTTTACATCTCCCAAAGTTGTAGATACTGAAACTTCGCTTTCCAATTTTTTATTATTCAAATTAAAAGATAGTTGCTCAGATTCTATGAGAATTTCCTCTGTTAATTTAGTATAAAAAGTTACAGAATTTCTAAAATTAATCAGCTTAGAAGTTCTATTTAACTCTCCTTCAAGAGCTTCAATGTATGAAGAAAAAGTTTCAGTTTTTATTCGTAATTTAGGTTTTTTTATTAGGTATTCTGAACCATTATGAGAAGATGCGGTTTCGCCTGTTAAGGTAATTCTTTGGTTGGAATTAAAATAATTAAATGAAGGTTCAGTCAAAAAAGAATTAGTTTCTAATTCATCTCTTAATTCAAATGCAAGTAGATAATTTAAGAAAACCGAAATTGAAGCTAGAGACACCAATTTAAACATTGAAAATACTAGACTAGTCCAGCTTCTACTAAATCATGCATTCTTATTATCCCTACTGGTACTTTTTTAGAATCTACCACAGCAATAGAATAGATCTTATTTTTCTGCATAATATCCAATGCCTCAATAGCTAATTTATTCTTCAAAATGGTTTTCGTTCTTTTGGTCATGTAATTTTCTATTTTTTTATTAAGCGGATCTTTAACTTGATTTAAGGTTCTTCGAAGATCTCCATCTGTGAAAATACCTACTAATCTTTTTTTCTCAACCACCAGAGCCACTCCTAGACCCTTAGAGCTTATTTCAATTAATGTATTTGATAAGGTCGTGCCTCGAGAAACCACAGGTAAATCCTTATTTTTTGACATCAAGTCTTCGACAGTCGTAATAAGCCTTTTTCCAAGTTTTCCACCAGGATGGGATTTAGCGAAATCATCGCTTTTAAAATTTTTAGCTTCAAGCAAGGCAACTGCAATAGCGTCTCCCAAGGCCAGAGATGCTGTTGTGCTTGTTGTTGGAGCAAGATCCAATGGACAGGCTTCTTCAGAAATTCCTGTATCTAAGTTTATTAAAGAATTTTTAGCTATGAAGGAATCTCTAGAACCAGTTATTGAAAAAAATTCGCAACCCGATGATTTAAGAAAAGGAATAAGGTCGATAATTTCTTCAGTTTCTCCAGAATGAGAAAAAATAATAACAGCATCATTTTTGCTTATACCTCCAATATCACCATGAAGAGCCTCTCCGGCATTTATAAAACTAGAAGCTGACCCAGTGCTAGACAGAGTTGCTGAAACTTTTTTTGCTATATGTCCTGATTTACCTATACCAAGAGTAATTATTTTACCTTTTGTTTTAAAAAGCTTATCGCAGACAATATTGAAGTCAGCAGATAAAGTCTTTGCTAGTTTCTCTAAGCCCTTAGATTCAATTCTTATCGTCCTTCTTCCTGATTTAAGGTAGTTATTTTTTTTCATATAGTAAATTTATCTAATAAGCGAAGTAAAGTGAAACAAAGTATGAACTTAAGAAAAGCATACTTAATAGTAGGTTGGCATTCTTTTCTCTTTTTGTAAGAGAAAAAATATATGAGGCGAAGACAAAAGTGATTACAAAGAGTATAAATAATAATGGTGACCATTCGAAATAGGACCATCCCTCAGACATTTCTTCCCTCATAAACAGACCTGGTATAGCTAGAACACATAATCCATTAAAAATATTTGAACCTATAAGTGTGCCAGATACTGTTTCGTACCTTCCTTTCAATGCCAAAGAAATTGAGGCAGCGATTTCAGGCAAGCTTGTACCTATAGCAAGGACCGTATATCCGATGAAGAGCTGTCCTAAATTAAATTTTTCTAGAATTTGATTTGCTCCAAATGTAATTAAGTAAGCAGCAAATACAAGACATGCTAAAGACATAAAGAGTTTGAAAGAAACACCTTTATATTCTAAATTATCTTCCGATTCATCTTCTTGAATAACCCCGTTTTTATACCAAAACAAAATGACTAGAAAGAGGGCACCAAGTAGTAGAAGTGACGATATGATATTGAATGGATCAACTGCTATAACCGCCCATACAAGCACGCTTGAGATAATTAAAATTAGCAAATTCTTCTTTATACTCTCATCTTGACCAATCTTCAGTTTTTTCAAAGAGACTATTAAAAGCATAGAGCCAAAAACAAGAGATAGGTTTGCAACATTAGAGCCAATAACATTTCCAATAACCATTGAACCTTTGTTTTCTAGAGATACAAAAAAAGTAGTAAGCATTTCAGGAGCTGAGGTTCCAAAAGCTATTACAGTAGAGCCTATAAAAAAAGGAGAAAATCCAAATTGTTGTGCAGTCAGCACGGAATATTTCTCTAATTTTTCAGCACTGACCCATATAAGCCCTATGCCAAAGGAAATTGCCAATATTGCAATGATCATAATATTTATTTTTAGACTTAAGTAAGACTAATACCAGATGGTATAATAGTGGTAAAACTAATCAAATCATATTTATCTCTCATGAAATTTGCTTATTTAAAGACTTTTCTTACTTTTTATTTATTGATTATCTGTTCTAAGGTGTCTCTAGAAAGCTTATCCGCGCATGAATATGCAGAAAGAACACACAACAATATAATTGAGATAATACAAACTAAGAATCAACTATTTTTAGATAATCCAGATCTGTTTACCAAAGAAATTAGCGATGCTTTTAGCCCAATTGTTGACTTTAAGAGGATAGCTAAAAATGTGATGGGGAAATATGGGAAAAAAGCCACTAGTGTCCAAATGTCAGCTTTTTCTGAAGCATTTGAAAGTAGCTTGCTTGATACCTATGCAAGTACCCTTGTTGAGTTCAAAGATGAAAAAATTAATGTTTTGCCTCCTAAAGAACCCTCTAAGTCAAAGACTAAGGCCCGAGTCAATATAGAGATAGTTACTTCTTCAAATGTTTATCCAGGCAGATATAGCATGTACTTAGATGAAGACGGAAACTGGAAAATAATAAACATTGAAATCAATGGTATGAATCTAGGCAAGATTTTCAGAAATCAATTCTATTCTCTGATGGAAAAAAATAATGAAGATATAGATGTTGTAATAGAAAAATGGGTAGCATCAGTATAAATGGATAAATTAATGATAAGGGGTGGTTCACCTTTAAATGGTGAAATCTATGCTTCTGGCGCTAAAAATTCTGCACTTCCAATTCTAGCTGCTTCTTTGTTAGCGGATTCACCTCTAAAGGTTGGAAATCTCCCTCACCTCAACGATGTAACCACTATGCTTGAATTGCTAGGTTCAATGGGTGTTGATGTTATGTTGAGTGATGAGATGGAAGTTCAAGTAGATACATCAAGCATCCATAATCTCAATGCTCGTTATGAATTAGTGAAAACCATGAGAGCCTCAATTTTAGTTTTGGGACCATTGCTAGCAAAATTTGGACAAGCCACTGTTGCTTTACCTGGCGGATGTGCAATAGGGAGCCGGCCAGTCAATTTGCACATAGAGGCAATGAGAGCAATGGGAGCTGAGATCGACATAGAAGAAGGAAATATTAAAGCGAAAGTGAATGGCAGATTAAAAGGCGCAAAAATAATTTTTGAGCCAGTTAGTGTTACTGGAACGGAAAATGTCATCATGGCTGCAAGTTTAGCTGATGGTGTGACTGTAATCGAGAATGCCGCTAGAGAGCCCGAAGTAGTTGATTTAGCTAATTGTCTCACAGCTATGGGCGCTAACATTCAAGGAGCTGGTACAGATATTATAACTATCGAGGGAGTAGAAAAGCTTGAAGGCGCATCTTTCAGTGTTATGCCAGACAGAGTTGAAGTAGGAACCTATCTAACAGCAGTAGCAATGACTGGAGGAAAGGTAAAAATTAAATCAGCCAAACCAGAATATCTCTCTTCAGTAATATCTAAACTTGAACTTACAGGCGCTCTAATCTCTTCTGGAGAGAATTGGGTAGAAATTAATATGAACGAACCCAAGCCTAAAGCTATTAGCCTTACTACAGGGCCTTATCCTTCTTTTCCCACAGATATGCAGGCTCAATTTGTATCATTAAATGCTATTGCAAATGGCAACTCAACTGTCACAGAAACTGTTTTTGAGAATAGGTTTATGCATGTTCAAGAAATAGCAAGAATGGGGGGCAATATTGCCCTAAAAGGAAATACTGCTGTAATTGAAGGAATAAA
Source organism: uncultured SAR86 cluster bacterium (assembly GCA_902559365.1). Taxonomy (GTDB): domain Bacteria; phylum Pseudomonadota; class Gammaproteobacteria; order Magnimaribacterales; family Magnimaribacteraceae; genus Magnimaribacter. The sequence continues at coordinate 21,569 of CACEHP010000016.1, forward strand.
GAAATTGAAGGGTGCTCCAGTTATGGCTACAGACTTGAGGGCTTCAGCAAGCTTAGTTTTAGCAGGCTTAGTTGCTGAAGGAGCAACCACTATTGATCGCATCTACCATATCGATCGAGGATACGAAAGAATAGAAGAAAAATTAAAAATGCTAGGTGCAGATATAGAAAGAATATCCTGAGACTGATTATGAAAGATACAGAATCATTTATATTGGCACTACCCAAAGGTAGAGTTTACGACGATTTTATCCCGACTCTTCAAAAGACAAAATTTGCTTTAAAAGATGATCCAAAAAAATCGAGAAAAATGCTGCTTGATACAAAACATCCCGAAGTGAAAGTGCTGATAATTAGAGGATGGGATGTTCCTACCTATATAACCTCAGGAGCTGCTCATGCTGGGGTGGTTGGAAAAGATATACTGATGGAAAGAGAAGAAGAAGAGTTTGTTGAATTATCGGATCTATCTTTAGGAAAATGCAGATTATCTTTGGCTGGTCGTAATGATGTTCTTTCTGGTTCAAGCAGATTGAGGATTGCCACAAAATACCCTAAGAGTTCTACGAAATATATGAACTCCTTAGGTATACAAGCTGAAGTAATTTATTTAAACGGAGCCCAAGAAATAGCACCTATACTTGGATTGTCTGATGCAATAATAGATTTGGTTGATACAGGAAAAACTCTCAAGGAAAATGGGCTTGAAGAACTAAAGGTTATTGCAAATATTTCTACCAGGTTAATTGCAAACAAAGCTTCCATAAAAACAAGATCTAAATTAATAAATGAAATCTCTGAAGCATTAATGCAATGATTAACTTTAGGGAACTTAATTCAGACAATACAGAATTCTCAGAGAGTTTTGCTTCTTTCTTGTCCAAAAGAACATTAGTTACCAAAGAAGTAAGAAATACTGTTGGAGATATTATTTCTCAAATAAGAAATAATGGGGATGAAGCTTTAAAATCCTTAACAAAAGAATTTGACAATTTTGAAGCAGAAGAATTTATCGTTTCCGAAAAAGAGATAAATGAAATTTTGAAGAACTTTGATAAAAGCCTTATTAAATCCTTTGAGTTTTCGTTTGATAGATTGATCAACTATCAATCTACATGCTTTGATTCACTAAACCTTGATGGCCCTAAAAGAGAAATTACTAGAAAGTTTAGAACAATAGACTCAGTGGGAATGTACATCCCCGGGGGAAAAGCTTCTTATCCTTCTACTGTTCTAATGGGTTCTGCCCCAGCTATAGCATGCGGTGTAAAACAAATCTCTATCGCTTCTCCTGCTCTCAATGGATCTCTGAATCCTATGGTTATAGCAGCGGCAAAAGTTGTGGGAGTAGATAAAATTTATAAGATTGGAGGTGCACAAGCTATTGCTGCTTTAGCTTTAGGAACTGAACAAATTTCCAAAGTTGAGAAAATAATAGGGCCAGGAAATGTCTATGTTGCCGAAGCTAAGAAACAACTATTTGGAGAAGTTGGTATAGACTCGATTGCCGGTCCATCAGAAATAGTTGTTCTTGCAGATTCTAGCTCTGATCCTGAGACAATAGCTTGGGACCTTATGGCTCAATCTGAGCATGATTCTGATGCTTCCTCTGTCCTTATTTCTACTTCTGATGAAATAACTGAAAATGTAAAAACTATTATTTTGGCAGAAGTATCTTCCTTAGATAGATCTTCCATAATTCAAGAATCGATTAATTCTAATGGCTTGTTTATTAAAATTAAGGATTTAACGGAAGCAAAAGAGATAATAAATAAGTTGGCTCCTGAACATTTGCATATTGCATTTGATCATCAAGATTATGAATATGAAGAACAATTAATCGCTGGATTAATTCTCAAGGGAAGAGACTCGGCGAATTCTTTTTCTGACTATGTCTTGGGCCCAAGCCATATACTGCCTACAAACTCTTCTTCTCGGTTTAGTTCACCTCTGTCAGTAGAAGACTTTTTAGTTAGCTATAGTTATGTTTCGTTAGATAAGAATAAAGATAAAAACTTTAATGAGTATGTCGAGCATACCACTAGAATAGCTAACGCCGAAGGTCTTACAGCTCATGCCATTGCAGCAAAGAAAAGATTAGATATTTAATCTGCTTTACCGGTAATTAGAGCTAGCTCTAGTAGCTCAGAATTTCGTTTAACACTCAGAATTATTTCTTCTCCAGGTTTTGATCGAGCAAAAGTTTTGAATAAATTTTCGTAAGTCGCATCTTCAGAATTTATCGAATTCAAAGAGTCATTTTTTTGAAGACCGCCTTTAGAAGCTGGACTGCCATCAACTACTTCAGAAATGACGAGCTCGCCTTTTCTAATTAAAGCTTGTCTATCTATACTGAATCCCAACCAACCACGACGAACCTCACCATATTGAATGAGGTCGCTTATTATCTCAAGGGCATTGGTTGAAGGAATTGCTAATCCTATTCCTTCAGAACCTCCACTAGAAGATCTCATCAAGGTATTAATCCCTATTAGTCTTCCTTTGGAATCAATTAAAGCTCCTCCAGAATTTCCTCTATTAATTGATGCATCGGTTTGAATATAGTTTGAATAGGGATTATCAAACTCTCTACCCGTGGCACTAACAATGCCCATACTAACTGATTGTCCTAATCCATAAGGATTACCTATAGCTAAAACAATGTCTCCTATCATTACTTTGTCGGAATCTTCAATTTCTATAGAAGGGAAGGGGTTGTCAGAATCTTCAATTTTTAGAACTGCTAGGTCAGTACCTTTATCAATTCCTACAAGTTGAGCATTAAACTTTCTACCGTCATAGAGTTCGGTTGTTACTCGTAGTGTGTTGTCTCCTACGACATGCTGATTTGTTAAAATATATCCATCAGAACTTAAAATTACTCCCGAACCCAAGCTAGTTTTTATTTGCCCCGATCTCTTAAATAAAGAATTAAATTTTCTGCTATTTTGTTGAGAATTCCTACTAATTATCTGTTCGCTATAGATATTTACTACAGCAGGAGATGCTTTTTTGACTGCGTAATTATATGAAGATTGAAATAATTTGGCTTCTTCTTGATAGATATTATCTTTTTCCCATAAAAATAAAGAGGAGATTATGAATCCTACAAAGACTCCAAAAGTTGCATAAGATAGTAATTTTAAGATTGATTTGTAGTTACTCATTAAATTTTTATAAGTTTAAGATTGTTTTATAAACAAAATAATCTTTCTTAGACAGCATAAATTTATAAAGTTCTAGTTGAATAAGAAGGTTGTAAGCATTAAAATGCGCCCGCCTGCGTATTTAGTCAACAAAAATTATCTTAATGAGAACAGAAAGTTATAAAAGAACAGATATTGAAGAATCTTGGGTACTATTGGACGCCAAGGGTAAAACCTTGGGTAGATTCGCTACCGAAGTTGCAAATATCTTGTCCGGTAAAAATAAACCAGAGTACACACCTAATGCAGATATGGGTGATTATGTAATAGTTGTTAATGCCAATGATATAAACGTAACAGGAAAAAAATTAGATCAGAAATTGTACTATAGACACTCTGGTTATCCTGGTGGAATAAAGTCAAAACCCCTTAGAGAGGTGATTGAGAATACTGCAAGTGATGCAATTAAAAGTGCGGTAAAAGGTATGCTTCCTAAGAGTAAGTTAGGTAGGCAGATGTTCACTAAATTGAAAGTTTACAATGATGACCAACATCCTCATGCAGCACAAAAACCAGTATCGATAGAACTATAGGAAAATAAATTGGAACAGATTATTACAGTCGGTAGACGAAAAACTTCAACAGCTAGAGTGTTTCTTCAAAAGGGAACAGGTGAAATCACTGTTAATAAGAAAAGATTGGATGCTTACTTCGGAAGAGAGGTTGCACAGATGGTTGTAAAACAACCTCTAGTGTCAACAGATTTATCAAACGGCGTGGATATAACTGCAACTGTGAAAGGCGGTGGTAGTTTTGGACAAGCAGGTGCCATAAGACTTGGCATTGCTCGAGCGCTTGTTGAATATGATGAAACTCTAAAACCGGTTCTAAAGAAAGAAGGCTTTTTAACAAGAGACTCAAGAAAAGTTGAAAGGAAAAAAGTCGGTTTAAGAAAAGCAAGAAAAAGACCACAATACTCGAAAAGGTAATATGCAACCAAAATCTCCTCCTAATCCAGGAAGAAGAAAATTTCTAATTGGTGCTACATCGGCAGTTGGTGCCGTTGGTATCGCAGGAGCTGCGGTACCTTTTATTAGTGCATTCAATCCAAGTGCTGCTGCAGAAGCAGCAGGTGCTCCAGCTGTAGCAGATATAAGCAAGTTAGCTCCAGGCGAAATGATAATAGTTGAATGGAGAGGCACTCCAATCTATGTGGTTAAGCATTCAGAAGAGTCAATAAATGAAATTGATAAGAATTTAGAAAGATTAGCTGATCCAGATTCTAATACTGAAGTGCAACCTGAGTATGCTAAGAATAAGTATAGATCCAGAAAACCTGGTATCTCAGTTCTATCTGCAGTTTGTACACATTTAGGATGTGCTCCAAAGTATTATCCAGAATTAGGAGTTGTAGATTTTGATTCAGAATGGCAAGGAGGTTTCTTTTGTCCTTGTCACGGCTCCAAATTCGATCTAGCTGGAAGAGTTTACGCAGGAGTTCCTGCACCAGATAATTTAACTGTGCCCCCACACTATTTTAAATCAGATGATATTTTAGTCATCGGAGAAGATGGAGATGTAGCGTAATGGTCACAAGATTAATGAATTGGTTTGACGATAGGTTGCCTTTAACAGCAACAATAGAGAGGCACTTAACGAAGTATCCAGCGCCTATCAATATGAATATATGGTACCTTGCTGGGGTACTTCTTGTAGTTGTCTTAGTTATTCAACTTGCATCAGGTATATGGTTACTCATGAACTACGAACCCACAGCAGAAGGGGCTTTTGCTTCTATACAATACATCATGAGAGATGTGGAATACGGGTACATAATCAGATACATGCATACTACTGGCGCCTCTGCTTTCTTCGCATTAATTTACTTACACATGTTCAGAGGCATGATGTATGGCTCTTACCAGAAACCTAGAGAGCTACTATGGGTCTTAGGGTGGATAACTTATGTTTTATTATGTGCACTTGGCTTTACAGGATATGTCTTACCATGGGGTCAAATGTCCTTTTGGGCTGCGCAAGTTATTATGTCTCTTTTTGGATCCATTCCATATATTGGAGAGGATTTACTTACTTGGATCAGAGGGGATTATTTAATTTCCGGCATAACTTTAAATAGGCTATTTGCCTTTCATGTAGTTCTTCTTCCTCTTGCTCTCATTGCAGTAGTTTTTGTACATATATTGGCCCTGCACGAGGTTGGATCAAACAACCCTGATGGAGTAGATGTTAAAAAACACAAAGATGAAGACGGAGTTCCGTTAGATACTAAGCCATTCTTTCCGTACGACGTAATGCATGATCTCTATGCTATAGGCGTTTTTCTAATCTTCTTTGTTACTATTATGTTCTTTTATCCTGATGGAGGAGGATATGTAATAGAGTACGTTAATTATGAGGCAGCAGATAACCTCAAAACACCTGAACATATCGTTCCTTCTTGGTACTACACTCCATTTTATGCCATGTTAAGAGCCGTAACTTTCCCCTTGTTCGGCCTATCAGCAAAATTTTTAGGATTCGTTGTTATGGCTGCAGGAATAGCTATTTTCGTTGCTCTGCCTTGGCTAGATAGGAGCCCTGTTAAATCAATTAAATACAAGGGTATTTACAGCAAATTTTTCCTAGCATTATTTGTCGTAAGCTTTTTTGTCCTAGGATATCTTGGAACAGTTACATCGACCCCAGGAAGGACAATTGCTGCACAAATATTTACTGTGACTTATTTCGCATACTTTTTCTTGATGCCAATTTATTCAAAGTATGAAAAATGTAAGTCAGTACCAGAAAGGGTTCAACTAGGATGAAAAAAAACTCAGCCATAACCTCAATAGCAATTTCTTTATTTGCTCTATTTGTTTCTTTAAGTATCAATGCTGCTAGCGGAGCTCCTTGCGGCAATTATTTATCAGAAGATGGACTTGTTAAAGGAGAGTGCGATGAGGCTTATGTAGATGCTAAAGATAAAGCATCGCTTCAGAGAGGAGCCCAAATTTATATGAACTATTGTCTCGGGTGTCATTCTTTGAAATACGCTAGATACAAAAAAGTATCAGAAGATTTAGAAATCCCTCTTGATATGTTTCAAGAGAACTTAATTTTTGGCGATCAAAAGATGGGGGACTTAATACAGGTCGGTATGGACCCCAAAGAGGCTAAAGAGTGGTTTGGAAATACTCCACCCGATTTAACACTAGAGGCTGGACTAAGAGGTCCTGACTGGATTTATACTTACTTGAAAAGTTTTTACATCGATGATTCCAGACCCCTAGGTGTCAACAACAAAGTTTACGAGAATGTTGGTATGCCTCATGTCTTGTTAGATCTGCAAGGAACACCTAGATCAGTTTGCAGGCAGATTCCTGTCATTGCAGATAATGGAGGAATAAAACAAGACCCTCTTACCGGGCAACAACTTACACAAGAAAAATGTGGATTTCTAGAAGTCGATGATGGAACTGGAGAATTAAGCCCTAAAGAGTTTGATCAAGCTATGCTAGACCTCACTAATTTTCTAGCTTACATGACAGATCCTATGAAAGTAGAGAGAGAATCTATTGGCACTTATGTTCTACTATACCTCTTCATTTTTACAATGCTCAGTTATCTTCTTTACAGAGAATTTAAAAAAGATCTTCACTAATTTCCCTAATAGGAGTACTTATGGTTTCCCTCAGTAATAGAACATCAATGGCCCTTTTTTCAGATCCCATGGATCACTATAGTCATAGAGTAAGAATTGTTATGGAAGAGAAGGGAGTCACCAGTGAAATTATTGACTCAGACGCAAATGACCTAAGTAGTGAGATATTGGAAGTGAGCCCTTATGCAGAGCTACCTGTTTTGGTTGATAGAGATGTCTGCTTATACGACTCATTAATCTTAATGGAATACTTAGATGAAAGATTTCCTCATCCACCTCTACTCCCTGTATATCCTGTATCTAGAGCTCACATAAGACTTTTTATTAAAAGAATAGAGAAAGATTGGTGCGGAATATTTGATGAACTAATCAGTGGTAATTCAACAGAAGCAAAAGCAAAAAAATTAAGAGCCGAGCTTAAATCTCAAATACTTGGTATGTCTCAGATACTAAAAGAAAAACCGTATTTCATGTCGGATGAATTCAGTCTAGTAGATTGTTGTATAGCTCCTATACTTTGGAGACTTCCTTTAATTGATGTTGAACTTCAAAAGGATGCAAAGACAAAACCAATTTACGAGTATATGCAGAGAATTTTTACTAAACCATGTTTTATAAATAGTCTATCTGAGCTAGAAAGAGATATAAGATCAAGTTAATTTTTATAGTATTTCTAGACCGGTTTCAGTTATTTTAAACACGTATCCGCTTCTCTTTGCTGTACTGTCCTTTAGGACAATCTTTCCCGACAGTCCTTTGTATTCGTAATTTCGGTAGTTTATTCCACCATATTTCAGAAGAATAATTTCATATAAGTCATACCCAATGGCAAATTCTCTACTTCTTTTTTCTTCATTAATGATTTCGGGCATTGCAATAGGCATCATGATGGGAAAATCAGAATGTATAGAGCCAAATAAATCTTTGTCATCAAAGTTGTAAACACTATTCGTTTGCCAGCTATTGAGGACATATACTTCATAATTATTTTCTGAAATATAATCAAGAGCAGGCTTTAGATTTCTAGCCTCTTGTAAGTCTACAGATAAAAAGAAAGTGTCAACATCTTCACGTGTCCTTGAATCACTATTAATAGTTTCTGTAATCCTTCTGGAAAGTTTTCTTTTTCTTTCTTGGCTCCTGTCTACTAAAAGTAACTCGGCAAACATATCTTGACTGCTCAAGTCATCGCTATAAGTCTTATTTTCTACTACTTCTTTTCTTATTGCTTGAAGAGATTTTTTTATCTTTTCTTTATCTAAAGTTTTTTTACTATCTATTAGAATTATTCTTTCAGAGGAATTTGATAGATGATCAATTAGTTTATTTTTTTCTTCTTCCCTAGAAATCATGAAAGTATTATTGAATCCAAGATCATCTTCATCATCAGATACGTATATGGTTTTGGATTTAGGCAAGAATCTAAGACATTGTTCTTTCTGTATATTTTTATAGGAGCTTTCGAAGTTTAATACAATAATCAAATCTTCTTTAATCACATCATTTATACATTCCTCAGTCTTAAAATTGGAGAAAGAGATTTTAGGTTTGTAAGAGATTTTATTGCTATAGGTAAAGGAGTTGGCTATAAAGCCTTGGACTTCTTGAGGTAATTCAGACTCGTCATCTCTTTGGTTAAAGTAAATCTTTATAGATTTAGGCAAGGATTTAATTTTGTAGTTAAATTCAGGTTTTTGAATTAGAGTGTTGATGGATTCAGTTCTCTCAATTTTAGGAACAGAAGAGCAGGCACTAATGAACAGAATTATTAAAATGATAATTTTATTTTTCATCTAATCAATGGCTACAGATCAAGGTTCACTTTATATTGTTTCGACACCAATAGGTAATTTAGATGATATTACATATAGAGCAGTCGATATACTGAATAAAGTCGATATTTGTGCTTCAGAGGATACTAGGGTTTCAAGAATATTATTCAATAAATATAATATTAAAACCAAGTTGATTTCTTATCATAAATTTTCTGAAAGAAGCAAAACCAACTCTTTAATTAATTATCTACTGTCTGGTAAGGATCTGGCACTTATTAGTGATGCTGGTACGCCCCTTATTTCTGATCCTGGGCAGTATTTAGTTGAGGCAGCAATAGAGAATGAAATAAAAGTTATTCCGGTGCCTGGCCCTACCTCAGTTATTTCAGCTTTAAGCGTTTCAGGATTTAATCTTGAGAAATTTACCTTTTACGGATTTTTCCCTCGGAAGGAAAAAGATAAGAAAAGAGTTTTAAAAGAAATATCTTTATCTGACAGTCCCTCAGTAATTTTTGAAACCGGGAGACGTTTAGAAAAACTTTTAGACACCCTCCTTTCAGAACTTGATGAACGATGTAACGTCTTAATTGCAAGAGAAATGACTAAGCTGCATGAAACTCTATATCGAAGTAATCTTGCAAATATAAAGGAATTGATAATTGATTCTGAATATGGGCTAAAAGGTGAATTTGTCTTAGTAGTTGATTCATTAGTTGGAGGTGATGACAATAATCCTTCCTATGATGAAAAAAGGATAATGGATATCCTCATGAAAAAACTTGATAAAAAGGTAGCACTTGAGATTGGATCGGAAATTCTTCAAAAGAAAAGGAATTATTTGTATCAGTTAAAATTGAAAGACTGAACTTTTGTTTGATTGCTATTCTCTATACAATTGACCAGAGTCAGCCAGATAATCGCTCATTTTTTTGAGAGGAAAGTCCGGGCTCCATTGGACAAGACGCCAGGTAACTCCTGGGAGATGTAAATCTACGGATAGTGCAACAGAAAATAAACCGCCTCTTGTAGGTAAGGGTGAAAAGGTGCGGTAAGAGCGCACCGCATATCAGGTAACTGTATATGGCATTGTAAACCCCGTCTGGAGCAAGACCAAATAGAGGCCCTTATGTCAGTCCTGACTGGGCCAGGGTAGGTTGCTTGAATTCTGCGGTGACGTAGAATCTAGATGAATGATTATCCTCGACAGAACCCGGCTTATAGGCTGACTCATACCTTTTTTCACTTCTTTCTGGTTTTTTATTGTTTTCTTAAAGGACACAAAAAAAATGTGTTCATTTCATTATATTTTTACTGGTAATTTAATTAAAAGTGTGTAAAAGTGTGTAAAAGTGCAAGATAATGTAACACTTACGTATTCTTGGACCGAAAGAAAATGACTTTAGGTATATATGGCTCCAGCACACTTACCCTTGATACCAAGGGCAGAATCGTTATACCTGCTAGGTACAGAGAGCTTTTACGCACATCTTGTGAAGGCGAGATGATAATTACTAAAGACCCACAATATCCCGCTCTTATTGTTTACCCAGGAAAAATTTGGAAAGAGATAGCTCAAAAGTTTGAGGCATTAGGTGGTTTGAATCAAAAAGTCAGACCTATTCAATGGAAGATTTTAGGCAATGCCTCCGTGAATGAATTTGAAGTGGGTGAGAGAATGACTTTGCTAATTCCTCAGATTTTAAGAGATTTCGCGAACTTAGCTCTAAAAGAACACGTTGCTCTTGTGGGTATGGGTTCTAAATTTGAACTTTGGAATTTAGATAATTGGGAGAAAAAACAATCTGGTCTTCAAATATCTGGAGAGGATATAATTGATGATCTTCCTGCGTCATTAGAGGAGATACCATTTTGACCAACGCTACTCATGAAGCTGTGATGGTCGATGAGGTGCTAGAAAATCTAGTCTTTAAACAAAACGGAAAATATGTTGACTGCACATTTGGAGCTGGAGGTCACTCTCTTGAGATACTAAACAGAATCAATAATACAGGCTGTTTGACCTCTATTGAGAAAGATGAAAGTGCAACTAAAAATCTCTCAACAAAATTTACAAAAGATTCAAGATTTACATTAATTAATGATTCCTTTTCTAACTTGAGGAAATTTTTTGAAGTTGAGGAGGTGGATGGAATTTTAATTGATTTAGGTATTTCTTCTACGCAATTAGATGATCCACTTAGAGGATTTAGCTTTCAATCTAATGGTCCTTTGGACATGAGAATTGATACTGCCACAGGACAAACGGCTGCAGAATGGATTAATAAGGCATCCAAGAAAGAAATTGAAGACGTTCTGTGGATCTTGGGCCAAGAGAGAGCCTCGAGACGAATAGCTTCAAAGATTTGCGAATTTAGAGAAAAAAAATTCATTGAATCTACCAAAGAACTGTCTGATTTAATAATTTCATGTGTCAATAAGAAGACAAAAAAACATCCTGCTACAAACTCTTTTCGAGCTATAAGGATGTTTATTAATAATGAAATAGAAGAATTACAAAAGGTTTTAGAAGCGGCCAGTTATGTACTTTGTTGCGGGGGAAGATTAGCTGTCATCAGTTTTCATTCTATGGAAGACAGGATAGTCAAAAGGTTCTTTCAAGGTAAAGACAGAATTGAATCAAAAGTTGAATTTGAGTATATGAAAGATAGATTCTTCAAGCCAACAGCAGAAGAAATTTCTATCAACCCTAGAAGTCGGAGTGCAATCTTAAGGGTTGCTGAAAAGATATGTTGAGTTATAGATTTGCATTTATCTTAATAAGTTCGTTCGCATTACTTGCATTTGTAAGTTCTTACAAATTAGTTTTGCAGATATACGATCATAGAGATACATTTTCTAATCTAGAAACTCTTAAGCTAAAAAAGGAAGAATTATCTTTTCAGTCTAATATTCTCATAGAAGAGGTTCAATATTATAAGAATCAGATTTCCCTAAGAAAGTTCGCATCAGAAAATCTTGGAATGATTATTCCTGATAACCAACAAAGAGTTTATGTCTCTAGGAGGATAGACTAGTGAGATATTTATTTTTGATCCTGGTCACTTTCATTATTGGTTGTACAAAAGAGAATCATATGGATAAAGGTTCTATTTCTTTTGAATTCTCAAAAGAAGCGATTTCAAGTATTGATTTGATTCAAGATCAAACCACCAGCCATTTATTTGATTCGAATATTGATACTAAAGATGAACTCTTTTCAAAATCTTGGATCTCAATGATCAAGACTACTCAAAATTTTAATAGAGAACTCGTAATTGAAGTTGAAGAACATAAACCTATAGCCAAACTTAACGAAGGGAGATTTTTTACTCAAGAGGGGAGAATAATTGAACCCGGTAATAAAGTTAAGCAACTTGACTTGATGAAGTTGATAGGAGCAGATTCAGATATACCTCTGTTGTTAGATTTTTCTATTTCACTACAAGAGATATTAAATCTAAAAGGCATTTCTGTTATTGAGTTTAAGCACATTGGATCAGACTTTTTGGAAGCAGAAGATCATTTAGGTACAAAGTATAGTTTTACTAAAGAGGATTTCCGGGTTCAGCTCGAGCGTCTCGAGGAATTTATATTGTTCGAGCTGAACTCAGGAAGTATTGATGATATCAGATATATAGATTTGAGGTATAAAAATGCTATTGCCATTAAAGGCAACAATATGGAGAAATCAACATGAGTAATGTAAGTAGAAATGAAATGCTTGTAGGAGTTGATATAGGCACTTCAAAGGTAGTTGCAATAGTAGCTGAAGCTAGAGGAGATCATTTAGAGATAATTGGTCTAGGAACACATTCTTCGAAAGGCCTTAAAAATGGCGTAGTTGTTGATATCGAATCAACTACCTCAGCTATTAAAAAATCAATCGAAGAAGCTGAAAGTATGGCTGGATGTCATATCGGTTCTTGCTATGTAGGTATCTCCGGAAGTCATATTAGAGGTTTAAACTCAGAGGGAGTTGTTCCAATAAGAGATGGAGAGGTAAAATTTACTGATGTGGATAGGGTCATAGAAACTGCTCAAGCTATGGCAATTCCTGCCGATCAAAGGCTGCTACATGTTCTGCCAAGAGACTACATAATAGATAAACAAGATGGAATTAAAGAGCCTTTAGGAATGGCTGGTTCGAGATTGGAGGCAAAGGTACACCTAGTTACTTGTAGTGAAAATTCTTCTCAAAATATACACAAATGTATAAATGCATCTGGTTTAGATGTTGAGGCTTTTGTTCTTGAACAATTGGCTTCGAGTTATTCGGTTTTAACTGAAGATGAAAGAAACTTAGGGGTATGCTTGATTGATATAGGGGGCGGAACAACCGATATAGCTGTCTTTGTAGATGGATCAATCTGTTTTACTGATGTAATCCCTATTGCAGGAGATCATGTTACGCATGATATTGCCCAGGCATTAAGAACACCTCCTACTCAGGCTGAATCAATTAAACAAAGATATGGATGTGCAGTTAGCTCGATGACAAGACCTGAAGAAATAATGATGGTTCCTGGAATGGGTGGAAGACCTGAAAGAGAACTCTCCAGGCAAGCTTTGGCGGATGTCCTAGAAAGAAGGTATGTAGAAATCTTTAGCATGGCACAACAGAAACTTAGCCTTAGCGGTTTTGACGAATTGATTCCAGCTGGAATAGTATTGACAGGAGGAGCTTCAAAGATTGAAGGCGCAACCGACCTTGCAGAGGAGATTTTTCACTCTCCTGTAAGAATGGGATCTCCTCATTCAGTAGAAGGTTTTTCTGAAATTATAAATAATCCAATATATGCGACTTCAGTAGGACTGCTTCTTTATGGCCAGAAGCAGATGCAGG
>CACEHP010000017.1:0-33327 GCA_902559365.1 uncultured SAR86 cluster bacterium
AATAGAAATGAATATAGCCGGGACTAAATAAGCAAAAATAAGTACACAATATTGTGCAACTTGCGTATAAGTGATGCCTTTCATGCCCCCCCAAAACGGCATAGAAAAAGACTATAGCCATTCCTACAATAACTCCTGTATTTATATCAACTTCTAAGAACCTAGAAAATACAATTCCTACCCCTCTCATTTGGCCCGCGATATAGGTAAACGAAATAAAGATTAGGCATATAACAGCTAGTTTTCGTGCTGTCTTTGAATAATATCTTTCTCCTATAAAATCAGGAACAGTAAACTTTCCAAACTTTCTTAAGTAAGGAGCAAGAAGAAGCGCAAGGAGAACATAGCCTCCAGTCCATCCCATTAAATAAACCGAGCCATCTTTTCCTAAGAAAGCAATAAGACCTGCCATAGATAAGAATGAGGCTGCTGACATCCAATCTGCAGCAGTTGCCATACCATTCGCCACTGGATGCACACCTTTACCGGCAACATAAAAATCATTTGTTGATTGCGCTTTAGACCAGAGTGCAATTCCTATGTATAGAGCAAAAGAGACCCCAACAAAGATATAGGTAAGTAGCTGAGTAGTCATTTATCTTCTTCTTGGGAAAGTTTTTTATCTAGTTTTTTCATTAGCCAGACATATAAAAAGATAATAAGTACAAATACATAAATGCTTCCCTGCTGAGCAAACCAAAATCCAAGCTTGAAACCACCAATTTTTATTTGATCTAGAGACTCAGAGAAGATTATTCCAAAACCAAAGGAAGCTATAAACCATATAACTAGAAGAGATGAAACAATCTTAATATTTGACTTCCAATATAGGTCACTTTTTCTTTTCATTTAGCGCATTAAAAGATTTAAAGCCATTATCATAACCAAAAATGCAAATGCTATTCTTAGTTTTTTTTGTTTCATTCTGTGGGCAATATTGACTCCGTATTTGGCTGTAATAGAACTCATAATCCCTACAATTATTGTCGCAGGCAAGTAAACAAAACCAATACTATTATTGGGTAAGTCCACGGCATCATATCCTATAACTATGTAAGAGATCGAACCTGCTAAGGCTATGGGTATGCCACATGCTGCCGATGTGCCAATAGCATTCATCATCTTAAGTCCTCTATGATAGAAATAAGGTACAGAAAATATCCCACCTCCAATACCAAATACTCCTGAGAGCCATCCTATCCCTCCTCCTGCTATAACTGGTCCAACTAAACTGGTTCTAGGGTTTTGTGGCGGAGGGGGGAACTCAAAGATTAATTGGACAGATGCAACAACTAAAAACAATGCAACTAGCCCTTGCAAAGTACTACTCTCTAGATATCCGGCTGTAATACCACCAAGACATGATCCTGCAATAATACTAGGTGCCACGAGCTTTATTAGGTTCCAATTAACAGCCCCCTTTATGTTGTGCGAAAAAGTAGAAGAAAGCGAACTAAAGACTATTACACCTAAAGAACTTCCTAAAACCATATGTGATAGAATTTGTTCAGGAAATCCTAGATACGAAAAAATGTAAAAAAAGGTAGGAATAATAATTATTCCTCCTCCAATACCAAACAAACCAGCCAATACACCTGAAAATGTTCCCAGTAAGAAGTAAATCAAAATTTCCAAGATCACATTTTATCATTAACTGTATCTGCTCTCTTTAATTTATGTGCCTAATTGCATTATCGGTAGAGAAAACAAAGGATTGGAATGGCAAAGATTCTTATTTTTTTATAATTATTGCAAATAGAGACGAGTATCATGAAAGGCCAACTACTAAGATGCATTGGTGGTCAAATAATCAGATACTTGCTGGCAAAGATGAAGAGGCAGGCGGAACTTGGCTAGGAACTAATAAAGAAGGTAAGTTTGCTGCTATTACAAACCTAAAAGAAAATACCAATAGCAAATATCTTGTTTCTAGAGGTGAACTAGTAACAGGCTTTCTTGAATCTGACTTATCTGCAAAGAGTTATTTAGAGCAATTGGAAACTAATAAGAAGCAATATGCCGGCTTTAATCTTATTGTTGGAGATAAAAACGGTTTGTTTTATTTGTGTAATCGACTCGATGGCATTTTCTTCATACCTGAGGGTATTCATGCGCTAGGAAACCTAACATTGAATTCTTCAACTAAGAAGATAGAGGCAATTAAAAATGACTTGCAGGAGATTATCCATGAAGGATTCTCCAAACAAAAGGGCTTTAAGATAATGAAGCAGGATTATGGAAGTCTTCATGAAAAAACAAAAAAAGAATTAAAAATTAGGGACGGAGAAGAGATCCCTTATAGATTTATCAGGTCACCTATCTACGGGACAAGATGCACTACAGTATTTTCGTCTCTACCCTCAGGTGAAGTAAATATATCGGAACTTACTTATAAGAAAGAAGGTATTGAAGGGTCTTCTGTGGACTTTTCTTTCAATATTAAAAATTAGACTTTTTTGTATTCTATATAGAAAGGTAATAAATCACTTAATACTTGCCTGTACGCTTCTCTTTTAAACTCAACACCTGCCCGAATAGGGTGCCAGTAAGATATCCAAGTCCATTCTGTAAATTCAATTTGATCATGAAGGTTAAGATTAATATCATTATCTTCGCCAATAAATTCTGCCAAAAACCACTTTTGGGTTTGGCCTCTAAACTTTCTATTTTTCAATGAGAAATATTTTGGAATCTTATTTTTTGGTACATCATAGTTAATCCATCGATCATTTTCTTTAATTATCTTTATTTGATTTCTTTTAAGTCCAACCTCTTCGTAAGTCTCCCTAATAATAGCTTCTTCTGGAGATTCACCATCATCTATCCCTCCTTGAGGAAATTGCCATCCATCTCCTGATTTTCTTTTACACCAGAGCAGTTTACCTTCTTCATTAAAAATAATAATTCCGGCATTGGGTCTGTATAATTCTTCATTCATAACTCAACCTTCTTTGCATATATTAATGAAAAAAAACAAATTAGCTTTATTTGATTTAGATGACACTCTTTTTGATGGTGATACAGAAGCGGAGTGGGTGAAATATATGGATCAAAGAGGATTCATTCAAGACTTTAATTTTTACTCAAAGATGGAAGCATTTGAAAAGAATTATAGAGAAGGAAGATTGGATGTTGATGAATATTCGGAATTCTTACTCAGCCCTATCATTGGAAAGAGCTTAAAAGAATTAGAAGATCATATTGAAGACTTTACTTCTGATATTGTGACTAGATTTAGCGATGAATTATCTCAAGAATTATTAGATAAACATAAAAATGACACTAAAGTTTTGACTTCAGGTTCTTTGTCTTTTCTTGTTCATAAGATTGGCACTAAATTGGGAATTGATAATTGCTTTGGCACTGATCCAGAGTATCTTGAAGGACAATTTACTGGGAGAGTAGAGGGGAGGCCGAATTTCTCTCAAGAAAAGGTTCGAAGAGTTAATAAATGGATGGGTTCCAAAAAATTTGATCAGATATTCTCTTATTCAGACTCAATACATGATTTGCCCCTTTTAGAATTTGCTGACTTCCCAATGGCAATTAGTCCAGACAAGGAATTGAGAAGAGTTGCAAAAGAGAGAGAGTGGTTAATTGATGACCGAAGAAGCTCTTAGTCGTAGTCTTCCATGGAAGGACAGCTGCAAACTAAATTCCTATCCCCATAAACATTGTCGACTCTGCCTACAGGTGGCCAATATTTATTCTCATACAGACTATCTACTGGGTATGCAGCTTTAGATCGTTCGTATTCTCGATCCCAATTACTATCTATTAAAGTTTTGGCGGTGTGCGGAGCATTTTTTAATACATTATCTTCTTTTGAGCTATTGCCTTCTTCTATTTCTCTTATCTCGTCTCTGATTTTTATCATGGCTTCACAAAATCTATCTAATTCTTTTAAAGACTCACTTTCAGTGGGCTCGATCATTAAGGTACCTGCAACTGGCCATGACATTGTTGGGGCATGAAATCCATAGTCTATAAGTCTTTTGGCTACATCTTCTACTTCAATTCCTGCAGTCTCTTTTAGGGGCCTTATGTCGATAATACATTCATGAGCAACAAGACCATCCTTTCCTTTATAGAGTATCTCATAATGACCTTTGAGTTTTGTGGCAATATAGTTTGTATTCAGTATTGCATTTTGAGTGGCTTCTAGAAGACCTTGAGTTCCCATCATTTTCATATACATCCAACTTATAGGCAGGATACTTGCGCTTCCCCAATCAGTACCTGATACGGGCCCTACAGCTTTATTTTCATTATGATGAGAAGGCATAAATTCTTTAAGTTTTTCAACTACACCTATTGGCCCAATACCTGGGCCTCCACCACCATGAGGTATACAAAATGTTTTATGTAAATTTAAGTGAGAAACATCACCACCAAAAGAACCTGGGTAACATAACCCAACCATGGCATTAAAGTTGGCTCCATCTATATAGACGAAAGCGCCATGCGAATGAATTATTTCACATACCTCTGTAACCGAAGTCTCAAATACACCATGTGTAGAAGGGTAAGTAATCATCAAAGATGAAAGGTTATCAGAGTGAGTTGATGCTTTTTCCTTAAGGTCATTTATATCTATATTGCCTTCTTCATCACAATCAACGGGAACTACTTTTAAGCCTACCATCTGAGCGGATGCTGGGTTTGTTCCGTGAGCTGATTTAGGAATTAAACAAATATTTCTGTGAGCTTCATTATTATTTTGATGATATGCATCTATTGCAAGAAGTCCCGCATATTCTCCTTGGGACCCAGCATTTGGTTGCAGCGATATGCCAGAATAGCCTGTAAGTAGAGATAACATTTCTTCCATTTCAGATACTAACTTTGAGTATCCTAATAGTTGATCTTTTGGGGCAAAAGGATGAATATTAGAAAACTCTGGCCAACTCACAGGTATCATCTCAGAGGTTGCATTTAACTTCATGGTGCATGAGCCTAGAGGAATCATTGCTCTGTCTAGAGCAATATCTTTATCATAAAGTCTTCTTATATATCTTAGCATCTCGGTCTCTGTATGAAATACATTGAAGATATTATGATCAAGAAAGCTAGATTTTCTGATTATGTTTTTAGGTATAGATTGGCTTTTAATCTCTTTCAACTGATCATTAGAATCAGTGAATATTTTCATCAGAACCTCTATATCATCCACTGAGGTAGTTTCGTCTAATGAGATTCCAATAGAAGTAGAATCTATTAACCTTAGATTAATGCCATTATCTCGGGCTCTTAGATGAATTGCTTCTGTATGCAAACCTGTTTCAATCACCAAGGTATCAAAGAAATCCTCATTCTTAGAATTTAAACCTTTTGCAGATAAGTTTTCTTTCAGCAAGGTTGTAAGATTGTTCACTTTCTGGGCGATTTTTTTTAGTCCTTCTTTTCCATGATAAAGAGAATAAAATCCCGCCATGATCGCAAGCAAAGCTTGCGCAGTGCAAATATTGCTAGTAGCTTTTTCCCTTCTTATATGCTGCTCTCTAGTTTGAAGTGCGAGTCTATATGCCAGATCTCCAGAACTATCTACTGAGGCCCCAACTATCCTTCCAGGCAAAGACCTTTTTAGATCTTCTTTTACTGACATAAAAGCTGCATGGGGACCACCACAACCCAGAGGAACACCAAATCTTTGAGACGAACCTACAACTATATCTGCTCCCATCTCTCCTGGAGGCTTAACTAGGCATAAAGCTAATAAGTCCGAAGCGAATACGGCAATTCCTTTTTTTTCATGAATAGAGTTAACAATTTCAGAATGATCTTTAATTGAGCCATCTGACCCTGGGTATTGAATAAATGCACCGTAACAGTCTGCATCTTTAGCCTGCTCTATAGGTCCAACTATTAAGTCTATTCCCAATGGCTTGGCTCTAGTTTTTAAAACATTTATGGTATTTTCAAAACTGTTTTCATCAACATAGAAAATTTCTGACTTTGACTTGGAAACTCTTTTAGCAAGCGTCATTGCTTCTGCAGCAGCAGTAGCTTCATCTAGCAGAGATGCATTAGCAATATCCATACCTGTAAGATCGCTAACCATGGTTTGAAAATTAATAAGAGCTTCTAATCTGCCTTGAGATATTTCCGGTTGGTAAGGTGTATAGGATGTGTACCAGCCAGGGTTTTCAAATACATTTCTAAGAATTACTTTAGGAGTGTATGTATTGTAATGACCTTGGCCTATAAAGCTTTTGAAAACCTTATTTTCTTGAGCAATGAGCTTTAGCTCATCGAGAGCTTCTTCTTCGGTTTTTTCTTCTCCAAGATCAATTTTTTCCTTCTCAAGTATATTCTCCGGTACAACTGCATCAATAAAACTATCCATAGAACCAAACCCTATGGATTGCAGCATAAAGTCCCTATCTTGAGAGTTAACTCCTATGTGTCTCTTAGAAAAAAGATTATTTTTTTTTATGGTGGTCAAAGCTATACGTTAATTTATTCTTCGCAGGTAGCGTTATACTCTTCTTCCGTCATTAGGTTCTCGAAACTAGAGGCATCATTAAGTTTGATCTTAAAAAACCATCCGTCTTCTAGAGGGGAGCTATTTACAATCTCTGGCTCATCAAGCAACTTCTCATTTACCTCAATGACTTCGCCAGACAGAGGGGCATAAACATCTGACGCTGCTTTTACTGACTCTACTATTGCTGATTCTTCTTCGGCATCTAATTCTTTACCGATATCTGGTAATTCAACAAAAACTATATCACCTAATAAATCTTGTGCGTGTTCACTAATCCCTACGGTTAAGATACCTTCTTCATCAATTCTACCCCACTCATGAGTAGCTAAATAACGTAATTCAGTTGGATGGCTCATATTCTTTCCTTAAATATTTCTTTACCTTCTCTGATAAATCTTGGAGAACCAATTTTAGCAAAAACTTCTTTCCCCCTCATCTCGGTAAAGCAACTTTTTGCAGAAATACTAGGAATTCTTGCCAAAGCTATCGGTTTTTTTAGAGTAGGGGAGTAAGTACCACTTGTAACTACGCCTTCCAATTCTTTATCAGTATCAAAGTAGACTTTCTGTCCTTGTCTCAATATTGCTCTTTCTTCAAGTATTAACCCTACAAGCTCATATTGTTTATCGTCTTTTAAAATCCTGCTAAGTGCTTCTTTGCCATAGAAATTTCTTTCTTCATCAGAAAAATCGACAGTCCATGACATATTACATTCAAATGGAGAAATAGAATCATCCATTTCAAACCCATAGAGGTTCATGCCTGCTTCAAGTCTTAATGTATCTCTTGCGCCTAAGCCTATGGGTTGAGCGCCAGCTTTGATTGCATTTCTCCAAAGACCAACAGCAAGAGTATGCGGCAGTATTACTTCAAAACCGTTTTCTCCGGTATAGCCTGTTTTAGTTGCAAGCATATCATTGCCATATACACCTTGCTGCTTTTTTTTAGATTCTAGCTGTCTAACAATAGGAGCCGGACAATTAGAGAGGACTTCTGAAGATTTAGGTCCTTGTATAGCAACCATTGATAAATCATCTCTTTCTCTCATTTGCACTGAATAATTCTTTGACTTTTCTGATATCCATCTCAGGTCTTCACCTCGAGTAGCGCAATTCACCACCAATCTATAGCCATTTTCTAGCTTATAGGCAATCAGATCATCTATGACCCCACCATCGTCATTCAACATAGCAGAATAGAGGCCTTCATAGGTTTCACTTAGCTTTTGAACATCATTGGCAATTAATGTTCTTACAAATTGCTCAACATCCTCTCCTGCGAAGTCCAGAATTGTCATATGAGAAACATCAAAAATGCCGCAATTTTCTCTTACACAATTATGTTCATTTATCTGAGATCCATAATTTATAGGCATAGACCAACCATGAAAATCTACCATCTTGGCGTTTGCTTCTATGTGGTTTTGATATAGAGAGGTTTGTTTATTCAAAGGTATATAGCTAAAGGAGAATTGTACTATTTCCTTCTTCTTATGTCTTTTGTAATTGGTCTTTATCCACCAAAAATGTGGATAACTTTGTTAATGGATTAACGAGAGTCTTATCGCAATGAACTAATGCACAATTGATTAAAATTTAATCATCTATATTTAATATACCTATCAATTAAATGCGATGTTAATATCATGTTTTTTTATAACACCCAATTCAACTAAATGGATTATTTTTCTAAATTTGAAGAGCTTAAATCTGAAAATCTCTCGTTAGATTTAACAAGAGGTAAGCCATCTTCAGATCAGTTAGATTTATCTAACTCTTTAATGAGTCAAACTGATGAGGCATCTGAGTTTGAGAGCCTGGACTTGAGAAATTACGGCGAAATTAAAGGCTTAGAATCCTGCAGAGAATTAGGAGCACAAATTTTAAATTGTGATAAAGATTTAGTATGGGCTGGCGGGAATAGTAGTCTATCTTTAATGTCTCAATTCTTAACTTTTATGTTTGTTGAGGGAAATGGAGGAGGGCCCTGGAGTCTGAAGGAAAGAGTGTCCGTTCTATGTCCTGTACCAGGATATGATAGGCATTTTAAACTTTGCGAAACCTTTGGAATAAATATGATTCCAGTCCCTTTAACCGGAGAAGGACCAGATTTGGAGCAGATAAAGCGGCTTGTAGAAACAGATGAATCTATTAAAGGAATATGGTGTGTTCCAAAATACTCAAACCCTACAGGGGAGGTTTACAGTAGAAGTACCATAGAGGGTTTGCTGGATATCTTTGCTAGCCAATCGAGCAAGAATATAATCTTTTGGGATAATGCATATGCTGTTCATGATTTATCAAATCAATCACCTTTAATAGACATATTTTCTTTAGCAAAAGAAAAAAAATGTGAGGATTCTGTAGTCCAGTTTGGATCTACCTCGAAAATAACCTTTGCCGGAGCCGGCATTGGCTACATAGCTATGTCAGAAAATAATCAAGAATCATTTCTTCCATTCTATTCATCATTAATGATAGGACCAGATAAAATAAATCAAGCTAAGCATGTAATGTTTTTTAGAGATGTGAACTTAATAGATCATATGAAAAAGCATGCCGAAATCATAAGACCCAAATTTGATCTTGTTATAAATAAACTTAACTCTCAGGGTTTGGGTAAGTGGACAAATCCTGATGGGGGTTATTTTTTACTTTACGAATCTGATAATGGTATGGCAAAAAGAATAATTGGCCTAGCCGATGAGCTCGGACTTAAACTTACTCCTGCAGGAGCTACCCATCCTTATGGGATTGATGAAGAGGACAAATATATAAGGATAGCACCTACTGCTTGTAGCTTAGACGAGTTGGATAAGGCAATGGATGTATTTTTGTGTTGTATCGGTCTTGCCAGCGAGGAAAGAAGAAATTAGTTCTTACTGTTCTCTAAAATTTCGTAAGATTCACCATCAAAACCTCCAAAGAAAACAGGTACATCTGGATGCTCAACTGGTATCTGACTATCATCTACGCAAAGGTTCTGCTGAGATACATAAGCCGAATAAAAGACTTGGTCATTTTCTGCAAATACATGATAGAAGGGCTGATCTTTATTTGGTCTAATTGCTGCGGGGATTGATTGATACCATTCTTCAGTATTATTAAATTCAGGGTCAACGTCATAAATTACTCCTCTAAAATCTAAGTATTTATGCTTAACAACTTGTCCAAGGGCATATTCAGTTTCTATCGTCTTTTTCATCAAATAAAATCGTTTAAGTTTACGGATGTATCAGAAATTATTTCAGGCTTTATTTTAACTTTATTTGCTACTAGCTTTCTACAAATTAAAAATTCTTTTGGGTTATTTATAGAATCAACT
Organism: uncultured SAR86 cluster bacterium; assembly: GCA_902559365.1. Taxonomy (GTDB): domain Bacteria; phylum Pseudomonadota; class Gammaproteobacteria; order Magnimaribacterales; family Magnimaribacteraceae; genus Magnimaribacter. The sequence goes on from CACEHP010000017.1 coordinate 9,812, forward strand.
GCTACTAGCTCATCTCCTTGTGTATAAAATAGCATGAATTTTGTATCTTCGGTATTACCTCTCATAGTCACCCTGTCGTGGCTTCCTGATAGACCTACAATTTGAAGTTTATGGTCATATTGATCCGACCAGAACCAAGGGATTTGGTTGTATTCGCTTGGATTGCCATTAATTGAGCCTGCTACCGTCTTTGCTTGCTCCATTGCATTATGAACTGATTCCAATCTTAAATTTTTACCCAGTAGTTTATTAGGATGATTCGTGCAGTCTCCGCATGCATATATATCTTCATGGCTTGTAAGGCCAAATTCGTTTACAGATATACCATTGTTACAATCTATCCCTGCTGCTTCAGCTATTTCTGTATTGGGTATAATTCCTGCACCAATTATTACTGTATCTGCCTTAATTTCAGACCCATCAGAACAAATGACAGACTCAGGCTTCGATGAACCCTTTATTTCTTCAAGGCTGGTATTGAATTTAAATTGAACTCCATTATTTTCGTGAAGCTTAAGGTAATATTTGGATATCTGTGGATCTACTGTCCTGTTCATGACTCTATCGGCCATTTCTACAACAGTAACAGAAATATTATTTTTTGCAGCTATGGCAGCTACTTCTAATCCTATATATCCAGCTCCTATAACAACAAGATCTTTGCTAATTTTTAGATCTTCTTTTATCGATTCTGCTTCATCTAAACCTCTTAGGTAGTGAATCGATTCAAGGTTATTCCCTGGAAAATCTAAACGCCTTACTCTACTGCCTGTTGCAAAAACTAATTTGTTATAGCCAAGTTCTGCACCATCTCTCAAGAAGATTTGCCTATTTTTTGTATCAACTCTCTCTGCTGTATTCCCTAATTGAAGCTGTATCTTATTCTCTGTAAAGAACTCTAGTTTTTTGAAATAGAGTCTTTCTTTGTTAACAGAGTCTTCTAGAAAGCCTTTTGATAAAGGAGGTCTTTGATAGGGAAGATGTTCTTCCTCTCCGACAAGCGTAATTGAACCTAAATAGCCTTCCTTTTTTAAAGAAGTGATGCATTGGATTGCAGATTGTCCTGCTCCAATAATGACTAAGTTTTCCATGTTTAAAAAAGTTCTCGATTATTTTTTTGAAACTAACTAAAGTCTACATCTAATTTAAAAATAAGGGAGAAAAAAATGATAGGAATTGTTGCCACATTAAAGATTAAAGAAGGATCTGGTTCAGATTTTGAAGCAATAGCCACTCAATTGGTTGAGAAAGTAAATGCAAATGAAGATGGAGTTGTTTATTACGATCTCTATAAAGAAGATGACACTACTTACGTTTTCTTAGAAAGATATAAGGACGAAGAAGCACAAGCTGAACATGGTAAGACTGATTATTTTAGAGAACTAGGCGCCCAAATGGGACCTTTTATGGCAGGTGCGCCTGAGATCAGAACACTTCAATCTGTTTAATTAAATCAAATGAGGTCTTGAGAGGTATTCTCTGGACCTCATTTCTTCTAATCGGCTCAAGGTCCTCTTAAAAGGCTCGGCAAGTCTGTTTCCTCTATAAATCTCGTTCAAATTTGCTTCTAAAGAAAGGATTAAATTAACATTCCTTTCGTAACATTCATCAATAAGAGCTATAAATCTCCTAGCAGCATCGCTGTTATTTTCATTCATGATTGGAACTCCCGAAACAAAAACTGTATGAAATTCGCTACAAATTTCAATATAGTCTTTTGCACTTCTTGGTCCCTCACAAATCTCTTGAAAGGAAATCCATACGGAACCTTTCGATAGCTTTATTGTTTTTATTTTTCTTCCAAGAATCTGGATATTCTTATTTTCTTCATATTCATTGTTAGTTAGTTCTGAGAAATTAGAATCGAGTTTCTCTATGCTTTTGCCTTCACTTTCAACAACAAATATTTCCAATTGTTCAAGCGTTCTTAGTCGATAGTCTTGTGCTGAATCTAACTCAAAAATCTCGCAGTTCTCTTTTATAGACTCTATCGCAGGGATGAACCTGCTTCTATGCAGTCCGTCTTTATAGAGGTTGTCTGGATGTGTATTTGAGGTTGTAATAAGGGTCACTCTATTTTCAAATAACTCATCAATAAATCGCCCTAATAGCATCGCATCCCCTATATCTTCTACATAGAATTCATCAAAACAGAGAACTTCGGTCTGTTTAGAGATATTTCTAGCTGCTATCTTTAACGGATCCTTCTGGCCAGATATTTTGTCTAAATCTTCGTGCAAAAGCTTCATGAATCTATGGAAATGAACTCTTTTTTTATTTTTTACTGGAAGAGTTTGAAAAAAAATATCCATCATCTGGGTTTTGCCTCTACCCACTTCACCTCTTATATACAGCCCCTTTATCTTTTTTTGCCCAAACCATGCTTTTGAGCGTTTGACCAAATCAAAGTTGAGTTGATCAAGCTTATTTAAAAGCTTACTTTGTTCTGCATCAAAGCTCAAAAGCCCATCTTCAATTAATTTTGAATACAGATCAGAAGGTTTCAATGCTTATGCGAAGTCTGGATTATGAGTAAAGGTATGTATGGTCTCATCAACTGGAGACCAAGATTTAGCTGTAGAACTCCAAAAGTTTGAGTCTGCATTTATCCAAGTTGAGTCATCAATACTTCCAGCTTTAATAAATTTAATATCTGGATTTTCTTTAACAAAAGAGATTAATGGGGAGCCGCACTCTGCACAAAAGCCTCGAGATATATTAGAGCCTGCAGAACCAGTTACAGTATAGTATTTTAGCTCTCCATTAATTTGTAGAGATTCATTAGGAATTAGCAATATTGTTGCTTTTCCACTACCCGTGCTTTTTTGACAATCTGTACAGTGGCAGTGGTGTGCCGAGATCACATGCGACTTATCAAATTTATAGGTTATCTTTTTGCAAAGACATCCACCACTTTGTAGTTCACTATCCATTTTCTATTCTCCTCTTATCTTTGTGGCTTCTTTAAAATTAAAGAAGGTGTATTTTCTACGTAGTTCACATATTCAGGATCAGATCCCCATTTCTTCATTCCTCTATTTTCTAGCATCGGAATTCCACTTACCCTGGTCAGAAGTACATAAACAAAAATAGGAGATATTAAGGTCACTAATTGCCAGCCACTTAAGACTGGAAGGGCAATCAAGGTTAGTCCAGCCCACAAGGTAATCTCACCAAAGTAGTTAGGATGTCTAGACCAAGCCCATAGACCTGAAGTAATAAATTCTTTTTCTTTATTCTGTTGCTTTTTAAAGTTTCTTTTTTGCCTATCTGCAATAACTTCAATCGTAAATCCGAATATCCATAAAGCCAATCCAATATAGGCCATTAAACCAAGTGGTATGCTGACATCAGAAGTGATAGCTGCCAAGCCTGCAGCCATAGTTAAGAAGACCCAGAGCCCTCCCATAGTCCAAGTCATTATGTACCAATGAAATTGGGTTTTCATAACCGTGAATCTATTGTCTTTACCATCCTGCTTAACCCTCAAGAACAAGAAAGACCCTAGTCTTACAGCCCAAATCACTATTAATGCGCCGATAAGTATATCTCTTGGATCTACGGACGGATTAAGATAAAACCCCAAAGCTATTGCGCTCAAATAAGAGATTGACCCAGTCAAATCAAAATAATGTTCAGTTTGGTAAATATAAGAAGGAATGAATATTATCCAATGAAGTAGATAACTAACACTTGCACACAATGCAAATAGAGAAATTCCATTATAGTATTGCGATCCTTGACTGCCAGCTAAAGCAATAAGCACCCCTAGGGCAATACAGACAAAAGTAGTGGGTATTGTGACGGTTCGTTTCATAGTAATTATTAGTGAGTTAATTAACCATTAGAAGAGACAAAAGCTTACTTTTCAAGTTTATTAATCCGTTTTTTTGAAACTTTTTCAACTAAGGTAAGTCCTACTCCAACACAAGGACCAATTCCAAAAACGAACAAAATAGTTCCGATTCCAACAATCCCACCTAAGAACCAGCCTACAGTAACGGCAGTGATTTCGATAATTGTTCTAATCAAAGGAATAGAAGTATTTATTTTTTGCTGTAGCCCAATCATAAGCCCATCTCTAGGTCCTGGTCCTAGGTTGCTAGCGAGATAAATACCACTTCCTATTCCAACTATCAAAATGCCAAAACTTGCTTGCAATATTTTTAGGTAAATCAACTCTGGTTTAGGTATGAAGCCAAGAGTTAAATCAATAGCCGAAGCTATTATGATTGCGTTTAATATAGTTCCAATTCCTGGTATTTGTTTAAGCGGCACCCAAAATATTAGTATGAAAATACTTATTAAAAATGTCGCCTTTCCTATTGAGAGATCAGTCCTTGATGAGATTCCTTGAGCTAATACCGTCCAAGGACTTACACCTGATCCACTACCAATTATTATTGCCTCTCCTAAACCAAATAAGAATAGACCAATAACTAACATAATTAAGGTGGTAAGTTTTGGCTTAGTGTTCAGTGGAAAATCAGAGCTCCAACTTACGTTTGGTACTTTTTTTATAGTAAAAACCCTACTTAGAAATCCCATCTTATTGATAAATTATGTTTTGCTTTAGATTGAATGTAGTTTAATCTTCAAGTGAGACTAACACAGGAGATTGATAATGATTACATTAATTCTTTTAGCTTTATTACTTACCCTAATTCAGCTGATGACGCCGGCTTTGCTAAACAGTAAGAATTTAGATTTTCTTATTTCTAATAGAGAGGGCTCAGTGGAAGAGGCACCGATTGTTGGACGAGCAAGAAGAGCAGGTAATAATATCTTAGAAAGCTTACCTGCATTTTTAGCACTCGCTATCTTGTCCATAACCCTTGAAGTTGATACATATAATTTAGCTATGTTCTGGTTGGGCTCAAGAGTCTTATATTATTTCTCCTACGTATTTGGAATATTGTATATAAGGACGATTATTTGGTTTGTATCAATAGTCTGTTTGATATTTATGGGTCTTGCGCTTATTTGAAAATAGGTGAGCTATTTTTTATCAGACATTGAAAAAGAGAAATACCTTAGGGATGGATTTGTTCTCAGGAGAGACCAATTTTCAGATACTGAGTTAGTTAATTATCGAATCTCTCTAGAAAAAACCGTTTTAAAAGCTCAATCTGTAGCGGGCAGTGGAAAAAAATATTTCCTAGATAAGAAAAAATTTATAGATATTGATTTCTTGACCCTACAATATGAGCCACAACCTAATGAAAAATATCTGAAAGTCATAGAACCAGCTCACTCTTTAAATTCTGAGCTAGAGGAGCTAATCTTTGATGAGAGGCTAACCGACCCAATTAAATCAATTTTATCAACAGATTCACTGAGTCTTTGGACAGATAAACTCAATCTTAAAAGGCCAAAAGTTGGATCTGGTTTTGGTTGGCATCAAGATTCTCCATATTGGATTCATGATAATGAAGACGTAGACTCTCTCCCGAATGTTTATGTGTGCCTAGACAAGGCTGATAAAGAAAATGGATGTTTCAGAGTTATTAAAGGTAGTCATAAAAAGGGTTGTTTGCCAGGTACATACGATGATTCTCAATTAGGTGGTTTTTATACTGACAAAAATCATTTTGATTTAGAAGACTGTATCGATATTGAGGCTAATGCCGGTTCGTTGATATTTTTTAATCCGCATATAGTGCATGGGTCTTTACCCAACGAGTCCACGCAAGAAAGAAGGGCATACATTATTACCTATCAACACAAAGACAAACCCTCATTAAAATCTGGAAAAGTCTTCAATATATAGCTTTATGTATTTACTCTCCAGGCACCTTTTTTGATCGAAACGAAGATCATAGTTCCAAAGATCATCATTGCTATGGCAGATGCGATAAAAACTGATCCAATTCCATAGCCTAACCAGTGAACTGAGATACCACCACCTATGCTTGCTATTAGAAATCTGGCGATGGTTGCAATGGTTGGCCATTTCATAGCATTAGCACCCTGAGATGCGAAATATAGTGATAAACCAATCCCTTGAAAAATATAAAAGGGACCAACTATTTGTATATAGAGTTTTGTCACTTCAAATGCTTTCACATCATCTGTAAAAAACTGAATCCAAGCATCTGGAAATAACGCCAGTATTAAGCCAATAAATATTGAAACAACACCTGCAGATGTTCCTCCATAAATACCTACCGTTTCAGCTCTTATGATATTTTTTGCACCTATATTTGCTCCCACTATAGAAGTCATTGCGGTACCTATTCCGAAGATTAAAGGAATCATTAAAAACTCTACTCTTGAGCCTATGCCATATCCTGCAAGCGCTTCAGTACCGAAAGTACCAACTAAGCCGGTAAGAACCAAAATAGTTCCAACCGTCAAAAGTGGTGAAACCGAGGCAGGTATTGCCACTTCAAAAATATTATTAAATAAATCCCTGCTCAGTATTAATTGCTTCAGCCTTAGTTTAACGGGAATAGATTTACTCATTAGTTTAAGAAAGATAATTACGACCATCACGCAAGCGCTTATGAGGGTCGCTATAGCTGCACCTGGAACGCCTATTTGAGGGAATCCGTACCATCCTAAGATAAACCCACCTGATAGAAATACTTGTAAAAATGAAGTGCATATCATTAGAGTGGCTGGAAAGCGCATATTGCCCATTCCTCTCAATACTGCGCTCATACTTCCTGAAAGCCACAGTATTAATCCTCCAAGAAATAAATAAGAGCAATATGTATAAGACTCTTTCAAGATATCTCCTCGGCCACCAAGCAAAAAGAGAAGTTGTTTACCAAATAATAAGAAAAATAAGAGGAACGTAAGTGCTCCTCCCAGAGATATAACAACCGAATGCCAAATCAGTCTTTCAGCTTTATCTATATCATTTGCTCCCATGCTTCTGGCAATGGCAGAAGTTATTGCTCCACCAAGTGCTCCACCTGACATAGTTTGCGTGATCATTAATAAAGGGAAGGCAAGTGCTACAGCTGCAAGGGAATTTGTTCCTAATTTACTAATAAACCATACTTCAGTTAAAACAACTATAGACTGAATGAAGAACGCGACAGTATTGGGTGCTGACATTCTAATCAGCAGGGGCATGACAGGTTTTGTGAGGAACTCTTGGGTTCTTTTGTCCACTAATCCTTTAACTTATTTTCTTGTGGATTCTTTTACCAAGTTTTCCGGAGTTGCTAAACTTTCGTATTGATCTTTCGACTCTCCAAATAATTTTTCAGGAGAAACTGATTCAAGTCTTCCTTCTTTGTCCTCAGGATCGGTAAAGAAACCTAAAACGTAGCCTCCTTTGGAGTAACCTATTAAAGATCTAAGTTCAGGACTAAAATCTTTCGCCACTTCAGGAGGACAAGAGAGATATTGATTCTCCTCTTGTCTTAACCAGCTTGGCGCGTAATGAAGAAAAACACCCAATCTAGGTTGCCCGGTAACATTTGTTCCACCTCCGTGTAAAACGGAGCCTGTATAAATAAATACAGAACCAGCTCTCATCTCTGCATAAGCTATTTCTTCAGGTAAGGGCTCCCTATCTTTGTGCCACTTATGAGAGCCTGGTACAACTTGCGTTGCTCCATTTTCTTTTGTGAAATCATTAATTGCCCAGACCGTACTGAATTGGGTTTCAATTTTTCTTGGAATATAGCCTCCCCAAACACCTCTATCTCTATGGAGTATTTGACTGGATTCGCCCGGACCTATTTGTATGGCTGAAGTGAAATGAAGCTGATAACTTTCACAATGAGGTCCTAAGAAGCTTTCTGCCATCTGATTAATTAAGGGATCTAAAGCTAAATCTTGGCAAGTTTTTGATCTTGCCATTAGAGCACCTACTCTTTTAGTTTCAAAACCAGTGAATTCATCTTGCCCGTTTCTAGTTACATTTAAATACGGTTTTAAGTCATTCTTAATTGACTCTATATTCTGATCACTTAAAAAGTTATCAATTATTAGACCAGCATCCTCATCTAAAATTTCAAGTATTGTTTCAATAGGGGTATCTATTGAAACGTGCTTAATCTCTCCCATAAATTCAGTTTAAACCAAATTTACGGAATTTAGAATTTTCTCTGTAATAAGTACTTACCTGTAAAACTCTTCTATTTGATCATTTATAAAGAGAGCATCTTCTGGCGAGAAACCAGCTCCCGCAATATGCCCCCATAAAGAAGGTATAACTCTGAATTTAACACCAGGAATTAATTTCGCTTCCTCTCTCAAAGCATCTATGTGGAAGTACATATCGGTTTCACTAGGCATATATAAAACATCTGCTTTTATGGAGCTCAAAGCTTTAGTGTAGTCTCCTTCAAAGCCCGGAGTATTACCAATATTATTATTCTGCCAGGTTCTGGCTAGAGCAATGAGATTATTAGCATCCCAAGTAAGAACAAATTCTTCAAACCACTCAATTACCTCATCAGTGCTATTAAGACCCATTTCTTCATATAGACCTAATCTAAACCATTCCTGAGACCAGCCCCAACTTGCCCAATGTGCACCTCCAGCTCTCAAGCCTATTTCAGGAGGGGAGGTATATTGTCCCTTATTGAAGTCTTGATCTGCTTTTATCGCAGCTATAAAACCTTCCAATCTAACTATGCCATGCGGGTATTCAACAGCTGAACCGGCTATACCTACTATTTTTTCTACAAAATATGGATAACTAACCCCCCACTGAAAAGCTTGCTGAGCTCCCATAGAGAAACCAACTACACTCTTGATTTTTTTTACTCCAAATTCCTCCGTAAGTAATTTATGTCCAGCTTTTACATTGTCTCTAATCGAAATCAGAGGGAAATTTGGGCCATCGTAAGGAGCCGGAGTGTTGCTTGGAGAGCTAGATAAACCATTCTGAAACATATCTGTTGCAACAATAAAATATTTATCTGGGTCTAAGGCCTTTCCTGGTTCTATTAAAAAATCAAATCCATGATGGTCGCCCAAATATGCAGAAGGCACGAATATCAAATTATCCTTTTCTTTATTTAATTCTCCATGAGTCACATATGAAAGTTTGGCATTAGGTAACACCACTCCGCTCTCCAAATCAAAGTTACCGAGATTAAATATTTTATGCTCTCCTTCTGTATAAGAATTTAAAGAAAAGAAAAGTACGAAAGCTAATATTTTAATTTTGAATTCTTTTTTCATTTTTTACCTCTAACTGTTCGCAAATTTATTAGTAGCTTCTATCAGTAAGTGAGTAATTTCTTCTTCAAAAGCTGAGTGACCAGAAAAAGGTGCTATCTTCAATTCTGCTTCAGGCCATCTTGAATGTAACTCGTAAGCAGTAGTAGGAGGACAAACTACATCATATCTTCCTTGAACTATTACTGTAGGTATTTTTCTTATCTTGTCGATATTATCTAGAAGTTGATTTTCATCTTCTAGAAACCCCTTATTCACAAAATAATGATTTTCTATTAAGGCAAATGCCAAAGCAAATTCACTGTTAACAGAATCCTTCACTGCCTCTGGATTATGATTAATAAAACTTGTTGATGCTTCCCATTTAGACCAGGCTTTGGCAGCTGAAAGTTTCTTTTCTTCATCTTCACCATTAAATATTTCCCTATATGCATCTATAAGGTTTGATCGTTTTTCTAGAGGGATCTCTTTCAAAAACCCTCTCCATGCTTCAGGATAAATCTCACTAGCTCCGTATTGGTAAAACCATTGGAGTTCCTTTTCTCTGAGCATAAAAATACCTCTAAGAATAAGTTCAGAGACTACATCAGGATAGCTTTGGGCATAGGCCAGGGCAAGAGTACTACCCCAGGAGCCCCCAAAAACTAACCATTTATCGATATTAAGTTTATCTCTAATAGACTCAATGTCTTCTACTAGGTGCCACGTTGTATTATCTTCAAGACAAGTGTGTGGTTTGCTCTTGCCACAACCTCGTTGATCAAAGAGAACAATACGATACTTTTTAGGATCAAAGAATCGCCTTGAAAAGCTTCCAGCTCCTCCACCAGGGCCTCCATGCAAGAAGATAAGTGGCTTTCCCTTGGGATTTCCGCATTGCTCATAATATATTTCGTGAATTCCTTTAGTAATGTACCCTGAATCAAATGGCTCTATCGCCGGAAATAATTTATTTTTCTTATTAAAGAATTTCATCCCTTTCCTTAAAGAAGTTCACCATATCTTCTATGACTAAGGGTAATACTTCAGGAGGTAGATTGTGACCCATATTTTTGTATGCCTTGTACCTTGAACCTTCAATAAGCTCAGCTGTATGCTCTCCATGATCTATTGGTAACAGTGTATCTTCTTCCCCATGTTGCACTAGTGTAGGAACAGATATGCTCTTAACTATTTCTGATCTATCGCCTGCTTTAAAGATAGCTGTTAACTGACGAGGCATAGCCTCAGGAAAAAAGCCATAAGACCGGACATTGTCAGAGTCTATTTCCTCAATATTTCTGAAAGTGCTTTCATTTCTTTCCGAGATTTCAGATAAGTGAGGAGCACCTGTAGAAGACATAATTGAAACGAGACTTTTTGTTTTTTCTGGATAATTAGCCGCAATAATTTGGGCTATCATTCCACCCATAGAGGCACCTACAATGTGAGCTTCATCTATATCCAAATATTCCAGAAGAGCAACTCCATCATTTGCCATGTCATTTAGCGTATAAGGTGCGCTAAAATCAAAACCAAGAGAACTAAGAAAGAATTTCCAGTAAAGATTTGGTCTGCCCAATCTGTCCAATTTCTCTGAATCTCCCGTATCTCTATTATCAAAAAGCACTACTTGATATCCCGAGTCGACAAGGTCATTGACTATTTCTTCACCCCATACTTTATGAGATGCCATCAAACCCATGATCATCAAAACCGTTGGATCTTCTTTCTTTCCTGCAGTTGTGTAAGCAATAGAGACACCATTTATATCAACAGAAGTTGTTTTCTGTTCAACGCTGTAAGCTGAGTATGTGTTTAGGGAAATTAAGTAAACAAACGAAGCAATTATAAATCTTTTAATTAGCATTAATTTTCTCGTTTATCTAGAGCGCCTATGTAAAGAACGCCAAATATTAAAGTTTGAAACAATCCATAAATTAAAGCGTCACCAGAATCTTTAATTTTCTTAAAGAAGACAATAAATTCGATAACGTGTATTCCTAGAAGTAGAGCCGCAAAGTAATTGATCCATATAGAAAAGCCCAAAAAGTAGTTGGCAGCTAATACTGCCCATAAAAACAGAGTAAAAATTTTTCCTTTATTCATAATTTACCTTTTTGAAGCTTGCTCCCTCATTACAATCTTTAACCCTTCCAGATAGCTTGTCCAATGCTCTATTTGAGGTTCTTTCAAGGTATTTTTCATGCGTTTATCCAGTTCGTTATATTGACGATTTATTCCTCGTTCTATTCTTTTCGGAATATTTACACCTCCCTTTCGAATTTCACGTTGCACTACCTGTTGAAGTCCTGTTAAACATTCTTTAAGTGCTTCACGAAATTCAATATTTTGTGCATCATTCATTTCCATTGCAGCAATATGGACTAATAGTTTCGGTTGAAGCCAGGGCGGTAGATCCTCTGCAGTAATCGTCGACTCGGCTGATAAGGTAGCCGTCCAAAATATTCCTACAAAAAGGATTAGTTTCTTGAAAAATTTCATATTATTTCCTTAGTTCAAATTTCCGTTAGTAATCAATAGCCAAATGAAAAATCCACTTACTACTAATATAGAGATATAAGTTTGCCATTTATTCACCTTACTTTCCCCTTCAAATTCTGATTGCTCTTTATTCGAGTTATTAGATAAGTTTCTGAACCATAGAATTCCAATACAAATCAAAACGGCTAATAGTATTAATTCAATCATTTTTTAATTTAGAAAAAGAAATAAAGTACTAATACTATTATAAGACAACCGTAGATAATCCAATTAACCCAACTATTCATCGATCCTCAACCTAATTCCTTCTTCTTCCTGTATAAATAGATAATCTCAGGAATTCCTAATAAATTAAAAACTAGAAAAAATAAAAAAGCTCTCTTCTCATCCAGCTTAGAAGCTATCCAGCAAGCATTGTAGGTCCAATAAATTTCCCAAGCAGCTAATACAAATAATAAGATTATCCACATTACTGCCTACTCTATCATTTTTTGAGCTTATTCAGACTAGAAGGTCCTTGGAAGTGGTGCCCAGAGGTGGAATCGAACCACCGACACAAGGATTTTCAGTCCTTTGCTCTACCGACTGAGCTATCTGGGCTTAAAGAGTGTTGCGATTGTATACAATTAATTGATTCTAAAAAAGCAAGTTTTACTCTACAGGTTTAAATCCAGTCGGTTTCGCATAATCCCCACCTGAAAGAAAAAGGTCCATCTGCTCATTAAGCCATTTTCTAGATCCTCTATCGGCAAGATTAATTTGGCCTTCATTAATAAGCATTTTTTGATGCTCTAACCATTCTTCCCAAGCTTGTTTGGATACATTATCGAATATATCTTGACCTTTATCGCCCGGGTAGGGAGGAGTAACCATTCCTTCTAGATCTTTTTTATATTTTTTACAAAAAACTATACGAGTCATTTTTCTTTATTTGTTCTAATTCCTTAGTAACTGGAGAGGGTAAGCCAACCTTCATTAAATCTTCACTATTAAACCATACTTTCTTATTATCTAGATTCTGAATTCTTCCATGTACCCTTAAATGCAGTAAGTCTATATCTAACTTATAGTGCGTAAAGGAATGTTTTATTTTTTTCCCCTCCTGCAGCACTGAATAATCTTTACTCAGTTGTTTTATGTATTCTTTTCTGGAATGAAGTTCTTGAAATCCGAGAAAAGTCCAAAGACCCTCCCAAACACCTTTAGTTTTTTTGTTCTCAAGTAGAATTTCACCATCTTCATTTTGCAAGATAAGCCAATAAAGCTTTTTGATAGGCTTTTCTTTTTTAGGAGAGCGGATCGGGAGTAAATTATGATTATTTTCTTTTTTAGAAACACACGCATTACTAAGCGGGCATTTTATGCACTCAGGTTTAGATCTTTTACAAATCAATGCCCCTACATCCATAATTGCCTGGGTATAAACATCACATTCCTTTTCAGGCAAGTTGGTTTCTGCAATTTTCCACAATTTATTTACAGTGCTTGCTAAATCTACCGGATCGTTGATGTTGTAGTATCTAACAAGTACTCTCTTGGCGTTTCCATCAAGAATTGGCGCCTTGATTTTAAAACCAAGAGAGAGGATAGCGCCTGCAGTTGATTTTCCAATTCCAGGAAGTAATTGCAATTGTTCAGAGGTATCTGGCATAACTGAACTAAATTCTTTTTGAAGAATTTTTGCTGACTTAAGAAGGTTTCTTCCTCTCGAATAATAGCCCAATCCAGACCAATAACTTAACACCTCATCTTCTTCTGCATTAGCTAATGAATTGATGTCTGGGAACCTTGCCATAAATTTAACAAAATAAGGGATTACCGTTTTGACTTGAGTTTGTTGTAGCATAATTTCGGATATCCATATTTTGTAAGGATTAGTTTTTATCTGCCAAGGCAGGTTCTTTCGACCAGATTGCTTATGCCAATTTATAAGATGATTACTCAGCGAGGACATTGGAATATTATGCAAATTGTACAAGTAATGAACAAGTCGGTCATATTAGCTATAATGCGCAACCCTTAAGATGACTTATGAGAAAAGTAACGATAAATAGAGATACCTCTGAAACTCAGATCTCCATAGATTTGAATCTAGACGGTACAGGTCAAACCGAATTTGATACTGGTTTGCCTTTCCTCGAGCACATGCTCGACCAAATTGGTAGACATGGAATGATAGACCTAGTCATCAAGGCTAAAGGTGACTTACATATTGACGATCATCACACAATTGAAGACATTGGTATTTCTTTAGGTGAGGCCTTCAATAAAGCTGTTGGCGATAAAAAGGGCATAAAGCGATATGGTCACTCATATGTTCCATTAGATGAAGCTCTATCTAGAGTCGTCTTAGATTTTTCTGGAAGACCAGGACTACATATGAAAGTAGATTTTGTGAAAGAGGAAGTTGGCGGTATAGATGTGAATATGTTTGAACACTTTTTTCAATCTTTCTGTAATCATGCCTTCATCACGCTGCATATAGAAAATTTTTCTGGAGAAAATACTCATCATCAAATTGAAACTATATTTAAGGCCTTTGGAAGGGCTTTAAGAATGGCATTAGAGATAGATACTAAACAAGAAAATATTATTCCTTCTACAAAAGGAGCATTGTAGGGCTTACTTAAATGACACAAGTTGTTGTTATCGACTATGGAATGGGTAATCTTCATTCTGTGAGTAAGGCTATACAGGCCGTTTCTTCATCTGAGTCAATAGTTATCTCCTCCAATAAGGATGTAATAAAAGCTGCAGATAAATTAGTTTTTCCTGGTGTAGGGGCTATTAAGGATTGTATGGAGGCCTTTTCTGTAGACTTAAGAGAGACTGTCTTAGAAGAGATAGATAAAAAACCAACTTTAGCAATTTGTGTGGGTATGCAGATGCTCCTAGAATCCAGCGAAGAGAATGGCGGCGTTGATGGTTTGGATATATTGGATGGTAAGGTAACAAAAATTAAGGCTTCAAAAGAAGTTAAAGTACCTCATATGGGGTGGAATGAAGTTAAGTTTCTCAAAGAACATTTGTTACTGAAGAATATACCCGATTCAAGCTTCTTTTATTTTGTGCACAGCTATTGCTGTTTATCTTCTAAAGATGCTCTGACAGAAACTATTCATGGTGAGCGATTTGTCTCATGTATAGCTAAAGATAATATCTTTGCTGTCCAATTTCATCCTGAGAAAAGCCAAGGGATGGGTCTTGAACTATATAAAAACTTTTTAAACTGGAATATTTAAATGTTAGTTATACCTGCAATAGATCTTAAAGAAGGTAAATGCGTTAGGCTAAGAGAAGGGAAGATGGACGAGGAAACTATTTTTTCTGATGATCCTCTTTCAACAGCTGCTTCGTGGTTTTCGCAAGGCGCTGAATTACTCCATCTAGTAGATTTAGATGGGGCAGTATCTGGTAAGCCAATGAATCAAGAGATAATTTTTGATATAGCTTCTCAATTCCCCGAGAAAAGAATACAGATCGGCGGCGGGATTAGAAATTTCCAATCAGCTACCCAATACTTAGAACAAGGCATAGAAAGAGTAATCATGGGCACTGCTGCAGTAGAAGATCCTGAGATGCTAAGAGAGTTTTGTAATTCCTATCCCAATAGGTTGGTTTTAGGAATAGATGCCCTGCATGGCCAGGTTAAAACTCAAGGATGGCTTAAAGGTTCCAGTATTACTCCATTAGAGCTGGTAAAAGATTTTGATGGTGAGCCTATCGCTGCTGTTATTTTCACTGACATATCCAAAGATGGCATGATGTCAGGTCCTAATGTGAACGCAACATTAGAACTGGCCAAGCAAACAGATATACCCGTTATAGCCTCTGGAGGAGTCTCTTCTTTAGAACACTTAAAACAACTTTCTAATGAAAATATTTTATTTGGAGCTATCTGTGGAAGAGCTCTGTACGAGAGTGCTTTTACTTATTCAGAGGCATTAGAGGTCATAGGCAGATAGTTATGACATTAGCCAAAAGAATTATTCCATGTCTTGACGTTGATAAAGGTCGCGTCGTGAAAGGCGTCAATTTTTTGAATATTAAAGATGCCGGTGATCCTATTGAAATAGCGAAACGATACGATGACGAAGGTGCAGATGAGATAACTATGTTAGATATAACTGCGAGTCATGAAACCAGAGATACAACATATAAGACTGTTGAAAGTATAGCGAGCCAAGTATTCATACCATTAACTGTAGGTGGTGGAGTAAGAAAGATCGAGGATATAAAAAAACTGCTTAGGTCAGGTGCAGATAAAGTAAGTATCAATACTGCTGCAGTTGAGAATCCTGACTTTGTCAAGGAGGCGGCAGATAAATTTGGATCTCAATGCATTGTCGTTGCAGTGGATGCTAAATTAAAAGAGGATTCTTCTTCATCTTGGGAAGTTGTGACTTACGGAGGAAGAAATAGAACAGGAATAGACGTCTTAGAATGGACTCAAAAAGTTACTGATTCTGGAGCAGGAGAGATATTGCTTACAAGTATGGATAGAGATGGAACAAAAGAAGGCTTTGATAATAAGCTTGTGTTCAAGGTTTCTTCATCAATAGATATACCTGTCATAGCATCCGGTGGAGTTGGTAATCTGCAACATTTAATAGACGGCATTCGGGAAGGT
This sequence comes from uncultured SAR86 cluster bacterium, assembly GCA_902559365.1. Lineage (GTDB taxonomy): Bacteria > Pseudomonadota > Gammaproteobacteria > Magnimaribacterales > Magnimaribacteraceae > Magnimaribacter. Next base: position 26,073 of record CACEHP010000017.1, read on the forward strand.
GGGGCTGAGGCAGTCTTAGCTGCGAGTATATTTCATTTTTCTGAGTTCACAATTCAAGAAGCAAAAGAGGCTATGAAAGCCTCAGGAATAGTCGTACGATCTTAATTTGCTCTTGTGATCTTTCCCTCTGTGAGCTCATAAGTCAAAGGATCTCCAGTCGCTATCTCTAGTTTTACTATCTCATCTGAGCTTATTCCTTCTAATTCCATAACTAAGGCTCTTAAAGAATTTCCGTGAGCAGCAACAAGAACATCTAATCCTTCTTCTGCTTTCGGTAAAATCTCAGAATGAAAATAAGGAAGCACTCTTTCAGCTGTATCCTTTAAACTTTCTCCGCCAGGTGGAGGTATATCAAATGATCTTCTCCATATATGTACTTGTTCTTCTCCCCATTTTTCTCTTGCATCGTCTTTATTTAGACCAGCAAGATCACCGTAGTTTCTTTCATTGAGGCTTTGATTTTTAATTACAGGTATATCAAGTTGATTCATATTTTCTAAAATTAATCTTCCCGTTTCCTGTGCTCTGAATAAATCGGAAGTGAACATGATGTCAAATTTCATCTCTTTTGTTTTTAAGAGCTTTCCTGCTTTTATCGCTTCCTCAATTCCTAGTTCAGTTAACTTAGGATCTTTCCAGCCAGTAAACAGGTTTTTCTCATTCCATTCACTTTGGCCATGCCTCACAAGAACTAAGTTTGATTTTTTCATAATTTTAAAGTTTTTTATATTTTAACTTAGTAATCTATATAATCTCGCCAGTTATGAATAAATTCTTTGCATTTATGGGTGATAATTTTCTAGCGGTAGTAATCTTACTGTCTTTAATATCAATTTTAATTATCTATGAAAGAAGAAAAGGAGGCGTCAAATTAGACACCTCTGAGATGACAAGGCTTATCAATAAGAATAATCCTTTCGTTTATGATTTAAGGAGTCCTGCTGAATATGGAGCAGGTTCAATCGCTGGAGCTTCAAACCTTCAGGTCAGTAATCTTGTAAAAGGTGATTCTCTTTTTAAATCTAATGAAGAGGATTGCATAATTCTTATATGCAAAACCGGAACTATTTCTTCCAAGGCAGCAGGAGATTTGAAAAAGCAAGGTTTCACAAATGTAAATGTTTTATCTGGGGGAATGATGAACTGGACCCAGAGTGGAATGCCTTTAGTAAAAAATAAGTAATTAACTATCTAGGCCTAGCTCTTTAATTTTTCTTGTTAAAGTATTTCTTCCCCACCCCAGTAATTCAGCAGCCTCTTTCTTACGCCCCATGGTTTTATTGAGGGCAACTTTGATAATTGTCCTTTCAAAGTCAGGTATAGCTTCTTCAAGTAAATTATCTTTACCTTGAGCGAGATAATTCTCAGACCAGTTTCGTAGGACCTTTGTCCAATCATTTAAATTTTCAGCATTTTCAACTTTGAGGTCGTCAGGAAGGTCTTCTAACTTAACTTCCCTAGTAGGTGACATTACTGTAAGCCATCTACAAGTATTTTCGAGCTGCCTTACATTACCCGGCCAAGAAAGTGTCATAAAATATTCTTCAACCTCAGCAGAAAGGTACTTTTTTTCTTCCTTCAACTCTTCAGAAGATTTTAAGAAGAAATGTTTAACCAAATTAGGAATATCTTCTTTTCTCTCATTTAATTTAGGAAGAGATAGTTTGATTACATTTAACCGATGAAAAAGATCCTCTCGAAATGTTCCCTCTTTTACAAGATCCTCTATGCTTTGATGAGTTGCAGTTATGATCCTAACATCGACCTTTATGGGCTCCCGACCTCCAACCCTGTAAAACTCTCCATTAGACAAAACTCTTAAGAGTCTTGTTTGAGTTTCAAGCTGCATATCTCCTATCTCATCTAAAAATAACGTTCCTCCATCCGCCTGCTCGAACCTTCCTATTCTTCTCTCATCTGCACCAGTAAATGCACCTTTTTCATGGCCAAAGAGTTCAGCCTCTAATAGCTCTTTTGGTATATCTGCCATATTGAGTGCTATGAAAGGCTTATCTTTTCTGGGACTATGTTGAAATAGTGCCCTGGCTACAAGCTCTTTACCTGTTCCAGACTCTCCATTTAGAAGTACAGTAGAATTGGAATTTGATAGCTTACCTATGGCTCTAAAAACCTCTTGCATCGCTGGAGCTTCACCAATAACTTCAGCTTGTGATTCAATTTCCTTATCGTCGTTACTTTCATCTATGGCAGTGGCTCTTTGAACCATGGATATTGCTTCTTCAATGTCAAATGGCTTAGGAAGATATTCCCATGCACCGTGTTCGTAAGATTCAACCGCGCTATCTAGATCTGAGTGAGCTGTCATTATGATGACCGGAATTTCGGGACGCAATTCTTTGACTTTATCTAATAGATCTATTCCGCTAGGCCCTGGCATCCTAATATCAGTGATAATGAGTTTAGGATTTTCTGTTTCTAACTTCTTGATGACTTTGTTTGCAGAATCAAATGTTTGAACATCCATTCCGCTATCTTGTAAGCCTTTCTCAAGAACCCATCTTATAGACTCATCATCATCAACCACCCAAATATACTTATCCATTGGCTATGCTTAAGTCTGATTCCTTATTGATAGTAATAGGGATATTTATGAAGAATTCTGTTCTGTTTGGCTCACTGCTAAAATGAATATTACCTTTATGTTGAGAAATAATTCCTTGTGTAATCGATAGTCCAAGACCTGTGCCTTTGTCTTTACCTGTAATCATAGGAAAGAAAATAGAGTCTTTGATCTCTTCTTGAATGCCAGGTCCATTATCAATTACAGATATTTTACAAACTGTTGAATTACGCTCTCCATCTATAATTTCGCCATGAGATATCCTTGTAACAATTCTAATTTGAGGGCTAGAAGTCTTAGAGTCCAAAAGAGCATCTTTAGCGTTCTTCGTTAAGTTGAGAATCCCGTTTTCAATCAAATAACTATCAATAAAAAGGTCAGGGATGCTTGGATCAAAGTCCTTGATAATTGTTATAGTTTTGTAATCCTTTTCGTTTTCGACAAGGTTTAATACATTCTCAATAGGATAGTGAATATTTTGATATTTGAAATCAGGCTTTTCATTTGGTCCTAATATGTTGTCGACCAATGCGGTTAATCTATCTGTTTGTTTGATGATTATGTCAGTGTATTCCTTTAGATCTAGGCTAGTTAATTTATTTCTAAGCAGTTGAGCAGAACCCCTTATACCACTCAAAGGATTCTTAATTTCGTGCGCAAGACCTCTAACAAAATCCTGTGAAATCTGTTGGTTGGCTCTCATCCTGTATCGTTCTATTAATTCAGAAGATGCCTCTTTGTTTATAATCTCTAATAGAAGTCCTGTTTCTTTTTCATCTGTAAAAGGATGCACAATATAGGTACAAAGTACTTTACTACCGCGTTTAAGGTTCAATACAGCATCCGTCTTTGTAAAGCTTCTTTTCTGATTTAAGGCTTCTGTGAAGCTATCCAAGCTCTCAGGCTCCTCAAAAAATATTTGATCAAGTTTTTGTTTTAATGAGGACTTTTCAGTGGTATCTAATATTGTCAGAGCTGATGAGTTGATAAATTTAACTCTAAGTGAACTATCTAGAATGACAATTCCTGTTGTAAGCTCGGAAAGCAGAGATTGGTTCAAGTTACTCACAATAAATATCCGGAGACAATGTCTCCGGATATGTTATTAAAGTTTATTATGAAGTTAAAGTACCAACTATGTGGGCAATGATCTTGTATGGATCAGCATTAGAAGCAGGTCTTCTGTCCTCTAAATACCCATTCCAGTTATGCTCAACAGTATAGATAGGGATTCTAATACTTGCTCCTCTATCACTAACACCGTAAGAGAATTGATCGATGCTTTGAGTCTCATGAAGACCAGTTAGCCTCATGTCATTATCAGAGCCATACAGAGATATTCCTTCTTCGTGAACAGCACCTAGTTTTTCACACATAGATGTAAACATTTCCTCTGAACCAGAAGTTCTCATAGCTTCATTGGAAAAGTTAGTATGCATACCAGAACCATTCCAATCACCTGTTTTTGGTTTAGGGTGTATGTTTACAGAAACGCCGAATTCTTCAGCCACTTTATGCAGCAGATACCTGCTTACCCATAAATCATCACCAGCTTTGATACCTTTGCCCAGACATTGATACTCCCATTGACCAAGAGCGACTTCAGCATTTGTTCCGGTCAATTCTATTCCAGCATCTAAACATGCGTCTAAGTGAGCTTCACTTATTTCTCTTCCTTTAACATTAGCTGCACCAACAGCACAGTAGTATTCGCCCTGAGGTCTGCTAGGTGTCCCGTCTTCCCAACCGAGGATTGTTCCATCAGGGTTTGTTAAGAAATATTCTTGCTCAAAACCAAACCACCATTCATCACTGACAACTGCATCAGCTGCTGCCCTTGAGTTTGAAGGATGCGTTTCATGTTCTCCAGTTTGTACTTGGCACATAACTAGAGAGCCTTCATTTGTAGGATTCTCATATTGTTCTACTGGTAATAAGATACAATCTGAACTTCCACCGTCAGCTTGTAATGTTGAAGAGCCATCAAAGGACCACTCAGGTGGCTCGCCGTCTGTGACTTTCACTTTACTTCTTAGATTAGCTTCTGGCTCATACCCGTCTAGCCAAATATATTCATATTTTGTCATTTACTTTCTCCATTCATAATTAAAAGTGGAGGGATATTACCATGCAAAAGCAGATAAAAGAACAATATTTGTGCAGAAATTTTGATTATAACTTTATTTATGCACTAAATATGTACAAATGCACTGTTATAATGCAATTTCTATAATACTTAAGCCATAATTCTTGGTATGAGTTAAAAACTCCTCTAGAAAAAAATTCCACTGAAACTTCTCATCTCTAGTGAGCATATGTTTATTTGGATATCTATTTCTTAACCAAAATTGTTTCTTGCCATTAAACTTTCTAACTTCAGCCATTTTTGCGTCGTGATATAAATAAATCTCAATGTTAGTGTCTTGAAGCAATGAGAAGGACTTAGTTTTAGAGATTGTGATTACAGAAGTATGGCTAGATATATTTTTACAGGCTATTTTAATTTCAGAATTTTTTTCCCCTTCTGGTATTAAGTAATCTATTTCAGTTTGAGATCTATTTATAGGAAAAAATTTAACTAACTTTTGATAATTTCTTTCGTATAGTCTAAGCAGTTGGTTTAACCCTCTATTGCTATTTCTAAAGTAAGACTGTCTATTCTTTATCATAAGTAGACCACAATATTAACGCAGCGATGCTTCGATAGGGAGCCCAGGTTTCTGACATTTTTTCTATTGTCAAATAGTCTGGTCTTTCTCCTAATTTTTTTAGTCTCTGGATGGCCACTAATAAGCCCAGATCTGATGAAGGCCACGCGTCGAGTCTCTTTAGGCACGCCATTAGATAGCATTGGGCAGTCCAATCTCCTATTCCTCTGATTTTTGTGAGCTCTTTAATAACCTCTTGATCCTCTTTATCAGCAAGTAGCTTTAGATTAAGTTCTTTATCTATAATCTTATTGGCAATACCTGTGCAATAATCAATCTTTTGTTTGCTTAGACCGGCTTGTTTAAATTTACTTGGTTGAACTTCAAGAAAATTTTTAGCATTAAAAGGATTGACCAATTTTTTAACTCTACCAAATATAGCCTTTGCTGAAGCAACTGAAAGTTGTTGCTCAACTATCAGGCTGATTAAACCTTCGAATCCATCTTTTTTGCTAAAAGGTGTGATCTTATAATTTTTTTCCTTAAGAATTTTTTTAAACTCCGGCTCTTTTTCGGAAAGATATTCAAATCCTTCATATAAAGTCACTTTGTTTAGCGTTTTAAATTTTTTCATATAGGTCAGATATAACTTCTTTTCTAAAGGGTAAGCGTGATTTTCTATCTTGATTGTATTCAAGTATATGGGCTCTTTCTCTGCTTAAAAAATCGTCTATGGCTTCTTTAAATCTAATATCCTTTATCCAGTGAGCAGAAAAGGTCTCTATCGGACAAAATCCCCTTTTAATTTTATGTTCTCCTTGTACACCAGGATCAAAGGAATCAAGCTTTTCTTCTATGCAGAACTCAATACCTTGGTAGTAACAAGTTTCAAAGTGAAGAGAATCATACTCTTCAAGGCATCCCCAATATCGACCATATAACTTTTCTTCGTCATAAAAATTTAAAGCACCTGCAACATACTCTCCTGAACTATTTTGAGCAAAAACCATCAAAATAGACTCGGGCATTTCGTTGACTATATATTTAAAGAAATCTAAGTTTAGATACCCTCTCATTCCTCTCTTAAGATAGGTAACCTGATAGAACTTATAAAAAATCTCAAGCATTTCATCAGTTATTTCAGAACCTTTTATTTTTGACATTATTATTCCTTGAGAGCAAATCTTACTCCTTTCTTTCTTGATATTTTTTCTCTGTCTGGAGGTCATATCTTCTAAAAAATTTCCGAAATTTTTGTATTCTTTATTAAACCAATGAAATGAGTAACTAGTCCTAAGACTAAAATCTTGGTTGGAATATAAATTTATTTCATCTTTCTCAGCTAATAATATGTGTACACTCGAAAAATTATTTTCTTCAGCTAGTTGCTTCAATGCACCTGAAACTATTTTGATAATTTCTTCGGTCCTAGTTGAATCTGTAATCACTAATCTTGGCCCGCTTGCAGGTGTAAAAGGTATAGAACAAACGAGTTTCGGATAATAATCTAGTCCGTTTCTATAAAAGGCATCGGCCCAAGACCAATCAAAGACGAATTCACCCTGAGAATCGGTTTTAATATACAACGGCATAATTGCTAAAATCGTGTCTATTTCAGATACAACTAAATGCAGAGGCGTCCATCCTTCTTCAGGAGACACACATTTAGTTATTTCCAAAGCTTTAAGGAATTCATATTTAAGAAAGGGATATTGATTATTTATAGCTCTATCCCATTCTTCTTTATCAATTCTTTCTATTGAATCAAGAAATTCTATTTTCATAAGGAAACACCCAAGATAGAACCAATAAAGATGCTTAAACCAAGCCAGTTATTATTCTTAAAAGCTTTTAAACACAGGACACTGTCAAAATCTTTTATCAAGTAAGTTTGATAGAAGATTAGTAGAACACTTATCAAAACAAAAAAGTAAAAAATAAAATGAAAATTCAATGAGATTGCTACTTGGATCAGTAGCAATATAGAAAATAGGTGAAGTAACAAAAAGAAAACTACTACATTTTT
>CACEHP010000018.1:0-31393 GCA_902559365.1 uncultured SAR86 cluster bacterium
TAGCTTCCGTAAATTTGGCAGGGTGAGCTGTTCCCATTGTTATAACTGGTTCTTCCTTATTCACAATCCCATTACTAGCTCGAACTCCTGTAGCGGTATGAGGATCCAGCAAATAATCGTGTCTTGTAAAAGTTTCTTTAATCTCTTGAATAATTTCTTCATCATCACTTGGAAAACTATTAAAAAAACTAGCAACTAACTCCTTTTTTGCTTGGGGTATATCTATACTTTTCGCAGGAAAAGAACGCATATTTTTTGCAAGTATAGAGGAATTATCATCATATAAATTGTAGAGAAGTCTTTCAAAATTGCTGGCTACTGAAATATCCATACTAGGAGCTAAGGTTTGAACAACTCCTGTTTTAGAATAATTATTTGTAGAGAAGGTTTGATGTAAAACATCGTTTTTATTCGTTGCAATTAATAATCTCTTTATTGGCAAACCCATCTGTTTAGCTGTCCATCCTGCGTAAGCATGACCAAAATTACCTGAAGGAATTGAAAATGTTAAATCTTCTTTCAATCCAATCATCTTTAAATAAGACCAAAAAAAATAAACTGACTGTGTCATACATCTTGCCCAGTTTATGGAATTTGCCGCTATGAACCTAACCGTATCATTTTTGAAATTCTCATCGAGAAACATTTTTTTTACAATGTCCTGACATCCATCAAAATCACTTTTTACAGCAATAGGATGAACATTTTGGGATTGGGTGGTGGTCATCTGCTTTCTTTGAAAATCTGTCACCTTTCCGTGAGGATATAAGATATAAACCTCCACATTTTCGTGCCTCGAACAAGCCGATATTGCTGCCGCTCCTGTATCACCGGATGTGGCGCCTAGAACAACAATTTTTTGTCCTCTCTCTTTAGCAAAGTGATTGAGTAAGACTCCTAGTAACTGCATGGCTACATCTTTAAAAGCCAATGTAGGCCCATGAAACAGTTCCAATACCCAACGATTGTCTTCAAGCTTTTCTAATTTGACTACATCTTTCTCGTCAAAAGTACTATATGCATCTTTCAATAAGTCTAAAAAAGTATCTTCATCGATTTCTTCTTTTACGAATGGATATAAAATCTTTGATGCCAGTTGATCGAAGGACAGCTCAGACCAACTTTGTATTTCTTGAATTGAAAATTGAGGAAAAGCTTCAGGCATATACAAACCGCCGTCTGGAGCTAAACCACCTAATAATACCTCTGAAAAAGTAACTTCAGGACTTTCGCCTCTTGTACTTTTATAACGCATTATGAATTCGAAACTGTTTAATACTTTGAGCTATCTCATCTATAGAATGCAAGTCTTTAGTCATTTCAAAAGCCTTCTCATCGGTAAGAGGACCAGAAATTATAACTACGGGAACATGAGTATGATCAGCTTGATTAGCTTTAGATTCGTTCTGAATCAAAGCCTCAATACTTATATTTTTGCTTGCAAACAAAGAAGAGACTTTTGCAATAGCTCCTGCCTCATTCTTGATTGTTAAATTGAAATATCGAGAGAATCCTTGCTGACTCTCTTTGGACAGAAGATTCTTGCTTGCAAAATTTTTGGATACTGGCCATCCTCCATTAGATATATCAACAATATCGGCTATCACAGCCGATGCTGTTGGTTTTGGACCTGCTCCAGGACCATAATAAACAGTTGAACCAAGACCATCGCAATTAATCTCTAATGCGTTCATTTGCATTCCAACTTGGGAAAGTAGCTGATCGTTTGGAACTAATGTTGGATAGGCACTCACAAACACTTCATTTGCTTCTATAGACCCATAAGCAATATGCTTAATTGAATAACCTAAATCTGCTGCATATGAAATGTCCTCTTGAGAAACTGACTCAATACCTCCATAAGAAACAAGCTCAAAGTTATGAGGTGTATTGAATGCTAGAGCAGAAAGTATAGATGCTTTCTGTGCAGCATCAGTACCGTCTACATCCATAGTCGGATCTGCTTCAGCTAAACCTAAATCTTGTGCTTCTTTTAAAGCGCTTTCAAAAGATGATTGATCGTCAGACATTTTTGAAAGAATAAAATTTGTTGTTCCATTCAGTATTCCAGCAAACCAATTGACTTTGTTTGCAACCAATCCTTCCCTCAAAGCTTTTATTACAGGAGTGCCTCCTGCAACAGATGCTTCAAAACCTATTTGTACATTGTGCTCTTTAGCAAGCTCGAATAATTCGTCTCCGTGAGTGGCTATTAAGGCTTTATTGGCAGTTACGATATGTTTTCCATTTCGAATAGATGTTTCTACTAAATCTTTAGCCAGATCACATCCTCCTATTAATTCAATTAATACTTCAACTTCAGGATTATTGGCTACATCCATTAAGTCAGTTGTTACATTAAGATCAAAAGATACTGCCGATTTTCCCTTGCGAGCACCTACTTGGATAACGTCTATCTTCACTCCCCCGTTGTTCTCCACAATTTCGGGTGAGTTACTTAAATTTTCTAGAACTGCTCCACCAACATTTCCAACGCCACATACGCCAACTTTAATAGATCTCATTATTTAATAGCTTGAATATTTGTTGAGTTAGACAAGAATTTTTTGATATTTCTTAAAGCTTGCCTTGATCTGTGTTCATTCTCAATCAAAGAGAATCTTACATACCCTTCACCATAACTGCCAAATCCTACTCCAGGAGAAACGGCTACTTTTGCTTCAGAAAGTAATTGCTTACTAAATTCTAGGGAACCAAGATGTTTGTGAGAGGATGGTATTTTAGCCCAAACAAACATTGTTGCTTTGGGACTGTCCACTCGCCATCCAGCGTCATTGAGACCTTTTATAAGTACATCCCTTCTGGATTGGTACATTTCTCTAATAGAATCAACATGGTGGTCTCCATGATCTAGGGCTTTTATTGCAGCAACCTGAATCGGGGTGAAAAGACCATAGTCAAAATAAGATTTTATTCTAGATAAAGCAGCTAATAATTCTTTATTTCCACAGCAGAAACCAACTCTCCAGCCAGGCATATTATAGCTTTTTGATAAAGTATAAAATTCAACTGCTACATCTTTAGCACCTTGCACCTGAAGAATTGAAGGAGCTTGATAGCCGTCAAAGCATATATCTGCATAAGCTAAGTCTTGGATGACCCAAATTTCATGTTCCTTAGCAAAAGCAACAATTTTCTCAAAAAAGTCTAGTTCGACACATTCTGTGGAAGGATTACCAGGGAAATTCAAAACTAGCATCTTAGGTTTTGGGAAAGAATTTTTCATGGCAGATTCCAACTCCGAAAAGAAATCTATATCTTCACCTATCGGGACATGCCTAATATCTGCCCCAGCTATTACAAACCCGTAAGGGTGTATGGGGTAAGAGGGATTTGGGACTAAAACAGCATCCCCTTTATCTAATGTAGCAAGTGCCAAATGGCCTAGCCCTTCTTTAGATCCCATTGTCACAACTGCCTCAGTTTCAGGATCCAGTACTACTTTATATTTTCTTTCATACCAGTCGCAAATGGATTTCCTTAATCTAGGTATACCTTTAGACTGAGAATATCTATGAGTACTGCCATCCAATGAAGCTTCTCGCAACTTCTCCACAATCTCATCTGGAGTTGGTTGGTCGGGATTTCCCATACCAAAATCGATGATATCCTCACCCCTCTTTCTAGCAGAAGCTTTTAGGCTCTGAATCTCATCAAATACATATGGTGGTAATTGATTGATCCTAGGAAAATTACTATCCATCATTAGATTCTAGCTCTTACTAGAGAGAATATTAAGTAAATCTTGAGGTGGCAAATAGCCTGGAATCATTTTTCCTTCGTCAGTTACTATAGAGGGGGTTCCTTGAACACCTATAGCATTACCTAATTTAAAATGTTTCTCGACGGGATTGTCCGCACATAGGTTTTTTTCAATTTCTTTACCTTGTTTAAGCAAGGTCAATGAATAATTGGAATCATCATTGCACCAAGCAGAGGCTATTTTTTGAAAGGATTCTGACCCTATTCCAGCTCTGGGATAAGCTAAATAATTAACTTTTATTCCCAATTCTAGGTAAGAATCTATTTGATTGTGAAACTGTCTACAATAGCCGCAATCAACGTCTGTGAAGACAAATATATTATGAATAATTTCTTCTGGCTCAAAAGTAATTAACTCTGCTGTATCTAAATTATTGATCAAAGTTTTTCTTTGATAATCTCTTCTTGCTTCTGATTTATTAACTAACCCATCCTTTGTGATCAGATAAATGTCACCCGAAACTAAGTAGTTCCCATCGGAAGAGACATAAAGAGGTTCAATTCCTTCAAAATTCACTTCAAAAAATCCAGTAATATCAGTTTCTTGAACCGATAAAAGCTCAATCTCTTTAGGCAATATTTCATTGAGCTTATTTTTCACTTCTTCTATCTCAGTTGAATCTTCAGAAGAATCAACACTGCAGCTTACTAAAAGCAAGAGAACTATAAAAAAAGCATGAAATCTAAATGTTTGTAACATATTAACCTCTTGGGTGATGCTCATTATGTAATTCTTTCATTCTATGTCTAGCTACTTCTGTATATATTTGCGTGGTAGATAAACTTGAGTGACCCAAAAGTAGTTGTACAGTTCTAAGATCTGCTCCATGATTTATTAAATGAGTTGCAAAAGCATGTCTAAGAGTGTGTGGAGAGAGTTCTTTATTAATAGAGGCTTTAACTGCGTATTCTTTAATTCTGTACCAAAATGTTTGTCTCGTCATAGACTTGCCTCTTTTACTAAGAAATAATTCGGTAACTTTGTTGTTATTCTTCAATAAATTAGGACGACTTTGAGTAATATACCTTTGAATCCAGTCTAATGCCTCTTCTCCCATTGGAACTAATCTTTCCTTTTCGCCCTTTCCTATAACCCTTATAACTCCTTGACGAAGGTTAATATTTAAAATGTCTAAACTTATTAATTCAGTTACTCTAAGTCCGCAAGCATAAATTAATTCCAACATTGCTCTATCTCTTAAACCGATGTCATCTTCTACGTCCGGAGCTTGAATAAGCTTTTCTACCTCTTCTTCAGAGAGTGTTTTAGGTAGTGAGTGACCTAATTTAGGACTATCAATACGGGAAGTTGGATTTTCTTTCAAATTATGTTTTGTAGTTAGATGAGAGTAAAAAGCCCTCAAACTTGAAAGAGACCGTGCAGTAGATCGGCTGCTGTATCCCTGTTTGAGCCTTTCTGCAAGATAGTCCAAAAGATCAACTCTATCGACATCTAGGAGAGAATCTCCTTTATACCAAAAAGAAAAAGAACTTAAATCATGTCGATAAGCAGATAGAGTATTCTTACTTAATCCTCTTTCGAGCCAAAGTTCATCAATAAAATTATCGATTAAGATATCTGATTTTCTAGTGTCTAAGCTCATAAATTCATGAGCAGGAAAGGTTTAGCTTAGTTTTTCTTTGATTCTTGCAGATCTGCCTGTTCTTTCTCTTAGATAAAAAAGCTTAGCCTGTCTCACATCTCCACGTCTTTTTACTTTTATAGAGCTTATAATGGGACTATGAGTTTGGAAAGTTCTTTCTACACCAACTCCGTTAGAGATTTTTCTAACTATAAAAGAAGATCCTAGTCCTCTTTTCTTGATTGACAACACGACACCTTCAAAAGGTTGAAGCCTTTCTCTTGTGCCTTCTACCACTCTCACATCAACAACAACGGTGTCTCCAGGAGAAAATTCAGGTATGTCATCTCTTAGCTGAGCAGACTCTACAGTTTGTATATATTTATTCTTATTCACGTTGATATAGCCTTTATTAGGTTGCGCATTCTATCAGATATAAGATCGATTATTCATCTTTAATTTCATTTAATAATTCCATTTCTAAATCTGAAAGTTCTTTCTTTTTAAGAAGTTCCGGTCTATTTTGTAGAGTTAATCTTAATGATTCTTTTAATTTCCATCTTTTAATCAGTTCATGATTTCCGCTAAGTAAGACCTCAGGCACATCTCCATAAGAACTCTTTTCTGGACGAGTATATTGTGGATGCTCCAAAAGACCTTCAGAGAATGAATCTTGTAAAGAAATTTCATTTCCGATGAAGCCCTTTAATTGTCTTGCTATGGTCTCTATTATTACAAGAGCCGAAAGCTCTCCTCCGTTAAGAATAAAATCCCCGATAGAGATCACTTCATCTACTGAAGTTTCTTCTACTCTTCTATCAATTCCCTCATATCTTCCGCAGATTATTGTTATATCCTTTTTATCTTTTAGTTCATGAGCTTTATTTTGATTAAAAACTTTTCCATGAGGTGCCACAAATACCACATGTGTGTCATTACGTGCCTTAATTTCATCTATAGTTTTAATTAAAGGTTCTGCCTGTAGAAGCATGCCCTGCCCTCCACCAAAAGGCTTATCATCTATCCTACCACTATGATTATCGCTAAAGTTTCTTGGATTCCATGTTTGAACTTCTAAGATATTTTTAGCTAATGCTTTAGAGACTAGACCATGATTAATGAAGTCATTAATCAGATCAGGAAAAATAGTCACTACATTGAATTTCATTTTTAATAGTTTTCGGGCCAATCAACTAATATGAAACCTTCATCAGGATTAATTTCCTTAATAACTTGAGGTTTCACATAAGGTAAAAGCCTTTCCTCGCTATCGACACTATCCTCGGTACTCTCAACTACAAGAACTTCATTGGACTTAGTTCCAAAAGTACCTTTCACTTCGCCAAGAATTTTATGTTCTAAGTTCTTAACTACTAGTCCCTCTAATTGATATAAGTAATATTCTCCTTCATCTAAAAGAGGAAGATCATCTTCATCAATATAAACGTCTTTATTTCTGAGATTTTCAACTAAATTTCGGTCATCACATCCAACCAGCTTTATTATTAGTCGATCAGATTTTTGTTGAATTTTATCTAGCTTAAACGTGCTAATGTCCTCTACATGCAGTTTGTCATACAACTGTAAATTAGATACTTCTTTCCCATAGTAATGAAAATAGACAAAACCTTTTATGCCATGAGGCTTTCCTATTTTGCCTATTAGGATTTTTCGGTCTTTGGACCGCATAAGAAACTAAAGAGAATTAAGAATCTTTTTCTTTATCCTCTGATTCCTCTTCTGCTGGAGCTTCCTCTGCTGTAGCTTCCTCTGCTGCAGGCTCTTTTTCAGCTAACTTTTTAGCAAGCTTTTTTTGACGTTTAACTTCCTTGGCAGCTAGTCTCTTCTCTGTTTGTTCGGGCGTTTCTTTATTTTGTTTAAGAAGGTTCAACACTCTATCGCTAGGTTGTGCACCTTGACCGATCCAATAGTCGATTCTTTCAAGATCTAATTCTAATCTTACTTCTTGACCTGATGCTATAGGATTATAGTATCCAACTCTTTCTACGAACCTTCCATCTCTAGGCATACGAGAATCAGCCACACTTACGTGATAAAAAGGTCTTTTTTTTGCTCCAGATCGAGCTAATCTTATTGTTAACATTTATTAATATCTAATCAGTAATCTTTAAAAAGGCGCCTATTCTAGTGCATAAGCCACCTGTTTCAAGGAAAATTTGTATCTTTATTGCTATGAAATAGCTACAAATGGTTATAATGCAGGCTTTGAAGTTATATTTATATTACTTGGACATACTTTTCACATCTCAGATCCCCTTGAGGATAAATTAAATTGAGCGAAATACCACTATGGATTCTCCTGGCGGCAATTGCGTTTCTTGTGCTTATGTCGGCATTTTTCTCTGGTTCAGAAACAAGCATGATGGCCATAAATCGCTATCGTTTAAAACATTTAGTCAAAGAGAAAAATAAATCAGCTAAGAGAGTCGCAAAACTCATAGAAAGGACCGATAGACTGTTGGGAGTAATATTAATAGGTAATAATTTTACACACACCCTTTCAACTGCTTTAGCTACAGTAGTAGCAATTAGAATTTGGAGCGACAGTGCTGTTTTGGCTGTAACGGTTTTTATGACAATCATCATGATCATTTTTGCCGAAGTAATGCCAAAAACAATTGCAGCACTTAAGCCAGAAAGTATTGCATTCCCTTCGTCATATTTATTGAAACCTTTATCCAAGATACTGAGCCCTCTAATAACACTTGTTAGTTTTGTATCTAATGGAGTTACAAAATTAATAGGAATAGATTTAGATAGTGCCGATAAAGACGAGTTAAGACCTGAAGAATTAAGGACTTTGTTACAGACTTCTGGTGTTCCAAAGAGGCAAGAAGAAATGCTTATGGGTATTTTTGATATGGACTATTTATCAGTTAATGACGTGATGATTCCCAAAAATGAAATAGTAGGTATTGATCTAAATGATGATATAGAACAAGTTTTAGAACAACTTCAAAAGATAGACTTTACTTATATTCCCTGCTTTGAAGATTCTATAGATAACATTCAAGGATTCTTATCGCTTAACAAAAAAGCTGATTTTTTAGGTAATAATATTCAGTCCAAAGAAATGTTAAAAGCTGGATTGCAAGAACCTTTATTTGTTCCAGAAAATACACCCTTGTACAAACAATTAGCCAATTTCCAATCTTCTGGTCGAAGAGTTGGGTTAATAGTAGATGAGTATGGTGACATTGAAGGAATCATTACTTTAAGGTCTATTTTAGAAATAATTGTAGGAGAGATTGCAACAGAATCCATAGAGAAGATGGACATAATGCCGCAAGCAGATGGGACCTATCTTATTGAAGGCGGTATGATGATAAGAGATCTCAATAAAAGACTAGAATGGGAACTGCCAACAGAAGGTCCTAAAACCTTGAGTGGACTTATTCTTGAAGAAATCCAAACGATACCTGATACTAATATAGGTTTAACTATAGAAGGTTACAGAATAGAAACAGTCCTTATAAAAGACAACGTAATCAAATTAGCAAAGTTAGAAAAGATACAAGAAATTAGTGAAACCGAAGAGGAGCAAGAATGATAAGTGATTTTTGGAACCTTGTAGTTGAAACATGGGAACAAGGAATAAGAGGTATAGGCATTGATAATCTTATTATTTGCTTACTAATTCTCATTGGCTCTTTGATAGCGAGATCGCTTATGAACACTTATCTTCTTGATAAGATAGCTAGTTTTACTGAAAAATCAGAAACAACTCTAGATGATGAAATCATTGAGTCTCTAAGAGGTCCTTTTGGCCTTATACCCATCGCATTTGGTTTATACCTTATAACTACTTACTTACCATTCAGCGGATCAATGGATATGTTAGCTACTAACTTAGTCAAGATGCTGGTTGTTTATACAATATTTAGTGCTTTAGCTAATTTAACCAAACCTTTATTGAACCTGCTTTCTGATACTTCTTGGTTAACTCCGGCAATGACAACGTGGCTAAGCAGAGTAGCAGGAGTATTAATTTGGTTAGTTGGAATAACCATGATGTTGGATATTTGGGGAATCGAAATTGGTCCAATCATCGCAGGATTGGGTCTATTCTCTGTGGCAGTAGCTTTAGGTGCTCAGGATATGTTCAAGAATATTATCGCAGGTATTTTTATTCTAAGCGAAAAGAGGTTTCAGCCTGGAGATAGAATAAGGATAGGTGATGGGCTACATGGTATTGTCGAATCTATAGGATTCAGGTCTACGCAAGTTAGGTTGCTAGATACGTCTCCAGTGTTTGTTCCGAATACAGATCTATCTGATTCTCAAGTTATCAATCATCAAGATATGAGTTACAGAAGAATCTTCTGGACTATAAATCTGGTCTACAGCACTAAAGCAGAGCAATTAGAGAGTATATGCAAAGATATAGAAGACTACATTAATACAAGCGAAAACTTTGTACAAAACCCAGGTCAAGAAAATTTCGTAAGAGTCACTGAACTAGGCTCAAGTTCTATAGATCTAACTATTCTTTGTTATATGGATGTAATTGATTACACACAATTCTCTCAGGTAAAACAAGAGTTGATATTCAATATTATGCGTGTTGTAGAAAAGCATGGATCTGAATTCGCTTTTCCAAGCAGGTCTATATACATCGAGAATCAAGGTCCCGAATAGAAGAATTATTGGCGTCTTTACTTTTTAAGAGGAATTGGAAAGCGTAGCATTTTTGTTACGGGCTCCATAAAAGCTTCATTTTCTTTGATTATATTATCCGAAGCCTTAAGAAGTGCTCGTTCATGGTCTCCCATGAATTTAGCCAATTCGAAACACTCTTTATCGTCTTCAGTTATCAAGGTTTCAAGCTCAGCATATTGCGGTAAGTAAATATTCTTAACAGAAGAATATATATTTTCTATTAGCTCGTTAAATGGCATTTCTCTGAATACTTCACCTACTTTGATGCCTTGCTCTCTAGAAATAGGGTTTTCCTGTATAGGTAGCTCTAGTTTAACTAATGTAGGCCTCATAATAGCCTTTGCTTCTGTTTCTAGCTGCAACATAGATCCAAAAATAAACCTTTCCCTATCATTGTTTGCGTATTGAAGCATCAACTCAAATATAGCCTCTCCTGCTTGCTCAGCGTGGTACACCTCTAAGAGGCATTCTTTAAACTTAGTATTCATAAAGTCTATTTGTAAATGTGAAAAAAGGGGCTTATGCCCCTTTTTTTTGTTAATTTACTTAAAGATAATAAGCAACACTTGATAAAGCAATGCAAAGCACGAAACTTGATACGATTACACTTCGCACTGAAGTGATTGCAGGTAACATTTTCCCCCAAATAGCATTTGCTTCTATGGCGAAGATCACTGCCAAGCCAACTAAGAGACCAGTCATTTCAAGGTTAGCACCTAGAATCTGCCCAGAAGCAGGATAGTGAGCTGAAGCTACCATGAAATAAAGCATACCTACAGAGAATAAAGTATTAGTTCTAGAAGCCAATGCTGCTTTAGGACCAGCAACCGCAGCATCACCCTCTTTAAGTCCTATCACTATTTTTTGATTAGGCCATATTATTCCCCAAACATTAAGCATCATTAGAGTGCCCATGACTGCTCCAAGAATAATCTCTAGTGTTATCTTAACTGAGATGTAATGAAGAAGCGCAAGGCCTGTGAGGAAAGTTAAGAAAGCAGCCCATCTAAACCACCATAAGGCTCTTGGGGCTAATTTAGCTACCGCATCTTTTCTAGCATCTTCCTCTGCTTCTTTAAAATACTCTGTTTGCACAAAGTTAAAATAGTATAAGAGACCAATCCAAGTAATTCCTACAAGGATGTGACCAAATCTAAATAACATATTAAATAATTCGTCCATAAAACCCTCCCTATTAAAGATGAATGATACCTAAATTATGTGTACTAATAAATTAATTGTTTCTTAAAAGAAAAAAGCCCCGAAGGGCTTTTTTCTTTAGGAGCTGATTGTTACATCATGCCGCCCATACCGCCCATGTCCATTCCAGGAGGCATTCCACCAGGCATTCCGCCGGCCGCTCCTCCTTCATCTGGAGCATCAGCTATCATTGCCTCAGTAGTTATCATGAGACCAGCAACAGAACCTGCGGCTTGAAGTGCAGTTCTAGTTACCTTAGCTGGATCCAAGATTCCCATCTTGATCATATCTCCATATTCGCCTGATCCAGCATTGAAACCAAAATTACCCTTTCCATCCTTGATTTTATCAAGGACAACAGAAGCCTCTTCACCAGCATTATTTGTAATTTGTCTAATTGGTGCTTCCATAGCTCTAAGAGCGATATTGATACCTACATTTTGGTCTTCATTATCACCAGTTAATCCTTCAATTTTTTGTTGAGCTCTAACTAGGGCTACTCCACCACCAGCGACAACACCTTCCTCAACTGCCGCTCTAGTTGAATGAAGAGCATCCTCTACTCTAGCTTTCTTTTCCTTCATTTCAATTTCAGAACCTGCACCAACTTTGATTACAGCGACACCGCCAGCAAGTTTAGCAACTCTTTCTTGAAGTTTCTCTCTGTCGTAGTCAGAAGAAGTATCTTCTATCTGGGCTCTAATTTGACTAACTCTTCCAGAAATTGCATCAGCAGCTCCAGCGCCATCAATGATAGTTGTATCTTCTTTGTTCAGCTCTACTTTCTTAGCTTGACCAAGATCTTCAATTGTTGCGCCTTCTAAAGAAAGGCCAACTTCCTCGGATATAACAGTTCCTCCTGTAAGGATTGCTATATCTTCAAGCATTGCTTTTCTTCTATCTCCAAAACCAGGCGCTTTACAGGCTGCAACTTTTACAACACCTCTCATGTTATTAACAACTAGGGTTGCAAGAGCCTCACCTTCCACGTCCTCTGCTAAGACTAGTAAAGGGCGGCCTGCTTTAGCTACAGCTTCCAGTAAGGGAAGTAAATCTCTAATATTAGATATTTTTTTGTCATGAAGAAGAATGAAAGGATCATCTAAATCCGCGGTCATTCTCTCTTGATTATTAATGAAATAAGGAGATAGATATCCTCTGTCAAACTGCATACCTTCAACAACTTCTAGTTCATTTTCTATACCAGATCCCTCTTCGACAGTAATAACACCTTCTTTACCAACCTTCTGCATAGCTTCTGCAATTATTTCACCAACGGCGGTGTCGCTATTGGCTGAAATTGTGCCAACTTGTGCTATGGCTGTATCATCCTCGCAGGGCTCAGAAGCATCTTGAAGAGTTTCAACCGCAGCTGCAACTGCTTTATCAATTCCTCTTTTTAAGTCCATTGGATTAAAGCCAGCGGCAACAGATTTTAAGCCTTCGTTCACTATGGATTGAGCAAGAACAGTAGCTGTTGTTGTTCCATCACCTGCTTCGTCTGAAGTTTGAGAAGCTACAGTTTTAACCATCTGAGCTCCCATATTTTCAAACTTGTCTTGTAGTTCTATTTCTTTTGCAACAGATACTCCGTCTTTGGTGACAGTAGGTGCACCAAATGATTTATCTAAAATTACATTTCTACCTTTAGGTCCAAGTGTAACTTTAACTGCATCTGCAAGTATATTTACACCCGCCAACATACCTTGACGAGCAACATCACTAAATTTGACTTCTTTGGCCATTTTTTCCTCTCTTTTTAAATTATTTTTCTAAAACACCTAGAATGTCTTGTTCATTAAGAATAACAAGCTCATCCCCATCGATTTTAACCGTATTACTACCGGCATATTGACCGAAAACAACCAAGTCGCCTTCGTTCACTGAAACGGCTTGAGCTTCGCCGTTATCTAAAGTTTTTCCAGGCCCTACAGCTACTACTTCGCCTTGAGAAGGCTTTTCAGCTGCTGATCCAGGTAGAACGATACCACCCTCAGTGGTTTGTTCTTCATCAGTGCGTCTAACTAAAACGCGATCTGCCAATGGTCTAAATTTCATCTGGTTTCTCCAAAAATTTATTTAAAATTTAAATTGTTTCTATGAAAGGCTCGTCATTCTAATCAGTTCAGATCACACGTCAATGCTGATTTTTATATGCATTTAACCTCTCACAGCTTTTATGTTGGGATTTTTATAGTTTTTTCAAGCTTTTTAATATTATTTATCTTTTTTAAATTCTCCCTCTATCCAATCATCCTTATTTTCTTGACTGGCTCCCTTGCGATACATTGGGCTTATAGAATTAAAAATTAAACCTAGAATAAATATTCTTGTTAAAGGTAAAAGTATCAAGATTCCTAGAAAATCGGTTATGAATCCTGGAACTAAAAGAAAAAAACCACCTATTGGTGTGAATAAAGTTTTTAAAAAGTTATCTGCGGAGGGCTCGAAGGATCTTTTCTGGGTCCTTATCTCTAACAAGGTTTTTATTCCTTGGTTTCTGAGAAGGTAAACGCCAATTATTCCTGAAAGGATAATCCAAGAAACTGCATTAAAGGCCCCTATGTAGCCACCTAGGACGATAAGAGTGTATATTTCTATAAATGGAAAAATTAATAAAAATAATAAAAAGTATCTCATCCCTTAAGCCTTATATACATTTTTGGGGCAAAATATAAATAAACAAGTATTCCTAGTAAATCGCTTAAAAAGTCAAAAATTTCTGCTGATCTGTAAGGCAAGAAATATTGTATAAATTCAATGGAACCAGCGTAAGCAATTAAAAACAAAATTGCATATTTTTGAACGTTAATGGGGTCTCTCAGGGAAATATCTAAAAGAAACGTCAATATTAAAAAGGCTAAAAAGTGAGCAATCTTATCAAGATAAAGAATAGATTGACTTGATTCAGTTGGTGTAAAGGCGCCATAGCTAATGAAACAAAGTGCCAATACAAAGACTGCTCTGTATATTTGTATCATTGATGCTCTCTTTTTCTATAGTAAAAAAGCAATATTATGCTGGGTATTGTTAAGAAAGAAGTAAATATAAAGAAAAGCATCCATCCATATTCTGTGCCATGACTAGATTTAAAGTAATTTGCTATCAATCCAGAAAATCCACTAAATATTTTCCCAGGAAGCATCATAAAAGAGGTAAGTAATGCATACTGAACAGCCGTATATTGTTTTGAAACTAAACTTGTTAGGAAAGTAATATTTGCTGTTCCAACAACGCCTGCGGCTAAGCTATCTGCGCCTACAACAAGACCTAATAAAGAAAGATCCTTATCGAGCAATGCTATTGCAGAAAAAGAAAGATTGGTTACTAAAACAAGTAAGGCTCCGATAATTAGTGTTATTTTTACACCAAGCCTTTTAACTAAGATTCCACCTAAAAAGAATCCCAATATTGAGGCAATTACAGCAACTACTTTCACAACGTAACCTATCTCTTTCAGTGTATAGCCTTTTTCTAGATAGAAAGGGCTGGCCATGGGCCCCATGACAATATCCGTTAAACGATAGGTGGCTATAATCATTAGAAGAAAAGACGCAAAAAAGAGGCCAAAACGAGAAATGAAATCTTTCAGGGGTAAAAAAATAGAATTTTGGAGTGTGAGTTTCTTCAAGCTTCCATTAATGCCTTCAGGACATATTAGGATTCCCACCACTCCGATCAACATTAAAAATGCCATCAATTGATATGTAAGACTCCATCCATAATCAGAGGCAAAAATTAGAGCGAATGAACTAGAGACTAATATTGCCATCCTATAACCAAACTGATAACTCGCAGCTAAATTTCCTTGTTGACTTAATTCAGCTAGCTCAATCCTAAAAGCATCAATAGCAATATCTTGAATAGAACCTGAAAAAGCTACTAGAAAGGCTATAAATGCAAAGAAATATAAACTATCAAGAGGATTAATTACTGAAAGCAACAAGAGACACAAAACAATTAAAATCTGAGAAAAAAGAATCCAGCTTTTTCTAAAACCTAGACGATTTAAAAAAGGTATCGAGAAATTATCAATCATAGGAGCCCAGAGAAACTTCAAAGAGTATGTAAGGACTATCCATGCAAAGAAACCTATTAAAGATAGATCTACGCCTATATCAGCTAACCAAACTCCAAGAGTTGAGAAGATAAGAATATAAGGTAAACCAGATGAAAAGCCCAGGCTACCAATAGTTATATTCTTCAGCATCTATTCTTAGTCTCGAAAATTAACAAACTGAAGGGGGATGTCATAATTTTGATCTTTGACTAATTGAATAATAGCCTGTAATTCATCTCTTTTCTTTCCAGTTATTCTTACACTATCTCCCTGTATTGATGCCTGTGTCTTTGACTTGGATTGCTTAACTAAGGTAGTTATTTTTTTTGCCAACTCCTTATCGATGCCCTCTTGTAACTCGATATTCTGCTGAGCAGATCCACCCGAGACTTCTATATCATGTGGTTTTAAGGTCTTCAAATCTATACCTCTCTTTGCAAGAGATTCATTGAGAATGGGAGACATTTGATGAATTTGAAATTCTTCTTTGGCTGATAGAGAGATTTGTTTTTCATTTACAATAAATTCTGCACCTGTGCCTTTAAAATCAAATCTGTTTTGTAAAACTCTATTTGCCTGATCAACAGCATTTGTAACCTCGTGATGATCAAGCTCTGATTTAATGTCAAAAGAAGCCATGTTTAGTTTCCTCCATATATTTATTTTAAGTTTAAGCCCTCATTACAAACAAAAAAAGCAATTAATAATATAAACCTCTATAATCGTCCCAGGTGCCTTTAATAGGTTAAACGGGAAACTGGTGAATAAATAATCCAGTGCTGCCCTCGCAACGGTAAATAGAAGATTTTCAACATATGTCACTGTAATAACGGGAAGGCGTTGAAAATCATTTAATTCTTAAGCCCGGATACCGGCCAAAAAAATATTAACTTAATTACGAAGGGTGATTTATGTATCGTTTGAAATCAGTTGTACTACTGACTTTTTTCTTATCCTATGGTTTTTCTAATGAATTAAAAGACTATGAAATAGTAACAGTTATTTCTTCAGTCCCTAAAGCTTATACAGAAACAGTTATTGTGGTCGATAAAATTGATCAAGAATTACTTGATAAAACTCAGCCTAAAAATTTATCTAGCCTTTTCAGAGATATTCTTGCTATTGATACAAGCAGTAACGGAGGGTTAGGACAATTATCATCGGTGTTTACTAGGGGAAGTAATAGCAACCATACCCTGGTTAAAATTAATGGCATAAAAATTAATCCGAGTACTGCTGGAGGTGCTTCAATTTATAATCTTGATACAGATTTAATCTCTAACATAGAGATAGGATATGGCCCCTTATCAGCTATTCATGGATCGAGTGCGATTGGAGGTGTCGTAGATATCTCGACAAAGCCTATCGAGAATCAGACTCAATCCTCTATTGGTATTAATGTTGGCCCCGATAATTTTGAAAAAAAATTACTCAAGCTAAATTATAAATTAGATGATGTAGGGTTTTTAAATCTTGCAGCATCAAAGGCTGATACAGACGGTTTTCCTGTTCTTTCAAATTCTACCCTTGATCGAGGATACAAAAATAATACGCTCATTAGTAATTTTCAAATTGATTCCGATCTTGCTGAATTTGATGTATCAAGTTGGTTAGCTGAAGGAACAATAGAGTATTTAGTTTTTGGCACACCCGTCTCCCAAGACTACAAAAACTATGCTACTGGCATCAAGATAAGAGACTCTATTGAAGATGCTTTTTCTTATAACTTGAATTTGAATAAGTCGAAGGACCTCATCCAACAAAACGATTTAAACTTCTTAGGGCAAATTGATGTTACAAATACTGAAAGAGATTTCATAGAGTTTATGCTTTCAAACTTCACCTTTATCGAAAATTCCAATCAATTTATTTTAGGAATTGATATGGAAAATGAAGATGTTGACTATGCAAGTTACGGGACAAAGTACCGAGAGAAAATTAAAACTGAATCTTTTTTTACTGCAATGAATTTAAATTTATCTAAGAGTTCTTTAACTACTTCACTGAGAAATAGTGATCACGACAGATATGGCACGAATCTCTCTTGGAATTTAGAATTATTGAGAGAATTTAATCAAAATTGGAGAATTGGTTTATCAAATTCTTCTTCATTTAGATCTCCAGTCAGCTCAGAGTTATATGGTTTTGGAGGCAATACAAACTTAAAACCTGAAATTAATAAATCGACAGAGATTAATATTAAAAAAATAAAGAAAAATTCAAATTTAAATTTATCTTTATTTAGAAACAATTTAACAAACTTAATAGATTTTGATTATCAAAATTATGTATTGAAGAATATTAGTGAGGCATCTAACAAAGGTATAGAAATCAGATACAGAATGAATACTGAAAGTTGGGATTTAGCAATCTTATTAAGATCACAAGACCCAAAGGATAATAATGGAAATCAACTACTTAGGAGGTCTAAGAGATCAGGAAGTTTAACCCTTTCAAGAGATTTATATGGTTTTCTTGGAACAATAAATCTTTCTTCATTTAGCAAGCGAAGAGATTTTGGTGATATTGAGCTCCCAGCCTACAGTTTGGTAAACCTGTCGTTTACTAAAGAATTAAATAAAAAAACTAAAATTTCATTTAAATTGGAAAATATGTTCGATAAAGAATATTACACCGCAGCTACCTCTAATGCTTTTTATATGAGTCAAGGTAGATCGATTTGGTTTAAATTACATTATGATTTAGGAAGATAAATGAATAAGCGAATAACTAAAGTAACGACTAAAACGGGAGATAAAGGAACTACAGGCATGGCTGATGGATCTAGAGTAAGCAAGGCAGATCCTATCATTAACTCAATTGGAGAAATTGATGAATTAAATTCTTTAATAGGCTACTTAGACTCCCTCCCAGATTCCGAAGACTATAGGTATTTATTAAGAAGAATACAAAACTGTCTCTTCGATATTGGCGGTTCACTTTCTGTTGGTACTCAAGACTCTATTACAAAAGAGGAAATATTATTTGTAGAAGAACAAATACAAAAGCTAAATGAGAAACTTCCGGCGTTAGATAATTTTATCTTACCAGGCGGAAATCAAGCAGCGGCATTATCTCAATATGTTAGAGCAGTATGTAGAAGATGTGAGAGATCTCTGGTCATATTAAATAAAAATTATTCAGTTGAAGAGAATAAACTCGTTTATCTTAATAGGCTCTCAGACCTAATGTTCGTTATTGCAAGAAGTATTAATCAAAACAAGGGTGTTGAAGAATCACTTTGGAAACAGATTTAATTTATTTTAGAAAGATAATACTCCCAATCAAAGGACCTTCCAGGGTCAGTTTTTCTTTCTGGAGCAATGTCAGAATGTCCAACTATGCGATCCTTTTTTATATCAGGAAAAAAAGACATTAGTGCCTTGGTTGCCATAATAAGGGCATTATATTGTTCTTTTTCATATGGAGTCTCGTCTGTTCCCTCAAGTTCAATTCCTATTGAAAACTCATTACAGTCTTCTCTATCTTTAAAAATAGAAACACCAGCGTGCCATGCCTTTTTATTGAAAGGCACAAACTGAGTAATCGATCCATCTCGTTTGATCAGAAGATGACTAGATACTTTTAAATCAATTATGTCTTTAAAATATGGATCGTCATCGGAATTTAACTGATTAGTGAAAAACTTCTCAATATAATCTCCACCATACTTGCCGGGTGGTAAGCTAATGTTGTGTATTACGAGAAGAGATATTTCTTTAGATTTCCTTTCAGAACTATTTGGAGATAGACAAACCTTGGCTTCATCTAAAAGAAATGTCTTATCTATCTTCAAGAAAACCTCTATTGTTTAATAAATGGTTTAGGCTGTTTTTTTTCCTTCATCTTGCCGTTTTTACTCTTTTTAGATTTAAGAGCCTTCCTAAGCTCTTTTCTTTGAAGAATTCCATCAGAATTTAAGTCCATTCTTTCAAAACGCTTATTGATTGGGGCCAGAAACTCATCTTCTGAAATATTCCCATCACTATTTTTATCCATCAGCTGAAATCGACTTATAGTATTGGCATTGAATTCTTCTAGAGTTACAGTTCCGTCTTGATCTGTATCCATTTTTTTTATTTGTTCGAACATTCTAGGCGCTGAGTAAGTATTTAAAGATACAAGACCAATTAAAAAAGTAGATAAAATAAGTTTTAGTTTCATAATTTCCTCCGTTTCTTTGTTAGACAAAAAATCAAATAAAAGGTTCTTATCATCTTAAGCCTTTGGGCAGCCTAAAGGATATTCCTTCGTCTGTTCGGTTCTTGTCACCTACTAAATTAAAACCATAAACTGAAGAAAGCTTTTCTATTACTTCTGAGACAAGGTGTTCTGGGGCGGAAGCCCCAGATGTAAGACCTATTTTAGATTTGCCTTTTAGACAATCCAAAGATAAGTCATCAATACTATCTATGAGATAAGCTTCTACTCCAGATCTTTCTGCTATTTCTCTAAGCCTATTGGAATTTGAGCTATTTTCAGACCCAATTACTATGACTAGGTCGGATTCTAGTGCTAGTTGTTTAATTGCATCCTGTCGGTTCTGAGTTGCATAACAGATGTCATCTTTTTTTGGACCTTTGATGTTTGGAAAATGTCTTAATAGGTAGTCCTTAATTTCTTTCGTATCATCTACAGACAATGTTGTTTGAGTTACATAAGCTAAATTTGAGGAGTCTTTAAAGGATAATTTTTTAGCATCTTCTATATCTTCTACGAGCGTTATTGTTCCTCCATAAGATGTATCAAATTGTCCCATTGTCCCTTCAACTTCTGGATGATTTTTATGTCCGATAAGTAAACAATCAAAACCCATTTTTGCATAGGTATGCACTTCTGCGTGGACCTTACTTACCAAAGGGCATGTTGCATCAAAAACATCAAGATTTCTTTCGCCTGATTGAACTTCTACCGCTTTTGAAATTCCATGTGCACTATATACAACCACCTCACCTACTGGAATCTCTTCTATATCCTCCACAAAAATCGCTCCAAGATTTTTTAATTCTTCAACTACTGTCTTATTGTGAACCACTTCATGCTTTACATATACAGGGGCACCGTGAAGCTCTATGACTTTTTTTACAATCTCTATTGCTCTATCTACTCCGGCACAAAACCCTCGAGTATTAGCTAACCTTATTTCCATTTGTTTTAGATTTAGAAATAACTATATCAAGAATATAAATAAAAACTCCTATTGTTATAAATGTATCGGCAAAGTTAAAAATATAGAAAGAATAACTTTCATAGTAAAAACTTATAAAATCAACTACGTGACCTCTAAAAGCCCTATCTAATAGATTTCCAACCCCTCCAGATAAGATCATTAATAAAGCCAATGACTCATACCTATTGAGTGACTCTATGACGAGGATATAAAGCAAATATAAGCATACCAAAAGAACTAAGAGAACTAGCAACCATCGACCCAGATCTCCTCCATCATCAAAGAGACTAAAAGCTATCCCTGTATTGAGAATAAGATAAATATCTAATATTGGTAATAAGTTTAAGCTTTCGCCAATTAAAAAGTTTTTTAAAACTAGGTATTTAGTAAATTGGTCTATTGAAATAAGAGATAGAAGAAATAGGATTTTTTTCATTGAGATGTATCTCACTTACGCAAAAATTCTGATTTCACCATTCCCTTCAACATTTTCGTAGCATCTTTGACAAATAGCTTCATGGACTTTAATGGTTCCCACTTCAGGTCGACTATGCCAGCATCGGACACATTTTTCATATCCAGTTTTTTGAACATTGATCTTTAAACCTTGGATGTTTGTATCATTTCCCTTCTGTCCAAGTTGGTAAACTTTTGCTTCTGAGGTAATAAAAATAAATCTTAGTTCCTCAGAAAAATTATCTAAAAGTGTTTTGATATCTGTATCACAATACAATTCTAGCTCTGCTTCTAAAGACGACCCTATGATTTCATTATTTCTCGCCTCTTCGATATGTTTATTAACTTCAGATCTTATCTCTAATATCTTTTCCCACTCCTCATCGGAGAATCTTAATTCTCCTACTTCAGTCCAATCTTGAAACCACTCAAGAAGATGAACAGATTTTGTATCACTCCCTAAGGATTGCCAGGCCTCTTCTGCAGTAAAAGAAAGTATAGGACTTACCCATCTAAGTAAGGCTTGAAGAATATTGGAAAGTGCTACTTGAGAAGACCTTCGCGCATCAGAATCTAATCTAGCCGTATATAGCCTGTCTTTTAATATATCTAAATAGAATCCACCTAGGTCGTTTGCACAAAAGTTATGAATTTTTTGAAATGCTTGATGAAAATTATAATTGAGATAATCATCTTTAATTTGTTCTTGTAACGTCTTAGTTCTTAAGATCATCCACTTATCTAATTCAGTAAGCTTATCAGGTTCAATAATTTGTCCGTCATAATCATTAAGATTTCCGAGAAGAAATCTAATTGTATTTCTAATTCTTCTGTAGGAATCTGCTGATCTTTTAAGAATATCGTCTGATAAAACTATCTCTTTAGTATAGTCAGTGGAAGCTATCCATGCTCTCAAAACATCTGCGCCCATCGTTTCCCAAATTTTTTGCGGAGAAATGACATTGCCGAGTGATTTTGACATTTTTTTACCCTCACCATCTACAACAAAACCATGGGTAAGTACTGCCTTATAAGGTGCACAATCATTTATAGCCATGCTAGTTAAAAGAGAGGATTGGAACCATCCTCTATGTTGATCTGAACCCTCTAAATAAAGATCAGCTGGAAATTGCAATTCATTATTAGCACTTAATACACAAGCATGCGTAACTCCTGAATCAAACCACACATCCAAACAGTCGGTTATTTTTTCATAATCTTGATGATCATCTACTAAGTCTTTAATGGCGACATCATGCCACGCCTGAATACCTTTAGCTTCAACTAATGCCGCTACCTTCTCTATGACTTCAGGTGTTTCGGGATGCAGTTCACCAGTTTCAGTATGTATCAATAATGCTATTGGAACTCCCCATGACCTTTGTCTTGAAATGCACCAATCAGGTCTGCTTTCAAGCATAGACTCCATTCTTGCTTTACCCCAAGACGGCTCCCATCGAACATCTTCTATAGAATCTAAGGATTTTTTCAAGAGGCCCTCTTGTTCCATAGAAATGAACCACTGAGGAGTTGCCCGGAACATAACCGGAGTCTTGTGTCTCCAGCAATGAGGATAGCTGTGCTCAAATGAAGACTCAGAAAGTAAAGCCTTTTTTTCTTTTAACAATTGAATGATATTTTCGTTTGCCTTAAAAACAAATTGGCCTGCAAAATGCTCAACATCTTCGTGGAATGTTCCATTTCCCTTAACGGGACTTAATACTTCCAGACCATTTTCTTTGGAAACAGCATAATCTTCTAATCCATGCCCAGGAGCAGTGTGAACCACTCCTGTTCCAGCTTCAGTTGTGACATGATCTCCAGCAATTATTAAAGAATCACGATCAAGATAAGGATGAGAAGCCTTTAAACCGAGCAGTGAAGATCCAGAGCAAGATCCCAAAATATTATAGTCAGAAATGCCTACTCTTTCTAAAGTAGCCTTCACCAAGTCTTTTGCCAAGATGATATTGATATTCTGATTATTGAATTCAACTTCTATAAGCTGGTAAGTAAATGAATCGTTAATTGTGAGAGCTAAATTTCCAGGTAATGTCCAAGGTGTTGTAGTCCAGCTAGCAACAAAGTTTTTGTTGTTGCTTTCTGCTTCAAATATTTTCAATAATGATTCATCTTCTATCGGAAAAATAAAATCAATTGAAGTTGAAATTTTGTCTTGATATTCAACTTCAGCTTCAGCTAAGGAAGACCCACAATCTACGCACCAATGCACAGGTTTATCGCCCCTTTGTAGATGTCCTTTTTCAATAATTTTTCCTAAAGCTCTGATAATGTTAGCTTCAAAAGAAAAATCCATTGTTACGTAAGGGTTATCCCAGTCTCCAATAACGCCAAGTCTTTTAAAATCTTTCTTTTGAAGTTCTATTTGGGAGTTAGCATATTTCCTGCAAGCATCACGAAATTCTGATGCTTCTACTTTGTGTCCAACTTTTCCTACTTTTTTTTCTACATTCAATTCGATAGGCAATCCATGACAATCCCAACCAGGAACAAATGGAGCATACTTACCATCTAAAGTTTGGGATTTAATAACGATATCCTTCAATACTTTTTGGGCAGCATGACCTGTATGAATTTCGCCATTTGCATAAGGAGGGCCATCGTGCAAAATAAACTTTTCTCTTCCTTTTCGAGCCTTGGCAATCTCTTTTGTAAGCTCCATTTCTTCCCAAAACTCAATCATCTTAGGCTCTTTAGCAGGCAACCCAGCCTTCATAGCAAAGCCAGTATTTGGAAGATTAAGAGTGTCTTTATAGTCAGTCATAATAAATTTTTTGGCACTTTAACTGAAATATTGCTTAGCTGTTGAAATATCTTTAAAAATTTGTTCTTTTAATTCATCTAGTCCATTAAATTTTTTTTCATCTCTAAGCTTTTGCAAAAATTCTACGTTGATTTTTCTTCCATATATATTCTTAGAAAATTCAAATATATGAACCTCTAAGACAGGATTCTGTCCATCTACTGTAGGCCTTACGCCCATGTTTGCGATACCTCCATATCTCTGTCCTTCAACATCTACTTTCACGATGTATACACCAGCTATGGGAAGTTTATTTTTGGGCAGCCATAGATTTGCTGTAGGCACTCCAAGCTGTGTGCCTAATTGTTGTCCGTAAACAACCTTTCCATAGAATGTGTATGGTTGACCCAGTAATTCTTTAGCTCCTTCAAAATCAGCATTTGTTAAAGCGTTTCTAATCCTAGTACTACTAACTCTTTCACCATTTATTGAATAAGTATCTGTCTTCTCCACTAAGATATTATTTTCTTTACCCCATTCTTGGAGAAAGTTGAAGTCCCCTTCTCGATTTGCACCAAAACGAAAATCGTCTCCTATGACTAATTTTCGAATAGAAAGTCGGGATAAAATATTATTAATAAAATCTTCTGGGGTCATTTTTCTTAATTGATTATTAAAATTAAGAAAAAAAGAATATTCCACTCCAAGTTCCTTCAATCGTTTAACTTTTTGTGACCAAGGAAAGATTCTAGGAGGTTTTTCTTCGTAAGTTCCAAGAGACTCAGCAAAAAACTCTCTTGCATGTGGTTCAGTGAAAATAACAAGCTTTTGCCACCCGTTAACTTCTGAATCTTTTTGCATATTTTCAATAATATGTTGATGTCCAAGATGAAGGCCATCAAAGTTTCCGATTGTTGCTATCAACTCTGTATCCTTATGCTTGGATAAAAAGAGATCTATATTTTGGATTCCTCTTATTAAATACATTTCAATTAACAAAGTCCTTTAGCTTCAGCCCCGTTAATCTTAAAGCAAGGAGATAAAGAGCTATGCCTAAGAATACCATTTTCAAAATATAAAGAATCTTACCTAGATCATTAAGCTCTCTCAATATGGAAACCTCATCACCAAAGTAATTTATGAATAAGATTAAAAACGCTGAAGCAAAAATTAGTCTTATCCAAAAAAGTCCCCAACCCTCAGAAGCTTCGTAAACATCTTCTCTCTTAAGCAAATAAATTAACACGACTACTGTGAAGAAAGCAGATATCGAACTAGCCAAAGCAAGGCCTATATGGCCATAGCCTAAATGGAATCCAAGAAACCATGCAAGAACTGCATTCAAAATCATAGAAGCTAAGGCAACATACATTGGTTTTTTAGGTTCTTGTCTAGCAAAAAAACTTGGAGTAAGGATTTTAATAAGCATAAATGCAATTAACCCAAATGCAAGAGCTATCAGGCTATAAGAGGCCTGTAAAGAATCATTGGCACTAAAAGCTCCTCTTTCAAAAAGAACTAGTATTATAGGTTCAGCTAGCATAACCAAACCTATCACTGCAGGAATTCCTATAAGTAGTATCAATCTAATTGACCAATCTAGGGTATTTGAAAATGACATCTTGTTTTCTGCAACAAATAATGAAGATAATCTAGGCAAGATTACTGTTCCTATTGCTATTGCAAAAATTCCCAAAGGTAATTGCATTAATCTATCAGAGACATAAAGCCAACTGGGGCTTCCCGTTGGTAGCAAAGAGGCCAAGATAGTGTCAATGAGCATATTAATCTGACTAACACCACCAGCAATTATTCCTGGGACCATCAAATACAAAACTTTTCTTACTCCAGGATGATTCGTATTAAAATGAAATTTTGGTAATAGCCCCATTGATACTAATGCTGGTACCTGAATAATTACTTGAATAATCCCTGCAACGAATACACCCCAAGCAATTGCATAAATAGGCATCTCTAGATTAGGTGCAAACCAAACAGCAGCGACTATTAAGCTCAAGTTGTAAAATAAAGGTGTTAAGGCTGGTAAAGAAAATTTCTGATAAGAATTTAAAATAGAGCCTGAAAATGCCACCAAGGAAACAAAAAGTAAATAGGGAAAAGTTATTTGAAGTATATCTATAGCAAGCTCTTTCTTTAATGGTTCTGCATAAAACCCTGGAGCAAAGATCATAACGAAGAAAGGAGCAAAGAGGAGTGCAAGGGTACTAACTAACAAAAGAGCAGTAGTTAAAACACCAAAAGTATTATTAATTAGATCTTTAACTTTTGATTTATCTCCTTCTTTATACTCGCTAAGTACAGGAATGAATGCTTGGTTGAATGCGCCCTCAGCAAATAGCCTCCGAAAAACACTCGGAATCTTCATGATTACTACAAAAGCATCTAAGGCAACTCCCGCACCCAGAAGACCAGTAATAACAATATCTCTAATTAATCCAAGTATTCTGGATACAAAAGTCCAGAAAGACACTAATCCACTGCTAGCTAATAGCCTTAAAGATTTTTTAGGAGGTGAAACGTCTTCGCTCAGACCTATTCCTCTTCTGTAGGTTTTAAATCTAAGGAAACAGAATTAATACAATACCTTAGTCCTGTTGGCTGAGGTCCATCTGGGAAAACATGACCAAGATGAGCTTCACATTTGCTGCAGTGAACTTCCGTTCTGACCATTCCTGCTGAATGATCCTGTTCTGTTTCAATATTTTCTTCCTGTGAAGGTTCCCAAAAACTTGGCCATCCTGAACCAGAATCATATTTTGATTCTGAGCTAAATAACTCTACCCCACAGACGATACAATGATATGTTCCAGGCGTCTTAACGCCATCATACTTTCCGCTAAAGGCAGGTTCTGTACCATGATTCTGAGTAACGTAATACTCTTCAGGAGTAAGTTTGTCTTTTAAATCTTTTTCATTAGTCATTTTTATGCGCTCACTGCTTTAGATAAAACATTTCGATAGGAATCTTCTAAGCACATTTTATCTTTATATCCATTCTCTATCATCATCAAATGTGCTTTTGGCAGGTTGTACCAAGGGCACATCATAAATAAATGGTGTTCTAAATGATAATTAACTCTATGAGGTGCCAATAAGAATCTCATCAAAAATGATGCTCTTGTAGTTCTAGTATTATTAAAATCACTTTCTCCAGGAGTTACGCAATGTTCAGCAATGTTTCTAATTCTTATAATTAAGCTGTAGTAGGTAAATGCTGGAAGCCACCATAGTAAAAAAAATAAAGACCAGTGAAAGAACGAAGAGATCAAAACAAAAATAAATAAATTAACTATGAAAAAACCATGAATTTTATTCCAAATTCTGCTTATCTTTCCTGATGAATTGTCGCCTTCAGTTTTAAATATTGAAACAAGAGAAGAGGAATATCTTCTGTAACCTGTAACTCCAGTAAGGTCCCTAACTACTTTTCTAAAAAAACTTTTCTTATTAATAGGAAAAGGTGCACTAAGGATTAAATCAGGATCTTCTTCTGTTTCAGTAAATCTATGGTGCTTTAAATGATAAGGTCTATAAACCCTATTATCTTGAAATATAGGATACGCACAAAACCACTGAGAGATAAAGTCGTTTATTTTAGAGTTAGAAAACAGAAGATTATGCGCTCCATCATGCGCGAGGACAGCAAGAGCAAACTGTCTTGAACCAATGACTACGACTGAAGCTAAAAAAGTAAGGATGCTAGGATAATAATAGAATACATAAAGACCGAGGACCATTAATCCCCAATCAAACAATAGAGCAAAGATATTTCTTAGATCGTTTTTTTTGCGAATTTCACTTAATTGCGATTCACTTAGAACATCTAAAGGCTTAATCTTGGTAGATTCCATATAATGATTATAACTAAGGTTGATTATGATTAAAATTTAATCATTAAAAGGGACTGATTCGCTATCTATTTGTCTAGCTTGTTGAAATATTGAATTTGAGCCATGACCCCTTAGTTGTTCAAGCCAAATGACGCCATCATAAGGCATGCTGTTGCCCCTTGTTCCAATAAAATCTAGATCGGAATCTTTGTCCAGATCTAGAGGAATCCACTTGTCATACATCCCACGCTTTCTTCTCAATATATTATTTTTAATCCAATTGTTTTCTCTATTTTCAAACCATACAACGCTGCCAAAGGATTTATTTAATCCGTCTGAGTCATCTTCATCTCTGCTACCAAGACTGTAAGAACCTGAAAATAAATCTTTATCTCCATCTCCATCAATGTCTGCAAGTGAAACACTCACTAGCAGATCAGGTTCGATACTTCCTATCTTGAGGATATTCCACTTATCAGCAGGATCATGAGGTTGAAATAGTATGTATGCTGAACTGGGCCAAACTGAACTAACAATATCGAGGAGACCATCTCCATTGAGATCTCCGTAATCCATATTAAAACCAGTTATCCAAGAACCTTTATCTAAGGCAGTTGAAAGTCTAATATCATGTTGAGCAAATTTAAGATCTCCCTTGTTTTCAAGCCATAAAATTCTTCTTTCACCCCGGGATCCAACAACAATATCCATATCTCCATCAAGATCTAAATCAACAGGTTGAGAATTAATTGGAATACGGACTTGTGTTAATACCAACTCTTCCCATTTATCGCCCTCTAAGGGATTGTCAGGTAACAAATAAATAGAAATATTATTTAATGGGGCTTTTGTTATATCTGGATTTTCTCCTCCCTTATTTGCGGCAACTACTTCAGGCTTGCCATCATTATTAAAGTCAGCAAAAAAAACTCTTATGAAAGAACCCCTGTTTGTAGTAATTTCAGGGATAGTTCTTTTCCACTTTAATGAGCGATGGTCATAGGCAGGATTTTTTGAAATAAATAAGATGTGCTAGTTCACAAGCAACTATTATGTCAGGCCACCCGTCTCCATCAGCATCAACAATATCAACATCTTCTGCTGACGGCGCTTCAGAACCTGAGGCCAAGGTAGTCAATTCCCACTTAAATGGATCTTCAGTTCCCCATGCGATTCTTACATAGCCTTTTGGGATACCATATTCTGTATCGAGTTCATGAACGGAAACTATGTCCAAGAAACCATCTTTATCCAAATCAGCTACTTCTAATCCATCGCTACCAGCCAAGTCAGATGGCCCTATGAAAGGATCATCTATTATATGCTCCTTCCAGGTAATAATAGGTTGAGTAGCTGAAAGATTTAAAATAGCTCCGCTAATAATTAAGAATATTAATTTTGGATATATTTCCATAGGTTATTTATAAAATTAGGATCTTCCGGAAAAGATCCAAGTCTTACTAATATTAATTCTTCACTTGGTACGATAGCCAGGACTCTACTGCCTGCTCCTAAAGCGAGAATAGTTTCATCAGGGGCATTTGGCAATAACCGTCCTGAGGAAAGACCCTTATCCCATGTCATATGGCTAGTTGAGTTGTTTAGCCACCATAAATATCCGTATGCTTCATTTTTATCTTGAGATTTTGTGAAAGACTCTTCAAAGAATTTCTCATCTAGAAGGATGGTACTGGTTCCATTATTTTTCGCCTTGAGGATAAATTGACCAAACTTTAAAAGATCCTCTGCTGTGGTAACGAGTCCATATTTAGAGGAATCTTTTCTGAACCCCAAGGGACCCTTTGCTCTCTGTTTCCAGAAAGTATTATTCATTTCTAGTGGCGCAAAGAGCCATTGTGACGAAAGTGTATTTACATCAAGACCCGATGATGATTCAAGAACAGATATTAACTGACTATACGCTCTACTGTTATATTTCCATTCAGATCCAGGTTTAAATTGGAAATTGAAATCAACATCTAAACCTGAAGTCATTGCAAGTAGATTCTTTATAGTTATTGGATTCTCTTTAGTATCTTCAAGTTGAGTCCATTTTCCAATATATTTAGTAACTGAATCATCAAGATTCAAGAGCCCACGTTGTTGCGCTATACCTATTAAAATTGAAACAACACTTTTTTGAATAGAAGCCACATCCTCTTGACTTCTAGTATCGATTGATCCATGTCGAAAAAGATTAAAGAACATCTTGTTCATCGGGTTATGAGTTTTTTTAAGTGTAAACTCTTCATTAATTATGACTTCTCCTTTTTGTGAAAGGAGAAAACTTGTAGTTTCACTTTCATCAAGGTAGTCAAATAATTCTGAATGTAAGTTAATTGCAGAAAAAGAGAAAGTTGAAGTAACTGATAAATATAAAATGATGGAAATTTTTTTCAATCTCATGGTAATTGCATCTTAACAAAATGCAGTAGGTAAAAAAAACGGCCAACTAATGACCGTTTTTCTTATTTAAAGGCTTCAATTTGTTGTAATAGCCTTGATATTATTAGCTGAATAAACTCGTGGAGCAGCACAATCTACGATCTGTTCTGGCATAGATCCAGTCATCATAGCATTCATTCTTGCATCCCTGTATGCACCATAATCTTTCATGGTACTAAATGAAATATTCACATAGTAGTCTGCAGAGTTTTGGGTATCTGAGCCTCCACCTGCCCACCATCTCCAAACGCCACCATCATGACCTATTCCATCCAGAAACTTATTCCACTCAGCATCATTACCTCTGAGATCAGAAACACCTTTCCCATCTTTGAAGTTACAACTATGAAAAGCCCAATATCCGGTGTCACCTTCTACAAGTTCATTTGCTGGTCTTCTTGCTTCAAAAATATCCCAATGGCTCCAAGAAGCACAGCTTACAAGGTTTTGCCACTTATCAAATACCTTAGCTGCATTAGCATTAAACCAATCTAGAGAAGCTCCCATATTAGTATTATTTGTGGTGAAACCTGCCCAGAAAAGGTCATATCCGCCATCATTATTAGCAAATAAAGTTGGGGTCAGAACCCAACCTTCATAAGGAACAGGATAATCAAGAGCATACCAATCTTTTTTGACCATCTTAAGAACATCCTCAACATCCTTACCATCTTGTAAGTTACATTGAAGTACCTCACCAGTATAAGTTGTGTATGACTGATGATCATCAGCCATAAGAAAGTTAAAAGATATAACAGCAGATATAAGTAAAAGAATTTTTTTCATTATTTTCTCCAATTTTAATTTGATTCAAAAGGTCTATTTCTTGCATTAAATGCGGAATAAACTCTTGGGTTGTCACAGGATAGAATACTTTCAGGTCTTTGTGTCACGCCCCAAAAAGAATCATCTTGAATAGATCCATACTCTTCCCAAGAATTAAAAGAAATATTTAAGAAGAAATCTCCTTCAAAGGAGTTAGAAGTGCCCGCAACAGGAACCCATCTCCAAACACCCCCGGTGTGACCCAATTTATCCATATATTCATTCCAAGATTTATCGTTTTCTAATAAATCTTGAACGGTTTTGCCATCATTCAAAGAACAACTTCTGATTGCCCAAAAAGTGTTTTTACCTTCTTCAAATTGAATCTTCGGGGTTCTAGCTTCAATTGCCATGTAATAACCTTGTGAAGCACAGTCTGTAAGAGATTCCCATTTAGCAAAAGTTGCAGAAGCTTCATCTGAAAACCAAGAGTCTTGAACAATGCCCATATCCTTGTGGTTATTTGTAAAGCCAACCCAGGCAACATCAAAACCAAGTTCGTCACCGGATCTCAAAAAAGGTGTTAGGTAAAAACCGCTGTAAGGTACAGACCAGTTCTCATCGGCATAAGGATTC
>CACEHP010000019.1:0-24302 GCA_902559365.1 uncultured SAR86 cluster bacterium
ACTCTAAAATAGTTTTTTTTATAAACGGAGAAAATAATGTCAGGTCTTAAAGGAACAAATACTGAACAGAATCTAAAAGATGCATTTGCAGGTGAATCTCAAGCAAACAGAAGATACCTATACTTTGCAGCAAAGGCAGATGTGGAAGGTCATAATGATGTAGCAGCTGTTTTTCGTTCAACTGCAGAGGGTGAAACAGGTCATGCTCACGGTCATTTAGAATATTTAGAAGAAACTGGTGATCCTGCAACAGGACTTCCTATGGGTGAAACAAAACTTAACCTAGAAGCTTCAGTAGCCGGTGAAACACATGAATACACAGACATGTATCCAGGAATGGCTAAAACTGCAAGAGAAGAAGGTTTCGATGAAATCGCTGACTGGTTTGAGACACTTGCCAAAGCAGAAAGATCTCATGCTAATAGATTTTCTAAAGCTCTAGACGAATTAGCTTAATCATTAATTAAAAGTCTCTATAAGGTGCGTTCAGCGCACCTTATTTGATACCCCTATGTCAGATATATTTTCAGAAAAGGAAGGCGGCTTAGAAGCACCTACTAGACATCCTGTTGATTGGAAGGATCCATCTTTTATGGATAAAGAGGAATTCCTCAAAGAATCCGAAAGAGTTTATGATGTTTGTCACACCTGCAGGAGGTGCGTAAGTCTGTGCGAATCTTTTCCAACCTTATTTGATTTAATTGATGAGTCAGAAACATTTGAACTAGATGGTGTAGACAAAAATGACTTTCAGAAAGTGGTAGACGAATGTTACATGTGTGATCTCTGCTATCAGACAAAATGTCCTTATGTACCTCCTCATCCTTGGGCACTTGATTTTCCACATCTAATGCTGAGAGGTAAAGCAATAGCCTACGAAGAAAAAAATAAATCTCTCAAAAAAAGAGTTAGAGATAAAGTCTTGACCTCGACAGATAAACTTGGAAAGTTCATGAAACTGCCGCTCGTGGATATAACCTATGAAGCAATTTCTTCAAATGGTTCAGCCAGGAAAGTAGCTTCAAAAGTAACAGGAGTTCATGCAGATGCCCCTTGGCCAAAATTTGAGAGCTCTGTAGAAAAGTACACCCCAAAAACTATTGAAAAAGTCACTACTACTGAGAAGACAACTGGAAAGGTGGCTGTTTATACCGGGTGTTATTGCAGAAATAATGATGCAAATCTTGCAAATGATTTGCTGAAAGTTCTGGAACATAATGGAGTTGAAGCAAAACTCATGATCGATGATAAGTGCTGTGGTATGCCGAAACTTGATCTAGGCGATCTTAAGTCAGTAGAAAGTTTGATGGAGCAAAATACTCCTCTACTTCTTGCCGAGATTGAGCAAGGGTATGACATCATCTCGTTGGTACCTTCGTGTGTTTTGATGTACAAGCAAGAGCTGCCATTGCTGTTCGATGACAATCAGGATTTAAAGAAGATTAAACAGCATATTTTCGACCCTTTCGAATATCTATCTTACAGAGAAGATAAAGGACTTCTAAATAAGGACTTTAAAAAGTCTCTAGGAAAAATAGCATATCAAGTAGCTTGCCATCAAAGAGTCCAAAATATAGGTCCAAAAACTAAAGAATTGTTAGAGCTTATTCCCGATACAGAAGTTCAAGCTATCGAGCGTTGTTCAGGTCATGATGGTACTTATGCAGTAAAGGAAGAAACACATAATAATTCAGTAAAGATTGCTAGGCCTGTTTCTAGAAAAGTAGATGAATCAGAAGCTGATCACCTCACAAGTGACTGTCCTCTGGCCGCAAAACAAATACAACATGTCTCAAAGAATAAACCAGATTCCGCCCATCCAATTTCATTAATCAAAAAAGCTTATGGAGTTGAATAAAATGACAAAATTAAATAAAACCGACTTACTTTCATTAGAAGAATATAGTGAACGCAGGGAGGAACTTCGTGCCGAAGTTATACAACTGAAAAAAGATAGGCTCATACAAATTGGAGAAAATATCAGCTTACTTTTTGAAAGTATAGAGACAATTAAGTATCAAATACAAGAAATGCTAAGGATTGAGAAGATATTCGATTCTGAAGGAATCGAAGAGGAGTTAGGCGCCTATAATCCACTTATACCTGATGGAGCTAACTTAAAAGCTACAATGCTGATTGAATATCCTGATAAAGAAGTAAGAGCAGAAAAATTGAAAGATCTGCACCTTGTAGAAAATAAGGTATGGTTACAAATTGGCGAAAATGAAAGGGTTTATGCTGTAGCTGATGAAGATCTAGAAAGATCAAATGAAGAAAAAACTTCAGCTGTCCATTTTTTGAGATTTGAATTCGACAAGAATATGATCGCTGACTTCAAAAGCGCAAAGATGTTATACGCTGGCACAGACCACCCTAAATATAATATAAAAACAAAAGAGATACCTCTAACTACTGTAAAGAGCCTGGCAGCTGACTTTAACTAAAAGACAGCGCTGTCATATACTTTATATTATTGATACAATACAAATATGAAATTGAAAGAATTAAAGCAATTAATAGAAGGCTGTCACGTGGAAGACCTCAACAATGAGCTTGAGGCTATTGTAATATCTAAAGAAAATAAGATCTTCAAGACGGATAGCATCAGGGTAGATACAGACTCCGGAAGAATAATCATAGCTACACAAGATTCAGAGCAGTTCAAACTCAATAAGCTTAACGCAGATAAAGAAATGGAATTTGCTAAAAAAATGCTCTCGATAAAGTCTGTTGAAACTGAAAAGGGTCTAAACCACTAATCTGCATATTTATTTAACTCTTCCTTGGCGATAGTTCTTAGATGCACTTCGTCAGGACCATCTCCAATTCTCAGATACCTGATAGAGCTATATAAGCTTGCTAGAGGAGTGTCTTGAGAAACACCGGCTCCACCATGTATCTGAATTGCCCTCTCAATAACTCTTACTGCCATACTGGGTACTTCTACTTTTGGCTGTGCAATCTCGCTTTTTGCTTTCTTATTTCCCATAGTGTCCATCATATAGGCAGCCTTTAATGTTAGGAGTCTACACATTTCAATTTCATTACGGCATTTAGCTATAACGTCGTAGTTACCTCCTAATTCAGCAAGTGCTTTCCCAAAAGCCTTCCTAGAAGAAGCTCTTTTACATAGCAATTCAAGAGCAACTTCTGCAGCACCTATAATTTTCATACAATGATGTATACGGCCTGGACCTAACCTTCCTTGAGCTATTTCGAAACCCCTGCCCTCACCCAGTATCATGTTTTCTTTAGGAACCCTTACGTTCTCGAAAATCAAGTGAGCGTGACCATTTGGTGCGTGGTCTGAACCATACACTGTTAGCATTCTTTTTAAGCTAATTCCGGGAGTATCTTTTGGGACAATTATCTGGGATTGCCTTTGATGTTTAGAAGCGTCAGGATTAGAAACTCCCATAAAAATCATGAATTTACAATCGGGTCTGCCATATCCAGAAGTCCACCACTTCTCACCATTAAGAACATAATCATCTCCATCTCTCTTTATCGAGCTAGCGATATTTGTAGCATCAGAAGAAGCAACATTTGGCTCTGTCATAGCGAAAGCAGAACGTATTTTTCCCTGTAATAAAGGTTCAAGCCATTTGTCTTTTTGATAATCACTACCATATTTATCAAGTACTTCCATA
The DNA here is from genome assembly GCA_902559365.1 of uncultured SAR86 cluster bacterium. Lineage (GTDB taxonomy): Bacteria > Pseudomonadota > Gammaproteobacteria > Magnimaribacterales > Magnimaribacteraceae > Magnimaribacter. Next base: position 3,651 of record CACEHP010000019.1, read on the forward strand.
TTGCCTGCATCAGGAGCAGAAGAATTGAAAACTTCTGAAGTCCAACCAACCCCCATCATTTCAGCAAGAGGTGCAAACTCTAAATTTGTAAGCCCGTATCCTAAATCTCCAGTCAGAGAAAAGTTCCAAAGACCTTGCTCTCTTGCTTCTTGCTTAAGTTCAGTCAAAACTTCAGGTACCTGCCAAGGATTCCCTGAATCTCGGAAGCCAGCCATGGCTGAATCGTACTCTTTCTCTCTGGGTCTGATTTTCTGTTCTATAAAATTAGAAACAAGATTAATCAGTTCTTTTGTTTTTTTTGTGTGTTCAAAGTTCATAACTAAATTGAATTCATATTACTAAAAAATGATAACATCATTTAAATTATTGGAGAGAACAGTATGGACTTTAGAGATTACTCGTTGAAAGAATTGGCTAGCAATATTCAGTCAAAAAAAATGTCAGCTACAGAGGTCACGCAAGCTGCATTAGACAATATTGATAAATACGATGGAGAGTTAAATGCTTTTTGTGCTGTCAATCATGAAGATGCGATAAACCAGGCAAAGCAGATAGATAATTTGATTCAAAAAGGTGAAACCGTTGGAAAACTTGCTGGAATACCTATTGGAGTAAAGGATCTGGAAGATGCTAAAGGATTTGTAACGACTTTTGGTTCTGAATTGCATGTGAATGATAAGCCCGCCAGTGAGGACTCTATACTAGTAAAGAGAATGAGAGATCAAGGTTGCGTAATTTTGGGAAAAACTAATACTCCAGAATTTGGGCACAAAGGAAAAACAGATAATGTACCTTTTGGAATAACCAAAAACCCTTGGAATCTTGAATATTCACCAGGAGGATCTTCAGGCGGAACATCTGCAGCGTTGGCATCAGGAATGATACCTCTAGGAACAGGTTCTGATGGAGGTGGTTCTATAAGAATACCTGCAGCTCTAGGAGGGCTTGCAGGAATTAAAACCTCACAAGGCAGAATCCCTATTGGGGGTGATACTCCTCCCGGTTCAGGACTTTTAACGGTAAAGGGTCCAATGGCGAATACTACAGAAGATAATGCCCTAGCACTGGATGCAACTGTGGGGCCACATCCAACAGATATTTTTTCTTTAGAAGGTAAAAATTTAGATTGGCTGGGCAGTTTAACTGAGGAATTGCCTAAAACTGCTATATGGTCTCCGACTATGGGGTTCTCTTCTGTAGATAAGGAAATATTATCAAAATGTGAAACGGCTATTAATGCACTTGCTGATTCGGGTGTTGAAATTATTGAAAAAGAGACCATCTGGGAGGATAACCCTGTTGAAGCATGGATGGTATTCTGGGCATCTGCGTGCGCAAGAAGACAACAACATTTAATAGGTACAGACGATTTTGAGAAAATAGATCCTCTTCTAAGATTATTTATTGAAATGGGCACCACAATGGATGGTGCGTCTTATGCCACCTCAATAGATGCTTGTCACAAATTAGGGTATCAGTTGCAAGGATTCTTTGATGAGTCCCCTTTAATCATTACTCCTGCTACATGTGGACATGCACCTAAACTGGAAGGCGATGGTTTTGTTAACGGTAACGAAACACCTTCTTGGGTAGATTTTACAATGGGTATCAATATGACTAGAAATCCTGCAGGAGTGATTCCGATTTCCACTTTAGATTCTGGACTCCCTGCTTCATTGCAGATTATAGGTGGACAGCGAAGAGACTTAGATGTGTTAAAGGCTATGTATGCTTTTGAAAAAGTAATAGGATTCTCAGAAAAGGCTTGTGATCATGTCAACTCCTAATGTTCCTCTTATAGATCTCCAAGAAGCTTCGAAGGATAAAGATCAACTTAGATTGCTAGACTCTGCATGCAGAGATCATGGTTTTTTTCTCTTAAAAAATCATGGAATGCAAGATGAAATAAACAATATGTGGAGCATGTCGGAATGGTTCTTTGCCCAACAAAGAGAAGATAAGCTTAAGTTATTAAGATCTGAAGAAATCCCTCTTGGTTTCTATGATAGAGAGCTTACAAAACAAAAAAGAGACCTAAAAGAAGTCTTTGACTTCATGGAAACACGGTCAGAGAAAGATATCAATCAATGGCCAGATAAACCTCTGTTTAGAGAAACAATGGAAAGCTTCTTTAAAAAATCCTCTGAAGTTGCAAAAGAGACCTTAGATTTAATTCTACTCTGTTTAGGTATATCTAAAAATGACTTGATATTTGGTGACTCTAAAACAAGCAATGCCAGACTAAATTTCTATCCTGTAGATGATCCTCTTTCTTTATTAGAAAAAAATGAAGTTAATGGATTGGGTGATATGGCCCTACATCATCATACAGATCCGGGCATATTGACATTATTGCTTCAGGATATGACAGGAGGATTACAAGCAAAATCAAAAGAATTTGGTTGGATAGATATTACTCCTGAGAAAGACTCAATAGTAGTTAATCTGGGTGACGCTATGCAAGTTTGGACAAATGATAATTATGTAGCCGCTATTCATAGAGTATCGAAGAGGACATCTGAACCCAGATACAGCACGCCTTTCTTTTATAATCCAACTAGTGATTCAATCATTCAACCCTTATCAATAATTTCTGCTGCAAAGCCGCGCTATCGAGCATTTACTTGGAAAGAATATATCCAAGGACGTATAGATGATAACTATAAAGATTTAGGTCAGGACGATATACAAATATCAAACTTTAAGATCAATCATCATCCAGCATAGTAGCGTGATTCCACCAGGCTAAATCACTGAAAGCTCGTAAATCGAGCTCGTGTGTCCAAGCTGATCGATGTTGTTGAGCTAAATGAAAATAAGTCTCAGCAATTTCCTTAGGCAATAACAACCCGTCATGTTCCATTCCTTTTGTTTCTCTGAGCTGCTGATACATTTCCGGGCCTAACATCTTGCCGAGTGTGTCTGGTGCATCTACAGCCCCGTCTACGACTATATGGGCAACATGAATTCCTTTAGAAGAGAACTCAGCATTTAAGGACTGGCAGAGCATTCTCCTTCCTGCCATGGCTGCAGCGTGAGAGTGCTGAGTAGCGTTACCTCGCATAGCTGCTGTAGCGGAAGTCACAAGAATAGTCCCTTTACCCCTTTCTACCATTATGGGGCAAAGAACTTTAGCGACTCTGAAAAGGCCAAAACTTGCCATTTTCCAACCCCACTCAAATTCTTTATATGTAGTTTGACTAAGAAGCTTCATGCCTGTTTGTGCGCCTAGGTTATAAACCACTACTTCTATCGGGCCGACTTCAGACTCAACTTTGTTTATAACCTCTTCAATTGCATTCTCCTCTATGGCATTTAAAAGCTGACCAGAAGCAGAACCTCCGGCCTTTTCAATATCACCAATCAATTTATCTAACCCCTCTTGATCAGACCTTCTGCATAAGAACGAATGATAACCTTCGCTTGCAAATTTAGAGGCTACTGTTCCTCCTATTCCAGCTCCTGCACCGAATACTAAACAAACTGGTTTCATAATATTCTCCTTTAACTAATATCTACTGGTTGAGCCGTATGCATTAAAGTAGCAACAAGCTTTTTATCCAAATTAAACATTCTTCCTTCAGAAGTAGCACTTCTAGAACCCAGTTTAATTATCTTTACTTCCATAATAGCTTTTCCTACAGGAAGCGGTCTATGAAATAGTACATGCAAATCAGTTGTCATCGGCGCTTTCTTCTCTTGATAACCGGAAATCATTGCTGCAGACGTGGCGTCATCTAAAGCAGTTGTTATCATTCCCCCTTGCACAAAACCCATGGGATTTTCGCAATGTTCATTGAACTCACATGAGAAAGTAAAAATTTCATTTTCAGCAGAGACAAACTCAAGATTAAGAAACTTCATTGATTTCCCAAAGAATTCTTCACTAAATTTCTTCAATTTTTCTTCCATGATGAAACTATATTAATATTAAAAAGGAGAAAACTGAATCCACTAAGAAAATTATCATTGGTCTGATCAATATAAAGCTACTCTTTACATATTTTTCCTAGCTTTGATGTCTGAAAAACATTAGTATTTACGCTGATTTCAACAAATTCAAAGAAATAAATATGGACATAAATCTAAGTAATGAAGATCTAGAATTTAGGGACGAAGTTAGGTCTTTTTTTGAAGAAAATAAAATTAAACAAGGTGAAGATTACTTCGCTTGGCGTGAAGGATGGTTCAAAAAAGCTCGCGAAAAAGGTGGCTGGGATGTACCAAAGTGGCCGGCTAAATTTGGTGGTCCAGGATGGACTCCAACACAACATTACATTTGGGAGCAAGAGACCGCTCAAGTAAACTTACCCTTTGATCTTCCTTTTGGGTTAGGAATGTTAGCTCCAATACTTATGAATTATGGTAGTGAAGAACAACAAGAGAGATTCTTGCCTGATATAAGAGATAGAAAAGTAAACTGGTGTCAGGGGTATTCGGAACCCGGAGCTGGTTCAGATTTAGCAAATCTGAAAACTAAGGCTGTATTATCTGAAGACGGCACATACTATACCGTTAATGGCTCAAAAATATGGACAACGCTTGCACATATGGCTGATTGGATTTTTTGCTTAACTAGAACTGATGATTCAGGAATTAAACAACAAGGAATTACGTTCCTACTTTTTCCCATGAAACAAGAAGGTATAGAAGTAAAACCTATCATTACATTAGGAGGATCTCATACTGTTAATACTGTTCATTTCACAGACGTTAAGGTACCTGTTGAAAATAGAATTGGAGAAGAAGGTAAAGGATGGACTTATGCTAAAGGTCTTTTAGAGCATGAAAGAACCGGTCTTGCAGGCCTTTCCAAATCTTTGGTGGAGCTGGAACAACTAAAAGATAAGGCTAGAACAGTTCAAAGAGGTAACGGTAATTTAATGGACGATGCAAGCTACAAATCAAAAATTGGTGAACTTGAAATAGATTTATTAGCAACAGAGTTTACAGAATTGAGAAGCTTGGCATCTGCTGCATCAGGTGGAGAACCGGGTCCAGAATCTTCGATACTTAAACTAAAAGGGACTGAAATAAAGCAGCGAATACAAAAGTTAACTGTTGAAGCCAGTGGCATTTATGCTTCTGCTTGGGGCGATAAAGGTGTTGGCCCCTCATTTGCAAAGGGCGGTACAGCAGGTTATCTAAATAGTCGTTACTTCACCATTTATGGCGGTGCTAGTGAAGTACAGAAAGATATTGTAGCTAAAAAGGTCCTTGGACTTACTACAGGGAAATCAAAATGAATTTTGAATTATCCGAAGAACAAAAAATGATTCAGCAAAGTGTCGAGCGCTTTGTTCAAGAAAACTATGATCTTACAAACAGAGTGAAGATAAGCTCTGAGGATCCTGGCTATAGTCAGGAATATTGGACCGCAATGGCTGAATTAGGCTGGTTAGGTCTCGCCTTTAGCGAAGAAGAAGGAGGATTTGGTGGAAATCAAATTGATACTCTTGTATTGATGGAACAATTTGGTAAGGGTCTTGTTCTAGAGCCTTTCTTGGCGAATATAGTCCTCGGCGGTGGAGCTATAAAAAGAGGAGGAAGTCCTGCAATTAAAGAATCCGTCTTAACAAATCTAATTGAGGGAAATCTCCAAGTCACTTTGGCATATGCTGAAGAACAAAGCAGATTTGATATAGAAGATGTTGCAACGGCTGCAAGAGAAGATGGGAGTAATTTCATCATCAATGGGAAAAAATCCATGGTATTGAATGCCGAATCTGCAGATAAGATTGTTGTAGTAACTAGAACAAGTGGAAGCCAAGTAGATGAAGATGGTATTTCTTTATTTCTAGTAGATGCAACCTCTAAAGGTATTGAGAGAGAAAACTTTCCAACAGTAGATGGATTGAGAGCTTCAGAAATTACATTTACTGATGTTGAAGTACCCTCCGGTAATTTAATCGGAGAAAAAGATAAAGGCTTTTCAATACTTCAAGCTGTTGTAAATGATGCAATTCTTGCATTATCTGCCGAAGCTGTTGGTGCAATGGAAGTTCTTTATAAAGATACAGTTGAATACACACAACAAAGAGAGCAATTTGATCACCCTCTTTCAGACTTTCAGGTTCTGCAACATCGTATGGTTGATATGTTTATGGAATATGAACAATGTAAATCTCTTTTGTTAAGAGCAACAATGGAAACGGTTCAAGATCCAATTCTTGCACAGAGAACAGTTCATGCACTGAAGCACCTAATTGGAAAATCAGGTATTTTTGTTGGCGAAAGTGCAGTACAACTCCATGGAGGGATGGGGGTAACTGAAGAGCTGAGAATTGGACACTTTTTTAAAAGATTATTAGTAATAGATTCTCAGTTTGGAAATTCTGATTTTCATCTAGATAAATTTACTAGCCTTTAAAGTCGGTTTTAGAACTTTTAGACATTCATTTTGTCAAAATAAAACTATGAAAAATTTTATTACCTTCTTGTGGCTTAATTTAGTGCTACTTAGTTGTGCGAATTCTTCACTTCAACCTGATACTTTTGAACGAGATGCTGCACAAAGAGTCTCAAATGTTTTGTATGGAGAAATAGTATCTCTGAAGCAAGTTAAAATTGAAGGAGATACAAAGTCTGGAACGATTGTAGGGGGTTTGGTTGGTGCAGCTGCTGGAAGCGGAGTAAGCGACTCTAAACCTGAATCAGAGATAGGAGCAGTACTTGGAGGAGCTATTGGTGCAACTCTTGGCGGAAACTTATCTAAGAACATTAGAGCAGTTGAAGGGGTTCAGCTCACAATAAATATGGACGATGGCAGAACAATATCAGTTGTCCAGGAAGTTGGAAGTTATAGATTTTCTGTAGGCGATTTAGTCGAAGTTATCTCAACAAAAGGAAAAACCAGAGTCTCTCCCTCTGGAATAAAATAAGAATTGATTAGTAAATGGCAGCTCAGAAAAGAGCTGCCATGTTTATTCACTGATTATCGCGTAAGAGAAAATCCTAGCTGACTTTGTACCAACCTTTCTTCTGAAAGATCTGCTCTAGCTAAGACTTTTCCTTGATCATCGAAAAGGAATCTTGTCACAACATTTTGTTCAAATTCTAAATCAAAAGTTGTATTCATACTTCTGTGCCAATGCCATACATATACAGTATTGTCCTCATCATTGGAGGCAACTTCATTTATTCTGTATTCAATAGTGGTCCAGTTTTCTTCATTGGCTTCAGTAAGATTTTCTAACACCTGCTCTTTAGTATTAGAAGAATTAACAATTCCTCTAGTAACACTAATAGACTTTTCCTTTCCATCTCTTAAAACAATTGCATTAACTTTTTTTCCAGGAAGTCCAGAGAATGCCAATTTTTCTTCATCTATATTTTTTTGATTAACTTCTACTCCTTCAACCGAAATGAATTCATCTCCTGATTGAAGTATGCCTTCTGCTGGACTATCACTAATGACTCTCTCCACAACCATTCTGCCCTCGCCTAGTTGTGGATTCCAATTAAATCCAAATCCAACGAATCTTCCAGGATAATTCAAACCATTCTCTGCCATGTTGGCTTTAACAGAATCGATCATCTCTTGCTTCCCTGCATAAGCAGCTTCTATCCAAGCCTTTGCGGTGTCTTCATTAGTCGTGGAATTTCCAGCAAACAAAGTACTCGGCAAGAATGATAGCGAAATTACAACAAGTGCAGCCTGTATTGTTTTCATAATTTATCTCCTTTTTTTATGAGACTTAAATATAACTCAAACCATTTAAAAAAAGTATTAAAGAAACTTTGTTATACAGACGGCTTTGTCTATAAAATAAAAAAATATGTTACGTGTTTTATTACTTTTTAAATTAAGTCTGTTATTGGTGTCTTGTCAGTCCTTGGATAAGAACGAAATAAATTTCTATTTAGAAAAAGCAAATTCATATAAAGCAGAAATTACAAGAGATGTCTGGGGCGTGCCTCATGTATTTGGAGAAACTGACGCGGATGCTGCATTTGGATTAGCGTATGCACATGCAGAAGATGATTTTAAAAACATAGCAGAAAATATGTACCTCTATAGAGCTCAGATGGGTCTTAAGGATGGTCCAAGTGGGGCAGTTCAAGACTATTTAATTAAAGTTCTTAAAATAAGAGAGCGAATAGATGCAAATTATTCAACTGATGTAGATGAAGATGTTCGTAACATCATAGAAGCATATGCTTCTGGAATAAATTATTGGATGATTAAAAATCCAGAAAATAATTTTAATCATTTCTTTCCAGTAACAGAGAAAGACATCGTTGCAGGATTCGCAATACAAAATTTATTTTTCTCAGGAGTTGTCAGTTCCATTGAAAAGCTTCAAAGGGAAGCAGACTTACAAGAGGAATACACTACTTTATATAAAAATGAGCAATTCGTTACAGGCTCAAACGTATTAGCCGTTAATTCGAAAAAGACTTCAGATAAATCAACAAGAATTATCATCAATTCTCATCAGCCACTAGAGGGACCTCTTGCATGGTATGAAGCTCATGTCAGAAGTAACGAGGGCTGGAATATGATGGGAGGACTTTTCCCAGGATCGCCTTTCATCTTTGTTGGGTTCAACGAAAATATAGCATGGGGATTTACCGTCAATAAGCCAGACCTGTCCGATAGCTATTTACTAGAGATAAACCCAGAAAATGAGAATCAATATTTTCTCGACGGTGAATGGGTAGACTTTAAAAAAGAAACTATAAGCCTGCCGGTGAAAATATTTGGACCAATTAAGTGGACTGTTAAGAGAGAGGCTAAATATTCAGTCCATGGACCAGTTCTCGAAGTTGCAGACAAAAACTATGCGTTAAAGTTTTCCGGTATGGAAGATATAAAGCAAGTTAATCAGTGGTTTGCTATGAATAAAGCAAACTCTCTTGAAGAATGGATAGATGCCATGAGGATGCGATCTATTATTTCTTTTAATGGTGTCTTCGCAGATAGAGAGGATAATATATTTTTTCTTCATAACTCCTCTTCTCCGCTCAGGAACGAAGGAATAGATTGGAAAAATGTAATTGATGGCACTCGTTCAGATCTCGTATGGAATGAATATGTTGATTTTGAAGAAATTCCTCAAATTAGAAATCCCTCTTCCGGTTGGATAGCTAGCACTAATCAAGATCCGTTCAAAGTTACAGATGCAAATGATAATTTAAATCCTGCTGACTACTCTCCTACTCTCGGATTACAGACTAGAATGACTAATAGGGCATATAGATCAATAGAACTTTTTTCACAGTATAAAAAAATTGGAGAGAAGGAATTTGATGCTATTAAGTTTGATAATAAATATTCAGAACAGTCTAGATCTTACAAATATATTGCAAACCTATTTGATAGAGAGTTCGAAACCAAAGAACTTAATTATGGAATAGATGTACTCAAGAGATGGAACCTAGCAACCGATTTTGAAAATACATCTGCAGCTCTTGGCGTCTGTGTACTATCAAGCGAATGGATTTCCGAACAGGGTCAAAGAATTCCCCAAGATCCTGAGATTTCATATAGAGAATGTGTAAATGAATTAACAGAAACTTATGGTAAAGTTGACCCCTTATGGGCCGATAGAAATTTCATTGTAAGAGGCAGCAAGAAGACTGCAGTGCAGGGAGGTCCAGATGTCTTAAGAGCTATATACGGAAGAAATGATGAGGAAGGAGATCTCAAAGCTTCAGGCGGTGATGGACTCTACATACATGTGAGTTGGGATAAAAATGGAACACAAGATTCAAAAAGTATTCATCAATATGGAAGCGCTACTCAAGATAAAAGCTCGGTGCATTATGATGATCAGGTCAGCCTGTATGTTCAAGAACAATATAAACCTACTTATTTCAATGAGAGCGATTTAGTAGGTAATATCTCAAAAGTTTATATGGTGCCGTAATGGAAATTTAAAATGAAAAAGAAAATAAATGAACTACTAAATACTGGAATGAACAAGGGTCTAAGCTGGACAACAATAGCTAGCGAAAAATTACTTCTTGCGATTATAGGTATATCAACTTGTATTGCTTCTGCTATTTATTTATATGAGATGCTCATGGAGCAGAGAATAGAGTTAGCAGATCTATTCATGTTATTTATCTATGCCGAGATACTTGCAATGGTTGGTGCTTTTTACAGTACAAATCGTATACCTGTAACCTTGCCGATAATAGTTGCAATTACAGCACTCTGTCGCTTGATTATCATGCAAACAAAAGATATGGATGGAATGATGGTTATGTGGGAAGCTGGGGCTATTCTTGTATTGGCCGTGGCAGCATATGTAATGAGTCTTAAGGACAAATTAAGCTTAGAAAAACTTAAAGATGATAAATAATCTTTAGAGATAGGACGAGAACCTTTCCTTTCTCCATACATTAATTAATACGTCGGAGAGTTTTCTCTAGAAAACCATATTTTGTCAGACTCATTATTGATCTGATGCACTTTGAGATCTTGTAGACCTGAAGGAGAATTTTCATCAAAGAATTCTTGAATACTTATAAGACTCTATTACCAATTGAAGGTAGCCAGGCTAACCAAGTAACAAATAGAGACTACAGAAGTTAAGGAACCTCTCAAAAATCTATAATCTTTATTTAACATTTGTTCGGAAAAACTTAATTCAAATAGATAAAAAGCAATAAAACTAAGCAGACCCAGGCATAGGCAGTAGTAGAGGAACATATTTGAGAAGGCTATGATAAAGAAACCTATTAATGAAAAAAATATTCCTGCAATTAATGAAAATATATGATTCTCATTTTTAGGCCAACCCCAAGTTATTCCTCCTAAAAAAGATAATATTATTCCTCCATAAAAAGAGAGTAATAAATTGAATATGTATCCTTCTGGAAAAGGAATAGCCAGAGGGAGAAAGGAAAATGAGAAAAAAGGTATTAAACCTAAATAGCCTAAAATTTTTCTTGTTTTGATATTCATACTTGGCTGTAAGGGTATTTATTTTTTTAACCAATCAATCAGATCCTTAAAAGCTTGTTTATCTTGGATAAGGAATAAGTGTCCACCTTCGTAAAATTTTAACTTACTATTCTTAATTTCTTTATGCATAGCTTCCATATTAGACATTGGTGCTATCCCGTCATATTTTCCTCCCATCAGAAATACAGGAATTTTAATATCACTTAAGGAACTGAACGTATTGTGATTTTTCCTTGCCAGTAATTGCTTCATGAGATTCCTTGGATCAGATTTATAGGCTTGCCTTTTCTTTGCCTCTTCCTTGATTGAATCCCATAGGGATTGATTTGTTTCTATCCACTCTTCAGTTAGTCTACGATCATTGATTTTGATACCTAATTCAGTTTTTGTGTCAGCATCAAGAGACTCTAACTCATGTAAAGGATAAGAAGATCCTCCCTCTCCTCCTGAAGAAGTACAAGCTAAGACGAGTTTACTTACCTTATTCGGATGCCTCTTAATAAGCTCTTGAGCAACCATGCCTCCAAAAGAGACGCCCATAACAGTTATTTTTTCTATATTAAGCTCATCTAGGATATCTGCTGCATCGTCAGCGTATTGTTGCATTGAATAATCACCTGAAGGTTTTGATGTTTGGCCGAGGCCTCTTTGGTCATAACTTATTACTTCAAAGAATTCTGTTAAAGGAGAATCAAGTTGATTAGGTCTGTTTCTAAGGTCGCCGCCGGTACCTCCAATGTAGAAAATTTGTCCATGCTCCCGGGGAGAGCTCCTTTCTAAATATATATCTAGTTCTTTTGTGCTTATAATGGTCATGCGCCTTAAGTATAAATTATAGGATAAAAAAATTATGAAAAAGGCTTACGTTTTGATACTAACACTGAGTGTTTTGAACTTTCCCTCTAACATGCAATCGGATGAATTCAGTCTTTTTATTAAAACTTGCAAAACATGTGATTGGATATCGTATCCAATACCTTTTCGACTTAAAGAGCAATGTGAAATTGCTAGACAAGGCATTTTTATAAAAGGTATGACCAAGTGCTTAAAGACTTATAAATGATGAAAAAATGGAATAAAGAACAGGCTTTTAGTTGGTATGAAAATTTAGATTGGATAGTAGGCTGTAATTACCTACCAAGTAATGCAATAAATCAACTGGAAATGTTTCAGGTTGAGACATATGACAAAGAAATAAATCTCAAAGAATTATCATGGGCTAAAGATCTAGGATTTAATTCGGTAAGAGTCTATTTGCATGACTTGCTTTGGAATGAATCAGACGTGTTTAAAAAAAACTTAAATGACTTCCTTGATATATGCAATCGTCTTGAAATTAGACCTATATTAGTCCTTTTTGATGATTGTCACCGACCTTATCCAAAATTAGGAAAACAACCAAGACCAGTGCGAGGAGTTCATAACTCTGGCTGGAAACAAAGCCCTGGTATGGCCCTTGTCCATGAGATTTATGAAAATAAAGAGCATGATGAAATTCCACGACTGCAAAAATTTGTTGAAGAAATTCTTCATGATTTCAGTGACGATGAACGCATTCTCATGTGGGATATTTATAACGAACCTGGTCAATTTGGCATAGGAGAAAAAGCAATTACCTTGCTAGAGCTTGTTTGGAAGTGGTCATTAGAAGTTAGACCTTCCCAACCATTAACTGCCTGTCTAGACGGATCAGTAGGAAAGGATATTATTGAATGTAATGCTGAAAATTCTGATGTTATTACGTTTCATACCTACGAGGGTGAAAAGCTTCAGGAAACAATAGATAGATTAGCAAAATATGAAAGGCCGCTATTGTGTACTGAATATATGGCTCGAGAATTTGGCTCTACATTTGAGTTCAGTCTCCCTATATTTAAAGAGAATAATATTGGATGTTTCAATTGGGGGCTTGTAGCTGGAAAAAGTCAAACTCACTTCGGCTGGTCAACTATACCTGACCTGAAAAAGAAAAAAGAGGCTGGAGAATTCCTAAAAGATGGAGAGGCTATACCTGAGCCTGAAATTTGGTTCCATGATATCTTAAGAGCAGATGGAACTCCTTATAGCGAAGATGAAGTTAATTTCATCAAACAAATAACCTCTTCCGCGTAACTGAAGATATGAAAAAATTAGTATTTTTATATTGTGTGATTGCTTCGTGTTTGGTCTTTTCAGATTCACCCAAGAAAGTCCTTTGTGAGCTAGAAGGGAATTATTCTATTACTTATGAAGACTTTAGAAGAAATTATTTTAATGAAGCCGTTGAAATTGCTAAAAATGTTGCTGTTACGACAACACAATCAATTTTCTTTCTCAATAGAGCAAAACAAACACTCAATAAAGATGCTTGGGACAAGAACAAAATAGATGTAACTCAATATTGGGCTATTGATGAATCTTCAGATGACTTACTCACACTAGATTATGTTATCGAACCAGCTCCTGTATGGATAACACAAAGCGACTGGAAAAAAGAGAAGAAAGAAACTGGGTTAATGGTTACCCATTTTCTTGAAAACGGAGTTATGCATCCAAACTATCCTGAGTATAAAGTGGATATCTATCAACTTACTAATGAAGTAAATTGGTTTACAGGCAAGGCTAGAATTAAAGGAGATATTTGGTTAAAAAGAGTCGACGGAAAGAGAGGTAAAGATCCAAAGATAGAAATTCTAGCTAAAGGAAAATGTGAAAAGCAAAAGAGAAAATTCTAACTTAGATGTTTAATACTAAGATAAGTGAAGTTGGAATGATAGCTAGCCAAACTATTGAGGCTAAAGCAATTGGTTTGAATTTAAGCTGAGATAAACTTTCTTTACTTATTTGAGTTCCTATACAAAAAAGACCGATTAAAAGGCAAATCCTATTTATCAGTTTTAAATAATCAGTAGTGATCTCGTTGGGTTGAAAAACAGAATTGAAAACTGTAGCTAAAATAAAGAAAACTACAAATAATGGCAATCCAAAACTGTCATTTTTACTTCTATAAATCCAGGCGGCAAAAATTACTAAAGGGACTATCCAAATAGTTCTTGCAACTTTTAGAGTAGCTGCAACTTCAACTGATATCTCACTGACACTGGAAGCAGCGCCTACTACTGAAGCTGTATCGTGTATAGCTAATGCCGCCCAAGCACCAAACTGTCTATCACCAAGATCCAGTAAACTATTAGAAAGTGGAAAAAATATAACTGCTATAGCGTTTAATAAAAATACGATTGTAATGGCTGTAGTTAAATCTTCAGGTTGAGCTCTAATTGTTGGTGCTACGGAAGCAATGGCAGTGCCTCCGCAAACAGCAGTTCCAGAAGCCAAGAGAAAAGAAAGTTTTTCTGAAACTCCTAGGATCTTTCCAAGAAAAATTACAGCTCCGAAAGCTACAAGAACATAGAAAGAGATCCAAAGAAAAAAGTCTGAATTTGTTTCGTAAACCGTTCCTAAACTTAAACTTCCTCCTAAAAAAACTATTCCTGTTTGAAGAATTTTGGACCCATATTTTTTTGTAAAAAAATCATCCGGAACCTTACAAATAAGGGCCAGGCTGATTCCAAGAAATAAAGAGATAGCTGAATTTCCAATCCACAGGCTTAAACTGAGTAAAACCAATGCAAAGAAATACAACATTCTAATTAAATGCTGAGATCATCAAGGTTGTAATCAATAATGTTTTGACGAGCTTCTTCATTCCACTTGAATTGTTTTCCTGATTTTAGAAAGGGTGAGTAAGAAAAAGCTTTTTCATCAGGATATTTTTGTTTGCGCGCTTCGATTGCGTATCCCAGAAGCCTAGATCTTCGTTCTATGATCTCTTCGTTAAAAACTTGAGATTCGCTATGAATGCCTCCTCCTTGGGTTCCGAGTACAGAAGATCTCTTATGAAAACCAAAATTTACCGTCACCCTTGGTTCATATCCGCAATTTGGAAATGAACCATGTAACAGCTGACGGTTGCACATCACCACATCTCCAGGGTTACAAATCATAGGTACAGCACCATTTATTCTCTCGCTTCCTGATTTAGCAACTAATTTTTTAATATCTATTTTTCCCTCTTTATGTGTTCCGGGAACTACCCAAACTCCGTTAACAGCTGTACTGCCATAAACCTGAGCCATAAAATTAAAACCATGAATGTCTTCATTGAAATTTTCACTTTCCCAATGAGTGACTCCATCCTGGTGCCACGATACTGCTGCGCCTATTCCAGGTTCTTTAATAAATAAGGCTTCATTAAATGGAGCAAAATCATCACCATTAATATTCTCAGCTACCTTTAATAATTTAGGATGTGCATAAGTCCTCAAACAGGCATCTGAAAATTGTAATGAACCAAGCAAAATTAGAGGTACAGCTTCAGGAGCACTTTCATCTGCTTTTGGTTCAAACATTTTAATTTGATGTCTGCCATTGGCTAACTGAGTCCCACCCAAAGGATCTCCCAGTGGCTTAGACCAAACAATGGTCAAAGCCTTTGAATTAGCATTCATTGACGGTTCACCTTTAGAGTCAACTAAACTCTCCGGTCCAGTTGGAAATTTAGCAGATAGTCTATTTAAATCCGATTTAATGTCTTCAAGCTCATCCTTATTTAGAACATTCTCAAATATGTAAAATCCATATTTTGAATATGCTTCTCTAATGACGCCAGAAAGTAATCCGTTAGAATCTATATCGATTGGACCCCTGTTTGGTAGCTCTAGAGCTCGTTTTTCCCCCTCCAGGAGATAGTTCTTCATTTCTTCAGAGTCTTGACCGTAGTAATTTGCGCAAGCCTTTATCGACTTAGTTGTATCTATCATTTTTATGGGTATTTAAATTTAAATTGATTATAAACCCTAAAGTTTCTCTCCAATAGCAGTAATATTCTCAGAGTAGTAAAATAAGAGGATGCTAAAAAATTACCTCATTCAATTAGTCTTTGTCATGACATTATCTTTAGAGTCTAGTGATACTAATACTCAAAAAATTGATTCACAATTCGATTTACTGGTGCATAAAACACCTACGTGTGGTTGTTGTAAAAAGTGGGTTGATCACATGGAAGAAAATGGATTTTCTATAACAACTGAAGATCATCAAAGTCTTACTATGATTAAAGATGATTTAAGAATTCAACCTAAATTTAGGTCATGTCATACTGGTGTTTCGCAGGAAGGTTATTTTTTTGAAGGTCATGTTCCAAGCAAATACGTAGCTCAATTTCTCTCTGAGTCAAATCCAGGTGCAATTGGTCTATCAGTTCCAGGAATGCCTTTAGGTTCACCAGGCATGGAAGTCGATAATCGCTTCACACCTTATGATGTACTTATACATTTCCAAGATGGTACAAGTAAGGTTTATGCAGAAATTAGAAAGTAAAACTAATATGATCTTGAATTCTTTTTCAATCCTAAAAAATTGATTAAGAGTTAAATAATCATGAAGATAGCTCTATACGGATTCACTCATTCTCCCTGGGTACAAGCAGTCTTACTAGCCTTGCATGACAAAGGAATAGAATACGATCTTTTTTTAAGACCACCTTACAAAGTCTTTAAACAATGGGGAGTATATATGCCTGCCATTTCTATAAATGATGGTCCTTGGGAAATTGAATCTACAGAAATGCTGGTTAAATTAGGTTATGAGCCTATTACGATCGAGGAAATAAATGCTGCTAATAGAGCATGGCAAGGAGTGCTTCATCGGACAGACAATCCTGTTAATTTCTTCCTATCCTTTTCCCGCGGGGGCCAGGTTTCAAAATCTTTTGCAAATAATGTAGTAAATAACTTTTTGTTGAGCTTTGTGGCGTTTTACATGTTCATACTAATAAATATTGGAAAATTAAGATTAAAACAGCAAGACCCAGAAAATTTTGGGGATCAGTTCATGTATTGGGAAGATTTGATTGATTCGTCCAATGGCCCTTTTATAGAGGGCAATAAACCAGGCTCAAAAGACATGATTATGTTTGGGATGATTCAATGTCATTCAAGTATTCCTGTTCCAGCATTAGATGCACTTATCAATGACCAGAGACTTCAAAGCCTTAGGAAATGGATACACTGCATGCAAGATTACTTTAAAGAATATCCCTATCTTTATTCTGCTAAGTTTTTTGATTCTGGCGTTTCTGAGGCAGGTTCAGCAAATCACTTTCAAATAACAGTTTTTTGCTTTGGAGTTTTAGTTATGTTCCTGGTCTTTCCTATTACTATTCCATTGGTATTGATTCTCATGGGACGAGTTGAACAGAGTAGGATAAAGAATTTTTAAGCCGAGCCAATGATAACGGATGCAGCCTTGAATGAATCAAGAGATATCTAGTCGATTACAAATCATCACTTTAGTCTAAAGATTTCAATATACATTCTAGTATCAAAAGGCACTCGAGCACTTACAACATGAAGTGTTATAAAGTGAATGAATGGATTTCCAGTCACAACAGTGAAGGTTGCTTTTCCCATTCCAACTAGAGTCTGAGTCATAACAATATATGTAAAAGAAGTTAGAGCAGAAGAAAGGCTGCTGTAATTTACACCTTGATCAAATAGACTGAATAATGAATAAAACAAACCTCCAAGCAAAATAACTGTCAGTTTATTTTCAATAAGAACAGCTACTCGTGGAATAAAAATCATATGCATCATCACTACAACTGGTAATCCCGCCCCCAAAGAATTTATCACAATACCCAGCGGTATTCCTTGCGCGTATTGACTTGCAGTGATTCCACCGAAAAAATCTGTAGATCCGGCGAGGATTGGACCAAAGAAATCTATGGCCCAATAGACAATTATTATCCAGAGATCTCTGATCCATTTGAAAGAGGCAAATAATTTTCTTATGGAAAATCCTCTTCTTTTTAACCAATACAGTGGTATGACTGTATAAATGAATGTGTAAGTGATTATCCAGATAAAAACATCTGCCTGAGCATGACTTCCAGTGACATAAATATCTGTACCTGGAAAATGAAGACCCATATTAAATACAAACCCTAAAATGACTTGTGTAATCAGTAGATATAGAACAGATGTCCAGGCTTCTTTCTTTGCTGTAGCTTTGTTGACGGCATATAAATCTATCCAGTTCACTGCTTCTCTTTTTCTAGTCAAAAAGAGCAAAAGAAAAACAGCTAAAAATAAAACTGGTATATAAGTTGTAACTAGATCATTAAGCCCGTCAGCAGCTATAGGTGCTGTTTCAAAATTATTGCTTACAAGAATAAAATAAAAAGCTGTAACTGAAATCCAGATAGCAAGGCCTATCAAGAACACTCTGTTGAAGAGAGACTTCAAGTATTGCATCCTTATAGCTTACGTTAATTTATAGAAATAGATAGAAATGGTGGGCCCGGGAGGACTCGAACCTCCGACCAATGGATTATGAGTCCACTGCTCTAACCAACTGAGCTACAGGCCCTATTTATTCGTCGAGAAAACCTTTTAAATGTGAAGATCTAGTTGGATGTCTCAATTTTCTGAGAGCTTTTGCCTCTATTTGCCTAATTCTCTCTCTAGTAACATCAAACTGCTTCCCAACTTCTTCTAGGGTGTGGTCGGTATTCATTCCTATACCAAACCTCATTCTTAAAACTTTAGCTTCTCTGGCAGTCAAACTGCCTAAGATATCATCAGTAGCGCCTTGAAGATTGTCTTCAAACGCTGCTACATCAGGAGCGTCAATTGAAGTATCTTCAATGAAATCACCGAGAGTTGTATCTTCTTCGTCTCCTATTGGAGTTTCCGTAGATATCGGCTCTTTAGCAATCTTTAGAACTCTTCTGACTTTATCTTCAGGAAGATCCATACGCTCTCCTAACTCTTCAGGTGTCGGCTCTCTTCCCATCTCTTGAACCATCTGACGCGAAACTCTATTAAGTTTATTGATGGTTTCTATCATGTGAACGGGTATACGAATGGTTCTTGCCTGATCAGCAATTGATCTAGTGATAGCCTGTCTTATCCACCAAGTCGCGTAAGTTGAGAATTTATATCCTCTTCTATACTCAAATTTGTCGACCGCTTTCATCAAACCAATATTTCCTTCTTGGATAAGATCTAAAAACTGGAGGCCTCTATTTGTATATTTTTTTGCTATTGATATAACTAGCCTGAGGTTGGCCTCAACCATATCTTTTTTTGCTCTTCTTATTTTGGCTTCACCTATAGACATCTTTCTATTAATGTCTTTTATTTCACTAATTGGTAATTGAATTATCTTCTCAAGTTTGGATAACTTATTTTGTAATCTAACAATCTCAGTAAGATTAGCCTTAACTTCTTTCGCCCAGGGTTTTCTTGATTTAGAGATTTTCTCAGACCAAGAAGCATCAGCTTCATTACCAGAGTAATCTTGTATAAATTCTTTTCGAGGCATTTTTCCTCGTTTGACATATATCGTAAACAAGTACTTCTCGACTTCTCTAATGATTTCTAATGCATCTCTTGCGGGATCAGCAATGATCTCAAACTGAGTTGGAGATAATTTCAAAAACTGAAATATTTCACCTAGTTTTTGCTGTTCTTGAATAGCTGCTTTACTGGTTCTTGTTCTGGCACATGCTTTTTCAGACTTATTGAATTGTCTCTTTAGCGCGGAAAAGCGTTTTTTGACTTCAGCAGGATCAGGTCCAGATGCTTCTTCTTCATCAGAATCGCCCTTTTCTTCTTTTTCCTTCTTTTGTGCTAGAGCTGGAGGGGGTATGCCTTCTTCGATATCCATAAAACCAACCAAGACTTCAGATAATCTTCTATCTCCAGCGACCACTTCTTGGTACTCATCTAAAATCCTATCAACTATGCCCGGATAGAAACAACATGCATGAAGAAGTTCTCTTGCTCCTTCTTCGATTCTTTTAGCAATGGCAATCTCACCCTCTCTTGTGAGTAGATCGACTGTACCCATTTCCCTCATATAAAGTCTGACAGGATCAGTTGTTCTACCTACCTCAGATTCAACAGTAGTAAGAGTTGTTCTGGTATCAGCTATAGTTTCTGGAGCAGCTTCAGAATTATCATCAGAGGCATTGGTTGTGGACTCGAGAACTTCAATGCCAATGTCCATCAGCATTTGGATTGTCTCTTCAACCTGATCAGGATCAGAGATATCCTCAGGGAGCATAGAATTGATATCTTCATAAGTAAGGAATCCTTGATCCTTACCTTTATCAACTAACTCTCTTAGACCTGAGTTTTCTAAATCTTCTTCACCAAATAGAATCTCTTCAGAATCTTCCGTAGCCTCTACTTCCTTTTCTTTGACTTCAACTGGTGGATTTTTTGCTTTTCTTGGCATAACAAATTTTAAGGGTGCGCAATTATATTAGTTTTTTAGCAAAATTACCTAACTTTTAGATAATTTCTAAGTACCCTTGTGACTTAGTTTTTTTAGAAGATTCTTTTCAGGCTCTTCTAATTTATGAATATTAGACAGCAAATGTTGTTGAAGTTCAAAAGTTTCATCTTCGGACAAGCTTCCCTCTTCAAAAATTTCTTTTAGCTCTAAGATTCTTGTGACTGAATCGGATTTCCTAAGATTAAATAAGCAGTCATTGAGATAGTCTCTAGCGTTCTGTTCCTCTACTTGATCATTAATCGAAATTAAGGCTCCAACAAAAGAGGCTGACTCTTTATCCAATGTACTGAGAAGATCGGCAATTCCATCTTCTGGTCGTTCTATGAAAAATGCAACGACCTCGGTCATCAATCTAACCTCAGGCTCATTGAAGTTACTGAATTTATCCAAATCCT
>CACEHP010000020.1:0-23968 GCA_902559365.1 uncultured SAR86 cluster bacterium
AAAACTAAAACATGGCTCCAGAGTTATCGATAATGTAAATACATCCTTTATTTCTCCTGTTGATGGAGAAATAGTTGATCATGGATTGATTGAAGAGGGACAACTAATCCAGGCAAAGAAGTTTAATTATTCACTAGAGGATTTAATTGGAAGAGATTACAAATCTCTCTACAGCGGGGGTTACTTCATAACAATTTATTTAGCTCCCACAGACTATCACAGGATACACTGCCCCTTTAATGGACAAATAACTGATACCAAGCATTTAGGAACATCTCTCTATAGTGTAAATAAGAAAGCACAAGAATCTATACCTTATCTTTATATCAAAAATGAGAGGTCCGTCTTACAAATTGATTCTGATGGTTTCAAATACTCTCTTGTTTCAGTAGGAGCTTCGGTGGTTGGCAGCATTGTCCCCTTCTGGAGCACTGATGAAAATTCTTCTAGAAAGAAACTAATCCAAGAATGGAACGATGGACCTGGTCAAAAAATACAAATAAACAAAGGAGATGAGTTAGCGTACTTTAGGATGGGCTCAACTGTCATTCTTCTTTTTGAAGATTCAAGTAAATTAGATTTAGATTCCTTGAAAGAAAATATGCTAGTAAAATTTGGGAATAAATTGGTTTCGTTAAAAAACATATAAGGAAAAAAATTGGTATCTTATTCAACTAGCGATTTTAAGGTGGGTCTAAAAATTATCATAGACAGCGACCCTTGTGTGATTATTGAAGAAGAATTCAACAAACCTGGTAAAGGTCAGGCTTTTAGTAAAATTAAATTTAGAAACTACCTAACGGGAAGAGTTGGAGAAAAGACTTGTAAAGTAGGAGAGTCTCTTGAGGCTGCAGACGTGGAAGAACTTGATATGCAATTCCTATATAGTGATGGAAGTGCTTGGTTTTTCATGCACCCTGATACTTATGAACAAATACCCGTAAGCACTGATACGGTTGGTGATCTAGAAAAATGGGTTACTGAAGAAGATATCTGTAAGGTTCTTTTGTGGAACGATAATCCAATCTCAGTAGTTGGACCTACATTTGTAGATCTAGAAGTTACTCAAACAGATCCAGGTGTCAAAGGAGATACCGCAACCGGAGGTTCAAAACCGGCTACTCTTTCAACTGGGGCAGTTGTTAAAGTGCCACTGTTTGTTTCTGAGGGCGAAATAGTAACCATTGATACAAGAAATGGTGAATATCAGGGTCGTAAATAAAAAATAAATGAAAGAAAAGATCCAAGAGAACCTAAAAGGGATTTTAGGTGATTTATATAATAGTGCTGATTTTGATATTGAAGAATTTGATATCAACATTCAGGAGAATAAAGAAAAAGAGCATGGAGACTTAGCGTCAAATATCGCTCTAGTGTTAGCTAAACCTCTTGGCAAAAATCCCAAAGAAATAGCAGATCAGATTAAAGCTAATTTTTTTACAGATGAAGATATAACAAAAGTCGAGGTAGCTGGACCAGGTTTTATTAATTTCTTCTTGTCAAAGAAATCTCATGGATCCGTGCTTAAAGAGATCTCTGTAGAAAAGGATAATTATGGTTCATCCAAATCAAATAATAAAAAAGTATTAATAGAGTACGTTTCAAGCAACCCTACTGGTCCGTTACATGTAGGGCATGGAAGAGGAGCTGTTTTTGGATCAGTTCTCGCTAGGCTCCTAAGTGAAGCAGGATTTAAAGTTGATGAAGAATATTACGTAAATGATTTCGGCAGACAGATGAATATTCTAGCTGCGAGTTTGTGGATAAGGTACGCACAAATTTTCAATAGTCAGTTAAAGATGTTTAAAAATGGTTATCAAGGCGAGTACTTGAAATCCATAGCTCAACAATTAAAGGAACAGAAGTCAGATGGGCTTTTTTTGAGTGATCTAGATTTAAATGACCTTCTAGACAAGGATAAACAAGATGATGAAAGTTTTGCAGATTCAGTTGTTGAAGCAATTAGATCTAGGCTTGGAGATGAATTTATATTTATTAGAGATTTTGCTCTTCAAAAAATTCTAGACTTGATTCAGGTCGATTTGTCTGAGTTTGGAGTAAAACATAATAAATGGTTTTCAGAATCGTCTCTCTATAAGAGCAAACCTGGTTCAGTAAGTATTGTAGATAAAGCCATCAATGAACTTGAGTCCAAAGGGTTTATTTATAAGCTAGAAGGTGCCACTTGGTTTAAATCATCTGCATTAGGAGATGATAAAGACAGGGTACTAAAAAGAGGTAACGGAGAATATACTTACTTCGCCTCTGATGTAGCCTATCATTTAGACAAATATGATAGAGGGTACGACAGAATCATTAATATTTGGGGCTCTGATCATCATGGTTATATTCCAAGAGTCAGGGCTGCAATGGAGGCTAGTGAAAGGAATATTGAAAAATTAGAGGTGGTCTTTATTCAATTCGCGAACCTGGTAAGGTCTGGCAAGAAAGTACCCATGTCCACAAGAAGCGGCGAGTTTATTACACTCAAAGAGTTAATTGATGAGGTTACAACTGAGGCAGCTAGGTTCTTTTATATTAATAGGAAGTCAGACCAGCATTTAGATTTCGATTTGGATCTTGCAAAAGAACAATCTAAGGACAATCCACTCTATTATATTCAATATGCTCATGCTCGGATTTGCAGTGTTTTAAATAAGTCAGATATAGATGTAGATAAGCTTTCAGGCTCTGATTTAACTTTATTAGAATTAGATAAAGAGGTTGAATTACAGAAAGCTTTAAAACAGTATCCCAAATTGATTGAAAGGGCCGCCCTATCTAGTGAACCTCATTTGATCTGTTACTACCTTAAGGATTTAGCTGGTATCTTTCATAGCTACTACAACAGTGAAAAATTTCTTGTTGAAGACCAGAGCCTGATGAGCTCTAGATTATTCCTTCTAAGCGGAGTTAAACAAGTCATACATAATGGGCTTTCAATTTTGGGTATCAATGCTCCACAGGAAATGTAGCTTGTGAAATCAGAGAATATCCAAAAAATCATTCTGGACATAAAAGAAAACTGCAATCTTTCTAAAAGATCTGTTGAGGATGTTATCCTTATAGGAGCCAGCAAGTCACAAACTATTGAAAAAATCATTGTTGCTTACGAAGAAGGCATCAAAAATTTTGGGGAAAATTATCTTCAAGAAGCAGAGGAAAAAATATCTAAATTAGATCAGGATATAATTTGGCATTTTATAGGTTCTATCCAATCCAGAAAGGCGAAGAGAATAGCGGAGATTTTTGACTGGGTGCACACTATAGATAGCTTTAAGGTTGCAGAGAAACTTAATTCTTCCAGGCCCAAATCAAAAGGCGCCCTTAATGCATGCCTGCAATTAAATATCGATGATGAAGAAAGTAAATCTGGGTTAAAGATAGAAAATCTTGAAGAAATTATCCAAAAAATAGAGGCTTTGGAAAATTTAAAAATAAGAGGATTGATGGTAATTCCTAAGCCTAGAGACTCTAAAGAAGAGCAGAGACAGGTTTTTAGAAAAGTAAAAGAAATCTATGATTCACTCATTAGACAGGGCCATAATTTTGACACCCTATCGATGGGGATGACTTCAGATTATGGCGTAGCCATTCAAGAAGGCGCTACAATGATAAGAATAGGAACAGGTATATTTGGTCCGAGAATATGAAAAAACTTAATGAGATAATAGGTTTCATAGGTGCAGGCAATATGGCAACAGCCCTAATATCGGGTTTGATAAATAATGGCCATGAAACTTCCAAAATTATTTCTTCTTCACCAGAGAAGGAGCATTTAGAAAAGCTATCCAGAGATTTTGGTGTAATGACATCTACGGATAATCAAAAAGTCTCGGAAGAATCCGATTTAATAATTTTGGCTGTAAAACCTAATATCATCGAAACAGTATTATCTGAAATCAAAGAAACTATTATAGAAAAGAACAATCTTGTTATATCTATTGCAGCTGGTGTAAAAATAAAAAAAATTGAATCCTTCATAGGCTCATCTTCAAGGATAATAAGGGCAATGCCTAATACTCCGGCTAGTATTATGCAAGGTGTAACAGCAATCTCTTCAAACGAAAAAGTAGAAGAAACTGATATAGAAAAAGCTAAGATACTATTTGGTTCGGTTGGTAAAACTGCTGAAATCAAAGAAAAAGAACTAGATATTTTTACTGCCTTAATTGGTTCAGGGCCAGCATATGTATTTTATTTGATTGAGTCTTTACTGGAGTCATCCCAGAATCTTGATCTCTCAATTGATGATAAAGTTAACTTAATCGCCTCTATGATTTCGGGTTCTGCAAATTTGGCAATAGCTTCCTCAGATACACCTCAGGATTTGAGAAAAAACGTAACTTCTCCGGGAGGAGTTACACAAAGAGCTATAGAAGAATTTGAGAAAGAAGATTTCAAAGAAATAATTAAAAGATCAATGAAAGTTGCTGAAGAGAAATCCATCGAATTAGGAGATAAATAATGTCAGAAGCTACTTTCTTCTTATTCAAGGCCTTGATGGATGTATTTACACTTGGGGTTGTATTCAACTTCTTATTTCGTCTACTCAAAGTTGACTACTACAATCCTCTTGTTCAGGGAATAATAAGAGCTGTAGATTTTCCAAGTCAATTTCTGAGGTCGTTTATTAGACCAATTTATAGTGTGGATTTAGCGACTTTTTTGGTGGCTGTTTTTATTCAAGCAGGTGCTTTCTACATGGCGGCCATAGCTGGCTCTATAGAATATGCTCCAATTAAAATTTTAATGTGGTCTACCTATTCCGTTCTTCTTCTAATGCTGAAGATGATCTGGTGGATTTTACTTGGTGGAATCATCTTGAGCTTCGTAGCAGGTAATAATTTTCATCCTGCCATTGTATTGATTAGACAAATGTCAGATAAATTATTCAATCCATTCAGAATCTTCTTACCTCCGATGGGAGGATTAGACTTTTCTCCCATTTTTGCTTTTATTGCACTTAATTTTTTACAAGCAATTTTCGTGCAATTTGCTTTAGAGTCAGGTCTGCCAGTATGGCTGTCTGTTGGTTTCTAGCTATAGATTCAATATAATAATGTTTTCGCCGATTTGATATAGCTTGCGGGCGTTTAATTGAAATACAGCTAATGCATTAAATTAAACCTGTTTAGCGAAGGCGAACAGGTTTTTTTATGAATGAATCAGTTGGTATAGTAGAGCCCAAAAAGCTTACCCTTCAGGGTAAGTTGGATCTAGAGTGTGGCCAATCACTTACAGATATAGAAATTGTCTATGAAACATACGGCAACCTAAATCAAGATTCTTCAAATGCCATACTTATCTGTCATGCTCTAAGTGGTAACCATCATGCTGCTGGCATCTATGAAGGAGAAAAGAGGCCTGGCTGGTGGGATTCTCTTATAGGTCCGGGAAAAGCCATAGATACAAATAAGTTTTATGTTGTCTGCCCGAATAATATCGGAGGTTGTCATGGATCGTTAGGACCCTCTTCGATTAACAAGGAAACAGGTGACTATTTTGGCCCTGATTTTCCAATTATTACTGTTAAAGACTGGGTGAGATCTCAATCTTTGCTATCTGATTCTCTTGGTATAGAAAAATGGCATGCCGTTGTAGGAGGTAGTTTGGGGGGAATGCAAGCCCTTGAATGGTCTCGCCTTTTTCCAGACAAAATTAAAAAGGCCGGAATAATTGCAGCTGCTCCAAAGTTAAGCGCTCAAAACATTGCATTTAATGAAGTGGCCAGACAAGCAATACTCAATGATCCAGATTTCGCGGCTGGGAGATATCTAGATACTGGACAATCTCCTAAGCAGGGCTTAAAGCTTGCAAGAATGGTAGGTCATATTACTTATCTGTCTGAAGAAGCCATGAAAAGTAAATTTGGCAGAGACCTCAAGGAAGAAAAATTGAATTTTGTTTACGATGCAGAATTCGAGATCGAAAGTTATTTGCGTTACCAAGGTGACGTATTTTCTGAAAATTTTGATGCGAATACTTACCTTTTGATGACAAAACTCTTAGATTATTTTGATCCTGCAGATGATCATCAAGGAGATCTTGCGAAAGCTTTCGAAGCAATAGAAGCGCAGTTACTAGTAGTGTCTTTCACAACTGATTGGAGGTTTGCACCTGAGAGATCTAGAGAAATTGTAAATGCCCTTATAGCAGCGAAAAAGAGAGTTAGTTATCTTGAGATTGATAGTCCACATGGCCATGATTCATTCTTGTTTGCTGATGAAGACTACACCAAAGGCTTATCGTCTTTCTTGGACAATTAAATGGATACAATTGAGGTCATAAAAAAATGGGTTGAGAGAAATTCTGAAGTTCTTGATCTAGGGTGTGGAGATGGTGAGATTTTAAAAATTCTATCTACTGAATCGGAATCAACCGTTATGGGGGTAGAAATAAATCAAGAGGACATTAATTCTTGCATTAAGTCTGGGCTCAATGTTATCCAACAAAACATTGATGAGGGCTTAGAAAATTTTGGCGATAAAAGCTTTGATGTTGTCATTATGAGTCAAACTATTCAGGTGCTTAAAGAACCCAAAAAAGCGTTAATGGAAGTGACTAGAATTGGCAAAGAAAGTATTGTCACTATCCCCAACTTTGGCTTCTTATCAACTAGATTGAGCCTTTTGTTTTCAGGCAAGATGCCTATTACGGGATCATTGCCAAAGAACTGGCATGAGACAGACAATATTCACCTCTGTACCATCAAGGATTTCGAAATACTTTGTAATGAATCTTCAATAAATATAATTGAAAAGCGGTTTTTCGATAGCTCAGGTAATGAGAGTCTTTTGGCTAAAATTTCTCCAAATTTATTTGCTGCCACTGCAATGTATAAAATTTCTCAATGAAAATAGCAGTAGCAACAAAAAACCAGGGCAAACTAAAAGAATTTAAAGAATTAGCCTCCAATAGCGATTACGAATTCATCCACTTACCAGAAAATATTGTTGATCTACCGCCTGAAACAGGAAGTTCTTTTTATGAAAATGCACTTATCAAGGCGCAGTTTGTATCCAAAGAATTAGGTATACCAGCAATTGGTGATGATTCTGGTCTTGAGGTTGATGCTTTGGAAGGTAAGCCAGGGATATATTCTGCCAGATACTCCGAATCAGGCACTGATCAAGATAATTGTTTGAAACTACTAAAAGATATGGAGCCTTACGAAGCTAATTTAAGATCCGCAAGATTTAGATGTTGTTTAGTTGGCTACTTTGAGGGAATGATCATAAAAAGTTATGGAAGTTTAGAGGGAGATATAGCGACTGAATTCAAAGGATCACAAGGCTTTGGCTATGACCCTATATTCATAACAAAGAATGGTTCACACTTAGCAGAGTTGAGCAAAAAGGAGAAAAATAAAATTTCTCACAGATCTGAGGCCTTTAAAGACATACTGAAAGAACTTGATAAGTTGGTTAGCTAATTCTTTGTAAGATAATCTCATTGAGCTCCCTTTTGGCAAGCAAAGCTTTTCTTTCAAATGAGGTTTGAGGTAAATCAATCAAGTAATTTTCTAAATCCTGCTTTTCTAATACGGACCATTTTTTATCCTTAGCAATAATCTTCTTTACTTCCTGATAATAATGGTCCCAGTCGGTTTTGAAATAGAAGATTCCTTTAGGTTTTATTTTTCTATTAAGTAGATTTATAAAATCGTTGTTGATTAACCTTCTTTTGTGATGCTTTCGCTTGGGCCAAGGGTCAGGATAAAACATCAATATCATTTCAAAGAAATTATCGAATACCTTATCTTCTAAGAAAGGAGCAATATCTGAATTGAGAATTCTTATATTATCTATTTGTTCATCATTGGCTTTGCTTAGTAGTGATCCAATGCCAGAAAGATAGACTTCGGCCCCTAAAACAAAAGTATCTGGTTTTGCTTTAGCTATAAATGAAGTTGTTTCGCCAGCTCCAAAACCGATATCCAAAATTGGGTCAGTGTCTGGATAGATATTTTTAACCTCTTTGTTGCTGTCTAGTATGTACTTATCCCAAAGGGTATCAATAGCCCTTTTTTGATTTGAGGTTATCCTTCCTTTTCTTAGTACAAAGCTTTTAAGGCGATCTTGAATTTGCAAGCTATTCTCCGGAGGAGAAAGACTGCTTAACTTTTTTCATGGCATTTTTTTCGATTTGACGAACACGCTCGGCCGAAATGTCATATTTTTCCGCAAGTTCATGAAGTGTCAGCTTTTCATCTGCTAACCATCTATCTTGAAGTATATCTCTACTCCTATCATCTAATTGGTTTATAGCTTCATGTAATTGAGTTGCATTGCTCTCATTGAGGGTATCTTTTTCAAAGATTTCTGCTGGATCAGCATCTACATCTTCTAAATACTGCGAAGGAGCATACGAAGCCTCTTCGTCATCAGATTCAGATAGAGGATCGAAAGACATGTCGATACCGCTAAGCCTCTTCTCCATCTCCCTTACTTCTGATGGTTTGACACCCAGATCTTTTGCCATAGATTCAACTTCTTCCTCCGTCAACCACCCTAATCCTTTTTTCTTGCTCCTCAGATTAAAGAAAAGCTTTCTTTGGGCCTTAGTTGTAGCAATTTTGACTATTTTCCAATTCTTTAAAACATACTCATGGATTTCAGCTTTTACCCAGTGAACTGCAAAGGAAACCAGCCTAACTCCCATCTCAGGATTAAATTTCCTTATAGCCTTCATAAGTCCCACATTGCCTTCTTGTATGAGATCTGCTTCTGATAGGCCGTAACCTGAATAAGTTTTCGCAATATAAATAACAAACCTTAAGTGAGCTAATACTAGCTTCCTGGCTGCATCAAGATCATTTCTGTAATACAAATCTTCAGCAAGCTTTTTTTCTTCTTCGGAGGATAAGATACCAATGCTATGTACTGAATTTATGTAGGCCTGAAGATCACCTCCAGGGGATAGGGCCTCCATTTCCTGAAGAGCCGTTCCTACTGTTTCTTCGCTTTTGAGCTCTTTTTTAGGCATAACTTTGGTGAATTTTACATTTTTAGTGAATATTGGTGCAAATTTAGCTAAAAACCTAAAATTTATACAAGAGAGGTATAATCCTGAATTCTTATATATGAAAGCAATAGAAGTTATAAATAACAAACTTGAAGTCAGAGAAGCTCAATTGCCTGAGCTGAAAGACGATGAGATATTAATTAAGGTTAAAGCAGCTGGACTAAACCGGGCTGATATAGCTCAAAAAAATGGTCTTTATCCTCCACCCCCTGGAGCAAGTGAGATTTTAGGGCTAGAGTGCAGTGGTATTATTGAGAGTGTTGGTAAGAAGGTTTCATCGAAGAAACCTGGAGAAGAAGTAATTGCACTTCTAGCAGGTGGAGGTTACGCAGAATATGTAGCCTGTCCTGAGTATCATGCCATAAGTAAGCCTGATGCACTGAACTGGGTTGAAGCAGCCTCCATTCCAGAAGTTTATGCAACCTGTTGGCTTAATCTCTTTATGGAAGCAGGTATGAAAAAAGGAGATAAAGTAGTTTTTCATGCCGGAGCAAGTGGTATTGGTACAGCGGGAGTGCAGTTAGCTAAAGTATTTGGCTGTGACAGCTTTGTCTCTGCCGGATCTAGAGAAAAAATAGATTTTTGCATAGATTTAGGAGCCTCGGCAGGTGAAATTAGATCTAATGACATATTTGCAAGCATAATGGATTGGTCTTCTAAAGGAGCTGACATAATCTTAGATCCAGTTGGGGCAGAGTATTTAGAAAATAATTTACAAGTTCTAGGCATGGAAGGTAGGTTAGTGATTATAGGGTTAATGGGTGGAGCTCAATCTAACTTAAATTTGGGGCACTTGATGATAAAGAGACAGAAGATTATAGGTTCAACTATCAGAGCAAGAAATAAAGATAAGAAGAACGAAATTATGAAAGAACTTTCCAATAAAGTTTTACCTCTTTTCGATCAAGGTCTGCTAAAACCGATTATTCATGAAGCTCTACCCTTTTCTCAGTGTGAAAGGGCTCATGCAATCATGGAAGCAAATGAAAATATAGGAAAGATAATTCTTAATCTAGACTAATTTATCGAAGATATTTTTCCACGGAAATAAAGGGTCTCCCGAACAATAAAATAGAGGATTCTTTTTCTCTGATATAAATTCATACCTCAGAGGCTTTCCCTCAAGATTAGAAACTGTACCACCTGCGGCTTCCACCACAGCTTGACCTGCAGCAATATCCCATTGATAAGTTGGACCCATTCTGCTGTAAATATTAGCTTTACCTTCCGCAACTCGACATAACTTTAAGGAACTTCCAGTAGGTAGTTCCTCAACTTTCTTAAATTCTTTTTTACAAAAATCTATAAAGTTATTGTCTTTGTCACTTTTATGACTCTTACTGACCGTCACCAAGCAAATATCTCTAGTCTGTTTTTTAGAATTTATCACAGTCTCTTTGCCATTTGATATCTTGAATGCCTGCCCCTTGAAACCTACAAAACACTCTTTAATAGCAGGGGCAGATACGATGCCAAGAATAGGCACTCCCTCTTCAATAAGAGCCACATTAACCGTAAATTCTCCGTTTTTATTAATAAATTCTTTAGTGCCGTCTAAGGGGTCAATTAACCAAAATAAAGATTTTGTGTTGTCTTGTACGTCTCCTTCTTCTGACAAGACAGGAATATTTGGATCTATAGAGCCAAGAGCAGAGGAAAGAACATCATGAGAACTCTTGTCTGCAAGCGTAACTGGAGATCCGTCAATTTTGCCTTCGATTTCGTAACTATCAGATCTGTAGATTTGCATTACTTCTTCTGAAGCCGCATCTACAGCTTTCAAGACTTCTTTCGAGATTACTTTTAAATTTGAAACTTCCATTTCTAGAATCTATCTTTTCTTCTACAATATATCATTCAAAAGACATATAAAAAATTAATATGGAAAATAAAGAAAAATTAATAGAGAGTGCTCAAGAACTAAGAAAAGGCCTTGATCTTCTAAGTAGAGATAGAAAAGTTGTTATGCCACACAACAAAGCTTTTGATCATGTTGATAAGCTTAAAGTAAAAGTTGATGAAATCATTAATTTAGCCGAGACTGTCTAAGAATACGGAGATAAAAATGGAATACACTTGTTTTGATTTAGAAATAAAAGACAAAATAGCTCATATAAAAATGTCTAGACCAGACGAATTCAACTCTATGAATAAAGCTTTCTGGTCTGAACTACCACACTTGGTAGAAAGCATCTCAGATGACGCATCTGCAAGGGTCATTGTCCTGTCAGGGGAAGGAAAACATTTTTGTGCAGGAATGGATCTAGCAAATTTTTCGCCTTCGGAAAAACAACCGAATGCTCATATGGGCATGAGAAAAGAGTCTGGCTACAGGGTTACATTAGACCTACAACACACCATCACTTGTTTAGAGAAAGCCAGGATTCCTGTAATTGCTGCTATTCAAGGTGCTTGTGTAGGTGGAGGAGTTGACTTAGCTACAGCTACAGATATGAGATATTGCACTAAAGATGCTTTCTTTTGTATACAAGAAATAAATATTGGAATGGCTGCTGATGTAGGAACCTTGCAAAGAATTCCTAGGCTCATTCCGGAAGGAGTTGTTAGAGAGTTGGCTTATACAGGTAGAAGATTTCTGCCTGAAGAGGCTATGAAGCATGGTCTGGTAAATGAGGTCTATGAAACAAAAGAAGAAATGATGGAAAAGGTTATGGAAGTCGCTTTGGAGATTGCTTCGAAAGGCCCCCTGGCTATAGCCGGAACTAAAGAGTCATTAAACTATGGCAGAGATCATACTATTGAAGAAGCCCTGAATCATATTGCTCTATGGAACACAGCTGTAGGCATAAGCGATGAGATGTCTGTAGCATTCAAGGCAAAAGCTGAAAATAAAGATCCTGATTTTGAGGATATGCTACCGAGAAGAAAATACCTTGATGGCGAGGTTGGGGTCTAGCTTTTCCTGAGGAATACCGGCTTGTCCGTCTCAGAATCATTTTTGCTGTAACGGTATCCGTCTAAATTAAAATCATTTAGGTCTTCTACCTTTTTGATTTTATTTTGGACAATAAATCTAGCCATAGAACCTCGAGCTTTCTTTGCAAAGAAACTTATAATTTTATATTTCCCATTCTTGTAATCTTTAAAGATTGGGCTAATTACGGGAAGATTAAGTTCGTCTTCTTTAATAGCTGAGAAGTATTCCATTGAGGCTAGGTTAACAATCCCTTTTGACTTATTTTCAGAAGATAGATCGTTGATATGATTAGTTAGCTTCGATCCCCAGAATTCATAAAGATTTTTTCCATGATTATTTTGCATTTTTGTACCCATCTCCAACCTATATGGATACATCAAGTCCAAAGGTTTTAAAATGCCATAGAGCCCAGACAAAATACAAAGATTCTTTTGTGCGTAATTTATATCAGCTTTCGAAAGTGAATTTACGTCAAGTCCTTGATATACATCACCTTTAAAAGCAAATATAGCTTGTCTTGCAGTATTACTTGGTTTTGTTGGCTTTGACCAGTTCATATTCCTTTCAAAATTAAGAAAGGACAGCTTTTCACTTAACCCCATTAGCGAAGCAAGTTCTTCAGGATTCTTCTTTTTTAATTCTTTTACAAGAAGTTCGCTATCTGAAAGATGGGAAGCTACAGAGAAATCATCAACCTTCAATTCACTATCGTAATCTAGAGTCTTGGCAGGAGAAACGAGAATAAGCATGAATTACAAGCCTAGAACTAACTTAGCCATAATATTTCTTTGTACTTCATTTGAACCTGCGTAAATACTGGCTTTTCTATAATTAAAATATCTTGGAGCAGCAGTATTTGCAAATCTGCTTCCTATTGCAGGTTCATTATTTCCTATTTCTGGGCCAGGATTGTTAAATGGAATACCATAATAGCCGACTAGCTCTACAGCCAGCTCGGTTATTGCTTGACCGATTTCTGTGCCTCTTGTTTTAAGAAGAGAGGACTCGGGACCTACATTTTGACCTGCACTTAAGCTACCTAGGATCCTAAGCTCAGTTGCTTCCATTGCATTTATTTGTATTTCTATTTCTGCAACGGACTCTTTAAAGGCCTGATCTTCTGATAACTTTGTCCCGCTCGCATCTTCGGTTTCTGCTTTCAATTTAATTTGTTGTAGTTGTTGATAAAGCTCAGAGGAATAACCATTCCCTCTCTCAAATTCTAGAAGGTATTTTGCGTAGGTCCATCCCTTGCCCTCTTCCCCTATTAAGTTTTCTTTAGGGACTTTGACATCCTCAAAGAAGACAGTATTTACTTCGTGATGACCTATAGGTGTATTGTCTAATGTATTGATAGGTTGAACTTCAATTCCCTCTGAGTGCATATCTATGAGTAAGAAAGAAATTCCTTTCTGCCTGATATCTTCTTGACTTGTTCTTACCAAGCAAAAGATCATGTCCGCATGCTGAGCCATAGTTGTCCATGTCTTAGCTCCATTCACAAGATAGTGATCGCCTTTATCTTCAGCTTTTGTCTTCAATGATGCAAGATCAGAACCAGATCCAGGTTCAGAGTAACCCTGACACCACCATACTTTTGAGGAGAGGATATCTGGAAGATATTTCTTTTTTTGTTCATCTGATCCAAATGCCATTATGACCGGAGCCACCATTGATATACCAAAAGCTGTAAATCCAGGAGCTCGTGCTGCAGCCATCTCTTTACTGAAAAGATACTTTTGAGAAGCGGTAAATGCCGCCCCTCCATATTCTTTAGGCCAATTTACACCTGCCCATCCTTTAGCATAAAGTGCTTGCTGCCACTTAACATGCTCTTCTTTAGTAACATGTCCATTCGGAGCATTCATAAGTCTTTCTTTCATATCCTCTGGATAATTGTCTTTTATCCAGTCTTTAACTTCTTTTTGAAAATCTAGTTCTTCTTGTGTAAATTGTAAGTTCATAAATACCTCTCCATAATTATAATTCAAATACCTTTTAAGAAAAAATAGATTAACCTTGGAAAAATTAAGCTCCTATTTAGACCAATTTTCAGAAATAACAGGCAAGATTTGTTCCTGGTTCGTAGCAATTATGGTTCTAGTGACCTGTCTTGTGGTTGTCATGAGATACGGACTAGATATGGGATCTGTACTTTTACAAGATGTAGTCTTGTATCTTCATGGTGGCCTCTTTCTTCTAGGTGCAGCTTTTGCTTTAAAAAGAGGAGCTCATGTAAGAGTAGATATTTTCTATAGGAATTTTAGTGACTCCCGCAAGGCATTGGTTGACTTGATTGGTAACATTATTTTCTTACAACCTGTTTGCTGGGTGATACTTCTTTACTCATGGGGTTATGTAGAATTTTCGTGGCGAATAATGGAAGTTTCTGCTGAGCCAGATGGCCTTCCATTTGTGTATATACAAAAATCTTTATTAATTGCTGTAGCAACTTTACTTGCATTACAAAGTTTATCCGAAATATTAAAGTCTTTTCTGACTATCAAAAGTAATGGTTGAGCTTATACCCTTATTGATGTTTGGAGTAATCTGCCTTGTTCTGTTGGCAGGATTCCCAGTTGCTTTTTCGTTAGCCGGGACAGCCCTTATTTTTGCCGGGATAGGCATATTAACTGGGACCTTTGAAGGAGCTTTCTTAGGCGCAATTCCTAATCGTCTCTATGGCGATATGACTAATATGACTCTAGTTGCTGTGCCATTATTTGTTTTTATGGGCGTGTTGTTGGAAAAATCAAATTTAGCTCAAGACCTACTGAGCAACATGGCAGAGGTAATAGGAGGTTTTAGAGGCAGTCTTGCGATATCAGTAATATTTGTTGGAGCTTTGATAGCAGCTAGTACCGGAATTGTAGGTGCAACAGTTATTGCAATGGGATTAATCTCCTTACCCATCATGCTGTCTAGACAGTATGATCCAAGTTTATCGGCAGGGACTATCTGTGCCACGGGAACGTTAGGTCAAATAATTCCTCCCTCTATAGCACTTGTAATACTAGGTGACGTCCTGTCTGCAGCCTATCAACAGTCTCAATTAAGCGTAGGGAATTTTTCAGCACGAACGGTTTCGGTTGGTGATCTTTTTATGGGGGCAATTATTCCAGGTCTAATTTTGGTTGTCTGTTATGCACTATATGTCGTGATCAGGGCTTACCTTTCACCCAAAATGGCTCCATCTCAGGAAGTAACTATTGTATCGGGAAGATGGAAAATAATGCTCACTTCTTTATTACCTCCTTTTGTTCTAATTTCCTCTGTGCTGGGTTCAATCCTTTTAGGCATAGCAACTCCGACTGAGGCTGCTGGTGTAGGTGCTTTTGGTGCAGTTCTCCTAGCAATTAGTAAAAGCAGCCTAACCAGAAAGAACTTAACTGAAGCAGTAGAAACAACTACAGAAATAACTGCTATGGTTTTCATGATCCTTTTGGGTTCATCAATATTTTCACTAGTTTTTAGGGGCTTTGGAGGAGACGATCTCATAACAAGTATCTTTGCTGAATTACCTGGGGGAGCGTTTGGTGCTGTTCTAGTTGTAATGGTTATCATTTTTTTATTGGGTTTTATATTAGACTTCATACAAATCACATTAGTAGTAGTGCCAATTGTCGGGCCAGCTTTATTAATGCTTGGAGTGGATCCAATCTGGCTAGGCATAATGATCGCCATCAACCTCCAAACATCATTCCTTACCCCTCCTTTTGGCTTTGCCCTCTTTTATCTTCGGGGGGTGGCACCAGATAGCCTTGCAACCAAAGATATATATAGAGGCGTGATCCCTTTTATTCTTATTCAGTTGGGCGTGTTAATTGCTTTGGCTATTTTTCCTGAGCTAGTAACTGCCTTGCCTGAAGCAGTTTACGGTAGTTAAGTTGAAATGAGATGGGCTATCCTGTCTGCCCTATAAGATGACCTGACCATGGGTCCTGCAGCCACTTCAATAAAACCAAATTCAAAAGCTAGCCTTTTGTAGTATTCAAACTCTTCAGGAGAATACCACCTTTCTACCGGTAAATGATTTGCGGTTGGCCGCATGTATTGTCCCAATGTTAAAACATCAACGCCTGCTTGTTTAATATCTTTACAGGATTCTAAAATTTCCTCTTCAGTTTCGCCTAAACCAAGCATCAAGCTTGTCTTAGTGATTATGGAAGGAGAGTATTTTTTTGCGTAAGCCAGAACTTGAAGTGTTTGTTCGTATCCCGCTCTTGGATCTCGAACTCTTTTCGTAAGTCGTTTAACTGTCTCAAGGTTTTGAGCAAAAACATCTAGCTTAGAATCCAAAAGTATTTCTATAGATTGTTCATTTCCTAAAAAATCAGGGACAAGTGCCTCAATTACGACCTCGGGAGCTTTCTTCTTAATTGCTTTTACAGTATCTGCAAAATGTTTTGCACCTCCATCAACAAGGTCGTCCCGGTTCACCGACGTAAGAACTGCATACTTTAAGTTCATATGAGATATTGAATTAGCAACCTTAAGTGGCTCTTCCTTATCAAGCAATCCTTTAGGATTGCCAGTATCTACAGCGCAAAATTTACAGGCCCGGGTACAAACAGAACCCAGTAACATAAAAGTTGCTGTTCCATGACTCCAACATTCTTGAATATTTGGACACATTGCCTCTTCGCAAACAGTATGCAGCTTTTTATTGGCTACAATTTCTTTAAGCTCTCTATACTTCGAAGAATTTTGTGACTTAACTCTGAGCCATGTAGGCTTTCTCTCTATTGGAATGAGCTTATTTGAATTAGGCTTAATCCCATTCTTAATGGCGATTACACCATTTTCTTTGATGGTTTTTGTTGGTATTAAATTATCCATTAGGCTGCCCTAGCTCCTTGACTCTTAATAAGCTGTAAGAAATCTCTTTTGACATCATCAATTGAAATTTCTGCAAATTCATTTATTTGAGTTACTTCCAGGGAGTCGATTCCACAAGTTATTATTCCATCAAAGGGCTTCATATCCATATCAACGTTTAAGCTAATACCATGGTAACAAAATCCTCTTTTAATTTTTAAACCAATAGAGGCTATCTTCTTATCTTGAACATAGATTCCTGGAGCTCCTGTTCTTCTTGAAGCATTTATTTCGTATTGCTCAAGAAGATCGATGATTAGTGATTCCAATTCACAAATTAATTTCTTTGGTCCCCAATTAAGTCTTCTTAAATTGAGCAGACAGTAGATCATTAGCTGTCCTGGTCCATGGTAAGTTATCTGCCCGCCCCTATCAGTTCTGACTACCGGAATGTCGTTTGTTGAAATGATATTTTCTTCTGTTGCAGCATGCCCCAACGTATAAACAGGATGATGTTCTGTAAACCAAATCTCATCCTTT
The DNA here is from genome assembly GCA_902559365.1 of uncultured SAR86 cluster bacterium. Lineage (GTDB taxonomy): Bacteria > Pseudomonadota > Gammaproteobacteria > Magnimaribacterales > Magnimaribacteraceae > Magnimaribacter. The sequence continues at coordinate 17,324 of CACEHP010000020.1, forward strand.
TCTTGACCAGACTTTTGGTCTGTAGCTGCCTGCATTTGCCTCCAGACATCTTGAAATTCTGTTAGGCCTAGATCTTTATTTTCTAAATTATTCAATCCAACTCTCTTGTATCAATATAGGCCTTTTCAGATATCCTGTGGTAGTTGATAACTTGTTCTTTAAATTCGTTATAAGACTTATAAACTTTTTGTGCCATCGGATCATCCTCAATAAAATCTTCCATGACTTCTTTTGTTATCTTTTTAAGTTCAATAAGAACACTATCTGGAAGCTTTCGAAGATCCACATTGTGTTTCTCGATTAATTCTGTAAGTGCCTTATTATTTCTTGCAGTATACTCATCAAGCATCTCTTGATTAGCGGACTTAGCAGCGTATTTAATGATTGCTTTCAAGTCATCGGGCAAGGTCTCATAAGCTTCTTTATTGATGATAATTTCCAAAGTAGAGCCGGGTTCGTGCCATCCTGGATAATAGTAGTAGTCAGAAACCTGGTGGAATCCAAAGGTAAGATCATTATATGGTCCTACCCATTCAGCAGCATCAACTACCCCCTGCTGTAAGGAAAGAAAAATCTCATTACCTGGAAGAGTAACTGTTTCAGCGCCTGCTCTTGTGAATACTTCCCCCGCCAATCCGGGTATTCTCATTTTAAGACCCTTGAGGTCATCCAAAGAATTGATTTCTTTCTTAAACCAACCTGCCATTTGTACCCCTGAATTCCCACCTGCTAAAGGAATTAGGTTAAAGGGAGCGTAAGCTTCTTCCCAGAGCTCCATACCACCTCCGTAATGTAGCCAGCCATTCATCTCCTGAGCAGTTAATCCGAAGGGAACTGCAGTAAAGAATTGAGAGGATTTTACTTTACCTGTCCAATAGTAAGACGCTCCATGGCCTAACTGAACATTACCTTGTGAAACTGCATCAAAAACTCCCAAAGCTGGTACAAATTCTCCTGCTCCATAAACCTTAATTTGCATTCTTCCACAAGTCATCTCATCGACGTATTTAGAAAAGTTTTCTGGACCCATTCCAAGTCCAGGGAAGTTTTTAGGCCAAGTGGTTACCATTGTCCATTTGTAAGTCTTACTACCTGTAGAAAAACAACCGTCATCCTCTAGACTTGTAGTCTCGGTGCCAGAGCACGCTATCAAAATAAGTGTTATTCCAGTTGCTAATAATTTTTTCATTTTGAATACCTTTTTTATATATGTTGTAGTTTAGCGTAAGAAACCATAAGCCACTTTGTTTTACTAGAATCGAAATTTACTTCCACTCTTGCATTAGCTCCCTCACCTTCGTAATTAAGAATTACACCTTCTCCAAATGCCTCATGAAGAACTCTCTGCCCTAATTTAAATTCTGTATCTGGAACTTCGCCTGAAACTATTTTTGAACTAGATTTTGATGCTCTAGGAACATTGCCGCCTGTTCTGACCTCTACAGTGAGATTTTCAGGTATCTCTCTCAAAAATCTAGAAGCTGGATTGAAGCTTTCGGAACCATAAAGGTTTCTCATCTCCGCATGAGTAATGAATAGCTTTTCCATAGATCGGGTCATGCCCACATAACATAACCTTCTTTCTTCTTGTAATTGGTTGGGGTCTTCGATGGATAATTTATGAGGAAAGAGACCTTCTTCGAATCCTGATATAAAAACTAGAGGAAACTCCAATCCCTTTGCTGAGTGTAGAGTCATTAATTGTATAGCAGACTCATGCTCAGAAGCTTGGGTTTCTCCTGCATCAAGAGCTGCATGATCAATAAACATCTTTAATGACCCTTCTTCTAGGTCATCAAAAGAATCTGGTTCAAAGTCCCTAGCTGCTCCTACTAACTCCGAAAGGTTTTCAACTCTAGTTCTTCCTTTTTCTCCTACTTCTTTTTTGTGATACTCGATTAAACCGCTTCTCTCAACAGTAATATCAACAATTTCTCTCAACTGAAGATCTTTGGTGTCATTTTCAAGGTTATCAAAACTAGACATGAATCCTTGAATAGCCTGAGAAGCTCTCGGTGTTAGACCGTCATTGTCTAGAAGTTCCTCACATGCCCTCCAGAGAGATATGCTCTTTTCAGATGCCTTTGACCTAATAAGGTCTATTGTTTTAGCGCCTATACCTCTTGGAGGAATATTGATAACTCTCTCAAAAGCAGCATCATCTTCTCTTCCGTAGAGAAGTCTGAGATAACTCATAGCATTTTTTATTTCTGCTCTTTCGTAGAATCTTAAACCACCATAAATTTTGTACGGCAAAGCTTCTCTTAAAATTGCCTCTTCCAAGACCCTTGACTGAGCATTAGACCGATAAAGGATAGCTACTTCATCAAGACTTCTGCCTTGGTTGACCCAATTTTGTATGCTTCCAACTATATATCGAGCTTCATCATCTTCGTTATATGCCGAATAGACCGATATTGGCTCCCCTTCTTTTTGATCCGTCCAAAGCTCTTTACCCATTCTGCCTTGGTTATTTTTTATGACTTCATTAGCAGCACTTAAAATTACAGAAGTAGATCTGTAATTCTGTTCAAGTCTAATAACTTCGGTATTGTTATAGTCGTTTGTAAATCTATTTATATTTTCACTCTTGGCTCCCCTCCATCCATAAATAGATTGATCGTCATCCCCTACTGACATGAAATTAGCTCCCCCATCCGCTAATAATTTCAAAAATTGATATTGCACTTCATTAGTATCTTGAAATTCATCCACCAATATATGGCTAAATCTTCTCTGATAATGTCTCAAAACTTCTTCGTTACTTTTAAGTAACAAGTAGACTCTCAGTAAAAGCTCCCCGAAATCAACCAAACTTTCCCTCTCACAAAGCTCCTCATAAGCTTTATATACTTCGGTCATCTTTTCAGCGAAGTAATCATCTGAAACTTCCACATCTTTTGACCTTCTGCACTCATCTTTTTGTTTGTTTATAAACCATTGAATCTGTCTTGGCGGCCACTTGGTATCATCAAGGCCCATGGATTTCACGACTCTCTTGATAACTCGATATTGGTCTTCAGAATCCAAAATTGCAAACTCTTTTCTTAGGCCGGCCTCTTCCCAGTGTGTTCTTAGTAAACGATGCGAAATTCCATGAAATGTACCACACCAAAAATTACCCATCTCTTCTTGAACGATGTCTTCAATCCTTCCCCGCATTTCTCTTGAAGCTTTATTAGTAAAAGTTACAGTTAAGATGGAATGAGGATTTATATTTTCAGCTTTTATTAGCCAGGCCACGCGGTGTGCAATTACCCTAGTTTTACCAGACCCTGCACCGGCAAGAACAAGTAAGTTCTTAGATTCAGAAGTTACCGCATTTCTCTGGGGTTCGTTAAGACTTTCGAAAATTTCAGATACATCCACGTACGTATTTTACCAAGAATTGAACTAACATCTTGAGTAATTCGATCTTAAATTTATAAAAAATACTCTTATTAATTTCTTTATAGAGCCTATTAATATCATGCGCTTTAGGTATCATTGGAGTATGGAAAATGCAGAAAAATTTTTTGAAACATATTGTGATTTCGTCACGAAAGTAACTAGTGATCCAAGCCTAAAAATAGATGACTTAAAAAAATCTTTGGATAATATTCAGGAAAATTCACCAATTGACACTCCACGCCTTTTAACGGCTGCTCTTGGATTAGGAAGTGAAACTGGGGAATTTGTCGAGATAGTAAAGAAAATGATACTTCAAGGCAAACCTGCCGATGAAGACAATATCTTTCATATGAAAAGAGAACTGGGAGATGTTATGTGGTACTGGGTTACTGCTTGTATGGCATTAGACTTAGACCCTGTAGAGGTTATTTCAGAGAATCAAAAGAAACTAGAAGCTAGATACGGTGAACAGTTCACCATAGATCAAAGCGAAGTCAGGGCTAAAGGAGATCTTTAACTAGTAGATTCTAGATACAGCCGATTTCTCTTCTTGATCTGAATCGGATCGTTTTAAGTCCATTTGCTTCCAAACATCGTCAAGAGCATCTAGGAAATGATCTATGTCGCTTGCTTCATGACGAGGAGTGATAGTTACCCTGAATCTTTCATCACCCTTTGGAACTGTTGGGTAAAAAATGGGTTGAATGTATATTCCATGCTTTTCTAGTAGCAGGTTAGCTGCCTCTTTACAAAGCCTAGGGTCATAGAGATGAATCGGTATTATATGACTATCATTCTCTAGGAAAGGTATTTGCAGTTCTCTTAAGCCTGCTCTAATTCGATCAGAGTTAATTCTTATGTTTTCTCTTAGATCTTCAGAGGACATAGCAATCTTAATACTTGTAATAGATGCTGCTGCTATAGACGGATTCATAGAAGATGTGAAGATGAAACCAGGAGCAAAACTTCTGATGTAGTCAATAATATCTGCATTTGCCGCGACATAACCACCCATCTGTCCATAGGATTTTGATAATGTGCCGTTGATAATATCTATTTCATCTTCGAGTCCTTTTTCTGCCGTTATGCCTCTACCCTCAGGGCCATATAAGCCTACTGAATGGACTTCATCCAAGTAAGTTAGAGCATTGTATTTTTTGGCAATGTCGATTATTTTTTGTAATGGAGAACGTAATCCTTCCATAGAATAAAGAGATTCAAAAACAATTAGTTTCGGCGTATTTGCGTTAGCGGTATTTAAGAGCTCCTCTAAATGTTCTGTGTCGTTGTGTCTGAAGATATGCGTTACTACATCAGCATTTTTTATACCTTGTATTAGAGAGGCATGATTTAGCTCATCAGAAAAAACTTCTATACCCTCCATGTTCTTGCAGAGAGTCCAAAGAGTCGATTGATTTGCTGTATAGGCTGAAGGGAAAAGAAGTGCCGATTCTTTTCTGTGAAGATCAGCAAGAAGCCTTTCAAGATCTACATGATATGTTGAAGTACCAGAAATATTTCTTGTTCCACCTGATCCAGTGCCAAGTTCATTTATAACCTCAATAGAGGTCTTAGTTACATCTGGGTGTTGGCTTAAGTTTAAGTAGTCATTACTACACCAAACTTCAACTTCTCTTTCTTTACCTTCAAATCTTTCGGTTGCCTTGGGAAAGCTAGATTTGTTTCTATTTATAGCTCTAAACTTTCTATATAGACCCTGAGATTTAAGTGAAACTAACTCGTCCGAGAAGAATTTTTTATAGTTCATGAATTAATTATTGATAAAAGTTAATATAATCAGACTTGAAACGGACGCCATTATAAAACGTTACCGATTAGTGTGGGTTCTTAAGAATTATTCTCATTTAGTTTTAAATTGAAAACCTTAAAAATAGTATCAAGGAAAAGCCCTCTTGCTAGGATTCAGGCTCTCCTTGTAGCTAAAAAAATAACACAGGCTTTTCCTGAACTAGAAATAAAACACATATATAAAAATACTCTGGGTGATGAAGATTTAACGACACCTCTCAATGAGATGCCTGACATTGGTGTGTTTACTAGTGATATCAGAACTGACCTTCTTAACGGAGTTGCAGATATTGCAGTTCATTCCTGGAAAGACCTACCAGTTGATCTTGAAGAAGGCACTGAGGTGCTTGGAACAATTGATCGCGCAGACATGAGAGATATGATCTTTTTAAAAAAAGATAGCATTGGAAAGGAGAATCTTAATGTCTTGAGTTCTTCTCCTAGAAGAGAAAAGAATCTGTCTGGCTTTTTACCTTCAGCGCTTCCATTTCAAACTAAGATTAATTTTAAAGAAGTCAGAGGTAATATTCACACTAGATTGACTAAGTTACTTGAAGGCACGGAGGATGGTCTTGTTGTTGCTAAAGCCGCTATAGATAGATTCATGCAAAATAGAAGTAGCGAATTTGAACAAGAAAGGTTATCTCTCCTTGAGATGCAGGAAGACCTGAAGTGGATGGTACTCCCACTATCTCAAAATCCATGTGCAGCTGCTCAAGGAGCTCTTGCAATTGAAGCTCGACAAGAGGATGAAGAGGTAAAAGAAATTATTTCCACTATTACAAATACAGAAATTTTTAAATCTGTTGAGGTCGAAAGAACAATATTGAAGTCTCATGGTGGGGGCTGTCATCAAAAGATCGGTGTCAGTCATGAAATCCTAGAAACAACTGAATTATTGACAGTAAGAGGTGAGACTGAAGAAGGGGAAGATTTGTCTGAAAGATTACTTAAGAGTAATGATGATAACTATTTTGATTCTATAAATAGTGCTAATTATTTTCCAAGCAATAAATCGGAGCAAAAGTTTTTTAAGCGCGTGCCAATTACAGACTCTGAAATAGTCTTGAAAGGTACTAAGAATAAGGGAATATATATAAGCAGATCCAATGCGATAGAAGGCCCCGGACTTATAGATGATTCAAATATCATCTGGACAAGTGGTATAGACACCTGGAAGTCGATGGCAACAAAAGGATATTGGGTAAATGGAACCTCAGACAGCCTTGGAGAAAATAACTCTCCTGAAGTAAGTCTATTTCAAGATATAGATTGGCTTAAGTTAACGCATAAAGATAATCGTGATGAAGAAAAAGAAGTGATTGCAACTTATGAATTAAAGGCTCTAGATATTTCAGAAAGACTTTTGAGTTGTGACTATTTCTATTGGATGAGTGCCAGCTCCTTTGAGCTCGCAATAAAAAAATATCCTGAAATTAAAAAAAG
>CACEHP010000021.1:0-20846 GCA_902559365.1 uncultured SAR86 cluster bacterium
AGGTTGGATTGCCTGTCGAAGGTATAGCCTTAATCATTGGTGTAGACAGGTTACTTGATATGACTAGAACAGCAGTGAATGTATGCGGAGATGCAATGGTTTCATGTGTTGTAGCAATATCTGAAGACGAATTTGATGCAGAGACGTTTCAATCAGAAAAATAATATTTTAATTAGCGCACTATACCGTTAGACTACGCGCTATTATTAGGAATTCCAGTATTTTTGAGGAGAAAAAATGTTAGAGAGTTATCTTGCAATACCACCATTATTAGGTGTTTTTGGCTTATTAGTAGCCCTAGGAATATATATAGTTGTTACAAGATTTCCTGAGGGAGATGAGAGCGTAAAAAAAATTGGTGATCAAATTCATTTAGGTGCAATGACATTTATGAAAACCGAATATACGTATTTAAGTATCTTTGCTTTGGTTGTCATAGTCTTAGTTTGGTTTTCATTAGGAGAAGGCACCGCGATTGCCGTCTTAGCAGGCGCTTTGTCTTCTTCAATAGCTGGATGGATAGGAATGTATTCAGCTACAAAAGCAAATGTCAGAACTGCAACTGCTGCGTCAGATTCGGGCGCTGAAGCTGCTTTATCAGTAGCTTTCTACGGGGGATCTATAATGGGTCTTTGCGTTGCTTCCTTAGGCTTGATAGGACTAGGAAGTCTCTTTTATATTTTGAGTGGAGATGCCCACTCTATAGAAGGGTTTGCAATGGGTGCCTCTATAGTAGCCCTTTTCTCTAGGGTAGGAGGAGGAATCTACACTAAGAGCGCCGATGTAGGAGCTGACTTGGTTGGAAAAGTAGAAGCAGGGATACCTGAGGATGACCCGAGAAATCCAGGCGTTATAGCTGATAATGTTGGTGACAATGTAGGGGATATAGCTGGAATGGGTTCAGATATTTTTGAATCTTATTGTGGTTCTATGGTGGCCTGCATAGCTATAGCTTCAACTTATTTAATCACTTCAGAATTTACACAAGCTCAAAAAGACGGAATGATGTTTTTGCCTTTAGCTCTAGCTTCAATAGGCCTTATCTCTTCAATTTTAGGGATTGTTATAGTCAGATTATTCTCTAAATCTTCTCCTGCGAATGCTATGAGGTGGGGAACAATGGGAGCTCCATTAATATTTATAATCGCTGCGTATTTCTTGACCGGTTCGTTAGTTGGTAATAATGGTTTTGATGTATGGCTTGCCGTTGTATGTGGATCTGTAGGAGGAATTGCAATTGGTTTAATTACTGAATACTACACTGGTTCAAGCCCTGTAGTGAAGATAGCAGAATCTGGACAAACAGGTTCAGCCACTGTGATGATTACAGGTCTTTCTGTAGGAATGCAGTCAGTTGTTTTGCCTATAGCCTGCATTATTCTAATCATTTATATATCCACACAACTTACAGGTTTATACGGTGTAGGAATTGCTGCAGTTGGAATGCTATCAACCGTTGGAATAACAATGGCCATAGATGCATACGGTCCAGTTGCAGACAATGCGGGAGGTATAGCAGAAATGGCTGGCATGCCATCAGAAACAAGAGTAATTACTGATGAACTTGATGAACAAGGTAATACGACTGCAGCTATAGGAAAAGGGTTTGCAATAGGTGCTGCTGCCTTAGCTGCTCTTGCGATCATTTCCGCGTTTGTTTCGACAGTTTCTGCAAACCGATCAGAACCCCTTGAATTACTTCTGTCTAATCCAATAGTTCTTATAGGTATATTCATTGGTGGAGCCATTCCTTTCTTAATTGCTTCAATAACAATGACGGCGGTTGGTGACGCTGCTTTTGAAATGATTAATGAAATAAGAAGGCAATTTAAGGAAATACCAGGGCTTTTAGAAGGTAATGCTGAGCCTGATACCGCTAAGTGTGTTGATATAGCAACAGCAGCTGCGCTTAAAAAAATGTTATTGCCTGGAATAATTGCTGTCTCAGCACCTCCTTTAGTAGGTCTTGGAATTGGAGCTGAGGCGTTGGGAGGAATGCTTGCAGGCGGTCTTCTAGTTTGTGTGTTAATGGCACTTTTTATGGCTAACGCTGGTGGTGCTTGGGATAATGCAAAGAAATACATTGAAAAAGGTAATCTTGGTGGAAAAGGAACAGATACTCACTCCGCCGCTGTAGTTGGTGATACTGTTGGAGATCCTTTCAAGGACACATCAGGACCTTCAATGAATATCTTAATTAATGTAATGGCAATTGTTAGTTTAGTAATTGCTCCATTACTCTAATAGCTAAGACTTTTTTTCATAGTTTTATGTGGAATGCCTGTGTCAGATTGATACGGGCATACCTCACTGTACCCCAGACTTAGATAGAAGCTGATCGCCTTTTCTCTAGCATTGAGCGTCATTGTTTTTGCCTGCTTTGAAAGGGCGTAATTCTCTAACTCAGTTACTATTTCAGATCCAATTCCTTGCCTTTTAAATTTGTCATCTACTGCCATATATCTTATTTGTGCCTCATGCTCAGAATTAAAGTGAACCCTGCCAGAAGCTATGACATTGCCATCATGATCAATTCCCATTAAATGAAAACTTTTATCTTCGATATCATCTGCAAGAGACTCCATGGACATTCCTAATGGCTTTCTTAGCATTTCCCACCTAAACAACAGGTATCTGTCCCATTCATCGGTATTTTCGGGTGATTTTAAAGAGTAATTAGGCATATTTGGTCTTTAGATTTTACAATGTCTTCTGTGGGAAAGCAGGATAATATTTTTGAAGACGGTAATTTAAGTGGTTTACCTTTTACTTTCAATCAGGAAGTAACAGAAGTATTCGAGGATATGATACTGCGATCTGTTCCTGGCTATCAGACCAGCCTAAGATTGATAACTCAATACACAAAAAATTATTATCAACCTGAAACAAATTGTTACGATATAGGCTGCTCATTAGGTGCATCAAGTCTATCTATATTGCAGGCTAGACAAGATGCCAAAATAATTGCAATTGATAATTCTGAAGCAATGATCAAAGAATGCAGAAACAGATTTGAAAAATTTCCTCAATTCAAATCAATAAATTTTATTCAAGAAGACGTTATGGAGAGTGAGCTAGATAATGCATCTTTGGTTGTTGTAAATTATTTAATTCAATTTTTAGACCTAAATCAGCGGGAAACACTTTTTAAAAAAATCTATAAAGCCCTTCTGCCAGGAGGGCTATTGCTTCTATCTGAGAAAGTACATTATAAGAATAGCTATAAGTCTAATCGGGTTTTTGAAACACACCATAAGTTTAAGTCGTCTAATGGTTATTCTGATCTGGAAATATCCGGTAAGCGAGATTCTCTTGAAGGAGTCCTGATTACAGAAACTGAAGAAGATCATATCCTAAGAGGCATCCGAACTGGGTTTATTCATTCAACTAAAGTTCTATCTAATTTAAATTTCAGAACTTTTATTTTTTGTAAGTAATTGTGTTTATTTCTGAAGAGGTTGAGATTTTTTCTGGTGATTATTTGAATAATCCCTTTGGCTCCAAAAAAGATAAAAGAATAGACAACTGGCTATCAATCCTGAACAAACTGCCTTTAATAAATGAAGTTAATGTGAATTTACAAAATCAAGTTAGTGTTGATTTTCAATGTGAAGACATGATGGAGATAGAAGAATTAATCTTACAACTACTTCCTTGGAGAAAAGGACCTTTTAAACTAAATGATATAAATATTGATAGCGAATGGGACTCGAGTAAGAAATGGATAAGATTTAAAGAGCTAGAGTTGGACTTGCAGGACAAAACAATACTCGATGTTGGTTCCGGCAATGGGTATTACGCCTTTAGAATGATCGGTGATGGAGCTGATCAAGTACTTTGCTTAGAACCAAATCTCGTACATGTTTCTCAATTTGCTTCCATTAATCATTTTGTAGGTTCTAAAAAAATTAGGATGGTACCCGAACGCCTAGAGAATAGTGGATTGAGAAATACAAATTTTGACCTTATTTTTAGTATGGGTCTCCTGTATCATCAAAGGAATCCTATAGAACACTTACATGAACTTAATTCTTTATTGGCAGCTGGAGGAAAGATAATAATAGAGACGATTATATCCCCCGATCAATTTGGATCCGGTATACAGCCAACTGAGGGCAATTATGCCTCTATGCCCAATGTCCATTATGTACATACTGATTTTGGATGTAAGGAATTATTTGAGAAGTTAAATCTAGAAGTTATAAGAGAGACCAAACCCGTTTTTACAAATTTTGAAGAGCAAAGAAAAACCATATGGATGCCATTCAAGTCATTTGAATCAGCTCTGGATTCTAAAGATACAACACTAACTATAGAGGGATATCCTGCACCAGCTAGAAAATTTTATCTTTTAGGACAAAAGTCTTAGGAATCTGAATAATCAACTCTATTGCCAATCCACCTTTCAACAAGTGTTTTGGCAAATGCTTTTTCATTTTTACCTAATTCAAGAGCCTCATTTTGAGCAGCTATCAATAAATCTGAGTCTCTTATAGGGTTAGCAATTTTCAGATCCATTAAACCTGATTGCCTTAGGCCATAGATGTCGCCTGCCCCCCTTAGTTCTAAGTCCTTTTCCGCAATTTCAAATCCATCATTAGTGGATTCCATTGTTTTAATTCTCTCTTCGGCCAAATTCGATAAAGGTTCTCTGTGTAATAGAAGGCAGTGAGAGTCAGTATTAGCTTTCCTACCTACACGACCTCTTAATTGATGTAATTGAGATAACCCTAGTCTTTCAGGATTTTCAATTATCATAAGGGTAGCTTCAGGTACGTCGACTCCAACTTCAATTACTGTGGTACAAACCAATAACTGTATCTCTCCATTTCTGAATTTTTCTATAACAGAATCTTTTTGTTCTTTTTTGAGCCTTCCATGCACTAATCCAACCTTAAGTTTTGGGAGAGAATCACTTATTTCCTTGTATAACTCCTCAGCAGACTGAGCTTCCAGCTCATCTGAATCTTCAATTAGCGTACATACCCAATAAGCTCTTTTACCTGTTAAACATACTTCTTCTACTCTTTTAATAACTCTATCTCTATAGGAATCTGGTCTTGAAGAAGTTTGAACAGGATTTCTGCCAGGTGGTAACTCATCAATTATTGAAGTTTCCAAGGAGCCGTATACTGTCATAGCTAATGTTCTAGGAATTGGAGTGGCTGTCATGATTAATTGATGGGGGCTTTGATTGTTTACTCCACCTTTCTCCAACATGGAGAATCTTTGGTGAACGCCAAATCTGTGCTGCTCGTCTATGATTGTTAATCCAAGTTTATGAAAATTTACACCTAGTTGAAAAATTGCATGTGTACCAATCAGAATATCAATATTTCCTTTTTCAAGATCTTCGATAATCAACTTTCTGTCTTTCGATTTAGTTGATCCAGTAAGTAAGCAAACTTTTATGCCAACATTTTCAAACCACCCCTTAAATGAAGAAAAATGTTGCTCAGCAAGTATTTCAGTTGGGCAAAGGAGGGCAGTTTGCCAGTCATTTGATTTTGCATGCAAAGCAGCTAAGGCGCCTATTAATGTTTTTCCTGATCCTACATCTCCTTGCAGTAATCTCCTCATAGGAACGTCTGCTACAAGATCTTCTCTAATTTCTTCCCAAACCCTCTTTTGCGCACTTGTTAAATCAAATGGTAAGGAGCTTAAAAAAGTTTCTTGATATGATGAATTATCTTTCATCAGCGGACCTTTTCTTCCCTCAAGCTCATTTTTCAATATACCCGCGCAAAGCATATGAGCAATTAGCTCTTCTTTAATTAGGGACTGTTGAGCAGGATGCTTACCTTCAATTAATTCGCTAATATTAGTTTCTACCGGAGGTTTGTGAAGAAATTTTAGAGTTTCCAAAAGATTTCCATACTCAGAGTATTGTTTATTCTTAGATTCCTCCTTGAGGAGGTTGTTCTTATCACAAAATTCAAGGGAGCTCTCAATTATTTTCTTCAACTTATTTTGCTGAAGTCCGGAAGTAGTGGGATAGATGGGGGTTAAGTTTTTCTCTACCTCAATAGAATCATCTTTTTCAAAAACTTGATATTGGGGATGTATCATTTGTTTTCCTTTCGGACCTGGAGTTATTGTCCCAAAACATCTGATCATCTTTCCTTCTTCTAAGGCTTTATGCTGAGCCATAGCAAAATTGAACATCCTCATTGTTAATTTGCCAGTTCCGTCATATATTTCTGAGAAAAGCATTCTCCTTCCTCTAAAAACCACGGTAGATTTCATTATCTCTCCTTCTATCAGGACAGGTGTTTGGTAATTTGCTTCGCCAATAGAGGTTATGAAGCTTCTGTCTTCATAACGGAAAGGAAGGTGGAAGGCCGCATCTGGAATAGTAAATATTCCTAAATTATTTAAAGAGGTTGCACTTTTAGGGCCTACACCTTTTAAATTTTGAATTGAGTGATGATCTGAAGATTCTTCAGTCATCTAAATAGTTTTAGCTAAAATAGCCTCAACTTCAATTGATGAATCTAGAGGAAGTCTTGCCACTTGGAGAGCAGCCCTAGCAGGATACGGTTCTACAAAAAGCTCTTTCATAATTTCATTTACTGATTGAAAGAGAGCAAGATCGTGAAGAGATACATTGAGTTTTACTACATGATTTAAACTAAGACCAGCTTCTTTACAAAGCGCATCAATATTTTTAAAAACTTGTCGTATCTGATTTTCTTGTCCTTCAACTAGTTGCATACTTTTTGGATCGAGGGGGATCTGTCCGGAAAGAAAAATTAAATTTTCAGTCTCTATGCCTTGAGAATAAGGACCAATTGCTTCAGGAGCATTAGCGGTTTTAATTTCTTTTTTCATTTTAATGTAATGCAGTGGCTTGCCTCATCTCCCAATCATGAATGCGAGAGACTGAGACTATATTATTAAGTGTTTTAATTTTTCTAAGTATTTTTGATAAGTGAAGTCTATCAGATACTTCTAGGTCTAAGACAAATTCATGCATGCCAGTGTTTATTTCGGTTGTCTGAATAGAAGCAATATTTGTTTCTTGGCTTGTAATTACTGATGCCAAGTTAGCAAGGAGGCCTGGCTCATCTCTTCCAACAACTTTTATCTGTGCATTAAATGAACGACCAGAGGGCTCACCCCAATTTACAGGAAAGCATTGTTGAGGATCTTCTCTCACTGAAAGAATATTTTTACATCTTTCTTGATGTACAACTAATCCTCTTTCAGCAGTAAAGTGTCCAATTACAGAATCTCCCGGTATGGGCTTACAACAAACAGCATAATTGACAATTAAACCTTCGGATCCTGTTATCTCTAAAGGCACCATATCTTTTTCTTCTACTTTATGATTTCCTTTTAAAAACCCTGTTATTTGTTGAGCCACGATATTTCCCACTCTTAAACCGAGACCAATTTCTTCTAGTAATCTATTTAAGCTTCTTACGCCTATATTATTTAAAACTTTTCTCAGGTCTGTTTTCTCTATATCTCTAAGTTTTATACCCATGTTAGCTAGCGATTGATCTAGTAATTTCTTTCCAAATTTTCTCGCTTCTGAGGTTTTAAGATTGCTTAAATAATGACGAATACTATTTCTTGCACGAGGAGTTACGGCAAAGTTTAGCCAGGCAGGTGAAGTTTGAGGAACTTTTTCGGTAAGTATTTCTACAGTTTGTCCGCTTTCAAGTGGAACACTCAAGGGCGCAAGTCTCCTATTAATTCTGCAGGCTCTGCAGTGATGACCAATGTCTGTGTGGACAGCGTAAGCAAAATCAATCGCAGTTGACCCACCTGACATTTCTATTATTTTACCCTGGGGCGTAAAGACATATATTTCATCAGGAAAAATATCAGTTTTGACAGATTCAATAAATTCTTCTGTGGATTCAAAGTTATCTCTCATTTCAAGTAGTCCTGCGACCCATCTTCTTGCTCGTATTTGTGGGCTGGTATCTGACTGATTACCTGATTTGTATAGCCAATGAGAGGCTATACCATTTTCAGCCATATCATTCATTTCTTGGGTTTTTATTTGCACCTCAACAGGAAATCCTTTCAAGCCAACAACCCCCGTATGAAGAGATTGATAACCATTTGATTTAGGAATTGCAATATAGTCTTTAAACCTTCCTTCAACTGGTTTATATAAGCTGTGTATATGTCCTATGGTTCTGTAACAGTTTTCGGGAGTATCAACTATTATCTTGATCGCATAAACATCCATTATTTCTTCAAACGATCTTTGTCTTTGTTTCATTTTTCGATAAATGCTGTAGACATGCTTTTCTCTTCCTTCCACTAAAGCTGGTATTCCCTGATCTAAAAGCTTTTTACTTAGCTCTTTTTGAATTCTATTAAGAGTTCTTTTTTGACCACCTCTATTTTTTTTAACAGCAGCGGTCAGTCTTTCATGCCTAGTTGGATAAATAACTTTGAAAGCTAAATCTTCTAATTCACGATAGACATTATTCATTCCTATCCTATGAGCAATAGGGGCATATATTTCAAGAGTTTCTTTGGCTATTTTGAGTTGTTTTTCCCTACTTAAATACAAAAGTGTTCTCATATTGTGCAGCCTATCAGCTAGCTTAACTACGATAACTCGTATGTCTTTCGACATAGCCAAGACCATTTTTTGGAGATTCTCCGCCTCCGCCTCATTTCTGCTAGAAATAGATAACTTGTCTAATTTACTGACACCGTCTACTAATTCTGCAACTTCTTTGTTGAAATTTTCTTCTATTACACTTTTTGGTATCCCGGTATCTTCAATGACATCGTGAAGCATGGCCGCCGATAAGCTGTCTTCGTCCATTCTAAAAGAGCTGAGTATCGATGCTACTGCAATAGGGTGGGTAACATACGGATCACCACTTGATCTAAATTGGCCTGAATGAGCCTCGCAAGCAAAGTTATATGCTTTATTCACTTGCTTAACTTTCTTCGGATCTAAATAATCCGAAAGTTTCTTAGATAAGGCTCCAATTGATTCCATAACAATATTATTTACAGAGACAAAGTATCTCTGTTTTTAGAGCTTATTGCTATTTTTTTTTAGTAAGTTAAGACTGAGGCAGATCTTCAGCAGAGAGTTCTTCTGAAAACTCTTGTTCAAGATCAGCAATATCAACTTTTAATTCGTTAATATTATCTGTCGTTACTGTTCCGGCTTCTATTTCTCTAAGAGCCATTACAGTTGGCTTGTCATCTTCCCACTCTAAGGTAGGACGCCTGCCACCTGTAGCAAGTTGTCTTGCTCTTTTTGCAGCGAGTATTATTAACTCGTACCTGGTGGAAACTTTTTCTAAAGCATCTTCTACTGTGATTCTAGCCATTATCTATCCGTTTTATCTGTGAGGGCGGCATTCTAAAGCAAAGTCTTTGTTCAATCCAGTAATAGATTTAAAGATTTTTTTACTACATCTTTTCTTGCTTGACTCTGCTCTTTTCCAGAACTAATGAAGCTTCTCAAGTCGTCCAATGCCTGATCAAAGTCATTATTAACAACTATTTGATCAAAGGTTTTGCCTATTCCTACTTCTTTCTTGGCTTCTTTTAGTCGTCTATTGATTTCATCTGTTGAATCTTGATCTCTTAATTTAAGTCTTTTCTCAAGATCGTCATAAGAAGGGGGGATGATAAAAATAGTTTGTGTTTCTTGAAAGGCTTCTTTTACTTGCAAAGCCCCCTGAATGTCTAACTCAAGTAAAACATTTTCTCCTTTAGCAAGCCTAGCTAGGACCCAGTCTTTAGGGGTGCCATATAAATTCCCAAACACTTCGGCATATTCAAGAAACTCATCATTTTTAATTTTTTCATTGAATCTCTCAGTCGTTACAAAAAAATAGGAAATACCATCTTCTTCCTGAGCCCTAGGCTCTCGGGTTGTACAAGAAATGCCCAGACTTGTATTTCTAACCTCAGAATCCTCAAGGATAGCCCGTATTAGAGAAGTTTTGCCCGTACCAGACGGAGCAGATATAACAAATAATTTGCCCATAACTAAAAAAAGTTTATTGTAGGTGAAATACCTTTAAAATATTTAAGTTTTTAAATTTTATGTCAAAAGTAGATACAACATTCTTTGAGTTAGCTCTTAAGTCTAATGCTCTGCTATTGGGAGATTTCACCCTTAAGTCTGGTAAAAAGAGTCCTTATTTTTTTAATATTGGGTCTTTCTTCAGCGAGGGACACATTGAGGGTCTGGCAGCTCTTTACTCTAAAATAATTCTTAGTGGTGAATTTGAGTTTGACGTTATCTTCGGTCCTGCTTATAAGGGCATACCTTTGGCAGCGGCTGTTTCTACTTCCTTGAGCATGAAGACTTCAAGACCAATTCCATTTGCTTTTGATAGAAAAGAAGAAAAGTCTCACGGAGAGGGAGGTAATATAGTTGGAGAAGTCAAAGACAAGAAAGTTCTTATCTTAGATGATGTCCTAACTGCAGGAACTGCTCTCAAACAATCAATGGAAATAATATCTAATGCTGGAGGGAAAATAACAGGATGCATGGTTGCATTAGATAGAGAAGAGATATTTGATCAGATAACCGCGCGGGATAAAATCTCTAAAGAGTTTGATCTCGAAATTACTTCTATTGCCAGAATATCTCAACTTATTGATTTTTTTGATCTATCTGGTCGTAAAGACGAAGCTAAAGTAATAAGAAATTACCTTTCAAACCTTTAAGATGTTCACAGGAATAGTTCAAGAACTGGGTACGGTTACAGATAAAGAAGAGACAAAGGCTGGTGTTAGGCTCATAGTTCACGCAGCTGAGCCATTTCTTAAAGATTTAGAGATAGGAGCGAGTATATCTGTTAATGGCGTGTGTTTGACTGTTGTTGAGTTCACTAAAGAAACTATTTCTTTTGATGTAATACCTGAGACCCTAAGAATTACAAATTTAGAGTTTATATCTGTGGACTCACAAGTAAATCTTGAAAGATCTTTAAAATTCGGTGATGAAGTTGGTGGCCATATTTTATCAGGGCATATTTCTTGTAAGGCACCTTCAAGAATTATTAGGAAAATTGACGAAGTAGAGTTAGTAGTTGAGTGTCCAAAAGAGTGGAGTGGCTATATTCTCCATAAAGGATACGTTGCTATTAATGGTGCAAGTCTTACTGTTGCGAAAAAGCAAGAATGTTCCTTTTCGGTATATCTAATTCCTGAAACACTCAATGCCACTAATTTATCAAAGATTTCAGATGGAGATTTACTAAATATTGAGATAGATCAAGCCACGTATGCTGCAATAAAAGCTGCAGAGGAGAGACTAAAAGAGGCTTAGGCTTAGATTAACTCAATGCTCACTAGTGTGAGTAATTGCAATCAATCTATTAGATTCTTATTAACTTAGAAGCTTTTCTTTCACGATCTTGCTCACAAGACCCATATCTGCATTGCCTTTAATTTTAGACTTCAGAGAGCCCATCACTTTTCCCATGTCTTGTGGTTCCTTTGCTGCAGTTTCTGAAATTGTCTCGGTCACTAAGATCTCTATTTCTTCTTCGCTCATTTGTTCTGGGAGAAAATCTTCAAGTATCAAAATCTCAAACTCTTCTTTTTCGGCTAGTTCTTCTCTACCAGCATCTCTGAATTGAGACATAGACTCTTTTCGTTGTTTTATCATCCTCTGCAGGATCTTGATGGTATCCTCATCAGACAGTTCTATTCTCTTGTCAATTTCTTCTTTTTTTAATTCTGACAAGGCCATTCTAAGAGTAGATGTTCTCTCTTTGTTTCTATCTCTCATAGAGGTCTTGACTGCCTCTTCGATGAGATGTCTGATCGGGCTTGCCATTTGGCTGATGATTAGAATCTAGGAGGTCTTCCTAGTCTATTTTTTCTTTGATTTTTTTGTTCTCTTTTGACAGCTGCGGCCTTTTTTCTTTTTAGAACTGAAGTTGGTTTTTCATAGAATTCTCTTTTTCTTACTTCAGGTATGATTCCCGCTTTTTCACAGGCTCGTTTGAACTTCCTGAGCCCTACGTCAAAAGATTCATTTGGTCTTATTTTAATCGATGGCATAAATAATCTCTTAAGAGGGCGCAATTCTATAGAACCATTTTTAATTTGGAAAGTGTTTCTTTTTTTTTATTTTAGACGAGAATAGCGTACTTTAAAGTCATGAAAGTTTTAGGAATAGAAACATCTTGCGACGAAACAGGTATAGCTATTTTCGATACTGAGGATAATTCTATCGTTTCTGAGAAACTTTATAGTCAAGCCTCAAAACATGCTGAATATGGAGGAGTTGTCCCAGAAATTGCTTCAAGGGACCATTTAAAAAAAATAATACCCCTCTTAAGTTTGACTATGGAAGAATCCGGACTAGCTTTGGAAGATTTAGATGGTATCGCATACACTGCGGGACCTGGATTACGTGGCCCACTTTTGGTTGGCGCCTCAACAGCTAAATCACTAGCATTAGCTCTAAATAAGCCTTCAGTGGGCGTTCATCATATGGAGGCTCATTTATTGATTAACCTTTTAGAGAACCCCCCTCCATCTTTTCCTTTCTTAACTCTACTAATTTCTGGAGGTCATTGTTTATTAATTCATGCTAAAGCCCTTGGGCAGTATGAAATAATTGGTCAAACACTAGATGATGCGGTAGGTGAAGCATTCGATAAGGTTGCAAAGATATTAGACCTAGGCTATCCAGGTGGGCCAAAAATAGAAGCGCTGGCTAAGGAAGGAGATCCTTTTGCATTTAATTTCCCAAGACCAATGACAGATAAAGATAATTTCGATTTTAGTTTTAGCGGCCTAAAAACAGCAGTTTTTTACGAATTAAAAAAAATAAAGAAAGTTTCTGAAAACCAAAAAGCCGATATAGCTGCTTCTTTCCAAGCTGCTGTGGCAGAAACACTTCTTAGCAAGTGCCAAAAAGCATTAATCGATACAGGCCTTGAGGAATTAGTTATTGGAGGTGGTGTTGCTTCTAACGAATATATAAGAGAAAAGTTGGTAACGGGCTTGAGCGATAAAAGAATTTTTTTTCCTCCAATTTCAAGATGCACCGATAATGGGGCAATGATTGCCTATACAGGCAGTTTTTACATAGGAAAGAAAGAATTGGATAATGATTTGAAGATTAAACCTAGATGGCCACTTTCGGAGTTAGATCATGGATAAAGTATTCATAAACAAACTAGAAGTAGAGGCAGTTATTGGAATCTTTCAATGGGAGAGAGAGGTTAAGCAATTGATCTCTGTAGATATAGAAATGGATTTTGATAATAAAAATGCAGCTCAATCTGATGATATAAAAGACGCATTAAACTATAAGCTTGTTGGCAAGAGAGTCACTGCATTTATACAAAAATCTAAATTTCAACTAGTAGAAACTCTAGCAGAAAAGATTTCTAAAATTATTCTTAAAGAATTTCCTGTGTCAAAAGTAAAAATTAAAGTCAGCAAGCCAGGTGCAATGAGGGGTTCTGACTCTGTTGGTGTCTCAATAGTAAGGCCTTAATGCAGACAGTCTTTGTTAGTATAGGAACTAATATAAATGCAGAAGCCAACATGCTTCTTGTCAAAGAATCTCTAAACTCTCTCTTTGATGTAACTTATTCTAGTATTTATAAAACCTCAGCCGAAGGCTTTGAGGGAGAAGATTTCTTGAACAGTGTTTGTAAGTTCGATACAGACAAAAACCCTCAAGAACTGCGCACACTTCTCAAAAATATAGAGAAGGATATGGGTAGAACATTTACTCAGAAAGGAATGTCAAACCGAGTCATAGATTTGGATCTAATTTTATATGGTGACCTTCAAATTAATAGAAATGGTTTAGAGCTTCCAAGTTCTGATATTGAAAAATATAAGTTTGTTTTAGAACCATTAGCCGAGATTGCTCCAGATTACTTGCATCCAGTTTTAAAAAAATCTTACAAAGATTTATTTGAAAGTTCTTTTCAATAATCACATACATATTTTTGCTACAAAAGTATTAACTTGAATACTCCTTATTGAATGATGTACCCTAAAGAGATAACAATTAAGGAATCATTATGAAAAGATTTTTATTAATAATATCTGCCGTATTTTCTTTAACGGCATATGCAAATAGCGAAAATGCTCCTCAGACTACTGATGGAGCTTTCACAACTTTGATGATCGCAGCAGCAGATATAGCCAAGTATACTGAAACTCTAAGGAACAATCCTTCAGCTTTTCAAGCTACCGGAACTACTGGAGCAGGAGTTTGTGTTACTAACTCTGGTAATGCGTATGAAGGTCAAATGATGGTCTGGAGTGCCTTTCCAGATGTGACTTCAGCTCTTGTTGGGGGTACCAAGTATGATCCTCAACAGGCCCCCAGACAATTTAAGAACTTAAGAGATCTAAAGTATGGTGTTACATGGAAGCCTTTAACACCTTTTAGATTAGAGCCCGGCTATGAAAGAGTGCAAAGAATTAATGTGCCAGCTGAAAACCTTCAGGCATTTACCGAAGGTCTGGAAAAACTGGAAGCCTCTATTCAGGCAGCAGGACATCCAAATTTCTTCAATGGCGTTTTCGTACCTATTGGAGGTGGCACTCATGAAATAGAAACTCTAATGGTAAGATCAATTACAAGAGATGCTCAATCAATGGGAGTGTTATTTGATGATTATTTTGCTGGAACAGCTTCTTGGGCGGCAGACTACGATAGTCTAATGCTTCTTGGAGAAGTAATGTCAGATAATATGGAGATTTGTGAACAAGTTTACTTCGGTAGCTAAATGATAACTCAAACCTGGATACCTAAAGAGGTATCCAGGATTTTGAGTTTTAGATTCTCTAAATTAGATCTGGGAGAAATGCGTATGTGCTATTCCCCAGTTACCTTTCTCCTTTACTAAGACCATTGTCCCATTGTCCATAGAGGGTGGTGACACTTCTCCTTTACTGGGAATAACGTCGAACCTTCTTATAAAATGAGCAACTGCAACGTTGCCATAAATTCTCACCTTAGGTGAAATTATCGTCTGCATTATTTTCCAACCTGAATCTCTTTTTAATGTTGCTTCTCTCCTTTCGTTTTGGATCATTAAATTATCCTTTTGATCAGGCCAAACATAAGAGCCAGCAATCATAACTCTGTCGTCACGTATGAGCTCAGCTTGCTCATTTAGGTCTCCTTCTAGAGAAGCCCAAATTTTGATGACTTCCATTACATCACTCTCATCATCACCAAATAATGCGACAGGATTCATTAAGAAAAGCGTTGATAAAATAATGCCTTTAAATAGCTTCATATATTTCTCCTAGTAATTAAATTATTTTTATCAGTATAAGTAGACTCTCTACTTTAAATTATTTCTCCCAAAGCTCTAGCCCTCTCAGAGACAGATTCTTCATCTTTCTTTAGGTGTTTAGCAGCCATAAACAGTGTTATAGATGGAATAAGTAATATAAATAGAATTAACGCCATCGATGTTTGCATTGCATCACCAGGCGCATAACCTTGATATTCGAAGAGGTCACTTATCCTTCCCAGAGTATACGGTCCCAATGCTAATCCAATCATACTCAAAGTTAGAATAAAGAAGGCTCCAGCCATAGCCCTCATTCTTGGTAATACAAGATTTGTAACTGTAGTTGCAGCACATCCAACATAAACTGAACTTCCAATATGGTAAATAAAGTTAAAGAGAAGGGACATATTTTTAGAATCGGAATAGATCATTCCCAAGCAACCTAAGGTGGTGATGATAACGCCACCAACGAAAATTACATACAACCTACCACCGACATAATTGTCTCTTAGCTTATCGCCAAAATACCCCCCTCCAATAACTCCTATGAAAGAACCGATGGCAGTAATTAAACCGATGAGGGTTCCTATTTCTAATGCGGTCATGCCGTGATAATTGATATAGAAAGAAGGCGTAAAAGCTGAATAGGCATAACCTACAAAAGGTATACATGGGAATGATATAAATGAATAGAGTATTGCTTTGCTCCTAAACATTAGAGTGAAAGCAACAATATCTCTTTTACTGAGACTTTGTATCCAGGTACAAACCAAGTAGGTTCCTATTCCCCAAGCCACCCATTGGAGAAAGTCCCCTGTCAGTTTGTAAAGAGAAAAACATAGAATAAAAACTATAGATGCAATAAGAAAGTTTATACCAAGAGACTTTAAAGAATCTTTATTGCCTAGAAGGGATATAGGGGTGAGGCCTATGAATTCCTTAAAAGTATCTTTGAATGGTTCTTTGCTGGGCTCTGTAACTATACCTTCGCTTAATCCTCGCACTGGCTCTTTTATAAAGGTAAATGTGATAATTGATAATAAAATTCCAGGGAGACCTACACCCATGAAGGCTGCCTGCCATCCTTTAAGATTGAAAGGAGCTTGTGTGTGGTCAGGATACCAAGAGTTCCAAGTATCCAATATCGCTCCACCCAAAAAGAGTCCAATACCAGCACCAATATACAAACCACTAGAATAGATAGAAAGGACAGTGGCTCTTACTTTAGGAGAAAAATAGTCAGATAGAAGGGAATATGCTGAAGGAGTTGCACTAGATTCACCTATACCAACTCCAAACCTGTAAATTGAAAGGCTTAAAAAAGATTTTGCCGTTCCAGACAAAAAAGTCATAAAACTCCAGAAAGCTAAGCCGATACTTATAAGATTCTTTCTGTTCCAAGAATCTGCTAACTTGCCCATTGGAATCCCAACAACAGAATAAAAGACTCCAAAAGCTGTCCCAAATAGGAAGCCTATATCGCTATTAGAAATTCCTAAATCTGCCTTTATATCTTCAGCTAAGATTGAAAGAATCTGTCTATCAACAAAGTTAAATATATAGACAAGTACTAGAAGGCTTAGAGCAATTCTAGCGTGATAGCCACCTACCTCAGAATTCTTTTCTTCTGACAAAATTTTCCCCTTTTATTTAAAAAATTTTAAGTTTCGATCCTGGCTGTAGCGTTTCCTGTAATGACAGCAACATTATCTTGATTAGTAGTTTCGATCATTAGATCAATTACCTTAGAGCCTTCTTCTTCACGAATCTCAATTATGGTGGCTTTACCAGTAAGTGTGTCTCCTGGCCAAACTTGATTAGTAAACCTAACGCCGTACTTCTTTAGGGCTCCATCACCAACATAATCAGTCAGCATAGTACCCGTAAGTCCCATAGATAACATTCCGTGAGCAAATACGCTTGGGTATCCGGCAATCTGGGTCGTGAATATCTCATCTGTATGTAGGGGGTTATAGTCACCTGACGCCCCTGCATACTGTACTATTTGAGTTCGTTTTAGATCTTCGACCAGGACGGCAGAATGAGTATCTCCAACTTTTATTTCGCTTTCTTTTAGCATCTTCTTTCTCCTAGCTATCTACGGCTCTTTCAGTTTGAACTCCTACACCTGTGGCAGTTATAACTAATTCTCCATTTTGATTTCTGTATTCAGTAACACTCTCGCTGAATTTCAATTTACCAGCTCTTTTACTTTCTTTTTCCCAAGAATTTCCTGGTTTAGTAGTCGCTGTTAATACATCTCCAGCTTTTACGGGCATGTGGTATTCAAAATGTTGTTCTGCATGAAGGCCCATAGCGGCTCCACCACCGCTACCACTTGACTCTTTAGATGGCTTCGCACCAGTTGCTTCTTTACCTGAACCAAACCAGCCTTCACCTCCTATCTTGGGTCTCAGAAAATAGTCTGGGTCAAACTGAGCACTAGATTGTGCAAATGTTGGCGGAGCAATTATTCCACCCAATTCTGTTTTCTTCGCATAGTCTTCGTCATGATATATTGGATTCGCATCTCCAACAGACCTTGCAAACATCATTATATGACTTGCTTCAACTAAAAATTTATCAATTGCCATATTCCTCTCCTATAAAAAATTTTTTTGTACTAAATCCCAAGCAGTATCAGACAGATTCTTCACACCACTAGCTCGTTCAGCAGCATTTTGATTAGCTGCAGTTCCATCTCTTACTCTTCCTAGAATTCCTTGTAAGATGCCAGCTAATTTAAATAAATTGTAAGCAGAATAAAGATCCCATTCTTCAGTAAGATCTATTTCTATTTTTTCAGAATACATTTGCACATAGTCTTCAATAATAGGTATCCCTTTACTTATACAGTAGTCTTTATCTGCTAATTTTGGATTCATTGTGTATTGTAGACAATGGTAATTAAAGTCAGCGCAAGGATCTCCTAGAGTAGAGAGCTCCCAGTCTAATATGGCGATAACATTCGGATCATCTTTTCCAATCATTACATTAGTCAAACTGTAATCACCATGAACAATGCTAGTTTTTTTCTCTGTAGGTAAATTGTTAGGCAACCATTCAATAAGATTATTCATTGATTCAATAGTTTCTGTTTCAGAATCTATATATTGTTTAGACCATCTTGAAACCTGTCTTCCAACATAGTTTCCTGGTTTACCAAAGCTCTGAAGGCCTATTTCATTTGGATCTACAAAATGTAATTTAGCCATTGAATCATTCATAGATTCATAAACACCCTGGGCTTCTACATTATCGCTTTCTTCCATTGCAGGATCCCATAGAACTCTTCCGTCTTTAAATTCCATGAGGTAAAAAGCTGTTCCAATAATGTCATCATCTTCACAAAGAGCATAACTCTTCGGAACAGGAACATTTGTGTTATTGAGGGCAGTAATAACTCTGTATTCTCTATCAACTGCATGAGCAGATTTCAAAAGCTTTCCTGGAGGCTTTCTTCTGAGAACATAAGACTGCTTTGGTGTTATAACTTTATAAGTCGGATTAGATTGACCACCCTTAAACTCTTCAACTTGTATTTCACCTTCAAAACCTTCAACATTTTCATGCATATAGTCTTTGAGTTTACTTACATCAAATTGATGCCTCTCCAAGACCTCCATAGTTCCCGTATTTTCATCAGTATCGTGAAGCTCGTTTGTCATGTTTCAATAATAAGATAGTTATAAAAAGGATAAAAGTAATAATTTTTTAGATTACTGATCTTCCTCCATCTACTTTTATTACCTGGCCTGTAATATATTTTGCACTTGTTAAGAAGACTGCAACTGAGGATATATCTTTAGGACTACCAATTCTTCCTAAAGGCACTTTAGACAACCTTTCCTTTTGTTGTTCCTCGGTTAGATCTTCGTCCTCAGGCCATAGAATCGCTCCAGGAGATATGGCATTCACCCTGATGTCGGGAGCTAATTCTTTTGCTAGTGATTTTGTTATTCCTTCAAGTGCAGATTTTGCACCAGAATAAAGACTAAAGTTCTTTATACCGTTTGGTGCAAGGGTGTCTGAAATATTAATTACACAACCTTTCCCTTTCTTTAAAAAGGGTAAAAGCGCCTGTGTTAAAAAAAGAGGTGTAGTTGCATTTGTAGCCAATAGGTCATCCCATTCATTTTGAGAGGCCTGCTCAATAGGAGTAGGGTAGAAACTTGAAGCATTATTTACTAGGACTTCTAACTCATCTGTTATTTCCGCAACTCCCTTTGTTAATCTTTCTATAGAAGATCTATCATTAAAATCTGCTTGAAGAATATGGCACGAATCTTTTCTTATATTATTTAAAGATTCTTTGATTTCTTTAGCTTCTGAATTAGAAGAGTTGTAGTGAAAGATAATATTAAAACCTTCTTCATGAAAATGTTTACATGTAGTTTTGCCTATTCTTTTAGCTCCACCTGTTAAAAAGATAAATTTTGCCTTCATATGTTTGATAGAAATTTTTTTAAGGCAGCTAATCTATCCTCATGTAATTTTTTTGCAATTAATTTGCCTTCTTTCAAAGACGTGTCTGCTTGAATATCAATCAATAATTTGTGAATTTCTTTCCAGAACTCTTTGCCTAAAGCCTTATCTTGATGAGTGTAGTAAGAAGCTTTTTCGGCCCTTAAAAACCTATCAGGCTTTCTTAAGAAGTCGGCTTTATGTATAAGGTCCATGACCGAATTGGGTGACAAGTCCTGTTCATAAAAAAATCTTAAGTTTCTACAGACTAAAGATACCTCGCCAAACTCTTTTGGTGCATTAAAAGACACATTTATTTCTTCAAGATTTTCATTTTCAGCAATAGCTGCAGACCATCTTATGGCAAGGTCTTCATTTTCTTTAGAAACATCTTCCAAAGCTTTAAGATTTATACTTACTGAATCCACTATTCTTTGCAAACACCCGACTTCATCCAGTACAGAAAAGAAGACTTCTGGATTCTTTGTTGAAAGAGCCTTAGATGTCTCCAGCCAAATCCTTTCTTTGCTAAGGGTTTCAATTTCTCCAGAATTACTTATCTTGCTCATGAGCTTAAGGGTTTCATCTTCAATCTCAAATCCTAAGAACTTCAATTTAGAAGCAAATCTAGCAACCCTAAGTACCCTGAGAGGATCTTCTTCAAATGCAGAAGAGACTTTTCTTAATATTCTATTGTTTATATCTTCAATTCCATTATATGGATCAATTAATTCACCATTACTATCTTTAGCAATTGCATTTACAGTGAGGTCTCTTCTGAGTAGGTCTTCTTCAAGAGATACGGAAGAATCAAATTTAAATTGAAAACCTTTATGTCCTGTGCCTGATTTCCTCTCTTTTCTTGCTAGAGCATATTCTTCTTTGGTCTCAGGATGCAGGAAAACAGGGAAGTCTTTACCTATTTTTTTATAACCTTTTGAAGCAAGTTCGTTTTCAGAAGCGCCGATAACAACCCAGTCGTTTTCATAAACTTCTATATTTAGCAATTCATCTCTTACTGCTCCGCCAACTAGGTAAATTTTCATATAATCAATTCAGCTTATCACATGAGAACATTGAAAGATCTTCTAGCCTCATTGCTGTAAGTTTGTTTCCCCACGCACAACCAGTATCCAAAGCCGTAATATT
>CACEHP010000022.1:0-18884 GCA_902559365.1 uncultured SAR86 cluster bacterium
TGAGCCACAAATTCTACATTATGGAGTTGCTAATACAGGCCAAGAAATAATAGAGGGTATGTGTTTCACGATAGAGCCTATGATTAACTTAGGATCAAAATCAACCAAACTTCTCTCTGATGGTTGGACAGTTGAAACAGTAGATGGGAGGAACTCTGCGCAGTGGGAACACACCATTTATGTAAATAACGATGGTGCAGAAATCCTAACCTTAAGAACAGAAGAAAGTTATTAGGGCTAGATGTTAAAAGAGTTAATAAACCAAAAGAAGACTGATAGCGATATTTTATCTAAACAATTTGACCAATGGCTCTATAAAGACAGAGGCAGGAAAATTAGAGGAATAGAATATTTCTTAAATCAAAGGTCTGAAAATATAGATAAATTAATTCGAAAAGCACATGATATGAGCGATCTTTGCTCTATCAAAGATTTCGGTATATTTTCTGTTGGAGGATACGGCCGTGGAGAACTTCATCCATTCTCAGACATTGATTTATTGCTTCTTTCTGAGTCAAATCTTTCAACCGGTGAGCAGAAAAAAATAGAAAAATTTATAAGCCTTTTATGGGACTTAGGATTAGATATCGGACATAGTGTGAGGACCTTAGAACAAGCCAAAAAGCAGGCTCGAGAGGATATTTTTACAATGACTAATATGCTTGAATTTAGAAAGCTTACTGGCTCAGAAGATTTGCATAAAATGTACTTAGACATCATAGACACAAAAAATCTATGGAGAAATAAATCATTTATTCAAGAAAAAATTAAAGAGCAAATCGAGCGCCATGAAACATTCAACAACACTTCTTACAATTTAGAGCCTGACATTAAATCTTCTCCTGGTGGACTGAGAGACATTCATACCATTGACTGGCTAATCAAAAATTCTCTTAGAAGTGTTTCAGAAAAGGAAAAACTTACTGGTGCGCTTACCTTTGAAGAGAGAAAAGAACTCAACAAAGCTAAATATTGGCTTTGGGTCATAAGATATTTAACTCATATAGAAGCAAATAGAGAGGAAGATAGACTGCTCTTTGAGCATCAAATACCAGTTGCTATGAAATTATTTCCATCATCAAAGACATCTAACCAAGCGGCAGAAAAGTTGATGCATAGATACTATCGATCTACATTGAGTGTCTCAGAAATAAACTCAACCTTCATCCAGAATATTAAAGAGACTTATGACTTAACGAAGTTTTCTAGAAAGAAAAATCTTGATTCTAATTTCTTCATTAAAAATAATCTTATTCATCTCTACGAAATGGACGGTTTTAGAAAAAATCCTAGCCTACTTTTGGAGCTTTTTATTAAATTAAGTGAAAATCCCACCGTAAAAGGTATTGGGTCGCAAACGCTCAGAGCTCTAAAAAGAGATAGGGATCTAATAGATTCAAAGTTTAGATCTAACAAAAAAAATATCCGACTCTTTCTTAAACTTCTCAAGTCAAAAAGATTGTTAGTAACACAATTAGAAAAAATGAAGGATTTAGGCATTTTGGGAAGATACTTGCCCGAGTTCGGAAGAATAACTGGACAAATGCAATATGATTTATTTCATATTTATACAGTAGATGCTCATACATTAGAGGTTCTTAGGAATATGAGGTGGATGTCTCTTGGAAAATCAGAAGAAAGATTTCCCCTTGCTTCAAAATTGATCAATAAATTACCCAAGCTTGAGATCCTTTATATTTCAGGTTTATATCATGATATAGGAAAAGGAAGAGGTGCAGATCATTCCAATCTAGGTAAATCAATTGTGAATAGCTTTTGTAAAAGGCATTTATTTCCAGAAGAGGACACCCTTCTCATTGAATGGTTAGTTGAGAATCACCTTTTAATGTCTGTTACTTCGCAAAAAAAAGATCTTTCTAACAACTCAGTAGTTAAGGAATTTGCAGAAAAGGTAGGTAATTTAGAGACACTTGATTATCTTTATTGTTTAACAGTTGCAGATGTTAGTGCAACAAATCCAAGTTTATGGAATTCATGGAATGCATCTCTATTAAGAGAGCTTTACGATAAAACAAAACTATACTTTAGAGATTCTGTACTTCTGAATGAATCTATTCATGAACAAAAGAAAAAGGCACTGAAGTCACTAAAGAAATTTAAAAAGTCAAAAGTTGAGGATCTATGGGATAGATTTTATACAGACTACTTTGAAGGATCAGACCATTTAGATCTAAGTCAACATGCAGAGATTATCCTATCCCATGAAAATAGAATGGTTGTCAAAATAATAGAAAAGGAACAAGAGTCATTGTCATCAATATTTATACATACAAAAGATAGAGCGAATCTATTTGCAACCATAATCGGTATATTAGATTCAGAAAATATAAATTTCGTAGATGCTAAACTTTATGGAATGAGAGATGGATTTTGTACGGATTTGATAACAATTAGTAACAAAGAAGAAAAGGTTGCTTTAGAGTCAGAAAAAGCTAGAACTCTCATAGACAAATTAAATGAAGCACTCAATCAAAAATTACTTAAACCAAAGATTGTAAAAAGAAGATCACCCAGACACTTAAAACATTTTCAGATACCTACAGAAATTAACTTCCATCATGACATGGCGAATAGATGGACCGATTTGGAGATTAGCACTGCTGATAGGCCAGGTTTGTTAGCTTCAATATGCAAAGTTTTCTTAAAACATGGTGCTTTAATCAAAAAAGCTAGAATTGCAACCTACGGAGAGAAAGCAGAAGACAGGTTTAGTATTACTTCAAAAGAAGACACACCTTTCATCAAGCAAAATGAATTAAATAACCTCTTAAGTGATCTAAAAAATTCATTAAGCGGAGAGCTGATATGAATAATCAACTAAATTACTTAACAGAGTATCCATTCCAATATTTATCTAATTTATTAAAGGAGATAAAAAAAGAACCTGAAGAGATTATAGGCCTGCATATAGGAGAGCCTAAAGGCAAAGCTCCTAAAGAAGCTCTAGATGTCATTTTCAATAATTCCGATACCTTTTCTAAATATCCAACATCAGTAGGAGATTTTTCTTTAAGAGAGGCTTATTGCGGCTGGATATCTGATAGATTTTCAGTGAACTATATCAATCCTGATCTTAATGTATTACCCCTCTCTGGAACAAGAGAAGGTATCTTCTCATTTATTCAGTGTGTCATTGATACTTCTAAAGAAAATCCTAAAGTAATCTTACCTAATCCTTTTTACAAAATTTATGAAGGTGCAGCAATAATGGCAGGTGCTGAACCCTACTATGTAAACTCTGAGGAATCAAACGGGTTTAAACCTGACTTTGAGAGTATTCCAGAAACTGTTTGGAAAGATTGCCAACTACTCATACTGTGTTCACCTTCAAATCCAACTGGCTACTGCCTCGATAAAAAAGAGTATAAAGAACTTTTAAACAAAGCAGAAAAATATAATTTTCTACTTTGCTCGGATGAATGCTACATAGATATTTATGAAACTAACGCACATCCCCCTGCTGGACTTTTAGAGTGTGATGATCTTTCCGAACCCAATTCAAAGAGTGTAGTTTTTCATAGTCTGTCAAAGCGATCTAACCTTGCCGGCTTAAGATCTGGTTTTATTTGCGCTGGCAAAGAAGTTATTGAGAAACTGTCGCTCTATAGAACATATCACGGCGTCACTCTATCTTTTCCCACGCAAAAGGCTAGCACCTGGGCCTGGTCTGATAAAGATCATGTTCAAGTAAATAGACTGGAATATGATAAAAAATATAAAGCAGCAATTTCTTGTCTAGATTCTATTGAAGACTTAGAGAGGCCCCAAGGGGGTTTCTATTTTTGGCTTAAACTTCCATGTGATGATGAAATATTTACTAAAAC
This sequence comes from uncultured SAR86 cluster bacterium, assembly GCA_902559365.1. Taxonomy (GTDB): domain Bacteria; phylum Pseudomonadota; class Gammaproteobacteria; order Magnimaribacterales; family Magnimaribacteraceae; genus Magnimaribacter. The sequence continues at coordinate 3,846 of CACEHP010000022.1, forward strand.
ACTTTATCAGGAAGAGTCTGTATTGAGCCTTCCAGGTTCATACTTAGCTACAGAAAATAATGGCTCTAATCCTGGAAAAGGCTATTTAAGATTAGCTGTCGTACATGACATTGATACTATTACTAAGGCTTTTAATGCTGTTAATAAGACCCTAAAAAGGTTTTAAGCTGCCTTTTATCTATCTCTCAAGATAATCAGAACTTATAATACGCATATGAATATATTTCCTTTAATTGGTTTAGGCGTATCTACACAAAACTCTTCTGGTAAAAGTCTTGATGTTCGTTATCACCTAATATTGAACAAAAATGAAGAATTTCTGAATACTTTAGATATTGAACATCCTGGTTATGATGCTATTGATGGTTTACTTAATCAAACTCAAAATTCTGAAGAAATGAAAGAAATTTTACAACCAACACTTCCCCTTGGAGAAAGGCAAAAGCTCGTTATTCATAAGATTGAGGATGACAGTGCTGTGTCCGATATTTGTGATGCGTATCTAAAACTCTATCTCTTATCCTTGACAGTTTCTGAGCCAAATTCGTTAAATCTTGATGGGATTTTTAACGCCCTCCCCAATGTTGCTTGGACCAATCATGGTCCCGTTGACCCCAAAGAAATTGATAAATTCAGATTAGAGAAAGGTGAAGTAGCGGTTAAATCAGTAGATAAATTTCCCTGTATGACAGATTACATTATACCTAGTGGGGTCAGGATTGCTGATTCAAGTAGGGTTAGGCTAGGTGCATACCTTTCTGAAGGGACAACAATAATGCATGAAGGTTTTGTTAATTTTAATGCCGGTACTCTTGGCGAAGCAATGATAGAAGGAAGAATATCTGCTGGAGTCGTGATAGGAAAAAATTCCGACTTAGGGGGAGGATGTTCCACTATGGGTACTTTATCTGGAGGTAATGAGGTAAAGATATCTGTTGGAGAAGATTGTTTATTAGGCGCGAACTCAGGATTAGGAATTCCGCTTGGAAATAGATGTATTGTTGAAGCAGGACTTTATTTAACAGCAGGTTCTAGAGTTGAAATAATTGATTCCAATGGAGAATCTGTTGAGACTGTAAAAGCTTCTAGTTTATCAGGAAAGGATGATCTCTTGTTTATAAGAAATTCTCTGCTAGGAACTATTCAATGTAAACCGAATAATAAAAGTGTTGTTCTAAATGTGAGCCTCCACAAAAATGACTAGCAAATATTGATGAATAATACTGTCGAGCTAGCAAAATTACTGATTTCAAAAAAATCTGTTACACCAGATGATGCAGGATGTCAGGAACTGATTGCTTCAAGACTAGAAAATATAGGCTTCCACATAGAACATCTTAATTTTGGAGAGGTAGATAATTTATGGGCCACCTATGGTGATTCAGGGCCTCTCTTTGTTTTTCTTGGCCATACTGATGTTGTGCCTACTGGTCCAATTGATGAATGGGATAGTGATCCTTTCACTGCGACAGAAACAGGTCCCTTGATGGTGGGAAGAGGAGCTGCAGATATGAAAAGCAGTGTTGCAGCTTTCGTTACCTCTATAGAAGATTTCTTGAAGGACAGTCCCTCTCTAATAGGTAGAATTGGAGTTTTGCTTACCAGCGATGAAGAAGGCCCGGCAATTAATGGAGTAAGTAAAGTGGTTGATTATTTAGAAGAGAAAGGGGAAAAAATAACTTGGTGTCTAGTGGGGGAACCAACTTCCGATAGTTGTCTTGGAGATGTTATCAAAATCGGAAGAAGAGGTTCTGTTTCAGCAAAGATCAATGTTATTGGAACTCAGGGACATGTTGCCTATCCTGATAAGGCAAATAATCCTATTCATGGTTTTTCAGACCCGCTGGCTGAACTTTCAAAACTAAGTTGGAAAGATCAAACTGGAGAGTTTCAGGATAGTGTTTTACAAATTTCAAATATAAATTCTGGTACAGGAGTAACAAATGTTATTCCTGGCAATCTCGTTCTGGATTTAAATGTGCGGCATTCCCCTTCAACATCTGTTGAACAAATAAAAGATGATGTCGAATCTATTCTCAAAAAGCATCCAATAGATTATGAGATAGACTGGGTGATAGGAGGAAAACCTTTTCTTACGACAGAACAAGATTTAATTAATGCTGTTAAAGATTCTATTAATGAAGTGACCGGTATGGAACCAACATGTACAACTGATGGAGGTACCTCCGATGGCAGATTTATAGCCCCTACGGGATCTCAAGTTGTAGAGTTTGGTCCAGGAAATGCCTCAATCCATAAAGTCAATGAAAGTGTGAGGATAGAAGATTTAGAAGAGCTAAGTGCAATATACAAAACAATATTGACTAAACTTACTTCAGAGACTAATTCAAAGTCTAGTTAACTGCCTTTTCCTCTGGGGAATCTTCTAGATCAGTACTAGCCTTAACAAATTTATTTGCAATGATCAAAACTATTCCTACCGCAACTAAAGCTAGAATAATTTGATTAAATAAAACTGGCATACTAGAAATTCCCGATTCAAAAGACTTGCTGGCTAACAACCCTGCCAATCCTGCAGCTAATGAAGAAGATAAAAACCAAATCCCCATCATTTGACCTTTATATCGTTTAGGAGAATATTTTGCAGTTGCAGATAGTCCAACAGGACTTAAACAAAGTTCTCCTAATGTATGAAAAAGATAGGTTAACAACAACCACTTAACCCCTGCTTTTTCATTCTCTAAAGCAACTTCTACTCCAAAAATCATAACAAAAAAACCTATAGCCATTAAAAAGCATCCTAATGCAAACTTCTGAGGTGTTTCTAAGTCAAGATTTCGTTTTCCTAAATTTATCCAAAAAGCAGCAAAGAATGGGGCAAAGATAACCACCATTAATGGATTAGCAACCTGCAAAAATGTTGCGGGCATTTCCCATCCAAATATGAAAAGATCAGTATAGTCCTTTGCAAAAAGGTTTAAAGAAGATCCACCCTGATCAAAACCTGCCCAAAAAAGAACTGAACCTATAAATAGTAATAACAACATAGAGATATTGCCTCTTTCAGCACTGTTTAAATCAGCAAAAAAATACAAATAAACGAAGTAAAAAATAGCTACTGCTAAAATTAGATAAACTATCAATTGATTTAGTAATTGAGGATCAATAGTCCAAAAGCCCACGAAACCTGAAATGATTATTAGAGAAAAAAGAATTGAACCTATAGAAAAAATTGAAAGATATCTTGAACTATCTTCACCTACTTCAATAGTAGGATCTAAACCAGCTTCTCCCAGAGAACCCTTTGTCAAAATATATTGAATGACACCAAATGTCATCCCTACTCCAGCAGCTCCAAATCCCCAATGCCATCCAACTTTTTCTCCCAAGTATCCACAAACTAGATAACCAAGCATGCTGCCAATATTTATAGACATATAGAAAATCGTATATCCTGAATCGATTCTGAGATCACCTGGTTTATATAATTGCCCAACTATAGTGGATATATTTGGCTTTAATAAGCCTGTTCCAATTGATACCAAAACTAAACCTAAGAAAAAAGTTTTTTCATAAGGGATAGCAAGAACATAGTGACCTAAAGTGATAATCACGGCTCCATAAAGAACTGTTTTTTGTGCCCCAAAAATCTTATCGGCCACCCAGCCCCCAGGAACACATAAGAAATAGACAGAAGCTCCGTAAACTCCGTAAATTGCCATTGCAGTAACAGGGTCTAAATTAAGCCCTCCCTCAACAACCTCTCTTGTCATGAAGAGTACCAACAAACCTCTCATTCCATAAAAAGACATTCTTTCCCACATCTCTGTCAAAAATAATGTAATGAGTCCTTTTGGATGTCCCAAAAAATAGGTGTCATTAGACTGTGTTATTTCATTCATAAAAGTTCCTTACTATTCGTATAGAATAATCAAAAAAAATATCTTATCCAAATAATTATGGAAAATTCAGGCTTTTTTAGAAGAATATTTTCTCTCTTATATGACTGCTTTGCAGTTTTAGGAATAATTCTTTCGTTAACTCTTTTATTAGTATTATTGAATGGCGGAGCACCTGAAAAAGGTAGTATAGCGGACCTACTACAGCTTTTTATAACAGTTTTATCTGGCCCAGTATTTTTTTCTTACTTTTGGCTTGTAAACGATGGGCAAACTTTAGGGATGCAGGCTTGGAAAATTAAGTTAATATCAGAAGAAAGACTCTCTATAAGAATTTGTCTTTTCAGGTGCGCATTCTCAACATTTTCTTTTTTATTTTTTGGATTGGGATATCTTTATATTTTGATTAACAAAGAAAAAAAATCTTTAGCTGACATAGCTACTAAAACTAGAATTATCAGGATTCCTGAGTTTTAAGGTTCCAAAGAACCATCGTAATAAGTAGAACAATCAACATTGGTAAAAAAACTGAATTAAAAGGATTAAGTAAAGATACTGAAGCCATGCTTTGAAATAGACTTTGGATTGTATTGAGAGAATAAGCAAATAAGATTCCTATTAAAATCCTTCTACCCAAACTATTGTCCCTTACACTTCCAAAAATAAAAGAAGCTGCCATGAGTGTTAACAAGACAGTCGTTATGGGATGAAATATTTTCCTCCAATATTCAAGTAGTAATTTATTTTTTCTTAATTGAGACTCTTCATCACTCAAGGCCTGATTAAGCTCTCTTAACGACAAGTACTTCGGAGACAGTATTCTGCGCATATCACTATCCTTAGGACCTTCGTACCAATTCATAAAGTCTAAATAATTAACTGCATTGTCCTCAAAATCATTTACTTGAACATTTGATAAAATCCATTGGTCATTTAGCCTGCTTGCACTATCAGACTTAATAATTTGCTTGATAGTATTTTGATCTCCAAGCTTATAAATTGACACATCGGTAACTTTTTTCTTATTAGGAGAGGAAGCAAAGAAATTTATAGAAGACTCTGAAACAAACCAATATCCTTCTTCTGTACTTATTTTATTTTGCTTAATTAGCCTTGTTTCCTCATTAGATTGAGAAATTGAAGGTAAGTATAATTCCTGAAAGATAAGACCTAAGACTATTATCAAAAAAGTCGGCTTCAAAGAAGCAATAACAATCCTTATTTTTGACTTACCTAAAACTCTAGAGGCAATTAGCTCTCCCTCTTCTTTTAAACTTCCAAGACCTATTAGCACACCTAATAAGCAAATATATGAGAGGTAGGTATATATAGAACCTGGTACGGAATTTAAAGAGTAGATTAGGGCATCGATGAGGACATAAGAATTATTTAGGTCAGAGATTTCTGAAATAAATGTAAATAAAAGATCTAAAAGAGCTATAGCAATAGCAACGATCAATGTACTAAACAAAACCCTCTTCGAGATGTTTCTTTCTACGAGATCTCCAAATATAGATATCAAATCTTACCTCCCAAAAAAATCCTGTAATTTAAATAACATGCAACTATCAAAAAAAATAAATGTAAAAAAATTAAATAAGTTAGGTTAATAACTTCTTCACCCCTGAAAGTTAACAATAGTCCTGCATAGATCGAAAAAATTAATAGGCTTGGCAAGACTTTTGAGTACCTTCCTTTTCTAGGCAAATTTTGACTCATTGGAAGTGCTATAAACATGGTAATTAAAACCATCAAACTAATTGAGAATGACCAAATCAAAGATCCGGAAAAGTCCTTTTGCTTAGAGAATGAATTATCCTTAGCGATTAAATCTCTATCACCAGCAAGAAGCATAGATCTAAAGCCTACAGAAATTAGTTGGTTATTCTCTCCCTCTGAGTAAGAAAATCCTGATTGAAAGATCAAGTCACTACTTTCAGGTAGGGGTGCCATAAACTTCTTGGCCACCAAAACTTTCTTATCCTTGCTATTAGATTTTCTTTCAACTAAAAATATATCACTTAAAAAATTTTCTTGTCTTCCTTGAGCAAATAAAAGATAAGAATCGTCTAATTTATGAAATTCACCCGGTGTTAATGCGTTAAAACTATCTTCTAGTGTTTTAACTTCCAATAAATCTTTTACTTTTTGATCAAGGCTAGGGCTTAAAATAAGGGAGAAATAGATCAAAAGAATTGAAATTAGGGAAGCAGGTATTAAAAGTAACGAATAGACTTTAACTAAAGAAAATCCATTTTGTTCCATGATGACAAATTCACTATCGGATCTCAATCTGCCTACTGTTAGAACAATGGACAGAAAGAAGCTTAGGGGTAATATTAACTCAAGAAACTCTGGTAACCGTAAAAGAACAACCGAAAATACAATTTCAGGATTTATTTCTCCTCTAGAAGCTTGCTCTAAATACTGTATTGATCTTGATGAGACAATAATGAGAACAAAGATTAAGCTTATAGTCGCAGTATATGAGAAAATGGTTTTTAAAAAATAACGATTTAAAATCATAAAACTGGTATTTACTTCTCTAAAAGGTTAATCCTACTCTTAATTGAAATAATATTCTCTATTGAAGTTAACTTTTATTTTTATTGATAAAATACCCTGAATACAATTTTTTCAAAAGGAGACAAAATGAAAAAAAGACTCACGCTAACTTTGAATCAAGAGCTTTCAAAAAATATTTTGAAATCAAAAGCTGATGTTTTAGTTGTAGGAGTAAACGAAGGCAGAACCTTAAACTCTTCATCAAAAGAAATAGACTCGGCTACAAATGGAAGTATTAAAGAACTCATGAAGAGAGGGGAGTTTGAGGCAAAAGTTGGGCAAACTGCTTACATTGCAACTAATGAAGGCACAAAAGCAGATAGAATCTTTTTAATCGGTGTAGGAAAATCTAATACTGCTCTCAATAATGAAGATATGGATAAAATTTCTTCTTCAGTGACGTCTGTTCTGACTTCAAAAAAATCTGCGGTTGGACTGGTGGCCTTGCCTACCATGAAATATGACTCAAAAGACCACAGTGATTCCTCTTTGTTGCAGAAATTAGGAACTTCTCTAGAAAGCAAATCTTATACATATGATGCGAAATTAAATAAAAAAAATAAAAGTATTAATTACCTAAAAAAAGTATCTATCTTTATTGACTCGAAAGAAGCTCTAGCCAAATTAAAAAAAGGTCTTAAGACAGGTCAAGTCGTTGGACAGGGTATGAATGTTGCAAAAGAGTTAGCAAATCTTCCAGGAAATGTTTGTACTCCTTCCTACCTAGCAACTAGCTCTCGTTCCGCCGCAAATAAATATAAAAAACTTAGTTGCAGGGTCTTTGGTGAGAAAGAGATGAAAAAGATGGGTATGGATTGCCTTCTTTCTGTGGGAAATGGAAGTGCTCAAGAATCTAAGCTGATATCAATGAATTATCAGGGAGGAAAAAAAGGTGACAAACCATATGCAATAGTTGGTAAAGGTATAACTTTTGACACTGGCGGAATTAGCTTAAAACCTCCAGCAACAATGGATGAAATGAAATTTGATATGTGTGGTGCAGCGAGTGTTATAGGCACAATGCAAGTAATTGCTGAATTGAACATACCAATCAACTTGATCGGGGTAGTGGCTAGTGCTGAGAATATGCCAGGTAGCAAAGCCACTAAACCAGGTGATGTTGTCAGAACTATGTCTGGAAAAACGGTGGAAATATTAAATACCGATGCAGAAGGTAGGCTAGTTCTAGCAGATGCGCTTACATATGTAGAAAGATTTAATCCAAGGTCTGTTGTTGATATAGCCACGTTGACAGGTGCAGTAATAATGGCTTTGGGTTATTCAACCTCTGGATTAATGAGTAATAATGAAAACTTGGCAAAAGAATTGCTCGAAGCTGGTGAGAGAGCTTCAGATAGAGCTTGGCAACTACCAATATGGGATAGTTATCAGAAGGATTTAGATAGTAATTTTGCAGATATAGCAAATATAGGAGGACGTGCAGGCACCATCACAGCAGCCTGTTTCTTATCTAGATTTGCGGAAAAATATCCTTGGGCTCATCTAGATGTCGCAGGTACGGCTAGCTTAAAGGGAGCTGCCAAAGGGGGCTCTGGTAGACCTGTTCCACTTCTCAGTCAGTACCTTATAGATAAGTCTTGAAGATGGTTGAAGCTACTTTTATAGCTTCTGGTAACAACATGAAAGAAGCCTTAAACTTTACTGCATCTTTGGTTAATAAAGTAATTATTGGGGAATTGGGTTCCTTAAGCAGTAATTCTCTAGATATATTTTGCTCAAGTATAGAAGACGCCAATCTTTTAAATGATATTCTGTGGGATACGCCAAAATATTCCCTTATTTCTCATAATCTAGTAAATAATGCTTCAAGTGATCTTGTAAAGATAGGCTACCCGGGTACTAAATTTGCTCTAGGATCAAATGTACTAATAAACCTTTCGCCAGATATTCCTAAAGGACTAGATAGCTATGAATCCTACCTACAGCTTGTCATCATGGATGGAGGTAATTTACGTGAGAGAGCAGCAAACACTTGGACGGAATGCAATAAGATGGGCTTAAAGACCCAATTCATAGAATCAATATGAAGAAAAACTATGAACCAAAATCTACTGAAGTAGATATCTACAAAAGATGGGAAGATTCAGGTTTCTTCGAAGCGAAGCCTGATGAATCCAAAGAGCCTTTCTGCATAATGATCCCTCCTCCAAACGTGACTGGCACGCTTCATATGGGACATGGTTTTCAAAATACATTAATGGATGCTCTTATAAGGTTTAAGAGGATGTCCGGATACGATACTCTTTGGCAAGTTGGTGTTGATCATGCAGGAATAGCCACTCAAATGGTTGTTGAACGACAACTAGAGATTGAAGGCACGTCTAGAGAAGAAATTGGAAGAGAGAAATTTGAAAAGAAAGTATGGGATTGGAAAGAAAAATCCGGTAATAAAATAACTCAACAACTTAGGCGTTTAGGAGCTTCAGTTGATTGGTCAAGAGAAGCTTTCACCATGAGCGATGATTTAAGCTTGGCCGTAAAAGAAGTATTTATAAAACTCTATGATGAAGGTTTAATTTACAGAGGAGAAAGACTGGTCAATTGGGATACTGTTCTAGGAACTGCCCTCTCTGATTTGGAAGTTTCCTCTGAAGAAGAGAATGGGTTCTTGTGGTACATAGATTATTTGACTGAAAACAATAAAAAAATAACAGTTGCGACTACAAGACCTGAGACATTACTGGGAGATACAGCAATTGCAGTAAATCCGGATGACCATAAATTTAAGAAACTGATAGGTAAAAAGGCAATAGTGCCGATAGTTAATCGAGAAATACCTATCATTTCAGATGACTATGTTGATTCAGATTTTGGGACAGGTTGTGTAAAAATTACTCCGGCTCACGACTTTAATGATTTCGAAATGGGAAAAAGACATAAACTTCCCATCATCAATATTTTAAATTTCGATGGTACATTAAATGAGACTACACCAGATCAATATCATGGATTGACTGTCAATGAAGCAAGAGATCTGATACTCAAAGAATTGGAGGATCTTGGTCAACTCAAGAAAACTGAACCTTATCGGGTGCAAATACCGAGAAGCGAGAGAAGCAATTCTATTCTTCAGCCGCTCGTTACAAATCAATGGTTTGTAAATGTTAAAACTTTATCTGAAGAGGCTATAAGAGTGGTAAAAGATGATGAAACTCAATTTGTACCCAAGAATTGGGAAAATACATATTTTAATTGGATGGACGACATACAAGATTGGTGTATTAGTCGCCAACTATGGTGGGGACACAGAATCCCTGCCTGGTTTGACTCAGAAGGCAATATATACGTTGGAGAATCAGAAGAAGGAGTTCGAAAAAAATATAAATTAGATGAAAGAGAGCTTCAACAAGAGGATGATGTTTTAGATACTTGGTTTTCTTCAGCATTATGGACTTTCTCAACTCTGGGTTGGCCCAAAGATGAAAATCTTCTCTCGCGATACCATCCAACAAGTGTATTGGTAACTGGATTTGATATTATTTTTTTCTGGGTGGCTAGAATGATAATGATGACAACCCATTTTATTAATGAAGTGCCTTTTAAGAAAATTTTGATTCATGGCCTCATTAAAGACTCTGAAGGTCAAAAAATGTCTAAATCAAAAGGAAACACTTTAGATCCCTTAGATATCATAGATGGTATCGACTTAGATTCATTACTAGAGAAAAGAACCGATGGTCTCATGCAGCCCAAGATGAAAGAACGAATTATCAAGCAAACAAAAAAAGAATTCCCTGAAGGCATAAAATCTTATGGAACAGATGCCTTGAGACTAACCTTTTGTTCTCTTGCATCTGGAGGAAGGGATATAAACTTTGATATAAAACGTGTCGAGGGATATAGAAATTTTTGTAATAAATTATGGAATGCAGCTAGGTTCATAGACTTAAATATTGCAAACTTTGGTATTGCAGATAATCGAAGTAAAACAGATATTGATGCCTGGATAGATTATAAATTCAACGAGACTTTAAAAAAGGTTAATAAGTCATTTGATGAATACAGGTTTGACCTGGCCACAAAGGCCATCTATGAATTCATTTGGTATGAATTTTGTGATTGGTTTATTGAAATGCACAAGATTAGCTTTTCTGAAGAAAATATAAATCCATCTGAAGTAGTTAGGTCGATGGTTCATGTTCTTGAGAAAACGCTAAGATTAGCTCATCCAATAATGCCATTTATAACTGAAGAAATTTGGAATCAATTTAAAAATCACCACCAATCTTCAAGCAAAAGTTTAATGCTTTGTGACTATCCTCAAGAGGCTAAAAACTGCATAGAAGATGATTTCAAAAGAATTGAATGGCTGAAAGCTATAGTTTCAGGTATTCGTAATATTAGAGGGGAGCTTTCAATAAAGCCTTCAATTAAAATAGCAGCAACTTTTAAGGGTGGAGATTCTGGAGATGAACTCAATCTCGATAAAGTGAGTTCGTATGTAAAAAAATTATCCAGCCTGAAGTCAATCAATTGGGCAAATAATGAATCACAGGATCCCCCTTCTTCTATCTTCACCTTGAGTAAATTAAAAGTAATGATTCCTTTAGAAGGGTTAATTGATGCAAAAGAAGAAAGTGAAAGATTAAATAAAAAAATAAATAAACTTTCTAAAGAAAAGGAAATGTTGAGCTCAAAACTATCGAATAAAAACTTTACTGAAAATGCTCCTAAGGAATTAGTAGAGTCACAAAAAGACAGGTTTTCTACCTTGGAAATTGAATTAGAGAATCTCAATCGTCAAATGACGGAAATAAAGAAATTGATTTAAGTTTTAGAGATAATTTTTGGTTATAATTTATTTAGATTATGTTTTTTAGAGCTTTTATAACAAGCGGTCTTATCGCAAGTTTGTTTATAGCACTTATATTTTCTTTAGGTGAACTTCCTCTTGGGAATAGTCTAATGTATCAAGTTCTTGCAACTTTCTGGAGCATAGGCTTCCTATCTATTATAGGCTTTATATACGGTAGAAAAATTAAGAGAAATTTCAGAGGTGAAACCGGAACCATCAAATGGTTTGATCCTAGTAAGGGCTATGGTTTTCTTATAAGAGACAAGGGTGGGGACTTGTTTGTACATTTAAGGTCAGTTCAGACGCAAGACAGAAGAAAATTAAAAGAAAATACTAGAGTAAGGTATTCAGTAGAAAATACGGAAAAAGGACCTCAAGCAGAAAATATCAGAATAATCTAAAAGAGTCTCTCCAAAAACCAAAATACTCCTATGCAAGACAAACCAGAGGCGGTAAAAACTCTCAAAAAGTCCGTATTTCCTCTTAAGAATTTTCCAGCTTGGTGAAATATTAATGAAAAAACAATTACCACGAGTATTTGTCCAAGCTCTACGCCAATATTAAAACCAAATATGGCTGGTAATAATCTGCCTTCCATTAAGCCTATAGATGATAAATTGCCTGCAAATCCAAATCCATGAATAAGTCCAAATAAGCATGTAACAGCCATAGTAAGGGTAAAGTCAGAATATTTCGAAGCCAGCCTTAAATAGCAATAAGAAAATACAGTTATACCTATAAGTCCATAAATAAATTTTAAATGGCCAAATATAGATAAAATTAGAATAAGAATAAAAGATAAAGAAACTAATATGTTGGAATATAAATTATAACTCTTAGTTATAGTTGCAGCAGACTCCATAGCAATAATTAGTATGGAGTAGCCAATTAAAGCCTCCACTAACTGAGAGGAAGGGGTGATTAAATCTAAAGCCCCTAATGCCAAAGTCAAACTATGCCCTACTGTGAATCCAGTAATGATAATTACCAATCTTTTTATTGGAAGTTTTAGGATGAGAAGTGCAAGTAAAAAAGCTAAGTGGTCAAATCCAGATAGTATATGTTGAAAACCTAAGCCGAGGTAATCTGTAAAAGAATCAAAACTTGAAGAATCTTGAGCTTGTTTATCTGTTTCACTCCAATTTCTATTAGTGTTAGTAAATACTTTTTCTGGAAAAGCCTCAGAATTAATTAGAAAAGTAGTTATATGAGTATGTGAAGGATCTTTATTAAAAAATAGATTGAGATCTATTTCTAGGATCTCCGAATCACAAAGCATTTTCCATGACAAGCTAATATAGCCTGTAGAGAATGAATTTTTTAAAAATGGAAGATCCTTAAGATTACAATTTTGATTAAAAATAAAATTTTGAGTTATCTCATTGGTTAGTTCCTGCTCCCAATTATCTGTAAATCCTAGATTAAGCCTTTGAAGTACAAATGTTTGAATACTAAATTCTACTTGAACAAGCTTTAAATTATTTTGATCATCAATCTTAACTTTCGAATATGACTCACTCCTTTGATGAGACATTAATGCAGTACTCAACAGTAGAATAATTAGACTGAAAAATAATGGCTTCTTCATTTAATCAGGAAGATTTCTTGAAACGTCGTACCAATTTTTTAGATTTTCTAAATATTCTCTCAAGGATTGATCATCTTTTCTCTTAAGGTACTCCGCTGAAACAGAACTTCTAACCTGACTAAATTCAGGTTCAATTGCCATCTCTTTCTCGAATAAATAGATAATTTTATGACCACCAGAAACTTCTACTGGCTTTGTAAACATACCAGGTTCCAATCCTCTTGCTGTGTTCATCAGGCTTGGCCCTATGTATTCGCGTATTTTAGACAGAGTCATTAAACTATTTGGTATCTTTAATGCAGATTTACTTCCCATCTTTGCGACATCAATAAATTCATCTCCCTTTAAAAGTCTCTGATAAGCTTTATTTGCCTCTTTCAATGAGTTCTCTTGAAATTGCTGATCAGAGAAATAAATCTGCTGCAATCTAAGCCGAGATGATTTCGTAAAGAAACCCTTATTATTCTCAAAAAAAACTTTCAGATCTTCTTCTGTGACTTCTAATCTGGCATTTTCGGAGATTATAGTTTTAATCATCTGCTGAACAATAGTTCCTCTTGCCATAGGATTGTTATCAAGCATCCCTAAATCTAGTGCTCTTTTTATGAGAAGTTCTTCTTCTATCATTCTTTCTAGAACATACTCTTTATCTTTCTGAGTGATGGGAGATCTTTTATCTTTTGCCAGTCCCCCTAATTGAGTTAAGTATTTTTCCATAGAAATAGAGGTACCTTCTATCTTTGCGGCCCATTGAAAGTTAGAGATATTAGATTTCTCAATAATAGAAAAACCAGCCATCAAAGCTCCTATGATTAGACCTGCAAACAAGACTAATGTATTAAGGTTGTTTTTATTCATTTTTTGTCATCTTCACATGTGGTATGCCATCTTCATCATAAGCTTCACCGTAAACTTCAAAACCATGATATTGGTAGAAATTAATTAGATACTCTTGTGCAGATATAGTAGAAGAGTTGGATGAATAAACTTCCGCACTTTTTCTCAAACCCTCTTGAACTATATTTGATCCAATTTTATTCCTTCTGTATTCCTTCAATAACGCGATTCTTCCAATAGAGGGCGTCTCATATTTTAAGCCAGGGGGAATTAAACGAAGATAGCCGATTAATCTATCTTTATCTGTCACAAGCAAGTGTTCACCAACCTCATCCAATCCATCGGCATCTTGGTACCAAGACTTTTGCTCTACTACAAAAATTGATTGTCTGAAACTTAGTAATTCATATAACTCATAAATACTAAGATCTGCAAAACTCTTCCAAGACCAGTTTAAATCTTCGGCTTTCAAGTTTAAGGACAGAGGTTAGGGTTGTTCCTATGGATCAAAGCTATTTGGTTTAAATCTTCCTCGGTTAGTTTTACTTCTATACTCCCCACAGCAAGCTTTAATTGTTCCATTGTTGTTGCGCCAATTATGTTTGAGGTGACAAAGTCCCTAGAATTAACAAAAGCATTAGCCATAACAGATGGGTCCATGCCTATTGAATTAGCGTAATTTACATAAGATTTTACAGCTTCATTAGCACCTGGAACTTCATACCTATCTCCTCTTTCAAATAAAGTAGTTCGAGCTCCTTCAGGGCGTGCTCCATCAATATATTTTCCTGTTAAATAACCTTGTGCTAGCGGAGAATAAGCTAAAAGTCCAACTTGAGATCTATGATGAAATTCTGACATACCTAGTTCATAAGTACGGTTCAGGAAATTGTAAGCATTTTGAACTGAGACAACTCTAGGTAGATCAAACATCTCAGAAAATTTTATAAATTCTGACAACCCCCAAGGTGTTTCGTTAGACAGTCCTACATATCTTATTTTTCCGGAATCAACCAAATCAGACAAAACTCTTAGGGTCTCAAGTATAGGTACTGTCTCAGCTTCATAATGTTTGTAACCAAGGCCATCAGATCCAAACATACTCATTCTTCTGTCAGGCCAATGAAGTTGATATAAGTCAATGTAATCAGTTTGTAACCTTACCAGACTAGCATCGATAGCAGCTTCAATATTCTCTCTATCTAAAAGGGTGGACTCGCCTCTAAACCAGTTCATTGGTGCTCTGCCTGCTACTTTTGATGCAAGGATTATTTGGTCTCTCTTACCTGATTGTTTAAACCAATTACCAATGCATTCCTCTGTCTTTCCTTGAGTGTCTGGTTTTGGTGGAATTGGATATAACTCAGCTGTAT
>CACEHP010000023.1:0-18867 GCA_902559365.1 uncultured SAR86 cluster bacterium
AGGAGCCATACCTGTTGTTGGTAATCTCTTTAAGTCATCATCTCAATCAAGAGTTAAGCGAAATTTATTAGTTTTCATTAGGCCAACAATTCTTTTTGATCCCAATGACGTAATGGAGCTTTCAAATGAGAAATATAATTATATAGAGGCGCTAAGAATGCTGGATGGTGAAAAGTCTGACATTATTGATTTAACTAGAAAACCATAATGGAACAGATAATAACAAAAGAGCATAAACCATTATTTCCTTACGAATATTCTAAATCTCAAAGAATTTTAGGAGTTGATATTAATGGTGAAATATTTATTTTTTCTGAAAATGCACTGAGCTCATTGTCCATTCAGGAATTATACTCAACATATCCAACAAAGAAATTTGTCACCACATTATGCAGTCCTAATGAATTTGAAAAGGGATTAACTAAACTTTATTCTCAAGATAAGTTTCAAGAAACAATAGGAGATGAGCTATCGGAATCATTTGATCTTGAATCCTATGCAAAGACCATAACTCCTTCGGAGGATCTATTGCAGGGCAACAATGATGCTCCTATTATCAAGCTGATTAATGGCATTCTAAGTCAAGCTATTAAAGCTAAAGCATCAGATATTCACTTTGAACCTTTTGAGGATGCTTTTATTGTAAGACTGCGAATAGATGGAGTAATGCGAGAACTCATTTCACAAGATTCAAGACTATCACCTCCAATTGTTTCAAGATTAAAGATAATGTCCAAGTTAGACATCGCAGAAAGAAGAAAACCTCAAGATGGAAGGGTGTCGCTCTCACTTGGACCTCAATCCATTGATGTAAGAGTATCAACTTTACCGTCCTCATATGGTGAAAGAGTAGTTCTTAGGTTACTTGATAAAGATTCTGCAGAGATAGATCTAAATTATCTTGGATTTTCTGACTACGTTAACTCTAAATATCAAAAGGCACTGAAATCTAATGAAGGAATTATTCTTGTTACTGGTCCTACTGGATCTGGAAAAACTACAACTCTATATGCAGGCTTACGAGAGATTAATGATAATTCGCAAAACATTTTAACTGTAGAAGATCCCATTGAATATACACTCGCAGGAATTGGGCAAACCCAAGTGAATTCAAAGGCAGGCTACACTTTTGCAAGTGGACTAAGATCAATTCTTCGACAAGATCCCGACATTGTAATGGTTGGTGAAATACGAGATTCTGAAACTGCCAGTATTGCCATTCAAGCTAGCTTAACCGGGCATTTAGTTTTATCTACAATTCATACTAACAGCGCAATAGGAGCAATAGCCAGACTAAGAGATATGGGGGTTGAGTCCTACTTATTAGCTTCTAGTATTAAGATAGTGTTAGCACAAAGACTTGTAAGAAGGCTCTGTAATCACTGTAAAAAACCTTCTAGTGAAAATGTAAATTTATTAAAGAAATTTAATTTATGTTCTGAAAGCATATATTACGAACCAAGCGGATGTCGGCACTGTTCATTTACAGGTTACTCTGGAAGACTTGCAATTGCTGAGTTAGTCGAGGTAGATGAAAATCTCAAGCAAATGATCCATGACGAAGCATCAGAAAAAGTGATGAATGATTATGCTTTCCAAAATAATCAATCCATACAAGAATCAATTAAATTAAATCTAGAAAACGGAATAACTAGCATTAGTGAAATAGTGAGATTGCAAAACATATCGGATGCCTAACTTTCAATATATTGCTCAAAATGAAGAAGGTAAATCCTTAAAGGGAATTTTGCTCTCTGATAGCGAGAGATCTGCTAGGCAAGAAATAAAATCAAAAAACTTACTTCTTCTTAGTATCAAAGAAACATCAAAACAAACTAAAGGTAAAAAAATAGCACGTAGAGACGTTGCTGTTGCAACCAGACAAATATCTTCATTAATAAGCTCTGGTATACCGCTTGACAAGGCCTTGCAGTCAATTGGAAAAAACTCTAACTCAAAAGTTGGCGATTTATTTAATGACATAGGTAACGAGCTGCAACAAGGTAGGCAGCTCAATTTAATTTTGTCTGATTACCCTGGCAGCTTCGATCAGACTTATATTTCGCTTGTATCTGCTGGAGAAATTTCAGGTAACTTGATTGAAGCCTATAAAAATCTATCTGAATATTTAGAAGATGAAATTTCAATAAAACAAAAAATTTTTTCGGCTCTCGCTTACCCGGTACTTGTTATTAGTTTTTCTATATTAGTAGTAATTGCTCTTCTAATCTTTGTTTTACCCCAAGTAACAGAACAGTTTGTTAAGTCAAACATTGAACTCCCTTTTTTAACTTCTTTAATGATTTTTATCTCAAATAATATTTTGGTATTTATCGGAATAAATCTTCTATTAATCACAGCGTTGTACGTTCATTACAAGAAAAATATTTTGGGAACTTCTAGTGAATCAAATATCCATAGACTATTGTTAAAAATCCCTTTTGTTGGAAGGTTTCTGTTAATTAGAGACTTAGAAAAGTTCAGTCGAATTATGTTTTTAATGCTTAAATCAGGTATCAACCTTGATCAATCTTTAAATCATGCAAATAAATTAATTGGTAATAGATATATAAGAAAAATCGTTGAAGATGCTACAGAAGATATTATCGAAGGCAAAGATTTTCTATATGAAATTAAGCAATCAAAAATTTTTCCGGAAATATTTATTCAATTACTTTCAAGTGGTTTCCAATCTGGATCATTATCAGAAATGTTTGAAAAGTTAGCATTTTATTTTAAAGACGAAATAGACAACTCTAGATCATCATTACTATCCATTATTGAGCCGTTAATATTAATAGTCATGGGCGGTATAATCACATTGATAATTCTGGCTATCCTCTTACCAATCATGCAAATGAATAACTCTATTTTATCCTAATGAAAAAAGGCTTTACTTTAATTGAACTCATGGCAGTAATTGTCATCCTGGGTATTCTTGCAACCGTTGTAGCTATAAATGTATCTCCGATTCTTCAAAGAGCAAACTTTGAAAAAATTAGAGCTGATATTTCTCAAATAGAAAAAGGTCTCGAGTTGTACAAATTTAATGAACTTAGATACCCCTCTACAGATCAGGGTCTAGTTTCTTTAAAACAACCACCTAAAGACCTCAATCGACCTTTTTTATACCCTGCAGAAGGATATATAAGTGATATTCCCAAAGATCCTTGGGGAAATGATTATTTATACATGTCTCCCGGCATCAATAAAATTTATTATGATATTTACACTCTTGGTGCTGATGGTATTGAGGGAGGTGTGGGTGAAGATGCGGACATCGGCAACTGGAATGTCAACTCGAAATAACGGTTTTACATTGATGGAGCTTCTGTTAGTTCTGCTAATAGTAGGAATTATTTCTCTGATCCCTATTATCAATTCATCTTTCTTGAGCTCATACCAAGAAGGAGGAGTAACTCAAATCAACCAGCTCTTAAATTCTTTAAAGAAAGAAAGTCAGCTTATAAGGAAGCCTATAGCAATTGAAAAAAATAATGAGAATTACTATTTAGTGTCCTATGAAGACAACTCATGGAAAAATTATGATATTTTAGATTTTGATTTAAATCTGATCTTAAAAAATTATATTTTCAATGATTTAAATAATGAGTTTTTAGAGAATAGAGATAGGTCATTTTTAATCATTTTTTATCCTAACGGAAGAAACTCTGGTCTTGAGTTTAGAGTTTTAGATCAAAATCAAAAAATTTATTACGATATATTTGGTGAATTAAATGCGACTTGATAAAGGCTTTAGTCTTTTAGAAGTAGGTGTATCAATTTTAGTCTTAAGTATTGCGCTGCTTACCATCTTTCAATCAATTTCATTTAATAACTCCAATCTTGACTCAATTAAAAAAAAGGCTTTTGCAAGACAAATAATTATCAATCGAATTTCTTCGTATGAATTTATAGACCCAATACGAATTAATTCATCTCGATCTTTTGATTATGTATTTGGTCCTTACAATTTTTTAGTTTTTGAAGAAATGAGTGTTACTGGAATAAATAGAAAGCAATTCTCTATTCGTATCAGTCTTGATGATGAGGTAATCACCGAATATACAACACTTGCTGGAAATGAATAAACTTCAAAAAGGATTTACTTTAATTGAACTGGTAATTTCAATAACGCTGTTATCTTTTATAACCATCATAACAACTTCTATTTTACAAAATTCAATTATCCAGAGAAATCTCTACATAGAAAATTCAAACAATTTGGAAAACTATAATAGTTTTTTTGGAATTTTTAGGGATGATTTTAGATTTATCCAAAACGTCGACATGTTAAATGTTGATGGTGCAAGTTCATTCAAAACACTTCTTCTGAATGATGATGAGAAACAACTTAGCTTCATTACTAAAAGTTTTTCAAACACTGATCTTGAGTTAAAAAATATAAGAGTCTTGTATTTTATTGAAAATGGGCAACTCTATCGTAGGCAATATAAAAGCATAAATCCTGCAGATTTTAGTGATTATCTTGATACGTTAATCCTTGAGGGGGTTACTGATATTCAACTTAAAGCACATAATAAGCAGCGCTGGCTAAATATATGGCCTTACGACGAAGTTTCTAAAAGAAGATTACCACACGCAATTTCTTTAAGCATTTCTCAGCGTCAAAAGGATGTTTTTGAAATAATCTTAGCAACTGATAATGATAATGTTTTTTAGAAAAAGAAAAGGATTTGTTCTCATATCTACAATGCTTATTGTTTTGATGCTTTCTATAATTGCTTCTGAAATGAGTAAAGCTTTCTTTTTAGATTTACGAAAGGAAGGATATCTCTCATTTGATGCAATTGCTTTTAGCAAAAGAATAGAGTCTGAAAAGTTTTTATTAAATTTTATTAAGCGCGAATTAAATAAAAATCCAAACGTTAATAAACAAAATCCAATTTTCAATGAGAGTCTAGTTTTCCAATTTGATGATTTCTCACTTGAGGGCTCACTATCTGATCATTCAAATTGCTTCAATATTAATCATTTAATTACATTCAACGGAGGGCAATCAAAAGATAACTTAAAAGCTATAAAATATTTTGAAGATTTGCTTTCACAATATGCAATCAGTTATATGGATGCTGACCAAATCATAGACCAAATTCTTGATTGGATGGATGTTGATGATATTCCTAGGAACAATGGGGCAGAAAACTATTATTATTCAAGCCTATTGCACTATCCCAGAGAATATACCTCCAAAAGGTTGTTTATTAATAAGTCAGAATTGCTGGCTATACCAAGTATCAATAAGATAAAAAATAGAGATATATGGCAAAAACTTTGCATCATCCCCATGAGTTCTATTTTTTATCTCAATATTAATAGCCTACAAGACGAGGATAAACACTTACTTTCTAGCGCAATTAGTCAACCTAATTTGAATGAAATAGCTTCGATAATTGAAGAAACACCATCTGAAGGCTTTTCTAGCGTTGAAGAATTCTTACAGAAATTTAATTTACAAGAAACAGATTTGATAATTCCTCTTGATACTTCTTCAGATATATTTCTCTTTAATGGCACATTAAAATACCAAGGTTTTTCATATAATTTTAAAACTCTTATTAAACAAGAAAACGAATTTAATTATAGAATTCTTGATAGGTTATAAATGAAAACAAGATATATATTTACTGACTCCAGTCTTGAGACCATTTATAACTCCTTTGTAGTGGAAAGTGATGAAATACATGAAACAATGATTTCTGATCTTCAAGAGATAAACGAAGACAAGTCTATAAGAAAGAATATTATTTTTTTTAATTCAGAGTTTCTAAATTCATGTTCTCTGAATGAATATGATAAATCTGACAATGATAAATTTTTAAAAGCAAAGTTTTTTTCCTCTCACACTGATCAATTACTTCTAAATCCATCTGAACTAAGTTTTTTTTCTTCATCCATTGATAATATTGGAATTTGGGGCGAATCTTGTTATCTAGATGAGCTTAAAAACAAAGCTTTAAACTTAAGAAAAAGTTTTTTTATACCCGATTACTTACTATTCTTTGAACAAAAAAATGTTGTAGCAAACCTAGGATCTCATTATTCCTTAAGGCTTGAGGATGGTAGGGGATACAGCGGCCATCAACAAAAGATTAATGCACTTTTAGAATCAAATATTCAAATTTTAAATGATCTAGATGTCTTGGATGTATCGCCTAAGGAATTGGAGTGCTTGCAAAATTTAGACCATTCGTTAAATAAGTTTGATTTAAGTTACCAAGTTTATAATTTTCATACAAATCATTCATCACAGTTAAATATTCTTAAGACCCCTTTAAATATCAACAGATTATTATATCTAGATGTAGTTGATTTGAGTGAATTCAGAAATTTTGCCATCCTTCTTTTAACTACCTTTTTGTTGTCCATCTCTATAAACATCACAATTGAATCTCAAACTAAATTAGTTTCCAAAGAAACCAAACAACTCTTTTCAAACCTAGGCAATCAATCGGTAAGATTAATCAATCCAAAAGCACAAATAGATCAACTAGTTAGCGAATTACAAATAACAGACAACAAAAGTAAATTCGATATTAAAATTTTAGATTTTCTAAATAACTATCAAGTAGATGAACTAGAAAGTATTGAGGTAAATCTTGATGAGCAATTTACTACTCTGTACCTGGATGGAATTAGCTCAGAAAAATTGATAATCCTCATAAATCTTCTTAATTCTTCCGGCCTGTCAACCGAAGAAAATTTTGCGGAGGTTCACAATAAGTTAAAAGGTTCAATTAAGGTTTTTTTATATGAATAGTTACATTAATGGTATTTTGAAGTTTATTAGGAATAATGATAAGTATCATCAGATAGCTATGATTTTATCTTTGCTAATTTTAGTTCTTCTTTTGCTATTTCAACTATCTAAAATTCAGGACAATAGAAAGCTTCTAATAAATGCAAAAAGTGACCATGCTTATGTAGAAGAAAAATTTAACCTTATCGCCAATAAGATTAGTCTAAATCAACTTATCAAAAATTCAGAAAGTACAAATTCTTTGTTGATTAACATCGCAAAGAAGTACGATTTATTAAATTTTCAGATCTATGAAGAGAGTATACAAAATGTAATACAGTTTGATATTGATGATCTGCAAAAGCTTGAAATCCTAATAAATATTTTTTCTAACGAAAGTTTTATTAAAGTTAAAAATATTTACATCAAACCTGAAAGTAAGAATCATCAAATTAAAATTAATTATGTGTACGATGATGCACAGAGACTTGATTTAGAAGAATAATTGATTGTTACTGAGCTAATTTTTTGTATTTCCATTGGAATGTGCCTTGGAAGCTTCGCCTCAGTTCTGATCTATAGACTTCCCAGAAGTATAAATTTGCTAGTACCTGGGTCCCATTGTCCCTATTGCAATAATACGCTCAAAGCTATGTATTTAATACCGATTTTTAGCTATGTACTCTTAAGAGGAAAATGTGCTTTTTGCAGTTCAAAAATTAGTAGACTCTATCCAGTAAATGAAATTTTTATTACTGCAATGGTCGTAATAATTACATCTAATGCTGGACCTTATTCAATTCATGGATGGTTGGCAATCATATTAATCTTGTGCTTATACGTTCAAGCAGTAATCGACTTTAAAATATTGTCTTTATCAACCTATCTTAGTGGAATTATTGGTTTATTAGGATTTACGCTTAATTATTTAAACTTCTTCACCTCAATTATTGATAGTTTGCTTGGATTGACTTTAGGCTATAGTAGTTTCTGGTTAATAAATTATATTTATAAAAAAATCAAAGGTATTGATGGAATCGGTTCGGGTGATTATTTATTACTTGGAGCAGTGGGGGGTGTTTTCGGTTCAAGTTCTTTAGGGATTATCTTATTATCAAGTTCAATCATTTCTATAGGATTACATTACTTTACCAAAACTATTCACGGTGAGAGGATACCTCTTGGTACCGGTATTGCTTTATCAAGCATTATTTTCTTGGTTCTTATAATCTTGAACAAATAAAGAAAAAATCTATATGTTTATATTAAAAAGTAGTGATGTTACTTTTCTGGGGAAGCGCCATCATAAGACTAAGCATTATTTTTGTTGGTATTGTTAAAAATGGTTTTTTTATTTAATAACTTCTTATAGGGTAAACTTTTCAGTCAAATCATTTACCCAGTGTGATAAAAATATCTTTATTTAGATTTAAATAAAATTATTTCACAAAATAGATACATTATAGCTCTGCAAAAGGCACAATATTTCCGTACATTGTATGCGTTTAGTTTTCCCCAGACTAAATAAGTGATATTTACCTCAAATATCCTTGAGTCAAGAAACCTAGTTTTTAATTAGGTTTCTTACTCAACTTTAATTAACTAAATAATGTAGACAAGCTTTTTTTGTTTCAGTAATTTGCTGAGGAGAAATATTCTCTTCTTTCATGAACGCTTCCTCCAAACAAGATATTAATATGCTCAAGCTGTATTTGATCTTGATTTCATTATGATCTGAGAATGATTTAAATAAATTTAATAACTCTTCCTTCATAATCTTTTTTGAAAAATCAGTAAAAATCAATTTCGATAATGGAGAATTATTGATAAGGAATATAGCAATAACATCAATAAGTATTTTAATGAGCTCAGTAGTACTTTTAGAATTTAACGATTCAAAATTTTTTTTGATTAAAAATAATAAATTATCTGTATGCTTTTTAGAAATGGCTTCAAGAATAGATTCATTATTTGGAAAAAATTTATAAATAGAGGGTCTTTTCATACCAGACAGTTTGGCTATATCTTGTACAGTTAAATCATAATTATCTTGGTTCTCGTAAATAAATTCTGCAGTTTTTAACACTGTCTCAAACCTTTTTCTGCTTCTTTCTTGTTGGGGTTCAATAAAGCTATGATTTTTACTATTTGCCACAATAAGTTTTCTTTATGTATACACTATATCTATATATTAAGGTTTCCAACTAAAAGATAAATGCAATACAAGACTTATTTTCATCTATTGGCTGGTATGGCTATGTTGGAACTCGGAAATCTTGCTTCTTCTTTAGCACCATTTAACGTTAGTGCTGTATCGGTTGGATTGAATGCAAATTCACAAGAAGCAGGTTTGGTTGTAACTCTTGAACTTTTTTTTGCAGCAATCAGCTCATTATATTTTGGTACTGTGTCTTACAAAGGAAGGGCACTGGGTTTGATAGGAAGCATCATTGTCATGATTTGCTATTACTTATGCTCCATATCCGATGATGTAAATCAAATTACGATAATTAAAGCTTTTTCAGGCATAGGGTGTGGAATGCTAATTGCTTCCGGTCATTCTATTCTTGCTTCTTCTAGAGATCCTAATCGTTCTTATGCATTATTTACTCTTTTTGCTTCCTTAACCGCAGCTTTTTTAATATACATTTCTAGTACTTGGATAGAGGATGGAGGGCACAGCTATTATTTCTTTAATTTTATATATGTATATATAGCTTTAACCTTACTATTTTTCTTATCAAGACAATCCAAAGACCAATCTGATAAACGTGATGGAGGGCCTATTGCTAAAAAATGGTTATATTTCTTGCTGATAACTGCAGTTCTTTTCTATGAGATACCATCAAGTGGTATGTGGGCTTTTATGGAAAGATTTGGTGTGGAGTATATAGATCTAGGAGTTGCAGAAGTGGGGAGTGTTATTTCTTTGGCCATCATTCTCAGTCTTCTAGGCCCAGTTTTTATAGGTGTATTTGGAAACAAAATCAGAAGAAAAGAAACAATCCTATTCTGTTTATTAGTATCCTCACTTTGCGTGTACGCAATTTTTGGAATCCCTTCATTTAATACTTTCTACTACGGCAATATTATCTGGAATATTGTTTTTGTAATAATGGTTATTCTTATTTTGGCAGCAGCAGCTGACATAGATCCATCAGGAAGACTAGGAGCTTGGTTAAATGCCTGTATTTTACTTAGTGCTTCCTTGGCACCTGCAGTATTTGGTTGGGTAATGCTAGATAATGAAATGACTGTTATCTATCCCTATTTAGTCGTATTTCTAATAGTTGCAATGATTTGTATAGTCAGCACCAAAAAAGAACTTGAACCTCAAGATAAAGTATAATTTGTAATATGAAACCACAAGAAAATCTTAACTTAGATAACTATTGGCTGCCTTTTACTGCCAATAAAAATTTTAAAGCCAATCCAAGGCTACTGACTTCAGCAAATGGTATGTATTACAAAACCGATGACGGCAAAGATGTGCTTGATGGAATAGCAGGACTTTGGTGCACAAACGCAGGACATTGCCATCCAAAGATAGTTGCTGCTGTTCAAAATCAAGTGGCAGAGTTGGACTATGCAACTGCTTTCAATATGTCTCACCCGAAAGCTTTTGAATTAGCAGAAAGAATCTCCGCTCTAACTCCTGATGGTCTCGATAGGATCTTTTATGGCAATTCTGGATCAGAGGCAGTAGAGACAGCTCTAAAAGTAGCACTGGCTTACCACGCGTCAAAAGGAGAAGGACAGAGAACAAAATTCATAGGAAGAGAAAAAGGTTATCACGGTGTAAATTTCGGAGGCGTTTCTGTTGGGGGAATTACTCCGAATAGGAAATCATTTGGACCTTTACTGCCAGGAGTAGATCATCTTCCTCATACTTGGGACCCAAATCATATGGCGTTTTCTAAGGGTCAACCTGAGTGGGGTCTTCATCTTGCAGACGAGTTAGAAAAAATATTAATGCTACAAGATCCATCAACGGTTGCTGCGGTTATTATTGAACCGGTTGTAGGCTCAGGAGGTGTGATAGTTCCCCCAAAAGGTTATCTTGAAAGGATTAGAGAGATATGTGATAAACACCATATTTTATTGATCTTTGATGAGGTTATAACTGGATTCGGCAGGTTGGGAGATGCTTTCGCTGCAAATCGATTTAAAGTTAAACCTGACATGATCACCATGGCAAAAGGTTTAACAAGCGCTATGATTCCTATGAGTGCTGTTGCATTTGATAATTCTATATATGATCAATTGATAGAAGGTTCTGAAACACCTATAGAGCTTTTCCATGGATATACATATTCAGGACATCCTGTGGCTTGTGCCGCAGGTATAGCAACATTGGATGTATATGAAGAAGAAGGTTTATTTGAAAACGCGCAAAAGATGGAACCTTTCTTTGAAGAAGCACTTCACTCCATAAAAGGATCTAATCAAGTTATAGATGTAAGAAATATTGGTCTGATGGGAGCTGTTCATTTTGGTTCTGACAAAATACCAGCAACTGAACTAGCACCAAAAGTATTTCAACATTGTTATGACAATGATGTATTAGTAAGATTTTCAGCAGATTATTTAGTAATCTCGCCCTCATTGATTGTTGAACCTGGTCAAATTGAACGTATCGCAGAAGCAATAAAAGTCGCTATAAAGTCAGTTAGTTAAAACAATGTCTAATATAGATTGGTTCAAGGAATCACTATCAATTCAACCTGTCTCAAAGTATATCGAGGTTGAAGGTAAGAAAATTCACTATTTGGTCTGGGGATCAGAAGAAAAACCAGGGCTATTCTTTATTCATGGATATAGTGCTCACGCGCATTGGTGGGATTTTGTAGCTCCTGCTTTTATAGAGAAATATTGCGTTGTTGCTATCGATCTCTCTGGCTCAGGTGAAAGTGAACATCGCGATCATTACTCACAAGAGATATTCGCCGATGAGATAAAAGCAGTATGTGCTGATATGAATTGGAATCAGGCTGACTTTATTGCCCATAGCATGGGTGGTTCTATTACCTTAAACGCCACATCGATATATCCTGATTTATTTAAGTCTTTAACACTTCTGGATTCCATCGTTGTTCTTCCTCCAGATAAAGTTAGAAACTTCTCTTCAAATAAATCCATGATCAGAGCTGATTTCATTTACGATGATAAAGAGGCTGCTATGAGTAGTTTTAGACTTATACCGCCACAACCTTGTCGTAATGACTACCTCTTAGAACATATAGCCTCAAACTCATTTAAAGAAACTGAGCAAGGTTGGATGCTTAAATCTGATGGCAAAATTATGAAGACTTATAAGTCCAAAGACTTAACAGATATCCTCATGTCCATAAAATGCCCAATTAATATTGTTTATGGTTTAATGAGCCAAATTTTTACGCAAGAGATTTTGGAATATACCCTCTATGTTGGAAATATTCCCAGTGAGAGAGTGATAGGTGTTCCGGGAACAATGCATCACTTATTTGTAGATGACCCCTTAAGTGTTATCGATGCTCTGAAAAAATTAATAGGAGAAAATTAATGTCAGATGGACCTAAAAAAATAATTAAAGATATAACAAAAGGGTTTTCTAAGCATGGTTATATCTGTAGTGAACAGATAGCTACGGCCGTTTATCTGGCTTCAGAATTGGAAAAGCCCATTCTCATAGAGGGCCCTCCAGGTGTTGGTAAGACAGAATTAGCTAATACAGCAGCTTTATATTTTAAAAAAGATATGATCAGACTCCAGTGTTATGAAGGTCTTGATGAATCAAAGGCACTCTACGAATGGAGATATGGTAAACAGTTGCTCTACACCCAAATCTTAAAGGAGCAAATGCAGGAAGTTCTAGAAGGTGCCAAGGGCTTGAAAGAATCTTTAGATAGATTAATGAAATTTGAAGACATTTTCTTTTCTGAAGATTTTTTAGAGACACGTCCTTTACTAGAGGCTTTAACCTCAAAAAAAGGTTCAGTACTTCTTATAGATGAAGTCGATAAATCAGATGAAGAATTTGAAGCGCTGTTATTAGAGATACTCTCAGAATTTCAAATATCAATTCCTGAGCTTGGTGTTAGGAAAGCTGAAGTTAAACCTTTAGTTGTTCTGACCAGTAATAATAGTCGTGAAATAGGGGATGCCCTCAAAAGAAGATGTTTACATTTATACATACCATTTCCTGAAGCCAAACTTGAAAGACAGATTGTGCAAGCTAGAGTTCCTGAGATTTCTGAATCTTTACAGATACAGCTAGTTAATTTTGTTCAAGGAGTAAGAGAGTTGGACTTAAAGAAACAACCAGCAATTAGTGAAACTATTGATTGGGCGAAAACAGTTATTCTTCTAAATTCTGAAGAACTAGACACCAAGCTAGCTGAAGATACGCTCAACATCCTTTTAAAACACCAACAAGATATAGAGGTAGTGAAAAAAGAGATACCAGCTTTAGTTTCTTCAGCCACCGAAACGTCAGATGGAAAAAGTATTAACTGACTTTGTTAAAGCATTAAGAAATTCTAATGTAAGGGTTTCACCAGCTGAAACTATAGATGCTGTTTCAGTAGTAGATACAGTTGGATACGAAGACAAGGAACTATTAAAAAGAACATTATCTATTGTTCTGCCTAAGACCCCTGAAGAAAAGAAAAAATTTGAAGAATGTTTTGATGATTTTTTCACAGACGAAATCAAACAACAAATTTCAGTAGAGGCTAACGAGCTTTCTGATATCAAAGATATAGATTCTGATTTAGCTAAGAAATTACTGGAAGGATCCCAAGGCGAATTAATGCTTTCAATTGCTGATGCAGCTGAGGAAGCTGAAATAAGAGAGATTAGATACTTTACTCAAAGATCAGTCTTTACAAGACGTATTCTAGAGAAAATGGGTGTTGGTAAGCTTGAAGATGAATTAATGCAGATGGGAGCCTCGAGAGAAGATGAACTTCCAAGTGAACTTGAACAGGAATTGAGAAATCAACTTACTAATTTAAGAGAGAGAGTATCTGACTACGTACAACAACAATTCCTATTACACGGAGATGTATCTGGAGAACAACTTAGGGAGCAAGTTTTTAAATCAATGAATATGGCTCAAATAGATAGATCTTATTTACATGAAGTCCATTCATTGGTGAGAAAAATGGCTAAAAAGCTTGCTAATCTCCATTCAAGAAGAAAGAAGAATTTTAAAAAAGGTAAGTTGGATATAAGGAAAACCATCCGTGATAATTGGGTGAATCAAGGCATATTATTTGATTTAAGTTGGGCCTATAAAAAAGTAGATAGACCCAAGATATATGTCATATGCGATGTCAGTGGATCTGTAGGAGCTTATGCAAGGTTCATGTTGATGTTTTTATTTAGTTTGACTGAAGTTGTATCTAAATTGAGAGCTTTTGTTTTTTCATCTAATTTAGGGGAGGTGACTAATGACTTCAAGGATGCCCAGCTTGATGAGGCTATAGAGAAGGCACTTCAAAAGCATGGTGGAGGTTCAACTGATTACGGTCAAGCTCTTACAGATTTCGTTAGTCTTTGTTTAGACGAAATAGATAAAAAAACTACAGTAGTTATTCTAGGTGATGCTAGAAATAATTTTGGACCAGAAAAGGCTCATTTAATGAAATCTATCAATGAGAGAGCTAAGCAAGTTTTTTGGCTTAACCCCGAGGGTAAGTACAGATGGGATACAGGTGATTCAGTCATGACAACGTATTCTGCTTACTGTACAAAAGTATTCCAATGTGGAAATATTGATCAATTAGAGAGAGTTATCTCAACTCTTCTAAAAACAGCAATTTAATATTATTATTTTTATATGCAAAATTTATACATACTACTATTAACATTAACCCTATCCTTATCTGTTTTTTCAATATCAGCACACGATTTAAAAGGAGCCATTTCTAGTGAAGACAGAACCCCTGCGAATACATTAAGAGACTCCGAAAGAAATCCTTATGAAACTTTGTCATTTTTTGGAATAGAGTCCGATATGGTTGTAGTCGAACTTTCTCCAGGAGGAGGTTGGTATACCGAAATTCTTGCTAACTACATACATTATCCTGGAACACTGATTGCTGCTCACTTTAGTGCTGACTCGGAGAGAGCTTATTTCAAAAGAAGTAGAGCAAATTTTGAAAAAAAGATAGCTGAAAACCCCATGTATGGAAGAGTTGAGATAGTTGATTTAAACTCTGAATTGGCTGATGAAGGTACTGTTGACGCTGTTTTAACTTTCAGGAATTTACATAATTGGCTTGGTTCACCAATGGATAACATCTTTTCAAATACTTATAGAGCTCTAAAGCCAGGTGGTATATTTGGCGTAGTTGAGCACAGAGCTAAACCAGGTACTTCAATGGAAATAATGAAAAAAAGCGGTTATGTAACTGAAGAGCACGCAATAAAAATTGCAAAAAAACATGGTTTCGAACTTATTTCTAAATCAGAGATCAATGCCAATCCAAAAGATACAGCTGACCACCCAAAAGGAGTATGGACTCTTCCACCAAACTATAGACTCAAGGATGTTGATAGAGACAAGTACTCGGAAATAGGGGAAAGTGATCGAATGACACTTTTATTTAAAAAGCCATCTAATTCTTAAATAGAGTAATTAATATATTTTTATAACTACAGGTCTGTAGAACATTTAACTTATTTTCAAGACTAGCTTGATACTGTTCATTAAACACACTTTGAATACCTGTTTTTATAATAGGAATAGTAATTAGAAGGGTTATCTCTTCTTTTGAGATAGATTTATTATTTGAAATTCTTATCTCACTGCTCTTCAATACGTTAATCAGTTTTTGGCCTTCATTATTCAATTCAGCATAGTTAATTAACGATCCATTCAATGATTGCATGACAAGATTAACATCTTTATCTTCAGCTAAAGTTTGAATATTTTGAATGATAGAATCCAATTTCATTTTATAAGTATAATTCTATTGATGGATGATAAAGATAAATATATTGAAAGGGCTAAAAAAGTAGAGAAAAGAATTAATAATTACTCCAAAGAAGCCGAAAGGTTGGTAAATCATTTATCAGATTTAACAATCGAATTTATCACTGAGCTTTCTTCATTGAAAAAACATGATAAAAAAAAGGAGGGCTAACCCTCCTTTTTTAATTAACCTAAAAGCTTACTTTTTGAAGTAAAGTCAATTTTTCTAGGTTTTTTATTCTCAGGTATTATCCTCTCTATTCCTATATATAACATTCCATTACTAAGAGCGGCTCCTTTTATGATCATGTCATCGGACAATACAAATGTTTTAGTAAAATCTCTAGCTGCAAGCCCCTGATGTACTAATCCTTCAGATGCTTCTTTGTCTTTTGAACCTTTGATTGTCAAATTTTCTCCAGCAGCTTCGATGTCTATTTCTTTTTCTTCGAAGCCAG
Organism: uncultured SAR86 cluster bacterium; assembly: GCA_902559365.1. Lineage (GTDB taxonomy): Bacteria > Pseudomonadota > Gammaproteobacteria > Magnimaribacterales > Magnimaribacteraceae > Magnimaribacter. The sequence goes on from CACEHP010000023.1 coordinate 16,178, forward strand.
CAACAGCTAGTTCAATTGTATATTTATCTTCACTTACCTTCCTTATATTGTAAGGGGGGTAGTTCGAAGTCTGTTGTTTAGAATTGGCTAACAGTGCAAGTGTGTCAAATGTCCTGTCAAAACCAATAGTGAATGGAGAAATATCTCTCCACAATAGGTCAAATGTATTATTTATCATTTTTATCTCCTTAAATTAAGCAAGTAATTAAACAATTTACGTAAGCCCCGTAGGCACTTACACTACTTATATGGGGTATATTTTTTAATTATCAAGGAGAAGTATGAATAATTTATTTTCTATAGAAGGCAAAATTGCATTGGTAACAGGTGGTTCAAGAGGTATTGGCGAAATGATAGCAGCTGGTTTTCTTGCTAATGGAGCTAAGGTTTATATAAGTTCTAGAAAAGCTGAAGTATGTGATGAAACGGCAAATAGATTGCAAGAACAATATGGAGGAGAGTGTATTTCTTTACCTGCAGATTTATCTAATTTGAATGGCATTGAATCTCTTGTGAACAGTCTACCTGATGGAGAAAAGCTTGATATTTTAGTTAATAACGCTGGGGCTTCTTGGGGAGAGCCTATAGATGAATATTCTGAAAAAGGCTGGGATAAGGTCATGGACACTAATGTTAAAGGTGTTTTTTTCCTAACTCAGAAATTACTACCGTTATTGAGATCTTCAGCAACTGCCGAAGACCCATCAAGAGTAATCAATATTGGAAGTATAGACGGAATAAAAACAGGATTATTTGATGCTTTTTCTTACGGTCCGTCAAAAGCTGCCTTACATCATTTAACAAGAGTTTTAGCAGCTTCACTTGTTAAGGAAAATATTATTGTTAATGCAATTGCACCCGGACCATTTCCAACTTGGATGTTAAGTACTGGAGTTGGAGGTGGAGGAGACCTCGATATTAATTGGGATGAGGTGGGTAACTCGAATCCAAGAGGAAGAGTAGGTACTCCTGAAGATATAGCAGGACTAGCAATCTTTCTTTGTTCAAGAGCTGGCGCTTATACAGTAGGTGAAACTATTACTTGCGATGGGGGTGCTGTAGCTAGTTCATAGATTATGAAAAAAAGTTACCTGGTAACTTTATTTACTTACATGACTGCTTTTATTGCAGCCATTGTAACTTGCTATTTCTTTTCTTCTTTAAATCAATGGCTCATGCTCCTAACAGGTCATTTATCAGCTACTTTAGTTGTTTTTATTAGTAGCCAAATCTTTAAGAATTCAAGTTTGTACGATCCTTTTTGGTCAGTTGCACCTTTACCTATTGCCATATACATATCTATTTACCCAGAATCAGGAGAGATTGATCTAGAAAAAATTTTTTTAGTTAATTTACCGATTATATTTTGGTCTATTAGGTTAACTTCTAATTGGGCCAGGGATTGGAGAGGATTAAGCGATGAAGATTTTAGATATGTTAATTTGAAGAGCAAACCTTTTAGTTTTTTTATTGATTTATTTGGTATACACATCTACCCAACACTACAAGTAAATCTATCTTTAGTCCCAATTTACTTTGCTCTATCTATATCGGTAAGTGAAGTAAATATTTATCTTTATCTGGCAAGTGCATTTACTTTTCTTGCAGTGGTTTTGGAAACTATTGCGGATGAGCAAATGAGGATATTTAGAAGAAGTAACAATATCAGTTTAACTATGCAAAAGGGTCTATGGGCTTATTCTAGACATCCAAATTACTTGGGAGAAATATTATTCTGGTGGGGATTATATTTTATGACTCTATCTTTAGAGCCCGATCTATGGTGCTTATTTGTTTGCCCATTGATTATGAATTTAATGTTTTCACTCATAACCTGCCAAATGATGGACAACAGGAGTTTAGAAAAAAGACCAGATTATCAAGAATATATGAATTCAACACGTCAGTTGATAATATGGAAGTCAGTTAAAAAAGGGGAATAAATATGGTTGATGGATTTTGCGAAGAAAATTTCCTAGATGCAAAAAATATATTTGAAGAAAGTATAAATAGTGGATTTGAACTTGGAGGAGCTATTTGTATTGAAGTGAAAGGAAAAAAGGTTCTAGATCTTTGGGGTGGACATTTAGATCATGAACGAACAGAGCCTTGGCAAGAAAATACAATAGTAAATGTTTTTTCAACTACAAAGGGTATAGCGGCAATCTGCTTACTTCAATTAATTGAAAAAGGATTACTCGATCTAGATAAACCTGTTGCTGATTATTGGCCTGAATTTGCTCAAAACGGTAAAGAGAATATACCTGTGAGATATCTCTTTTGCCATAAATCAGGATTATGTGGAGTAAGAGAACCTCTTCAACCAGGTGCCTTCAGTGATTGGGAATTAATTTGCGATGAATTGGCTAAACAGGAACCTCTTTGGGAGCCAGGATCTGCCCATGGTTACCATGCAATCACCTACGGACATTTAGTGGGAGAACTTCTGCGCAGAATAGATGGAAGAACTATTGGAACCTATTTTAGAGAAGAAATTGCAGAGCCCTTAGATCTCGATTTTTGGATTGGTTTACCTGATTCTGAGTTCCATAGAGTATCGGACATTTATCCATCTAAACCTAGTCCTCTACAATTTTTATTTCCTTTAATTGCTAAGTTGCCAAGATTTTTATTGCCAGGACCTACCAAATTTCTTGTAGATTTTGGAGACACTTCGAAACCAGTTGGTG
>CACEHP010000024.1:0-17976 GCA_902559365.1 uncultured SAR86 cluster bacterium
AAATATAAAAATAAATATAGAAAATAATACTGAAGAGACTAACTCAGTAGTTAATTCTCTTAAAGAAATCGCTAATAGTTCCGAAGGAAATACAGTGTTGATTTCTTACAAAGGAAACTCAGCGAAGGCAGATATAGCTCTTCCAAGTAATTTTTCAGTTAAACTTGATGATTCTTCTGTGAAGGCTTTAGATAAACGTTTTGGGGCAGAAAACGTAGAGTTCGTTTATCATACCCAGACTCACATAAACTAAATTTTAAAATGTTAAAGAGTTACTTAGATTTTGAGCAACCCATAGCTGATCTCGAACAGCAGGTCTTAGATCTTAAAGATTCTGAACTGGATGAAGAGTCTATTCAAAAAGAAGTCATAAGACTGAATGAATCAATAATGAAAACAACAGAAAAGATTTATTCGAACTTAACCCCTTGGCAGAATGTTCAAGTTGCGAAGCAACTGTACCCTTATCAGAATCTAAGAAAAGTGGAGTGAAGTCAGTTAACGCTGTAGGAGCTATTACAACACCCGCTGCATGAGTACCTACACTCCTTGATAAGCCTTCCAACTTAAGAGCCATATCAAAAACCTCTCTAGATTCATCAGACTCTTCTATCGTTTCTTTGAATTGTTTTTCTTTATAAGCTTCGTCAAGACTTATACCAAGAACATCAGGAATCGCTTTAGCTAGACGATCTCCGAAACCGTATGGCTTTCCTAAAACTCTTACTACGTCTCGTAAAACAGCTCTCGCAGCCATAGTCCCTCTTGTACTAATTTGAGCTACAGAGTCTTTTCCATACTTATTAGTAACATACTCAAGAACCTTGTCCCGACCTTCTATGCAGAAATCAATATCAAAATCAGGGTTACTGACCCTTTCTGGGTTAAGAAATCTTTCAAATAATAGGTCGTACTTAATTGGATCTATTGCCGTTATACCTAATGCATAAGCAACAATAGAGCCAGCCCCAGAACCCCTTCCTGGCCCGACAGGAATTTCATTTTTTTGAGCCCAATTTACGAAATCTGCAACTATGAGAAAGTAGCCAGCGAAATCTAACTTACAAATCATATCTAACTCGTAATCTAATCTCTCGAAATAAGTAGGCTCGTTTAATTCATAAGAATCTATAGATTCTTTGATATCCTTTAATCTTTTAGATAACCCTTCTCGAGAGATTATTCGAAGGAATTCTTCTCTTGAATGCTCTTCTGGGACTTCAAAATCCGGTAGGTAAAACTTTCCTAATTCTAAATCTATATTGCATTTTGAAGCAATACGTACAGTATTTAATAGAGCTTCTGGTATATCAGAAAATAGCTGTATCATCTCTTCTTTGCTTCTTAAGAACTGCTCTTCCGAGTAATTTTTAGGTCTTCTAGGGTCATCTAGGGTTTCCCCTCTCTGTATACAAACTCTAGCTTCGTGGGCTTCAAAGTCAGATGGAGAAATTTCTGGGTCAACGGCATTTAAAAATCTGACATTATTAGTAGCTACAACAGGAATGTTTTTCTTTGAAGCTAGCCTCAGTACTGAATCGTTATATTCTTTCTCATTAGCTTTTCCAGTTCTTTGAATTTCTATAAAGAAATCTTCTCCAAATATGTTTTTGAAAAAGTCTACTCTTGATTCAGAGAGTTGGTCATTGCCTGCCAGAACAGAGTTTCCTATATGACCTTCCTGACCACCCGAAAGGGCTATAATTCCTTGAGAAAACTCTTCTAACCAACTAAAAAGAACAATGGGATCTCCATCAACTTGCCCTTCAACATAAGCTTTAGAAACTAGCTTGGTTAAGTTTATATATCCTTGTTTATTTTTTGCCAATAATACCAATGGAGCTGCAACAGAGTCTTTATCTTTTGCAACGTAAACTTCTGAACCGACTATGGGCTTGATGCCTTGTTTCCTTGCTGATCTATAAAATTCAATTAAACCGAACAGATTTGTTAAATCTGTTAATGCTATCGAGTGGTAACCTAATTTTACTGTATGATCTACAAGCTCATTAACTCTTATTATGCCATCTACTAAAGAGTACTCAGAATGTACATGTAGATGGACAAAATCTAAATTTTCAACTTGGTTCATTTATTATCTTTACAGGTTTAAAGCTTAATCTATGTTCGCTTGTAACTCCGTATAATTTTAATGCTTCTAGATGCATCTTTGTAGGATAACCTTTGTGTTGTTTAAAACCATATTCAGGGTATTTATCATCAATTTCTTTCATATAGTTGTCTCTGCTTACCTTAGCAAGAATTGATGCAGCCATAATATTTTTTTTTGATTGGTCTCCTTTCACTATTGTTCGCACTTTACACTCAGTTTGAGGTGCATGTTGTCCATCAATAAGTGCGATATCAGGAAATATCCTTAAACCTTCAATAGCCCTTTTCATAGCTATTAAAGTTGCTTTTAAAATATTTACCTCATCTATTTCTTCGGAAGAGCTTATCCCTATTGACCATGCAATGGCTTTTTCTTTAATTTCTTGAGCAATTGACTCTCTTTTTTTTTCTGAGATCTTCTTCGAATCATTTAATCCTTCAATTTGTATCTCTTTATCTAATATTACAGCAGCAGCAAAAACTGGACCTGCCAAAGGGCCTCGCCCTGCTTCATCTACACCCGCTTCAATCAATTCAATAACTGTAAAATTTCTTGAGAGGCCTTATTTGCACCACCTGCCCTCAAATTTTCTTTTATATGATTAAATTCTTCCAAGAAAGTTTCAAAGTCTTTTTCTATAACTGCTTCGACAGAAGCAATAATATTGTCAATTGTTACGTCTGCCTGAAGTAGTTCTGGGAGAATCTTTTTTCCTGTTATTAAATTTGGTAAGGAAAAAGAGTCAACTTGTAATAAAGGCTTGATTATGAAATATGAAAGCCAACTAGTTCTGTATAAAGCTATACAGGGTGTGAAAGAGAGAATTGACTCAAGTGTCGCAGTTCCTGAAGTAATTATAGAAAGTTTGGATAATTTTAGAACTTCTTGAGAATTGCCATAAGAAACATTTACTAATCCTTCTAAATTCTCTTGAAATAATTCTAAATGATCTTTATTAGATAATGGCATAAGGAATTCATATTGGGGATTTATTTCTTTTAATTTCTTTGCTGCTCTAACCATTAAATCACCCATAGATAATATTTCTGATTTTCTACTCCCTGGTAACAACGCTATGGTATTTTCACTTTTTTTATCAATTTCTTCTTGTTTAATGTCAATTTTATAAGCGAGTGGATGTCCCACGTAGCTCTCCTTAATTTTTGAACCCGCATAGGCAGATCCTTCAAAAGGAAAAAGCGTCACTACTAAATCTATGGATTTTTCCATAGACTTTATACGTCCTTTTCTCCAGGCCCAAACTGACGGACTGACGTATTGAACAGTTTTAAGGGAGAAATTTCTTCTTAAGAACTTTGAAATAGGAAGATTGAAATCTGGAGAATCTATGCCTATGAAAATATCTGGTTTTTCTTTCAATAGATACTCTTTTAAACCTTTTCTTAGTTGAAGTAATTTTTTTAAATTTAAGAGAGGCTCAATTATCCCCATTACGGATATCTCATTCATATCAAAATAAGAATCCAAGCCCTCAGATATCATCTTTGAACCGCCTACCCCAACAAATTCAATTGAGGGGTAGAGAGATTTTAAGGATTGCATTAAAGGTGCTCCTAATTCGTCACCCGATTTTTCACCGGCAACTATAGCTATTTTGATTTTATGGTTTTGGCCTTTTTCTATCATTAACGAGATATGCCTCTCGTTGAATTTTCGATAGATGAGAGAAATAGATTAACTTCTGTGAACTCCTTTCTTAATGATTTAAGTTCTTTCACAGCTTCCTCAACTGTTAATTTTTTTCTGTAAATTGACCTATAAGCCGATCTTAATGCCTCAATACTCTCTTTAGAATAACCTATTCTTTTTATACCGGTTACATTTATACCAAATGGTTTGGCAGGATTACCCCTTACTTTGACATAAGCAGGTATGTCTTTATTAACTGCACTACCCATGGCACAAAAACTATAACTTCCAATTGAACAAAATTGGTGAACTATGGCATAACCTCCCAAAATAGCTCCATCCCCAACAGTTACAGAACCAGCTAAAGCGGCTTGATTTGTCAAAACTATGTCATCTCCCAATACACAGTCATGTGCAATGTGAGAATAAGCCATAATAAGGTTTCTATTTCCTATTAAGGTATCGCCTCTGTCTTGAACTGTACCTCTATGTATAGTGACACCTTCTCTAACAATATTGTCATCTCCAATAGTTAGGGTTGTTGGTTCATTCTTATACTTCTTATCTGGACTACCGTCTCCTAAAGTAGAAAATTGGAAAATATGATTTCTTTTACCGATCTTTGTGGGACCTTTCAAAATTACATGTGATTCAATTTTGGTATCTTCATCTATTTCAACATCAGGACCAATTAAGCAGAAAGGGCCTATTTCTACTGAATCAGCAATAATAGCAGTTGGATCAATTATAGAGGAAGAATGTATCATGATTATTTGGGCCTATCTGCACACAAAATGGTGGCTTTAGCTACTAACTCCTCTTCAACAGTAGCGGAACAATCAAATTTCCATATGCCTTTTTTATTTGTTATCACCGTAGAATTTAAGATGAGTTTATCTCCAGGAATTGCTGGTCTTTTAAAGCGCAATTCGTCTGCCCCCACAAAATAATATATGGAACCATCTTCTGGACGCTTATCCATAGTTTTAAATCCTAAAATACCTGAAGCTTGAGCCATTGCTTCTACTATTAAGACACCAGGCATTACTTGTTTTCCAGGAAAATGACCCATAAAAAAAGGCTCATTTGTAGTTATATTTTTGTAGGCTTGTATAGATTCTCCCAAAACAATATTTGTAACCCTATCAACAAGTAGCATAGGATATCTGTGAGGTAAAAACTCTTGGATCTCTTCTATATTTATTTCAACTTGCATATTTTTACTTTTTTGTTATTTCACGAAGCTTTTTGAAAGCAACAGCATTTTTTTTCCAATCTGAATTTTTCATAAAAGGTGTTCCTGAAGAATAAAACCCGCTTTCTTTAATAGATTTAGTGATTAAAGTCATAGCCGTTATGTGAACTTCATCTGTTATCTCAATATTATCTACCACCGCACTGCATCCAGCTAAAGTACAATTTTTTCCTATTTTTGTACTTCCAGCTATCGCACTATTTCCTGCTATGGCTGTTCCTGAACCAATAGCAACATTATGAGCAATGTGAACTTGATTATCTATTTTGACGTTTTCACCAATGACAGTATCGCCAATAGAACCTCTATCTACGGTTGAATTTGATCCAATTTCAACATTATTACCAATAAGAACTCTACCCAAATGCTCGATTTTAACCCATTCATTATTTTCTTTTGCAAAACCTAATCCATCAGAGCCAATCACCACTCCAGAATGGATAATACAATCTTTCCCCAATTCAACCGAATCGTACAATGATACGTTTGCATGAATGATACTGCCTTTACCAACTCTACAGCCTTTTCCTACAAAAACTCCAGGCATTAAAATTACTTCATCTTCGATAACGGCATCTGCAGAAATAGAAACAAAACTAGATATAGCAGCTGAATCAGAAACTGAGGAAGAGCTGTCTATAGAAGCAAGTTTTGATATTCCTTCTTGATTAGTGGGATTTTCCTTGAAAAGTTTTGTGCAATTTGCATAAATCAAATAAGGATTAGAGCAAATAATTTTGTTCCCATTAAATAATTTTGAAGTTTCCAAATCACAAATAACAGCGCCGGCTTTAGAAGAAGTTAATTGTGGAATATAAGCTTCACGAGCCAAAAAAGACACTTCGGAATCTGAGGCTTCTGTCAATGAGTTAATACCGATTATCTCTTTATCGGGATCGCCTTCAAGTTCAGCACCAAGTAATGTGGCAAGCTGAGATAACTTAAAGCTTTTTGGGGAAGACACGAAAACTAGTCTTCTTTTTCATTCATAGCATCGATAACTTCTTGAGTAATATCGAAGCTTTGATCTGCATGCAGCAGTATTTGCTGTTGGCCACCGCTATTAATCAATAAAGTAATTCCTTTTGCTCTTATTAGTTCAGTTACTATGACTTGAAATTTCTCAGCTTGTTCCTGAGATAGTAATTGAAGCGTCTGGTTTCTAAACTGATTAGTCTTCTCTCTTAGAAAATTTATATCCTGTTGAAGAGATTGAAATTTTTGGGCAGCATCTTGTTTCTCTTCATCGGACATAGTTGGGCCATCTTTCTGTGTCTTTTCTTGTATTTCTCGGGCTTCTGTAGCTTTGGCCTGCAGCTCTTCAACAACCTCTTTCCATTCTTCTGAGTTTTCAAGTTCTTCAAGCTCTTTTTTTGCAACATTTGTGCTAAAGAGAGCTGCTTGAGGGTCTAGAGTAGCAATATTTAAATCAGCTGACTGAAGTGTAAAAGTGATTAAAGACGCCGTTATTACGACGAAAAGAGTTTTAAAAGATTTCATAGTTTTTCCCATTAAGTAACTAGTCGGTGAATTCTACAGTTTTGTTAAGTAATTTAGTAGCATTATGCACATTTAAAATTGTGTTCCAATTTCAAACTGAAAATTTTCTGTCTCATCAAGCGGTCCTTCGTTAGAAGGAGCAGCGATTGCAAGAGACATAGGCCCTAGTTGTGTAATCCAAGTAACACCAACACCGTAAGAATATCTTAGTTCGCCAAAATCAAGTTCGCTGCAATTGATATTTGATTTATCAAAACCACAATCTTTTGAGAATACATTTCCAATATCTATAAAGAATGAACTTCTCATTGATCTTTGATCGTCAATGAAAGGTAGCTTGAATATAAAATCAAACCCTCCTTCAACCAAGTAAGCTCCCCCTATAGACCTGTCGTCCCGATAATAAGAGTAAGGATTTAATATAGGGCTACCATCCTCACCTAATATCTGATTACCTTCATTATCAAGAAGGTACTGAGATGGTATAGCTCTAGGCCCTAGCGTATTTTGTTTAAAGCCTCTAACAGAGCTTATACCTCCTGAGTAGTAATGCTCGAAAAAAGGAGCAACCTCAGTATCTCCATAAGCTTCCAACAATCCTAGTTCTCCTCTAAAACCTAAAACAAACCTTCCATCAAAAATAGGTTTGAAATACTTATGTCTATAGGTTGCTTTTGTGTAAGTTAATGAACTGCCTGGAACAGCAACTTGAAAAGCAAAAGATTGTGACTGACCAGCGGTTGGGAATAAACCTCGATTGAGGGTTATCTTAGACCAAATAAATTGAGTCTTAAAAACTTCAAATTTTGTTCCTTCAGATTGTGTAAATGCAAGAATCTGAGAGGCAGGTGTTGAACCTGTATCGATGCTCGTATTGTCATAATTCAAATTCAGGCCTATTCTCTCTATATCGCTTATAGGTAAACCAAACTGTATTCCTGCTCCAAAAGAATCTGAAGTATAGCTTGCTATATTAAATTGACCGTAGTCAGACTCTCTAAAGTAAGCACTGTATCCTCTACTTACCCCGTCAATATTGAAATAGGGCTCTCCGTAACTAAAGGAGTAACTTCTTTGCCAAGTACTGTCATTGATGCCAATGCCTATAGCTCGACCAGTACCAAAGGCATTATTTTCATTATAGTTAAGACCCAAAACTAAGCCGTAAGCTCCATATCCTAAGCTTCCACCTATAGATCCTGAAAACTCCTCTTCTACAGAAAATTCAACGTCTATTTGATCATTAACTCCAGGTACAGGAATAGTTTCAGATTCTACTTCTTTAAAAAAGCCTAGTCTTTCAAGGCGTAACTTAGAATTTTCAATAAGGTTATTTGAAGCCCAAGCTCCCTCCATTTGTCTCATTTCTCTTCTTAGAACTACATCATGGGTTCTCTTATTTCCTTTGAAAACTATTCTCCTTACATATGTCCTTTGTTGTGGATCAACATAGAAAGTTAAGTCTACATTTTCAGATTCTTCATTAACATCAGGAACTCCTCTCACTTCGGCAAAACTGTAGCCTTCATTTCCTAGAATGTTTTTAAAGATTTCTTCCGTTTCTGTAACGAGGAACTGATTGAAACGTTCACCTGTCTTAATCAAAATAAGTGTTTTAAGTACTTCTTCATCTAATGGCAGATCACCAACAATCTTTATTTCATTTACGTTATAGGTCGTACCTTCCGATACATTTAAGGTTATGAAAACGCCAGTTTTATCAGAAGAAACGCTTACCTGAGAGCTTTCTAAATTAAATTCTACATATCCTCTATTCTTATAAAAGGACTCTAAAGATTCGATATCCCCTTTTAACTTTTCTCTTGAATAACGGTTATCATTTGTAAAAAAAGAGAACCAACCTCCAGTCTTCAACTCGAATCCATTTAGAATCTCCTCATCAGAAAATGATGCGTTGCCAACTATATTAATAGTTTTAATTTCAGCTACTTCACCTTCATCTATTTCAATATTTAAGGAAACTCGATTTCTTGGTTCATCATCGGTAGTAACATCTACTTTCGCGCCATATCTACCTTGAGAAACGTATTGCCTTTGGATTTCTATCGCAAGACTATTAACAATTGATCTTTTAAACACTTGCCCTTCAGATAGTCCTGCATCATCTAAGCCTTTAAGTAAATCTTCAGTTTTTAATGCTTTATTTCCATCCAGTTCAATTGAAGCTATTGATGGCCTCTCTACTAAACTTATTATTAATGTATTACCTTCTTTTCCTAGTTGGATGTCATCAAATTGTCCGGTTTTAAAGATTGTTTTTGCAGTTGTTTGCAAATCATAAACATCAACTGTGTCACCGACCGCTATTGGCATAACATTGAATACACTACCTGCAGAAACCCTTTGCAATCCGCTAATTCTAATATCATTCACGACCCAGGCTTCATTAGAACTTATATGTTGAGCTTGAAGAAGCCCTAAGAGGGAAGCTAAAAATAGAGTTTTAATTAAACAATTCTTCATCAGACTAGCCTTGCAATATCATTTGCAAATGCAAATATCATTAAACTTACAACCAGTACTATTCCTACCCTCATTGAGTATTCAATAGCTATTTCTGAAACAGGAGATCCTTTTATTTTTTCAATAGCAATCATTAATAACTGGCCACCATCTAAGATTGGTATAGGCAAAAGATTCAATAAGCCAAGGTTAATGCTGAGTAATGCTACCATGGATAGAAAGGTTACGTACCCAGCTTTTGCTGCAGAACCTGCGAGTACAGAAATTTGAATTGGTCCTCCTAAATTGTCGGCTGAAATAGAACCACTAATCATTTTTCCAATCGAACCGATAATAAGGACGGTATATCGATAAGTATTCTGGAAACCAACTAATAATGCGTTAAACAAATTCTCCTTTTTCTCAACAGTATAGTTAGAAGGCCATTGATTTAAATCATTAGAAGCTATAATTCCAATTCTTCCTTTTTCTAGGCCTGCGTCATCAATGTAACTCGAAGTCTGCAACATGATTCTTTTTGAATCATTTGCTCTTTTAAATTGAATTGAAATAAGTTCGTTAGGTAAACGACTTAGTATTCGAGAAAGATCTTGCCAAGTTAATATCTCGATACCGTTTATTGACTGAATTAAATCTCCTTCTTTTAATCCGTAGACGGAAGCTGGCCCTTCCTCCTGTAGCTGTCCAACAACGGCAGGTAATAAAGGCTGTAATCCTAAAGCTGAGCTAGGTGAAATTTGATCATCTCCTGAGAGCCAATTATCAATCGGTATAGAAGTGACCTGTTCAATGTCATTGTTTAGATACTTTATATTTATATATCCCGTATCACCTATTCTATTAGAAAGAATCAAATTTATATCATTGAAAACTTCAACAGAAGATTGATCTATCTCAAGAATTTTATCTTTTACAGATATTCCAAATTTTTCAGCAGGGCTATCCTCAACCACTTCTCCTATAAAAGGTGATAGTTGAGTAGTTCCAACCATAGCTAAGAAAAAATATACAAATGCTGCAAGAAGAAAATTCGCTAAGGGGCCGGCAAAAGTAACTGCCGCTCTTTCACCTGCGGATGCCTGAAGGTAAGACTTTTTATCCTTTAGACTGACTTCAGATCCTTCTTGAATAGGGTTATTTTCTCCTAACATTTGGACATATCCGCCCAAGGGGAGAATTCCAAAGGAATAATTACAGTTTCTATTGTCTTCGAAAGAAAATAATTCCTTACCAAAGCCTATCTTAAATTTAAGAACATGGATATTAAAGAATCGTGCAGTTAAAAAATGGCCAAGCTCATGGATACCAACAATGATGCTAATTAGCAAAATAAAAGAAAATATAGTAAATAAAATATCCATTTAAATTTTGTTTATAAGTTCTTTAGTTGTTGACCTAGATCTTTCATCAGCTTCAAAAATATCATTTAATTCTTTGACATCATTAATAGTTGAATTATCCAAAACTTTAGAAACTATTTGATAAATATCTAAGTAGCTTATTTTACCAGCTAAGAAAGCTGCAACACACTCTTCGTTTGCTGCATTTAGTATTGCGAAACTTGTACCTCCAATATCTATGCAGCTTTTAGCTAAATTTAATGCTGGAAATTTCTGAAGATCAGGTTTTTCAAGTGTTAGTGCGCTTATTTCCTCAAAATTAATGGGGCTCGAGCCAGAATTTAATTTATTGGGAAATCCAAGCCCATAAGCTATAGGAATTTTCATATCAGGGACTGAAAGTTGAGCCAACATCGAATTATCTGTGAACTCAACTAAAGAGTGGATAATTCCTTCTGGATGTATCAACACATCAATATTCTTAGTTTGAAATAGCCACCTTGCCTCTATTATCTCTAAACATTTATTCATCATTGTAGAGGAATCAACTGATATCTTATCTCCCATATTCCATACAGGATGTGATACAGCCTCCTTAGGAGTGATATTTTCAAATTCGTTTATGTCTCTATTCAAAAAAGGGCCACCAGACCCTGTTAAGATAATTCTAGATACCGACTTTTGGTCTTCTACTCCCTGTAGGCATTGATGAACTGCGCTGTGTTCACTATCTATCGGAAAAATAGTAGAACCAGACTCTTGAGATAAATTATTTAATATTTCACCAGCCACTACATAAGATTCTTTATTTGCCAATAAAACCTTCTTCTTATGTTTCACTGCCTGATAAACCGGCTTCAATCCTGCAACACCTACCATTGCCGCAACAACTATCTCTGTAGCATCTGACCTTAAGACATTATTTAATTCATTTTCACTCGTTAGTAATGCAGTCTCCTTGTTAATGCTTCCTACTCTATCTATAAAAGATTTCTGAGCAGAAGGGTCTTCTAGATAAATATATCTTGGAGAAAATTCATTGTACTGTTCTATCATCAGCTCATAATTTGTATGAGCAGTGAGAAGTTCTATACAAAATTTATCTTTATTTTGCTTTATTACTTCTAAGGTTGATTTACCAACAGAACCAGTAGAACCTAAGATAGCTACGTTCTTCATTAACTAAAATAAATTTATAAGAAATATAAAACAAGGAAAAGCGGCAATATGACTATCAAGTCTATCAAACAGCCCTCCATGACCTGGTATCAAATTCGAAAAATCTTTTATTTCTATTACTCTTTTCATCATACTTGCAAAAGCATCACCAATAACTGAAAAGATTGCGACAGCAAATAATAAAAATATAGTTGTCAAAACTGATATTTCAAACATTCCTTGTGATGAAAAAAACAGGAGTAGTGGTGTTACGATAATTGCTGTCAAAAATCCTTCCATCGTTTTATTTGGACTTACATTATTAATGAAAGGTCTCTTGCCTAAACGCTTACCTGCAAAATAAGCAATACTATCCATTAAGATACTTATGAGAATAATATAAAAGATTAAAAACCTCTCATTTAGTATGCTTAGTGAAAATTGGCTTAAGTCCTCTTGAGAAATTATCTGAAAAATAGATGCATAGAATCCAAGATGGATAATCAAGCCTGAGAAAGCCCAGACAAAAGTATTTTTTAGTAGAGTTTTATTTAATGGGAAGCTTAGAATAAATATTGCAGAAACTAGGTACAACACCACACTAAGAGTTATAAATAAATAACTAAAAAAAGTTAAATGTGTAACTGCCATTAGTATCAGAAAAAAAATCAGAATAAATATAGAGGTTAAGTTTGAAAACCTTACTCTTAAGAATTCTAAAAGGGAGATAGATGCAATAAGAGCAACTAGATAAGTTAAGAAGTCATCTCTTAAAAAGTAAACGAGCAAGCCTATTACGAAAGCTAATATTGCTGCACTAATTATTCTTTGTCTTAACATTTATTGATTAAAGTTCGATTTATCGCCAAAACGCCTTGTTCTTTTAGAGTATTCCTTCAAAGCAAATTCAAATTGATTATCATCAAAATCAGGCCAAAGAATATTTGGAAAATATAATTCAGAATAAGCCAATTGCCATAATAAAAAGTTACTTACTCTAAGTTCATTACCTGTTCTTATGCACAGGTCAGGATCTTCAAAGGCAGAAGTTGATAAATAACTACTAAAAATATCTTCAGTTATAGTTTCGTTAGGTGAAGACTCTTGTAGTTTTTGTATGGCATTTACTATGTCCCACCTTCCCCCATAACTGGCGGCCACAACCAAATCTAATTTTTTTACTTTAGGATCACAACTGGTTAACTCCTCAGATCTCTTCATTTGATCGATTAAGTCTTTATCAAATTGGGTCAAATCCCCAATGAAGCTTAATTGAACAGAATTCTTTACTAGATTAGGAACCTCCTCTCGAAGAGCGGTATTTAGAAGCCTCATGAGTAAATTTACCTCTTCTGATGACCTTCCCCAGTTTTCACTGCTGAAAGCAAATAAGGTCAAAGTAGAGAGCCCTTTTTGAACAGCGTACTCGACGGCTTCTCTGGCCCTTTTTACTCCTTCTTTATGTCCATCAACGCCTGGTAGGTTTCTCTCTGTGGCCCACCTATTATTGCCATCCATAATAATAGCAACATGTTGAGGTAAGGTTTCAGTGTTGTTACCTTCCATTTTAAAGATTTAGAAGTCTAGTAGATCTTTTTCTTTCGCTTCCAGTGCTATATCTACTTTTTCTACAAAAGAATCGGTAAGTTTCTGAATTAATTCTTCGCCTTGCCTTTCTTCGTCTTGGGATATCTCTTTCTCTTTTAGAAATTCCTTAAGTTGAGAGTTTCCTTCCCTTCTAACATTTCTAATAGAGACTTTTGCATTTTCTGCATCAGCTTTTGCTTTTTTTATGAAGTCTTTTCTAGTCTCCTCTGTGAGATCAGGAAGAATCACGCGAATAGTATCCCCTGAAGTGGCAGGGTTTAGACCTAGATCAGATTCAGAGATAGCCTTCTCTATTTGTTGAACAATGCCTTTTTCCCATGGGACGATAGCTAACGTCTTAGCGTCTTCAATGCTTATGCTAGCTACCTGCGCAAGTGGGGTGAGTTTTTCGTAGTAATCAACTTTAATGCTGTCTAGTAAAGACGGGGTTGCTCTACCTGTTCTAATTTTTTTAAATGCAACATCTAGAGCGCTTAAGCTCTTTTCCATACCAGCTTGGGCATCTTCAACAATTTCGTTTAACATTTAGCCTTCAATTTGAGACATGACTTCGCTAGCAAAATCTACTTTCTCAACTTCTATCCCTTCTCCAACTTCGTACCTTGTGAAGCTTAAAATATTAGCATTATTGTCTTTAAGAAGCTGAGAAATTTTTGTATTAGGATCTTTTACAAAATCTTGTTCAGTTAAGCTGACTTCAGCTAAAAATTTAGAGACTTTACCTTCTATCATCTTTTCAATAATCTCAGCAGGTTTACCGGATTCTTCAGATTGGGCTTTGAAGATTTCTCTTTCCTTAGCAACAATTTCTTCAGGTATGTCTGAAGGAGAAATGGCCATTGGATCAGTTGCAGCTGCATGCATGGCTATATCATTAGCCAAAGACTCATCTCCACCATCTAAAGAAACGATACATCCAATTTTTTGATTACTATGTAAATAAGACCCAACTGTGGACGAATTTTCGGTTTTTGCAACTCTTCTTACAACAATATTCTCACCTAATTTCTGCACCAACTTTTCTCTGTTGTCTTCTATTCCATTGTTAAGTAACTCTTCTAGTGAGCTTTCTGGATTTCCTGTAAAGGTTTGGAGAGTTTCTTTGGTGAAAGCTACAAAGGAATCATCTCTTGCAACAAAGTCTGTCTCGCAATTAACTTCTATCATGAAAATGTCTTGTGCCCTACTTTCAATACCTATTAAGCCATCTGCAGCAGACCTTCCTGATTTTTTACTAGCTTTTACACCGCTGGTTTTTCTGAGTTCTTCAATCGCCAACTCCATATCACCATTGGCACCTTCTAGAGCTTTTTTGCAGTCCATTAAACCTAGACCAGTTTTTTCTCTTAATTCTTTAACTTGTGAAGCTGAAATAGCACTCATATTTAATCCTCTTCCTTTTCTTCTTTTATATCTTCATCAGAAGTTGAAGCTTCTGAAGCTTGCTCTGTAACTGATTCATCATTAACAGAAGTATCTTTAGCTGGCTCTTCTTCTTGTTCCAGTGGTTGCTCAGCAACCGTTTCTTCAGACGGAGCCTCATCATCTTCATTTGAGACCTCAGGTTTCTGATCTTGGGATTCACTAGCATCCACCTTTCTGACTATTGCAGGGCCTGACTGAGGTTCTTCCTGTTTAAGGCCAGTTGCCGCTTCTGAGCCTTTTAAGCAGGCATCAGCTACTGCTTCAGTAAATAATGCTATGGACCTGATTGAATCATCATTACCCGGTACAACATAGTCAATACCTTCTGGATTGCTATTAGAATCAACAATACCAACTATTGGTATGCCCATTTTACTGGCTTCTGAGACTGCTATAGATTCGCGCTTTACATCAATTATAAAGAGAGCATCAGGAAGTCCACCCATTTCTGTTACTCCCCCAATAGATTTTTGTAATCTATCTATATCTCTTTGAATTTTTAAACCTTCTTTCTTGGTTAGCTTGTTGAAAGTTCCATCTTCCTTTTGTCTTAATAAGTTTTCCAGTCTAGTTATTGATGATCTTATAGTCTTATAGTTCGTTAGCATGCCACCTAGCCATCTTTCATTGACATATGGCATGGAGCATCTAATCGCTTCATTTTTAATAATATCTGTTGCAGTTCTTTTAGTACCAACGAAGAGAATTTTATTATTCTTAGCTGCAACACCTTCAATGAACTTAAGCGCAGGTTTGATCAACTCAACCGTGTGCTCTAAATTAATTATGTGAATTTTATTCCTGACACCAAAAATGTGCTGTTCCATTTTTGGGTTCCAATATTTGGTTTGATGTCCGAAGTGGACACCAGCTTGTAGCATTTGTTCTAGCGATATTTCAGCCATTTGCTCTCCTTAAATTATAAAGAACATTACATTCTTTTGGTTATACTTCCATGCACTTACAGAACTTACTAAAGATGAGCAATCTTTAGCACCGTAGATCTGAAACAGTGTCATGTGTTTCGTTTTAGACTTACGCCTAAGGGTGAGCTTTATATCATATTTCTTCTAAATCAAGAAGAATAAATGTCTTGCATGTGATACAGACCAGCTGGTTTTTCCGATAGCCACATAGCCCCTTTCAAAGCACCCAAAGCAAAAATAGACCGATCTTTAGCCATATGCCTTAACTCAATGATTTCATTTTCCATAGCTATACTCACGGTGTGTTCACCTGGATTATTGCCTTCCCTGAAGCTCTCTATCTTTAAATTGGCATCAGGAAAAATATTCAATAGCTCTTTTTGAATATCAAGAGCGGTACCCGAAGGAGCATCTCTTTTTTCGGTATGGTGAGTTTCGCTAATTTGAAATTTATTTTCTTTAGAAAAGAATTTTTTTGATTCATTGAGAAGAGATTTTAAAATAGCAATTCCAGAGCTGGTGTTAGGTGCAGACAAAATTGCTATTTTGTTGCTTGAGTGCTCAATTTCTTCAATCTGGTTTGGTTCGAAACCTGTTGTTCCAATTAAGATAGGAATATTTCTTGATACAGCCTCTTTCAAAACTTTCATAGAGGCTTCAGGTGTAGAAAAATCAATTATAACATCAGGGTTAACTGTATCTGGAATAGTATCTGATACCTCTATACCAACTTCAACAGTTTGCAAGAGTTCACCTATATCCTTTTGTAAGTATTTATTGTTTGGGCTACAACTTCCACCTACAAGATTAAAGTTACTATCATTAATGATAAGGGTAGCAAGAAGTTTGCCTACCTTACCGGTAATGCCTGAAATGAATATTTGTTTCACTTTAGATTAATTATTTGTATCAAAAAATGATTTTACCTTAGAAAACCATTCTTCTCTTAGAGGATTCTGTTTAGAATCATTTGATACTGAATCTTGGAATTCACGCAAAAGTTCCTTTTGATTCTTAGAGAGGTTTTGAGGGGTCTCTATTACAGCCCTACATAAAAGATCACCTGTAGACCCACCTCTTATCGGACTTATCCCCTTACCTCTAAGCCTAAATAATTTTCCGGTTTGTGTACCTTCAGGTATTTTTATTTTTACCTTTCCATCTAGGGTAGGAATTTGGATATCACCCCCCAAAGCAGCATCTATAAAACTTATTGGTGCCTCACAATAAAGGTGTTTTCCATCCCTTTCAAAAACATCGTGTGGTAAAACCTTGATCTGGACAAATAAATCTCCGGAAGGTCCTCCATTTGTTCCAGCTTCACCCTCACCAGATAGTCTTATTCTATCTCCTGTATCAACACCTGCAGGAATTTTTACAGATAAAGTTTTACGCTTCTCTATTCGACCCTGACCTCTGCAGGATTTACAAGGGTTGCTGATAATTTGGCCAGAACCAGAGCACCTGCCACAGGTTTGAGCTACAGAGAAGAAACCTTGTTGCATTCTTACTTGACCAGCTCCGCCACAAGATTCACACGTTACGGGCTGACTTCCTTCTCCTGCTCCTGTACCGCCACATGGTTCACAGGTTTCCAGTGCAGGTATAGCAATTTTTTCGGTAACTCCTCTAACAGCGTCTTCAAGCTCTATTGTCATAGAGTATTGAAGGTCTGATCCTTTGTTGGACCTTTGTCTTCTGCTAAATGGATCTCCGCCCCCAAATATATCTCCAAAGATATCTCCGAAAATATCGTTAAAGCCTTGTGAACTTCCGCCTCCAAAACCCGATGGATTGACACCATCGTGGCCGAATTGATCGTAAGCGCTTCTCTTACCAGTATCAGACAATACTTCATAAGCCTCTGAAGCTTCTTTGAATTTCTCGGCAGCGGCGGGATCATCAGAATTTCTATCTGGATGATACTTCATGGCCAACTTTCTGTAGGCCTTTTTTAATTCATCATCAGATGCTCCTTTAGAGACACCTAAAACATCATAATAATCCTTTTTAGACATTTATCTTTATTAGCCTAATTGGATAAGAGGCTAAGAACTTTGTTTCTCTTTTTCTTCTGTTACTTCTTCAAAGTCTGCATCAACTACATCTGAATCTGAATTTGGAGCATCTTGCTGTGAAGCTTCATTATTTTTTGCTTCTTCTTCATACATTCTTTGGGCTAGCGGAGCGGAAGCTTCTGATAACACTTTTACTTTTGCATCAATTGCTTCTTTGTCATCTCCTTTCAAAGCCTCTTCCAGCTCTTGGATTCCATTTTCAATGGTTTCTCTTTCAGAATCTTCTACTTTATCCTTAGCTTCATCTAAAGTTTTCTTACAACTATGAACCAGGTTTTCACCTAAATTCTTTGCCTGTACCAACTCTTCAAACTTCTTATCATCTTCTGCATGTGCTTCTGCATCTTTAACCATTTGCTCGATTTCTTCGTCAGATAACCCGCTGGATGCTTTGATTTCTATAGATTGTTCTTTTCCAGTTGCCTTATCTTTAGCTGAA
>CACEHP010000025.1:0-16051 GCA_902559365.1 uncultured SAR86 cluster bacterium
CTTTCTAAGACATCTTGAAATGTGTCTTTTTCGTTTATTTTTCTAATTGAATCTGATACTGCAATTAGATGTAGGTCATGATTTCCTAATACAATTCTACAATTATCTTTAATCGAATGAAGGTAAAGGAGGCAATTGAGAGAGTCAGAACCTCGGTTAACCAAGTCTCCACAAAACCACAGAATATCTTTTTTCTTATCGAAATCGATTCTAGTTAAAAGTTGCTGTAACTCCTCATAACATCCTTGTAAATCTCCGATAGCATAATTCGACATTAAAGTAGAGTTTCTGCAATTTTTACATATTCTTCAACAGATATATTTTCTGGTCTTGATTTGGGATCAATGTCTAGATTTATAAGTCCTGAACCAGAGATTATCTTTTCAAATGATTTGCCAACCATCTTTCTCTTGTGCATGAAAGCTACTTGAGTAATTTCTTGTAATTTAGATGCAATAGGATCATTTATACTTCTATTCTCAATAGCCTCAAATCTGATAAAAACACTTTCAACCTTAGGTTTTGGAGAGAAACTTTCGCGCTCTATAAAGAAACAAAATTTAGGTCTTGTTAAATATTGAGTGATTACAGAAATTCTTCCAAAATTCTTGTTATCACTTTTCGCTATTAATCTATCACCAAATTCTTTTTGAAACATGAAATGCATGTCTGAGAAAAATTCAAGATATTTAAAGCTCCAAAACATAATTGGTGTTGAAATGTTATAGGGCAAATTCCCAATAACTCGTATCTTATTTTTATTTTTAGAGATTTTAGATGGATCAAAATTTAGTATATTTTCATTATGTAGATAGAAATTTCCGAAGTTTTCTAATATCTTCAATTCTTTTGATAGATCATTGTCCATCTCTACTGCATGAGTGCATCGAGACTTATATAATAATTCTTTGGTAATGGCCCCTTTACCAGGACCTATTTCTAGGAAGAGATCATTTGAATCTGGATTAACGTAATTTACAAGTTGGCTTATAACTGCAGAATCTATCAAAAAATTCTGCCCCAGGCTTTTTTTAGCTCTTGGCATCTTTTAGATTTTTTTTACTCATTGAAAAGGCCATTTCCATTGCCGCTATCAGACTAGATTCGTCAGCACTGCCCAGACCAGCCTTATCGTATGCCGTTCCATGATCTACAGATGTTCTTATAAAAGGAAGTCCTAAAGTTATATTAACTGTCTCTCCGAAACCCATTGTCTTGATTACTGGCAGACCTTGATCATGGAACATCGCTAGAAATGCATCTGCCTTTTCAGTTCCATCTTTTTCTATAAAGGCAGTATCCGCTGATATTGGACCAATAGTATTTATTCCCTTTGCTTTTAAATTCTGTAGAGCAGGTGATATGACTTCTTTTTCCTCTTTACCAATATACCCACCATCACCCGCGTGTGGATTTATTCCTAGAACTTTAATTAGTGGATCACTTGAATTCCAATAATCTCTCAATGATGTATGAATAATTTCTACTACCTCTTCAATATGACTCTTATTAATAAAATCAGATACTTCATTTAATGGTATGTGTGTCGATGCCAAAGCAACCTTGATTTTTTGGTTAGCCAACATCATGACAACCTTATTTGTTTTTCCTAATCTAGCTAACTCTTCGGTATGTCCCGTGAAAGGAATGCCTCCTTCGTTTATTAGTTCTTTATTGATTGGACAAGTCACTATTGCATCAAACTCTTTTGAAATAGTTTTATTAACTGACTCTTCAAAAATATTGATTATGTACTCTGCTGACTTAGGGTCTGGTCTGCTTGCAGAAATATCTACCCCTATGGGTTGATCGACTATCCACAGGAAGTCATTAGAGATAGAGTCTTCTTCCTCGCCTTTATACTCTTTTAAATTTATCTCTTGATTTATTTGTTCAGCTCTTTCGACAAAAAGATCTATATTGCCAAATACGATAGGTTTATAGCTAAGATGCTTTTTTTTTCCGAAAGCCTTGATACATATGTCTGGACCTATTCCTGCCGGGTCTCCAGAAGAGACAGCAATTTTGGTCATGAGTTTAACTTTATATCAACGTAAGCTTCCGCCCTTAACTCTATAAGAGTACTTTGCAGCTCTTGCTCAAATTTTCTTTTAAAGATAATTTGATAAGCACGATTCTTTTGCTCTTCTTGGCTTACATCTTCGTTTCTTCTATCCATGACTTCAATAATATGCCATCCAAAAGAAGATTTTACTGGTTGGGATACTTGTCCTATCTCTGTGGCATTTAAAGTTGTTTCAAATGCAGGATCATAATCACCGGGGTTACTCCATCCTAATTCTCCTCCATCCATTTTAGATCCAGGATCTTCAGAAAACTGCCGAGCTAGCTGTTTAAAATCTTCCCCATCTATTAATCTGTTATGGATATCATAGATAAGCTCTTCAGCCTGATTCTCAGTTCTAATCTCAGATGGTTGCACTAAAATATGTCTGGCAAGGGTTTGGTCCAAGAATTTAACTGTATTTCCTCTCTTATCTGTTAATTTTAAGATATGAAATCCGGCTCCACTTCTTACAGGCTCTGCTACTTCTCCTACTTTCAACTCAGCCACAACTTGAGCAAAAAGGCCTGGTAATTCTGCTGAGGTTCTCCACCCTAAAAAGCCTCCTTCTAAGGCATTTTGTCCAGAAGAGTATGATGCAGCCAGTTTTTCAAAACTTTCTCCATTGGTTAATCTTTGTAGTAAAGAATTTGCATTATTCTCTATTTCCTTTACTTCGTCCTCGGTCAATCCGCTTTTTACTGAAAGTAATATATGTTGAACATTGTATTGCTCCGCAAGTTGAGTTTTACCTTCTTCAGAATTGATAAAATTTTCAAGTTCTTGCTCTGAAATATCTATTTTAGCTCCAACTTTTCCTCTTTGAACTCTTTGCAGTATTAGTTCTTTTCTTATAGTGTCCCTAAAAGATCTATAAGATGTTCCTTCTTCCTCTAACTTGATTCTAAAATCCTCAAGACTGAGATTATTTTGAGCCGATACCCTTGAAAGAGTTTGATTAAGTTCAGAATCGCTTATCTTAATGCCAGCCCTTTCGGCAATTTGAAGTTGAATTTCCTCAATAATGAGTCTGTCTAGAACTTGCTCTTCAAGTAGATTCAAAGGGGGTAACTCAGCTTTATCATTTTTGAGTCTTATAAGAATTTCTTCAACTCTAGCATTGAGTTGTGATTCCATAATCACACCAGAGTCTACGACTGCAACAACCCTATCTATAAGTTCTATCTTCGCAAAAATGTTTGTTGAAATAGAAATGCTTATGAAGACAAATCCAATGTTTTTCCAGGTTGAAGTTATAAATTCAAATATTCTTGATCGATACATAGGTGCTATTGTCATCTTTTTTGCTCTTCTTGCAATTACTGAAACGATCTTGAAGTCAAAACTTCTGATATTGTTCTTCCAAACCTACCTAGTTCTGTCAGCTCGAAAAAGAAATATATATTATCTCTTTCTCTTTCAGCTTCGATATCTCTCATTCTGAGATTAATGGCTTCTTGCTCCATATTGAAGAAATTATAGTAGTTTTGATCTTTCCATTTTCTTTTCAATACTCCCAGCTTAAGACAGCAATTTGAGTACTCAACTCCATAAGATATATCTCTAGAGAAATTCATTTCAAAATCTTTAGATATTTTCCCAAAGAACAGGAGTTTGTCAGTTAACTCCCATTGAGAAATAAACTCTAATTGATTTATGGGTTGATCTGCATCATCCCATATAGAAGCTTCATGAAGGTAATTTGCTACTCTTTTATAAATAGATCTTAATTGAATATTATTTCTTTGATCTTTCTTATAGGTTATTCCGAGCTGGCCTCGCGATATAGTTTCAAGGCTTGAGTCTATCTCGATAGAGCCATTTAAACTAAATTTATTAGATATTGTAGTCCTTAATTCAGCTACATAAGAGGATTGCTTAGAGTCACCTCTCAAGTTATTTTCTTTATCATCAAAGAACGCACGACCAAGAGATAGATATATTTCATCTCCATTAGATGTATCAAAATAATTATGCTCAAACCCAAGTATTAATCTATTCTTTTCAAGGAAGAGATCAGAACCGGAATACCAATTTTTATTAAATAAAATATCAAAGTTTAAATCTAGAAATTTAGAATCTATGCCTTTATTAAATCTGTTTTCTCCATCTAACCAAACAATTTTGGCTATTGGGCTTAGACTTTTAAATTTTGAACCTTGTCTCTTCTCTAAGAAAATTTTGTATGTGAGTTCTGCCCAATTGTAACTATTATCAGTTGTGTCTAAATTACTTTCGTAGTTAATGTCTCTTTTACCTGCTTTGAATGAAGTTACATAAGAGTGAGAAGTTTTGAAGAAATAAAGTGACGGCTCTACATATATGCGTTTGAGGTTATTTTCTTTTTCTAGCGGATTGAAGCTTTCATCATAAGAAAATTTTGAATAGTCGGTTATCAGTCTTAGCCCTAAGTTATTAAATTTTTTATGATAATCCAAATTAAAATGTGGCCTTGTTTCGTATTCGTCGTATGAAAATGGATTAAGATTGTGAAAGTGCTTTAATTTACCCTTTAGTGCAAGGTTTTCGCTATCAAATCTAATTGCAAGACTTCTAGTCAAAAAGTCTTTCTGCTGGGTGCCCAGAATATCATCATTTAGATCCTCGAAATATAAATCATCACTTACGTGTTCTGAATTAAGGTTGATAAATAAATTTGAGCCTAAAATCGATTGAGAACTTATCTTTGATGCCCATCTTTTATCATCAAAACCAGTTTGATCATTCAATTTTCTATCTTCTGGAAAATAGGAAAATGCCAATAAACCATTTGAATTGTTAGTAAGAAATCTTCCCTCCGCACTAAAACCTGAACCTCTGTCTTCTATAAATCTAGGATTTATAGTTAAGTCGTAGTTTGAAGCTAGATTAATGAAGTAAGGAATGGATATGTCTAATCCATCTTTGCCTTGTTTAATTGATGGCGAAAGGAATCCAGAGAATTTTTCTTTTCCTATAGCAGATCTGATATAAGGTAGATAGAAAATAGCTATATCATTTACCTTAACTTTTACATCCTTTGTGATGACATTTCTTCTATCCTGCAAGATAGTAATTTCACTCGCTTCTAAATTCCAATTAGTCTTCTCATTATTGCAACTAGAAATAGAAACATTTAACAGTTCAATATTCTCATTGATCTTAAAAGATACAGATTGTGCTGTACCAAATCCGCGCTGCATAAATGTAAAGCTTGAGCTAGATAGCAAAAAAGAATTATCTAGAAAATCTGCTTTCATTTGACTGGCATTCATAGACAGATTCTTCGATAAAACTCGAACATTACCTTCAAGGCTTATTTCTTGATTACTTCGGTCATAAACCGCCTTATCAGACCATAGCTCAACACTATCGGTCTTGAAAATCACATTACCTTCAAGCTTTAGCAGATCACCTTCTGCAGATTCAATAATCTCGGCATCTATGGATCTTATCTTTATGCCTTTAGCCTCATCAGCCAATACAAAACTAGAAGCAATAATCATATAGAAAATGATTATTGAAGAGATGAAGGGTTTTTCTTTAGGCATATTACACTTTAGAGTGTTTTTAACATTGATTGTTCCATAAACTTATAGAGATCATAAAGGAAGACCTTCATTCATTACTATAATATTATGACAGAGATGAAAGATGACTTGTTGAATTGGATGCTGTTGCAGAGTTCAAATCTAGGATTCAATAATGTTCTTGAGCTAGAGCCTTTAAGAGAGCAGGCTAGTCTAAGAAATTATTTCAGGATTCATACTGAATCGAACTCTAAGATCGGTGTCATTACTCGACCTGAATCAGAAGAAAATAAGCTATTTGAGCGATATTCTTGTTTCTTACTTGAACAGGGTATTAGAGTGCCAAAGGTTGAGGCATACGATCACCAAAAAGGTTTTATGGTTCTGGAGGACTTTGGAGATAGTGTTCTTCAGTTAGAAATCAATAATAAAAATAAAGATTCTTTTTATAAGCAATCCATAAGCGAGGTTCTTAAACTTCAAGCTTGTGCACCTCACCAATCCTTATCAAGTCTCTCGAAACAACTTCTTATTGAACAGATGAAATTATTTGAAGAATGGTTTTTCTTTGGACTCTTAGATCTGCAGTATTCCAATAATGAAAAAGAGATGCTCCTAAATTCTTGGAAAATTGTTGCCGATCAGTGCTCTTCGCAACCCTATGTTCTTTGTCATTTTGATTTTGAATTTAGAAATCTAATGCTTTTGGAAGATTCTGAACTTGGAATTCTGGATTTCCAAGATTTATGTATAGGACCTTATAGCTTAGATCTGGTTTCAATTCTGAAGGATATTGATAACCCTTTAGATAAAGGAGAGTTTTCAGAGTATCTAAATTTTTATTTAAGCAATCTCCACTCTAAAAAACATGATATCAACATAAGCCTAGAGGATTTAGAGAGAGATGTTCACTTTGCAGGTTTTCAACGTCAATTTAGAATCTTAGGCACTCTTGCTAGATTGCATATTAGGGATAAAAAATCTTTTAGGCTAAGAGATCTAATAAAAACACTTAGGTACCTATATGAAGATTCCATGCAATACAATGAGCTTAGGGAAACCGCAATATTTTTAAGAAATAAGGTCGAGCCAAAACTCTTAGTTACTTTGGAGGAAATAAATTGAAAGCCTTCTTGATGGCTGCAGGTAAAGGGACCAGATTACATCCATTTACTGACAATAACCCTAAACCTCTTATACGAGTAGGGGGCATATCTTTAATTGAACGAAATATCCTCAAACTCAAAGAGAATAATGTCAGTGAGGTGATCATTAATGTTCATCACTTCGGTGAAAAAATCATAAACTTCCTAGGTGAAGGCTCAAATTATGGTTTAAAAATCTCTTATTCATTGGAGAAAGAGCTTCTAGGAACTGGCGGCGGGATCTGTAATTCTATCCATCACTTTCAAGATCCCTTTATTGCTTTAAGTTCTGATACCTGGACAGACTTTGATTTAAAAGGATTGAATCTAGAAGAAGGAAAACTTGCTCATATGGTTCTTGTCCCTAATCCAGAACATAATTTGGTTGGAGATGTTGCGCTTGTAAATGGATCAATTGATCTTCAGAGAGGTAACAATAAATATACTTTTTCTGGTATTTCGATTTTATCACCAGAACTTTTTAACAAATCCAAAGTAACTAAAGCCGAGCTTTGGGATGATTTTTTAAAGCCTGCAGCCGCAAAAGGATTAGTCTCAGGAGAGCTTTATAAAGGTCCTTTTGAGAATCTAAATACTATGGAAGATGTTGAAAGATTAGACGCCTCTTTAGGTGAAGAGTAAACTTGCACCTAATGAGCAGTAAAGACTACATAATTGCACCATCAATATTATCTGCAGACTTCGCTCGTCTTGGAGAGGAGTCCAAAAATGTTTTGGATGCTGGCGCAGATTGGATCCATTTTGATGTGATGGATAATCACTATGTTCCTAATTTAACTATAGGACCTATGGTCTGTAAGGCGCTTAGAGATTACGGAATTAAAGCACCTATTGATACCCATCTCATGGTTAAGCCTGTTGATAAGTTAATAGAAAGTTTTGCTGAGGCGGGTTCAACTTATATAACTTTTCATCCAGAAGCGTCCGACCATGTAGATAGATCTATCGAACTTATAAAAAGTCTTAAATGCAAGGCAGGCTTGGTACTCAATCCGGCTTCACCAGTTAGTTTGCTAGAAGAGTCAATTGAAAAACTAGATATGGTCTTATTAATGTCTGTAAATCCTGGATTTGGAGGTCAAAAGTTTATTGACTCAGTTTTAAATAAAGTAACAAAGGTTCGTTCTTTAATAGACAGACATAATTTAAATATTAGATTAGAAGTAGATGGTGGAATAAATTTAGATAATATATCAAAGGTTGCATCTGCCGGAGCTGACACATTCGTTGCAGGATCAGCGATCTTTAATCAAACAGATTATATCGATCCAATTAAGCAGATGAGAGCCTCTTTAAAATCTGTAGGATAGTGGATATTCAAAAAAAGATACCTGTTTCTAGAGAAATCCTAGCGGATATGGAAACACCTTTAAGCGTTTATAGAAAATTAGCTGATTGCTCCTATAGTTATTTATTTGAATCGGTAGAGGGAGGTGAAAAGTGGGCTAGATACTCTCTCATAGGCCTTAAGGCAAGTAAGATAATAAAAATAATTGAGAATCAGATTGAAATACTTCAGGATGGCGAAGTTCTCGAAAGTATAATTTCAGATGATCCCCTTCGTTATATTGACGAGCTTCAAAAAAGTTTTAACTTAGAAGAGGATCCTAACTTACCAAAATTCAATGGCGGCCTTGTGGGTTACTTTGCATATGATTGTGTTAGATATATTGAGAAGAGATTAGCTAGCTCAGTACCTCCAGACACTATAGGCACACCTGATGCACTATTTATGGTTTCTGAAGAGGTGGCTGTTTTTGATAATTTAAAAAATAAATTGCACCTGATAATCTTAGTTAATTCCGACGAGGAAAAGACTGAGGCTGAAAACCGTCTTGATGATTTAGAGTCTAGGTTGCAAAGTCCTTTGAGTTTTGAATCCTTCACAACACCAGAAAGAAGTATTACTGAATCTGATTTCATTTCAGGTTTTGGCGAAACTGATTTTAAAAAAGCAGTAGAGAAGGCTAAAAAATATATTGAAGATGGAGACATTATGCAGGTCGTTTGTTCTCAGAGAATGTCTCTCCCTTTTACTGCAGATCCAATAGCTTTATATAGATCTATTAGACAATTAAACCCTTCGCCTTACATGTATTATTTGAACTTAGATGAATTTTATATAGTAGGTTCTTCTCCTGAAATTTTAGCTAGACTCGAAGATGACAAAGTTACTGTTAGGCCCATTGCAGGAACAAGAAGACGGGGTAAAGACGATGAAGATGATGTAGCTATGGAAAAAGATATGGTCAATGACCCTAAAGAAATAGCTGAGCATCTTATGTTAATCGATTTAGGCAGAAATGATGTCGGCAGAATTGCAGAACCAGGCTCTGTTGTTGTTACTGAACAATTTGGAGTTGAAAAATACAGTCATGTCATGCATATGGTTTCTAATGTTGAAGCGGAGATTAGAAAGGATTTTTCTGCAATTGATGTATTTAAAGCAACCTTTCCTGCAGGAACAGTCTCTGGAGCACCAAAAATAAGAGCCATGGAGATAATTGATGAGTTTGAGCCTGTTAAACGGGGTATTTACGGTGGTGCTATAGGTTATTTATCCTGGCAGGGTAATATGGATATGGCCATAGCCATCAGAACGGCTGTAATAAAAGACGATGTTCTCTATATTCAGGCTGGAGGAGGTTGGGTAGCTGATTCTGTTCCTGATCTTGAGTGGAAAGAGTCTCTTAATAAGGGAAGAGCAATATTTAAGGCTGCCGAAATGGTTCAGGAAAAGTTGGAAGGTTAATATGTTGTTGATGATTGATAATTACGACTCCTTCACATACAACTTAGTACAGTATTTTTATGAAATGGATCAAGAAGTTGAGGTGTACAGAAATGATGAAATCACTATTTCTCAGATTACAAAAAAGTCTCCCAAATACCTGGTCATTTCTCCAGGTCCTTGCACGCCCAAAGAGGCGGGCATATCTATTGAAGTTATAAAAGAGTTCTCAGGAAAGATTCCTATACTAGGAGTCTGTCTTGGACATCAGTCTATTGGTTCAGCTTATGGAGCAAATATTGTAAAAGCTAAAGAGATTATGCATGGCAAGCTTTCAAAGATAAGCCATAATGGGGAAGGAATCTTTTCTTCTATTGAAAATGAATTTCTAGCTACCAGGTATCATTCTTTAATAATAGAAGAGTCTTCTTTATCAGAAGAATTCAATATTACAGCAAGGTCTGAAGATGGGACCATAATGGCCATACAGCATAATTCTATCCCTGTGACGGGTATTCAATTCCATCCAGAATCTATTGCTACTGAATTTGGTAAAAAATTACTCAAGAACTTTTTAGAAGAATATTAAATTATGAATATACAAGAGGGAATCAGTAAAGTTTCTTCAAATAACAATCTTACACAGTCAGAGATGTCTGCAATTATGTCGGATATTTTAAATGGGGGATCGACTGATGCACAAATTGGAGCCTTTTTAATTGCCCTTTCGATGAAGGGAGAAACTGTAGATGAAGTTTTAGGAGCAGCACATGCTATGCGAAATCTATCCGTTAAGGTAATAACTGATACCCCTAAGTTAATAGATACATGTGGAACAGGAGGAACGGGTATTGGTATCTTTAATGTTTCAACTACTTCGGCTTTTGTTGCAAGTTATTGCGGTGCTAAAGTTGCAAAACACGGTAATAGAACTGCTACTCGCAAAAGTGGAAGTGCCGACTTTCTAGAAGAAGCTGGTGTTTCTTTGTCCTTGAAACCAGAAGAAATAGCTCAGTGTATCGAAGAAGTTGGTATTGGATTTATGTTTGCGCCTTCTCACCATAGCGCCATGAAACATGTTATCGGTCCGAGGAAAGAAATTGGACAGAAAAGTATCTTTAATATTTTAGGACCTCTAACTAATCCTGCCTCAGCAAAGAGGCAACTTATGGGCGTCTATGATAAAAAGTGGATGCTTCCAATTGCTAAAGTTTTAAAAGAGCTTGGAAGTGAACATTTATTAATTGTCCATTCAGAAGATGGCTTGGATGAAATAAGTATAGCTGCACCTACTTCGGTAGTGGAAATGAAAAAAGGCACTATTTCTGAGTTCCAAATTTGTCCTGAAGATTTTGGTTTTGAAACCTCATCTTTAGAAGGGCTAGAAGCAAATTCACCTGAACAAAGTTTACAGATTGCAAATTTAGCTTTGCGCGGAGAGCACAAAACAGCTAGTGCAATGGTTGCTATGGCTGCTGGTGCTGCTCTCTATATATCTGAGATTTCAGATTCTCTAGATGCAGGTGTGGAATTAGCAAAAGATTGCATAAAAGAGGGCGGAGGGGTTTCAAAATTAAACGAACTTATTGATTTTTCTTCACAATTTTAATGGCTAGTTATTTAGATAAAATTTTAAGTACAAAAGTACAGGAAGTAGAGCAACAGAAATCTGTACTAAATTTAGATGAAATCAAATTGAGGATAGAAGATTGTTCTCCTAGAAAAGGGTTTATCAAAGCCATAAAAGAAAGGAATGAAAACGGATTGATATCAGTAATAGCTGAGATTAAAAAAGCCTCTCCTAGCAAAGGAATAATAAGAGAAGATTTTTCTCCTACGGAAATTGCTCAACAATATGAAAATAATGGGGCAACTTGTTTAAGTATTTTGACAGATGAGGTCTACTTTCAGGGATCTTTAGATTATCTTCAACAAGTCAGGAATATTGTTCAAATACCTCTATTGAGAAAAGATTTTATTGTTGATGAGTATCAAATCTATCAAAGCAAGCTTTACGGTGCAGATTGCGTTCTTTTGATCGTATCGGCTTTATCGGATGCTCAGTTAAAAGACTACAAGAATATCGCAGATGAGCTATCGGTTGACGTATTAGTTGAGGTTCATAATCAAGAAGAATTAAATCGTACTTTAACTATGGATTTTTCACTGATAGGTATCAATAATAGGAATTTGAGTACCTTTGAAGTAAGTCTTGAAATTACAAGAGATCTTGCAATGCAATTAGAGGAAGTGTTAGTTGTTTCAGAGAGCGGGATAAAAAACAGAGAAGATATTAACGAAATAATTTCTTATGGCGTTTCAAATTTTTTGGTCGGAGAGTCTTTCATGAGAGCAAATGATCCAGGTGAAGAGATGAAAAAATTATTCTTTTTATAGTTCTTCGGAGATGAGACCTCTTTGATTAAAAGTTGTAGTCACACAGAAGTAATAGCCAAGACATTGTCTTGGCTATTTCATATGATTTTTTGATAAGAGAAGAAAAGAAAATTTCTTCTACAAGATAACTAGTCTCTTGGTTTGGCTTCGTTTACTCTTAGATCTCTTCCACCGAAATCTTGTCCATCAAGAGCCTCTATAGCCGCTTGACCAGATTCTTTAGATTCCATCTCAACAAATCCAAATCCTTTAGATCTACCTGAGTGACCTTCTGTGATTATCCTGACCGCGTTGACGTTTCCGTACTGGGCAAAATGAGCTTCTAGTTCTTCCTCAGATGTGCTCCAGGGAATGTTTCCAACGTATATATTCATTAATTTTCCTTTTCTATAACCGCAGCGTTATTGCTACGCGCGCAACTATACCTTGGTATATTTAATTATCAATAAGTAATTTGGAAATTATTTTTTACTAGATGTAATAACTAGATTTTGTCATTACTTGGGCGATAACTGACATGAGTTTTTTAATTCCTTCGGGAAGATCTTCAGCACCAGATTCGAGTGCTTCTTGACTATGTTGAGCTTCGTCAATTCTCATTTGTTCGAGAATTGCAATTGTCTTTTTATCTTCAGTTGAAAGTTTATCTAAATGCCCTTCTAGATGGGTAACAACTTGTTCTTCTGTTTCATGAACAAATCCTAGGCTCCATTTATCACCTGCAGCGCCTGCTATAGCTCCCATACCAAAGGAAAGACCATACCAGATTGGACTGAGCAAACTGGGTTTATCATTAAGTTCCTCTAAACGCTTATTACACCATGATAGATGATCTAATTCTTCTAGAGCTGCATGATCCATTTTTTCTCTAGTACCCTCCAATCTTGCTGTGAGAGCTTGACCTCTATATAGGCCTTGAGCAGCAACTTCCCCGGAATGATTAACTCTCATGAGATTAGCTGAATTATTTCTATCAAATTCACTTAGATTATCGTCAGTTATATCAATTGCAGGATATTGTCTATTTTCTTTTTGGTAGTTATCCAAGGAGAATTTTATACCCTTATCAATTTCCGATATTATTTGATCTACAAAATTCATTTTCTTTCTCTTTCTATAGCCCTGTAGCCTATATCTTTTCTATAGAATGCATCTTCCCATACTATTTTTGAAATCGCATCATAAGCTTTATTTTGAGCTGATTCCACAGAATCTCCTAGACTGGTGACGCATAGGACTCTTCCCCCATTTGACTTCAAGCTATTTGATTCAATCTTTGTTCCAGCATGAAAGATTTTTAAGTCATCTTTTTCTGAAGGAATATTAGTAATATCTTTCCCTTTTGCATATCCATGAGGATATCCTCTGGCAGCTAAAACCACCCCTATAGCCTTTCTTGAATCCCATTCTAGAGTTTGTTCAATAAGGTTATCATCACATGCTTGATCACAGAGAGAAGCTAAATCAGATTTTAGCCTCATCATGATTGGTTGAGTTTCAGGGTCTCCAAACCTACAGTTAAACTCTAAGACTTTAAGTTTTTTGTTTTTGTCGATCATCATTCCTGCATATAAGAATCCACAGTATTTATATCCATCTTTTCTTAGGCCTTTTAAAGTTGGAAAGATAATTTCATTCATGATTTTTTCATGTACGTATTCATCCACTATCGGAGCAGGAGAGTAAGCACCCATTCCTCCTGTGTTCGGTCCTTTGTCATTATCTTCAAGAGCCTTATGATCTTGAGATGAGGCAAAAGGGATTACGTTTGTACCATCCGTCATTACAATGAAACTAGCTTCTTCACCATCTAAAAACTCTTCGATAACAATCTTTTTTCCTGCTTCTCCAAAAACCTTGGACTCTAAAGATTGATATATTGCTTCTTTCGCTTCTTCAACCGTATGAGCTATGGTTACCCCTTTTCCTGCTGCTAGTCCGTCAGCTTTTATAACTATTGGACATCCCTTTTGCTCAACATATTCAATAGCTCTTTCTGTTTCACTAAAGCTTAAATATTCAGCAGTTGGAATATGATGTCTTTGAAGGAAGTCTTTCATGAACTCTTTTGAACCTTCTAGTTGAGCAGCACCTTTGGATGGGCCAAAACATTTCAAACCAAGATCATTAAATCTATCAGTAATGCCGTTAACCAGTGGGTCTTCTGGACCTACAATAGTTAGATCAATACCTTGTTCTAAAGCAAAACTTGCTAGACCTTCTATATCATCTGCCTGTATGTCTACATTAGTTAAATGATCTTCTAATTCTGTTCCTCCATTACCAGGAGCTACAAATACTGAAGTAACTAAAGTACTCTGAGAAATTTTCCATGATAGTGCGTGTTCTCTTCCTCCAGCACCTACAACCAAAACCTTCATGCTTAGTGTCTAAAGTGCCTTATGCCAGTAAAAAGCATTGCCATGCCTGCTTCATTTGCAGCATCAATAACTTCTTGATCTCGCATAGAGCCGCCAGGTTGAATGACTGAAGTAATTCCAATTTTAGCCGCAGCATCTATACCATCTCTGAAAGGAAAGAAAGCATCAGATGCCATAGAGCAGCCTTCAGTTTTAAAGCCTCTTTCTAATGCCTTAGAAGCTGCTATTTGTGCGCTATCTATTCTGCTCATTTGTCCAGCTCCGATACCAATAGTTTGATTACCTTTGGTGTAAACAATGGCATTAGATTTAACAAATTTACAAACTTTCCACGCGAATAAACAATTTTGTATTTCGTCTTCGCTGGGTTCTCTTTCCGAGACTATCTTAATGTCTTGATCAGAAAGCGTCGCTATATCGCTATCTTGTAATAGTAATCCGCCAGCAACACTCAAAAGCTTGGGGTTGTTATTCTGCTCTCCTAAATCCTCAGTATCTAATACTCTGATATTTTCTTTGCCTGACAAGATCTTTTGGGAGTCTTCTGTAATTCCGGGTGCGATGATGACTTCCACAAATTGATTTGCAATTATTTTACTTGCAGTTGCTTCATCCAAAGGTCTATTGAAAGCAATTATTCCTCCAAAGGCAGAAGTTTCATCCGAAGCAAAAGCTTTTTCATAGGCTTCTAAAATCGAAGATCCAAGAGCTATACCGCACGGATTTGCATGTTTAACTATAACGCATGCTGGTTCTATGAAAGTTTTTACGCATTCATAGGCTGCATCCGTATCAGCAATATTATTATAGGAAAGTTCTTTTCCTTGGAGTTGCTTAGCTGATGAAATATTGTCCTCATTAAGTTCACTAGTATTGACATAGAATGCTGCTGACTGATGAGGATTCTCACCATATCTTAGCTCTTGTTTCAGTTTATATTTTCCAAATATATATTTAGGTTTTGTTTCTTGTTGTTGATTGAGATAATTGGAAATGGCAGAGTCATAATTTGCTGTATGACTGAATGCTTTGGCGGCTAGGTTTCTCCTAGTTTCTAAAGAAATTGCTCCTTCATTTTTAGAAATTTCTTCGAGGACACTTTTATAGTCACCAGGTTCTACAACTACTCCTACGAATAAATTATTTTTTGCAGCGGACCTAACCATACTCGGACCACCTATATCTATATTTTCTATGGCAATTTCAAGGGTTGTATCTTCTTTGGCAATAGTTTCTATAAACGGATATAAATTAACTACAACCAGATCAATCTCTTTGATTTGATTTTCTGCCATTACCTCTTGATCTATATCCCTTCTGGCAAGGATACCTCCATGAACTTTGGGATGAAGGGTTTTAACTCTGCCATCCATCATTTCAGGAAATCCGGTATGATCAGAAATATCAATGGCATCAATACCTGCTTCTAGCAAAGTTTTTAGAGTTCCACCCGTAGATATTATTTCAATCCCATAATCATTAGACAGAGAGGAACAGAATTCCACTATGCCTTCTTTGTTGGATACGCTAACTAAAGCTCTTTTAATTTTTGGATTGGCAATTTTAGCCATTATTAGACTAGAGTAATTTGTGTTCTTTCAGCTTAGTTCTTAGGGTGCCTCGATTTATTCCTAAAATCTTACTTGCCTTTGATTGATTGTCATTACATTCTTTCATGACAATTTCTAGTAAAGGAAGCTCCACTTCTTTGAGGACCATGTTGTAAATATCAGTTGGTTTTTCACCATCTAATTCTTTGAAATATTTTGTCATACTTTTAGAAACTTGATGACCCAGCTGCC
>CACEHP010000026.1:0-13509 GCA_902559365.1 uncultured SAR86 cluster bacterium
GACGAAACTACAGGAAGAGTAGCTTACGAACGAGATCTTAACGAAGAGACAATGGTTTATGTTTCTTACACAAAAGGATTTAAGCCAGGTGGAAGTAATTTAACCTACGGATACCCTATGGATAATGAAGGCTTTGGAGCTGCTCCAGCACCTCAACTCATTTTCCCTATTTTCGATAGTGAAATGATTGATGCATTTGAAGTTGGTTTGAAATCTGATTTTCTCGATGGTCGTATGAGAGCAAATGTATCCGCGTTTACTTATGACTATGAAAACCTCCAATTCCAATCTACTGATCCAGATATTTATAGAGGTGGTGTGGCCAATATACCTGAATCTGAGATGAAAGGAATCGAGCTAGAATTAATTGGATTAGTTTCTGAATCATTATCATT
Source organism: uncultured SAR86 cluster bacterium (assembly GCA_902559365.1). Lineage (GTDB taxonomy): Bacteria > Pseudomonadota > Gammaproteobacteria > Magnimaribacterales > Magnimaribacteraceae > Magnimaribacter. The sequence goes on from CACEHP010000026.1 coordinate 396, forward strand.
TGATTTGAGGGTAGCTTATCTAGATACTGAGATAACTTCTTCATACGAGGCACTTGATAACCTAAAAGCAGAACTTTATTTCTTTGGTGAAGAACCAATTCGTTATTCTTTGAGAGAAAACCTTAGAGGTAATGAATTAGCTAAAAGTCCTGAATTAACAGCTAACTTTGGTATTGAGTACATAACTGATACTCGATATGGGCTTCTCACCACGACTGCTGAACTTATTTATCGAGGAGATTTTCAACAGAGAGTCTTTAATAATCCTATAGTCGATCAAGTTGACTCTTATTCAATAGTCAATTTCACGGCAAGCCTAGACCTTACAGGTGATGAATGGGGTATAGATTTGATGCTCCTTAACGCAGGAGATAAGGATGGAATGAACTCCAGCATGACAGATGTCTTTGGAGTCGCGGGCACAGGTATAGAATATATACCTCCTCGACAAATTATGGGCAGAGTAAGTTATAACTTTTAAGTCTTTAAAGCCTTCCTCGCGCTGCACAGCAGGAGGAAGGCTCTTCTCCAATCCAAAACTACTCACTTCATGTATTATTCTTTTTATAAAAGCAATTAATTATGGAAAAACACTACATCGGAGCTACTGAACTACTTGAAGACTCTTTTAAGTTGGCTTGGGAAGTATACGAAAGTGGATACAGACCAAATTATATAGTTGGCGTATGGCGCGGCGGCGCACCAATCGGTATAGCTGTTCAAGAGTTATTTGACGTTCTAGGAGTTAATTCGGATCATATTGCTATAAGAACCTCTTACTACTCTGGTATGGGCCAGAGAAATGATAGTGTTCAGGTTTATGGATTAAGTTACTTAATAAAGAAATTGGAATCTGAAGATTCTTTATTAATTGTTGATGACGTTTTTGATACGGGTAAATCCATAGATCAAATAGTTCTAGATTTAAAAACAGCCTGTAAAAAAAATACTCCTGAAATTCGTATTGCTACCCCATATTTCAAACCTTCGCAAAATAAGACCGACAGAAAGCCAGATTATTATCTTCATGAAACAGATAAATGGTTAGTGTTTCCTCACGAATTAGAAGGTTTGTCTGCAAAGGAAATCATTGAAAATAAACCCGAACTAAAGGAACTTCTAGATAAAATAACACCAAAACTTTAGCTCCTTAAATATTCTCTGGAGAAAATTACTCCAACACTTTAGTTCTTATCCTCTTGGGTGATAATATACTCTAAAGGGAGAAATTATGACTTACGCACCAGACAATAGAAATTTCTATGACGCAGATAGCCATGTCATGGAATTACCGAATTTTATAATTGATTATGCAGACAAAGAATTCAAAGACTTAATACCGCCTGTTAACTATAAGGCTAGTTTGGTTACTGATGAAGAGGTTGAAATAATAGTTCAAAATGGAGGCAAACATAGTAAAGAACACGTAGATGCTCAAATTGCTCTAGGCGATCGACTGATTGCTGAATCAAAAGAAATTCAAGCTCTAGGCGCATTTAATCGTGAAGATAGAAGTCTTGCTATGGATATGCTTGGATTTAAAAAACAATTAGTGTTTGCAACACATAGCGTAGTTACACCTTTCAGAGATCTTAGGGGAAAAGCTAAATATGTAGATAAACAAGGAGTAAAAGTTACACCTGAACTTCGGTATGGGGCAACAAGGGCTCATAACAGGGCTATGTCAGATTTTTGTTCTTTAGATAACAGATTAATGGGGGTTGGAGTTATTCCTTTACATGAACCGGAACTCGCAATGAAGGAATTAGATTTTGCAATAAAGTCTGGTTTAGAGGCTATTTGGATTCCTCATTATGCTTGCGGAGATAGATCTCCAGGTCATGTGGCTCTAGACCCTTTTTGGGATAAGTTATCTCAAGAAGGAATACCTTTCTTAATGCATGTTGGCGGCTCACCTTTACAACTAGATAAGAGCTGGTCTGATAATGGCAAGCCACCTAGTAAGGACTGGATGGGCGGAGGAGAAAATGTAAGAGCTAAAGATATGGTGGTAATGCATCAAGGTCCCGAAACTTTTATTTCAATGATGGTTCTAGATGGTGTCTTTGAAAGACACCCTAAGCTCAGGGGGGCAAGTGTTGAGCTTGGAGCCGGTTGGGTCCCTGAAATGTTAAAGCGCTTAGATTATGTTGTAAAAACTTGGAGTCGAGTAGACAAAAATCTTAGTGAGATAAAAAGAAAGCCTTCAGAGCAGTTAATAGAGCAAATGGCATTTACTCCTTTCCATCACGAGGATGTAGGCATGTTAATAGATACTTCACATCCTGAACTTTATCTTTTCTCAAGTGATTATCCTCATGTTGAAGGCACAACAGATCCTATAGGAAGATTTGAAAGATTCTTAACTGAATATGATGAAAATATTAAAAATTTATTCTATTCAGAAAATTTCTTGAGATTATTTCCTAATGCAAGGATTTAAGTCAGTGCAAAAAAAATCAATAATTTTTGTTCTATCCTCACTAATTCTTCTGTTTAGTTGTTCAGATGAGACGATAACAATTGAAGAGGGGCCTAGGGCAATACTTATAGATGATAGTGGAACTTACAGTAGAGACATTTCAACAGAAGTTGAAAGATCACAAACTTTTTTTGATCAAGGGCTCAGATTTGCTTGGGGTTTCTATTTTCCTGAATCTATAGCTTCGTATCAAGAAGCTGCAAGACTTGATCCCATGCATCCAATGCCTCATTGGGGAATGGCACATGCCATGGGTCCAAATCCTAATTCACGATATGCGAGAATGCCAGATGATCCCCAAGGAGAAGGTCTCAAGGCTATCAAAAGAGCATTGGAAAGAATAGAAAATGCGAATCCCATGGAAAAAAAACTTATTCAGGCGATGCACGTTTTTTATGACAAAGAAGCTATAGCTGATCCAAATTTAAGAGACATAGCTTATTTAGATGAAATGAGAAGGCTTAATGATGCATTTCCAAACGACCCAGATATTGCAGCTCTTTATGCTGGTAGTTACATGTCTATCAGAAGATGGGATTATTGGGATAGTGATGGCAATCCTAAAGATGAAACACTTGAGGTGGCAGAAGCATTAGAGCACATCATCAATCAGGGTATATCTCATCCTGGTGTATACCATTTACATATACACCTAATTGAAGCTTCAATGGAACCAGAAAGAGCATTAATCTCTGCAGATTCTCTAGAAGCAACAGTTCCAATTGTTGGTCATGTAGTTCATATGCCTGCCCATATCTATCTACGAGTGGGTGATTATCAAAAAGCTATTGAAAATAATATTAGATCTCAAAAGGTAGACAGAGAGTTAGGTAAATTATGGGGAGATATGCCGCTGCCTAATATTGGAACTTATCCTTTATCTCATAAGTTACATGCCGGACACGCGCTTGATTTCATCAGATATGCTGCCACTGTTCAGGGAAATTTTGAAATTGCCAACAAAGCTGCCTGGAATATGGCTGATAGAATAAAAGGAGAAGCTGTCATGGTTATGGGCGGTCAAAAGAGAGTTTCTGCTCCATGGTTAGTTTTAAAAATATTTGGTAAGTGGGATCAAATTATGTCCCTAGAGCCTAATCATCAAGGAACACCTTATCTTGATGGCATTTGGTCTTATGTTTTAGGAAGTGCCTATATAGCTAAAGGTAAATACGAGCTAGCATCTCAAGAGCTGAACAAACTTCAATCTATGGCAAATTCCCCTAATGCTGATCAATATAGAGTTGGAGCAACTCCTGCATCTTCAGTTTTGAAAGTAGCCGCCTATGGTCTTCAAGGCGAATTACATATGGCTAAGGAAGAATATGAGCAAGCTATAGAATCCTTCAGGAAAGGAGTAAAAATAGAGGATGGAAATAACTATACCGAACCTCCTGACTGGGCTCAGCCTATGAGACATTATCTTGGAGCAGCATTATTGAAGAATGCACAGTTTGAACAAGCAGAAGCTGTATATAGAAAAGATCTTAAATGGAACCAAAACAATGGTTGGTCTCTTTATGGTTTATATCAATCACTTAAATCACAAGGGAGAATTGAAGAATCAGAAGAAGTATATAAAGAATGGGTTACAGCATGGAAAGCTGCAGACACAGAAATAACTACTTCTCACCTTTAATTAATAAAATAGCTTTTTAGAATAAGGAGATCGATATGATAATTTATGGAGTCCCATTTTCTCAACCTGTCAGGGCCGTCATGTGGTTGATGTTAATTAAAAATTTTCCTTTTGAGCTAAGGTTAATAAATCCTGGTTCCTCTTCAGAAGGAGGAAGTCGCCATCCTGACTATTTAAAAAAGTTTCCCACTGGAACAATTCCCAGTTTAGAAGATCCAAAAACAGGATTTGTATTGTCAGAATCGCATGCAATTATGTGTTACTTGTGTGAAAAATATAAATGGCATGATTTATATCCCAGCAATCTAGAAGATAGAGCGAAAGTAGATTCTTATTTACATTTACATCATAGAAATGTCAGAGAGGCATCTATCGGCCTTGTTGCTCCAAAAGTGAGAAAAGACCTTAAATTTTCTGAAGATTTTTTAGCAACTTCCAAAGCTAATATAGAAAAAGCATTTAATGCTATTGAAAATGGTTGGTTGAATGATTCAAGCTATTTAGTTGGAGAGGCGATGACGATTGCAGATATCTCGGCTTACGTTGAGATAGGACAGTTACAAAGTATATTTACAAATGTATATAATTTTGAACCTTATCCAAATATACGGAGATGGTTAAATAATATGCAAAATATAGAGTGTCATGATGATATACATGTCGCTTTATACGAGTTAGGAGACCTAAGTAAAGAGGCTCCTACAATGGAAACGATTATTAACGCTAATAAAAAAGCTTTTAAGGTTATTCAAGAAAAGATAATTAATATGTAATAAAAATATGAGAAATTTTGAAGGAAAAACAGCAGTTGTCACTGGAGCAGCAAGCGGAATAGGAAAAGCACTTGCAGAAAAGTTTGCACAAGAAAAAATGCAAGTGGTTTTAGCTGATATTGAGGACGAGGCGCTTGAAAAAACAGTTGATAACTTAAGACAGTATCAACATCGCGTTATTGGTATCAAAACTGATGTTTTGATAGAAGAGTCAATTGATGAGTTATTTACTAAAGCCAAAGAAGAGTATGGAAATATTCATATTCTTTGCAACAATGCTGGCATCGGAGCTAATTCAGGAAACAAAGCTATATGGGAGATAGATAAGCATGACTGGGATTGGGTCATGGGAGTAAATTATCAAGGTGTACTTCATGGCATTCAAACCTTCCTTCCTCATATGTTGGAGCACGGAGAAGAGGGTCATGTAGTAACTACTGTTTCTATGGCAGGACTACTTCCTGGTGCCGGTACTTATGGAGTAAGCAAACATGCTGTCATGGCCTTAACTGAGGCATTAAGTAGAGATCTTATTACTAGAAATGCAAAGATTAACGCATCTGTTTTATGCCCAGGTTTCGTAGACACTAATATTGATAAATCCGAAAGAAATCGTCCAAGTCACTTAGGAGAACCTCAAGAGGCTACAAATGATATAAATGATATGGGGGCAGAAATTATGTCTTCTATGCTTCGTCAAGGTAAGAAACCCGAAGAGATAGCTGGGATTGTTTTTGAGGCCATAAAAGAAAATATTTTTTATATTCTATCTCACCCTGCTTGGGATGAGACTTTGAGGTCGCATTTTGACAATATACTTTCAAGACAAGAGATACAACGCAATTCTGAAGAAGAAATAGCCAAATTCTTTTCTCCAAGAGAGGATGGAGAGAAATACTAAGATTATGACAGAGATAACAGATAAACTTGACCTTCCTTGTGGAGTTCAAATTAAAAACCGTATATGTAAGGGTGCAATGACTGAAGGTTTAGCTGACGAACAAAATAGGGCTACTTCTAAACATGTCAATTTATATAATCGCTGGTCTGATGGAGGGGCGGGAATACTTCTCACTGGTAATGTACAAGTTGACCATAGATATCTTGAAAGACCTGGTAATGTAGTTATTGAAGGACAACAAACTAATGAACAATTATCAAGATTAACTGCTTATGCTGAAGCAGGTACTAAAAATAATACCCATTTGTGGATGCAAATCTCTCATGCTGGAAGGCAAACACCAGCCTCGGTTGCAGAAACTCCTGTTGCACCTTCAGAAGTTCAGCTACAAATGCCTGGAGCCCAGTTTGGAAAGCCTCGTTCTTTATCTGATGAAGAAATTTTGGATATTATTCAAAAATTTGCTCACACCGCATCAGTAGCCAAAGAAACAGGCTTTACAGGGGTGCAAATACACGGAGCTCATGGGTACTTAATATCTGAATTCCTTTCACCTGATATTAATAAAAGAGACGATAACTGGGGCGGAAGCTTAGAAAAGAGGTCAAAGTTTTTATTAGAAATTGTTAGATCAGTTAGAAAATCAGTGGGAGATAGTTTTCCTGTATCCCTTAAACTTAATTCTGCCGATTTTCAAAAAGGTGGATTTACGCATGAAGATGCCATTCAAGTTACCTCTTGGCTAAATGAGGAAGGGTTGGATCTTCTCGAAATTTCTGGTGGTACCTACGAACAACCACATTTAGTTGGAATTGATATGGGCTTGAATCCTGAACGAGCAGAAGTAAGACGCGAGAGTACGATTGCTCGAGAGGCTTATTTTTTGGACTATGCAAATGATATTAGAAATGTTTTTAAAGGGCCTTTGATGGTAACTGGAGGATTTAGAAGTGTTCAAGGAATGAATGATGCTTTAAATCAAAATGCATGTGACGTTATTGGAATAGCAAGACCTTTTTGTATTGATCCTCAAATAGCAAATAAACTTCTAAATAAAGATATTTCAGAAACTCCAACCTTAGAAAAAACAATGCAAGTTGGTCCTGGTTTGCTTGGACTTAATTCACCTTTTTCAATGATAAAAGGTATCAATGGATGGGGTCAGCAGGCATTTTGGTGTTTGAATCTTATTAGAATGGGAGAAGATTTAGACCCTAATTTGGATCTCGGTGTTTTTAAAGCTTTTCTTCAGTATCAAAGAAACGAGACGGAAGCTGCTAAAAGATATCAAGAGTATTGGAAAAGTTCCTGATCCTATAATAATTAGAGCTATTTCTATCCCTCCTATATTGATGATTTATCAATAAAAAATGTTGTAATATGCCTTTATAAAAAACATTTTAGTTATGAATATAGAAGCAGATTTTAATTATAGAAAACCGTTAAAGGAAAATGAGGCGAAACCTGCATATGGTCTAGAAGAACCAAATGAAGATACTAATGTCTTGCCTGAATACCTTAAAGCTTTCAAAAAAACAGTACACAATGCTAGAGAATCTAATTTCGAAATCACAATGGGGGGTTTTGAGCTCATTAATCATGTCTCTTCGGTAGAGGACTTCTACAATGATGAGCAAGTGGTAAATACTTACTACGATGAAATGGCTAGCTACGTTAAAGAAAAAGTTGGTGCAAGTACTGTCCAAATATTTTCTCACATAACAAGAAATGAGGCTCAAGCTGAATCGGGCGAAAGAAAGGGCGGACATAGATTGGTCCATAATGATTTCACTACTAATTTTGGATCTACTCTTGACCCTTTTTTGAAAGAGACTGGTATCAATCCCTCAAGAATCGTAGTCTACAATCTATGGAGAAGATTTGATGAGGATGGAGTAGATACTCCTTTTGCAGTGTGTGACAAGAGATCCGTTTCGGAGAAAGAATTAATTCCTACAGATTTATTTAATTATTTACCTGATCAACCAGAAGCTTTGACCGTAGAGATTTGCCAGTCTTCTCATAGCGAATCTCATAAATGGTATTTTTATCCAGAAATGACTAAAGACGAAGTATTGATGTTCAAGACATATGATTCAGATGAAAAGCCTTTCATTCCTACTCTGCATAGTGCCTTTGATTATCCTGATACTCCTCAAGGAGTAACTCCAAGAGAGAGTATTGAAGTTAGAGCAGTTTGTTTTTTTGATTAGCAGTTGAATGAAGAACACAACTTACGAAGTAAAAAAATCTGATGAGTATTTTGCCAAAGCTAAAAAAGTCATACCTGGTGGAATCTTCGGTCATTACAAATACGCTGTAAGAGAATCTGGTCCTAAATTTTTTTCGAAATCTGAAGGCGCATATTTTTGGGACTTAGACGATAACCGCTATGTAGATTTAATGTGCGGTTATGGGCCGTCAATACTTGGATATAATCATCCAGAAGTAGAGGAGGCTTTTAAGTCATCATCTGACAAAGGCAACACTGTTAGTATCGCATCGCCTGTAATGGTTGATCTTGCATCTAAATTAGTGGACATGGTCGACATAGCTGATTGGGCACTATTTGGTAAAAATGGAGGTGATGCTACAAGTTTAGCAGTGATGATAGCTCGCGAATTTACTGGAAAGAAAAAGATAATAAAGATAGATGACGGTTACCATGGAGTTGCTCCTTGGATGCAAGACAAAAATCGACCTGGTGTTATTGCTTCAGATAGTGAACATGTCATTAAGATAAAGTGGAATGATTTTGAGGAATTAGAAAATGTTTTGAGCCAAGGTAATAATGATATAGCTTGCTTCATTTCATCACCCTATGACCATCCAGTTTCTAGAGATAATTCATTACCAAAAGAAGGTTACTGGGAAAAAGTAACTTCTTTATGTAAAACTCATGAAATCCTGACAATAGTAGATGATGTAAGGTCTGGATTTAGAATAAACTTAAAAGGTTCTAATGTGGAATTTGGGTTTAGCCCTGACATGATTTGCTTTGGAAAGGCTATTGCTAACGGCCATCCTTTAGCTTCTTTGGTTGGTAAAGAAGAAATTAGGAAAGCTGCAGAAAGGGTTTATTTTACTGGAACACAATTTTTTAGTGCTCCACCTATGGCTGCAGCTATTGCAACTTTAAATGAATTAGAAAAAGTAGATGCTCCAAGAAAATTAATAGATTACGGAAAAAACCTCAACTCAAGATTAGAAGCAGTTGCTTCTGAAAAGGGTTTTAATCTTGTATCTTCTGGCGTTTCTTCAATGCCCTATTATCGATTGGAAGGCGAGAGCTTCGAGACCCACATCAAATGGATAGACGAATGCGTGAAGCGGGGAGTTTATATGCTTTCTTATCACAACCATTTCATTTCGCTAGCTCACAAAGAAGAAGATATTGATTTTATAGAATCGGCAGCAAGACAGGCCTTCGAGAGTCTGTAAAGAGAGTGTACTCAAGAAGAACTTTCTTAAAAATATCGGCTTCAATAACTGCTTTAGTTGCTGGTGTTTATTTCTTTAAATCTTCAGGCGTTCCTAAAGTTGAACATATTTTATCTTCTGCCAGTCATGAAAGGTTAGGTATTTCCCTGTCTTTATCTAAGTCTACATCAAAATTAGAACTTCTACTCAATGGTAGCAACTTAATTAAAGGCAGAAAGACTGACAAAGAGGGAAAACATTGGCAATTTCTTTCAAATAAGCTTTTTTCAAATGAATCTTATGAACTCCAGCTCATATCTGAAAATGAGCCAATTTATAAAAGATGGAAAATAAAAACCTTCCCTGATCCTGAAGCAAAAATTAAGCAGCTTTCTTTTATGTCATTCACTTGCCCAGGCGGTGGCGATGCTTTTAGGGCCTCTGGAAGAGAATTTTTCAAGCCCTTCTCTTTTAGACAGAACATTTTTAATGAAGGCTTATCAAAAAATCCTGATTTCGCAATAGCTATTGGTGATCACATATATTGGGATTTGAGGGGTGAAAGTTCTCCGCCGGTTGGACGTAATAGTAAATTGATTAAGTTCTTTCTTGGAGGTTACTTAAGACTTAGATATGGTTCATTCAACAGGCTAGAAAGCGCCGATAGCAAGACTAATGAAAGCGTTTTAAAAAAAATAGGGAATGAGCAGATAGCATCTCTATACGGTACTAGATTTAAGAGTACACCAATTTTCTTTATACCTGATGATCATGATTATTTTGAAAATGACGATGCTGAAGAAGAAATCGTAACTTTTCCTGCAGATAAATTTAGTAAAGATGCTTTTAGAAAAATGGCTGATTTATTTTATCCACCCTTGTTAGATACACCTGACGACTTGCCTGGGAGGAGCATTGGCAGAATAAGATATGGTGACGCTTTTGAAGGTTTAATAGCAGATTGTGCAGGCAACATGACACTGGGAGATAAGAAAGCTGTTCTAATTGCTAATAAAGATGAAGAATGGATTCTCTCAAGAATAAAAGAATCTAAAGCAAAACATTTTGCATTTATTCCTTCACACCCACTTGGTTATACAGCAGGCAAGTGGAGGGAGTGGTACCCCGATGTGGTGGCGGAAGAAGGAGCTACAGGCACTGTAGTAAATGAATTATTATCAGGAAGGAGTGGATCTTTGACTACAGATGTTAATAAATATTTGTGGCAAAGTGGATGGTTTCTACAACATCAACGACTACTCAAATCTATAGCTCAAAGAAAAGGTTCTAGGTTTATTTTTTCAGGAGATATTCATGCTATAGGCGCATCTTCAATAATTAAATCAGGTGAGGAGAGCTTGGAAAGAGCTGTAAAAACCTTTTTAGTTGGACCTGTGAGTAGTTCTACCGGAACCTGGCCCTCATTTGCACGAGGCATAACAGCTGAAAATCCAAAATATCTAAATTGTGAGACTATTTATTCTATAAAAGAGGAAAATGGTTTTACCTTTTTTCAAATAGATAACGATAAAGCACTTGCAGAAATAATTTCTTGCGGAGGACACAATCCAGAGAATGGTGATACTGGAAAGATACTGTCTCAGGAAATTGTTTATATATGAAATTATTAGACTCCGATATCAAGACAAGAGAAATTCTAGGATGGAAAGGAATCCATCTCTTAAATTATCAGTTTTCAGCTTGCTCCATGAAAACAAGGATTTATTTGAACTTGAAGAACATACCCTTTAAGTCACATCAAATTAACCTATCTGCCGGAGAAAATTTTTCGCCTTGGTTTCAAGGGATTAATCCCAGATCTCTAGTTCCGGTTTTAATACATGATGGAGATGTTCACATAGAAAGCAATGATATTCTTCAGTATCTTGAAGGGTGTTTTAAAAACAACCCACTAATACCGGCCGATAAAAAAACCCAAGTATCTGAGCTATTAAGTTTTGAAGATGACCTACATATCGACATAAGAAATATTACTTTTAGATTTATGGTCCCTAAGCTCTTGAATAAAGGAAAGAAAGCTAAACCAAAATCTAATGATAAGGCGACTTTGAATGGGGAGGCCGATCCGCTTGATGACGCAAATAGAAAATTTTGGCAAGAATACGAAGAATTTGGGATAAAAGATATAGATGTAAGGGAATCATTAATTAAGATGAATGCTGCACTAAAGAATATAGATTCAATTCTCAGTGAAAATGACTATATATTAGGTTCAAATTTGTCAGTAATAGATATAGCTTGGTTTATATATGTAACTAGAATCCAGCACGCAAATTATCCGGTTCAAGATAGACATCCTAATGTTTATAAGTGGTATAAAAGATTATATAAAAATAAAAAATTTAAAGACGAAGTACAAATCCCTTTGATAATGAAATTGGTAATCTATTTATATGCTTTAGTCCTAAAAATAAAAGGACAAGGTATTACAAATTTCCTGCCAAAGTAAGTAGTAGATGGAAATAGATTTAATTTTCTTAATAATTCTTATAGCTACCTTTGCCACTGCATTTTTATCTTCAATTTTCGGAATGTTAGGTGGTTTAATCCTTATGGGAATATTGATAAGTTTCCTTTCTGTTGGACCTGCAATGGTTTTGCATGGATTGATACAAGCAACTTCAAATGGATATCGAGCCTGGTTGAACAGGGCAGACATTCATTGGAAGATTATATTAACTATGCTTATTGGTAGTTTCATTTCTTTAGTAATTTTATTCTTTATAGCATTTCAACCCAGCCAAATTTTGGTTATTTTTGCTCTAGGCTTATTGCCTTATATTGCCTGGATGGTTCCTAAAGAACTCTCCTTAGATGTTACTAAACCAGCAATTGGAGTAATAGCTGGCGGTGTGGTAGTTGGAACCAATCTTGTAGCAGGTGTGGGAGGACCTTTGCTTGATGTCTTCTTCCAAAGAGTAGACATGACGAGACACCAGGTTGTAGCCACTAAAGCAATCGCTCAGACCATAGGGCACATATCTAAAATTATTTTTTTTGGAGGCCTTGTTGTTTCTTTTGGTTTTGAAAATTGGCCAAATCCCGTGTTTCTTATTTTTGCCATTATTTTTTCGGTTATTGGAACTACTCTAGGAAAGAAAGTTTTAGATATAATAGATGATGAAATTTTCTTCCGATGGACTCAAATAATAGTTTTATCTGTCGGGACCGTTTTTATTATTCGAGGCCTATTTTTATTATTTCAGTAGTAAAGAAATAGGGCTTATACAGATAGATTTATGAATAGACTAGAAGATAAAGTAGCCATTATTACTGGAGCTACTGGAGGTATAGGAAAGGCTGCAACAGAACTGTTTCTAAAAGAGGGAGCTAATGTTCTGATGGTTGATCTTAAAGAGGATGATCTTGTTGAGGTTTCAAAAGAGATTAATTCAAATAAATTAAGTTATTTCCAAGGTGATGTAACTTTATTATCTGATAATCAAAAAGCAGTAGACTTGGCTAAGGAAAGATATGGGGGTTTAGATATTTTTATAGCCAATGCGGGAGTAGCTGGGGAGATTCTTCCCATTACTGAGTACGATGAAAAAACCTTTGATAGAGTGATGGAAGTAAATGCCAAAGGACCTTTTTTAGGCTTAAAGGCGGCTATACCAGCTTTATCTGAAAGAGGAGGAGGGAGTGTCGTAATAACCTCTAGTGTTGCAGGGTTAACCGGAGCTTCTCTCTTATCTCCTTATGTGATGAGCAAACATGCTGTAGTTGGCTTGACTAAGTCTGCTGCTAGAGAATGCGCTGAAATGAACATCAGAGTAAACTCTGTTAATCCTTCTCCAGTAGAAACTAAAATGATGCGCATACTTGAGGATGGCATTTCCGAAGTTAATGGGGAGGAAAACGCTAAAGAAGCCTTTGAG
>CACEHP010000027.1:0-13157 GCA_902559365.1 uncultured SAR86 cluster bacterium
GATATCGGCTGGGGCAGTCAGATTAGATCATATGTACTTGATTCCTCTAGAATAAAAGATTTAAGGACTGGAGTTGAGACGACGAATTGCTCTGCTGTTCTTGATGGAGCTTTAGATAATTTTATTGAAGCGAGCTTAAAAGAAAATATTTAGTTAAAGTAACACTTATGACAGAAAATCTATCAGAAAATGAACTTCTTCAACAAAGAAGATCTAAATTAGATGAGCTAAGAAAGAAGGATAAAGCTTATCCTAACTCGTTCAGAAGGGATTCACTATCTCAAGATCTTAAGAATCAATATGCTCAAATGTCCAAGGAGGAGCTGGAAGAAAATTCTATAGAAGTTTCTGTTGCCGGAAGAATCATGCTTCAGAGGATAATGGGAAAGGCGAGTTTCATAACCCTGCAAGATATGAAGGGTCAAATTCAAGCCTATGTTAGATCTAATGATCTTCCAGATGGAGACTACGAAGATTTTAAGACCTGGGATCTAGGAGATATTGTTGGTATCAAAGGAACTTTGTTCATAACAAAAACAGGTGAATTGACAGTTAATGCTAATTCCATCGAAATGCTTACAAAATCTTTGAGGCCACTTCCAGAAAAACATTCTGGATTAGTTGATACAGAGCAAAGGTATAGAAAAAGATATTTAGATTTAATTACCAATCAAGAAAGCTTAGAAGTTTTTCAAAAGAGAAGTCAAATTATAAGTTCCATCAGGGATTTCTTTATAGGTCATGAATATTTAGAAGTAGAGACTCCCATGATGCATTCTATTTTAGGGGGTGCAGCTGCCAAGCCTTTCACTACTCATCATAATGCTTTAGATATGGATTTATATTTAAGAATAGCTCCTGAACTATATTTAAAAAGGTTGGTTGTTGGAGGTATGGAAAAAGTTTTTGAAATAAATAGAAATTTCCGAAATGAAGGACTTTCAACAAAGCATAATCCTGAATTTACAATGCTGGAGTACTATACGGCTTATGCCGATTTTAGTGATCAAATGGATTTCATAGAGAAATTATTCAAGCATATTTCAGAGCAAGTATTTGGAACTTTCAATTTGAAGCAAGATGGCATTGAATTTGATTTTTCGCAACCATTTACCAGAATTAGGTTAAAGGATTCAGTAGCTCAAAAATTATCTGTCGACTCAAATCTCTTAGATAATAGAGACTTTCTTCTGGAGATCGGAGAAAAATATAAGATTGAGAATCTTAAAAATTTATCAAATGGGAAAATATTATTCGAGTTGTTTGAGGAGCTTGTCGAAGATGATTTGATCGATCCAACATTTATTACAGGATATCCTAAAGATGTTTCTCCTTTATCAAGGTCTACTGATGGAGATGATTCAGAAGTTGATAGATTTGAACTTTTCATTGGAGGGAAAGAGATAGCTAATGGATTCTCAGAGTTAAATGATCCTGATGATCAAGCAGAGCGTTTTAAAGATCAAGTGGCTCAAAAGTCTGCAGGAGACGAAGAAGCTATGGAGTTCGATTCTGACTATGTTGAGGCTCTTGAGTATGGTTTACCACCTTGTGCAGGGGTAGGGATAGGAATTGATAGGTTGGTAATGCTTCTTACAGGAGCACAATCTATAAGAGATGTACTCCTGTTTCCTCAGATGAAGCCAAAAGTTTAATCTATCAAATCTGCTACCGCTTCCCTTTCAGATTCTAATTCCTGTGTGGTTATTGCAATTTTTGATTGAGCAAATTCATTAAGTTCGATACCTTGAATTATCTCAACTTCTCCGTTAGCAGACGTCCTTAGTGGGAATCCAAATATTAGGCCTTGCGGTACGCCATAGCTACCGTCACTCGCTATAGCTGCACTAAAACAGTCACCATCTGGAGTAGGGTTCATCACAGCTTTAACAGTATCGATAGCTGCATTAGCGGCTGACGCAGCCGATGATGCACCTCTTGCATCTATAACTGCCTTTCCACGTTGTTGGACCAAGGGAAGGTATTCCTCTGCTAACCATTGATCATCATTAATCGTTTCTGCTGCACTTACTCCATTAATAGTTGCGTTGTAAGGGTCTGGATACATGGTTGGACTATGGTTTCCCCATATGATCATATTTTTTAATGAAGATATAGATGTACCTGCTTTCTCTGCTAGCTGAGCTTTGGCTCTATTGGCATCAAGAGCAGTCATAGCAAACCATTGTTGACTAGGGTTTTTAGCCGAGTTCATACCTATCAAAGCATTAGTATTTGCAGGATTACCAACTACTAGTATTTTTGCATCAGGTTTTGCTACTTGGCCAATTGCAGCTCCTTGATCTGTAAATATTCCCCCATTTATTTTTAGAAGGTCACTTCTCTCTTCAATTTTCTTTCCATCGATTACAATTCCTCTTGGTATGCTTCCTACCAGAAGCACCCAATCTGCGTCTTTTACTCCTTCTCTTATGTCAGAAGTGGCAGTTAACTCTCCCGTTTGATCAAAACCACAGTCGATTAATTCCATAATCGTTCCTTGTAACTTGTCTACAACTTGAGGTATTTCTATTAGTCTCAGATTTACTTTAATATCAGGACCAAATGTTTCGCCGCTTACTAGTCTTGGTAGAAGTGAATAAGCTATTTGTCCGGCTCCGCCAGTCACAGCAACATTTATTTCTTTCATTGATTTCTCCATTTTAATTTGGTTTAAATATATTTCGCTTTCCATCATTTGAAACAAAACCAGATGCATTGAGCATGTCACGTTGACACATTTTCTCTAGAACATCAGGATCTCTTTCTGTATTTGCTAAAAATCTAGTCCCATCTGTTAGCTTTCCAATTATTATTCCTTTATCAGGGCCTTTATGAGTATGTGTAACAGTATAGGTTTCAACTGAACATTGACCTTCTGGCATTTCAGTGAATAGGGTATTTGATGCTGAATCAATACTCTTTTGCAGGTTAGATGTGTCTGCAACCTGATTCCATTCTCCCTCAAAAGGTTTTGATGAGAATACGGCTGCACCATGTTTTGTTATATACCAACCGTTAGCCGTAGCTAAACCAAATTTTCCTGGGTGCATTCTCAATTTCTCTATTAGGGTTGCAATTGAGTTCATCACATATGCATTACCTGGACCTCCAAAGTAAGGGAGACCACCAGTTACGGTAAAACCTCTGGGATCATTTTTATCGAGTGAGAGTTCTTCCATCGCTATCTGAACAGCTGAAGGAAAGCATGAATATAAATCAATAAAATCCATTTCACTGATAGAGACATTTGCGAGATCAAATACGCTATCTGTACAAGATTTTATTGCAGGTGAAGAATAGTAGTCAGCTCTGTTGGAAACGTTCCATACATCATTTAAACATGCTCCAGAATACATAAATATCCATTTTGATTCTGGAATACCGAGCTCCCTTGCTTTTTTAGCTGACATTACAATAATTGCGGAGGATTGATTAACCCTCATAATTGAGTTCATATATTTAGTATAAGGAAGACCTATCATCCTATTCTCAGGTTTAACCTCAGCTATTTCTTCTGCTGACCTATATATAGGAAACCAGGCATTTTTATTTTTTGATGCTACTTCAGAAAATCTAGAGAACAGCTCGCCGGTATCTTGCATGTGCTCTTCAAGAGATTGACCTTTATTACCTCTTATTGCATTTGCAAATAGAGGGTAAACAGAAGAGGGATCAAATATTCCATGAAGTTTTTCGTGATCATTAGTTCCATCGGTAGACTTACCTATAACTTCAGGATTACCCCCAGGATTATCTTCCCAATCAACTGGCAAACCTTCTTTTAATCTACTGACAAATGTATCTAATGCTTCTCCTCCAGCTAAAAGCGCGCAATCAACTTGTTTGTCTTTTATTCTATTAGCAAGTTCGTTTAAAGCTATTTGAGGCGAGTTACCACCAGTAGTAGTATAAATTTCATTTGAGACAGATAAGCCTAGGGAATTAGATAAACTCCTTGGCATATTAGGGTAACCCCAAAGATTGGATGTAGCCGAATCTCTATGAGGTGTATCCGCTACAAATCTAATCACCGCTACAGTATCAATATGCTCACTTAAATTTGCAGAAGCTTCACAATCCGCAATCGCTTGTTTAGAAACTTCTTTGAGTATATCCAGATAATTAAATCCATCTACGCCTCTTTTATCAGTTAATTGACTACAACCCACCAAGACCGGAGTATCATCATTAACATTTGAGTAAGAGAATTCTGTCATAAATATTATTGCTAGGGAGCGCAGTCTAACTACTCAATCTTTGCTGAGCAATAGGTATCATTTAAATTTTAGAGTAAGATGAATTTATCCAATGAAATATAATTTTGATCAAATAATTTCAAGAAGAGAAACTCATAGCACGAAGTGGTTGAAGTTTTCTGATGCAGAAGTCATTCCTATGTGGATTGCTGATATGGATTTTCTTTGCCCGTCTGAAATAACGAAGCCGATGATTCAAAGGATTGAAGAAGGTGTATTTGGCTACACAGATACACCTCAAAGTTTAACTGATACATTCATAGAAAAAACAAAGAATAATACTGGTTGGCAGATAGATAAAGATTGGGTGGTATGGGTTCCAGGTGGAGTAGTAGGGTTGAATGTTGCTTGCAAAACAGTCCTAGCTCCCGGTGACATGGCTATGGTTCCATCACCAATATATGCCCCTTTTACAGAAGCTCCAGAAAACATGGAGAGAGGCTTTGTAAAAACATATTTGAAAGATTCGAATGGCAGGCTAGAGTTTGACTTTGATGAAATCGGAACTTTGTTGTCTGAAGATACAAAATTACTCTTTCTTTGTAATCCTCATAATCCAGGCGGATCTGTATTCAGCCAAGAAGAACTTATTGAGCTATCAAGACTTTGTGAAGAAAATGGAGTGATAGTTTGTAGTGACGAAATTCATTCTGATCTAGTTTTAGATGAAGGACTAAAACACATACCCTTTGCAACAATTAATGAACATAATCAAGAAAACTCCATAACGATTATGGGTCCTTGCAAAACATACAATCTTGCAGGTTTTCCTATTGCAGCTGCTATTATCCCTAATAAAGAAATAAGAGAGGATTTTGTTAGAAACACAAAAGGTATTGTTTCACATATAGATAACTTAGCGTTCGTAGCAGCCGAAAGGGCATATTCCGATGCTGATGAGTGGCGTGCTCAACTTATTCAATACCTCCAAGCTAATAAGAATTTACTCCTCGAAAGAGTAAATAAAGTAGAGGGCTTATCTCTCAAAGGACCCGAAGCAGGATTCTTGGCCTGGATAGACTGCAGAAATACTGGTCTTGATAGTCCTGCTGATTTTTTTATACAAAAAGCTAAAGTGGGTGTGCACGATGGAGCTTGGTTTGGAGATAAGAACTACGTTCGTTTAAATTTTGGTTGTCCTAGATCTGTACTAGAAGAAGCTTTAAATAGAATAGAAAAAGCTTTTTCACAAAAAAACTAGCATACGGTAAGATGTGCGCCTAACTTTTTAAATAGGAGAAATTATGTCTATAACTTTTAACGATCAAGTTGCAATTGTTACTGGTGCCGGCGGAGGTCTAGGGAGATGCCATGCGCTAGATTTAGCTAAAAGAGGCGCTAAAGTTGTTGTAAATGACCTAGGTGGTAATGTTGATGGTTCTGATGACGGTTCTTTATCTGCTGCTGAAATGGTTGTTGAAGAAATCAAAGCTGCCGGAGGAGAAGCAATGGCCAATGGAGCTAGCGTAACTGATGCTGATCAGGTCAAAGCTATGGTTGATGAGGTCATGGAAAAATATGGCCGTATAGACATATTAGTCAACAATGCCGGTATTCTGAGAGATAAAAGCTTTTCAAAAGTTGAAGATCAAGACTTTAGAATGGTCGTTGAAGTCCATTTGATGGGAAGCGTCAATTGCACGAAAGCAGTTTGGGAAATCATGAAGGAGCAAAACTATGGAAGAATCGTAATGACTTCTTCATCAAGCGGATTGTATGGAAACTTTGGTCAAACTAATTACGGGTCAGCAAAAATGGGGGTCGTAGGACTTATGAACACCTTGAAGTTAGAAGGTGCTAAATATAATGTTAAATGCAATACCTTGGCACCATTGGCTGGTACTAGAATGACTGAAAGCTTAATGCCTGGAGAAGTAATTGAACAAATAAAACCTGAATATGTTACTCCTGCTGTAACTTATATGGTCTCAGAAGACGCTCCTACTGGAGTAATTATAGCTGCGGGAGCGGGTGTATTTACAAGAGTTATGATACATGAAACTAAAGGTGTTTATTTAGGAACCGGTGACGATATGACAGCTGAAAATATTGAAGCTAACTGGGAACAGATTTCTGATATGACTGATGCCACACTTTGTTATCAGGGTGGAGATCAGTCAATGAAAGCCTTCACTTTAATCCAAGAAAGTAAGAAATAACTCTATATTATTCTTATCTCTCATTGCGGGCTGAACTCTTAAAAACAAATGCGTTTAAAGGACTGCCATAGTTTCAGCGACTTTAGAGAGTTTGCTCGCAGAAGATTGCCAAGTCCAATCTTCAATTACATTGATGGTGCAGCTGACGATGAAAGCACCTATGATAGAAATACCAAGAGTTTTGAAGATTGTGATCTTGTTCCAAACGTATTGAGAGGGGTTGAGAACATTGATATGTCTGTTGAAATTTTAGGCCAAAAGCTTGAAATGCCTATTTACTGTTCTCCTACTGCCTTACAGAGAGTTTTTCATCATGAAGGTGAAAATGCAGTTGCTGCTGCTGCAGATAAATATGGAACTTTATTTGGAGTGTCTTCTCTAGGAACGGTAAGTTTATCTGAAGTAAGACAACAGTATTCTGGACCTCAGTGCTATCAATTCTACTTCCATAAAGATAGAGAGCTAAATCAAGTCATGCTCGAGAATGCTAAAAATGCCAATGTGGATGTAATGATGCTCACTGTAGATACCATTACAGGAGGTAATAGAGAAAGAGATCTAAAGACAGGTTTCTCAATTCCTTTTAAATTGAGCCTTAGTGGCATAACACAATTTGCAATCAAACCGATGTGGGCATTAAATTATCTAACTCATAAGAAATTCTCTCTTCCTCAGCTGGATGATCATGTCGATATGTCAGATGGACCAATATCTATAGGTAGATATTTTACAGAGATGTTAGATCCTTGTTTGAACTGGGATGACGTGGCAAAAATGGTTGAATACTGGGATGGCCAATTTTGCCTTAAAGGAGTGATGAGTGTAGAAGATGCCAAAAAAGCTGTTGATATTGGATGTACCGGTATTGTTATATCAAACCATGGAGGAAGACAGTTAGATGGCAGTCGATCCCCATTTGATCAGCTATCGGAGATTGTTGACGCAGTCGGAGACGATATTGATGTAATCATGGATAGTGGCATACAGAGAGGTACTCATGTTCTTAAGGCTCTCTCTATGGGCGCCAAAGCTGTAGGGGGAGGTAGATTCTATTTATTCGCTCTTGCTGCAGCAGGACAGCATGGAGTAGAAAGAGCCTTAGAACTAATGAAGTCAGAAATAGAAAGAGATATGAGACTAATGGGAGTTAGTTCTATATCTGAACTTAATAGACAGAATCTAAGGTTTAGATAATATTTTTTATCAAGTTTTGAACCTGTTTGTCTATTAATGCTATAACTTCTTTGAATTCTTTATCATTCATATCTTTTGGGTCAGGTATATCCCAATCTATTCTGTCTTTTGCGCTGACATTTGGACAAGAGTCTCCACAACCCATAGAGATTAAATAATCTACATTCTGCGTAACTGTATCAACCGATTTGGAATATTGACCTGCCATTTTATGTCCCAATTCAGACATTAATTTCATAGCTGTAGGATTGATACTACCGGATGGATTAGAACCGGCACTTATGACTTTATATTTGCTATTTGAATACAAGTTTGCATAAGCTTCTGCAATTTGGCTTCTACAAGAATTTTCTATGCACACGAACAGAATAGTTTTCATAACTTAGAGTTAATTTACTATAATTATTGAATAATAAATGTGACAAATGGGGAAAATGAAAAACTTATTATTAATAACCTTATTGGTATTATCAAGCTTCTCAATATCAGCTAAGCAAATTCTTTTGGGACCTAACTCAAACTCTCAAGAGGAGATACAAGAAGCACTGATTGATCTCGAACCTGGAGATGTTCTTACCTTGGAACCGGGAGAATACTTTTTTGAAGATGGCATTTCACTAGATGTAGATGACGTAATCTTTGAAGGATCCGGTATAGACGACACTATATTACATTTTGGAGATCAGGTTTCTGGAGCTCAAGGACTTTTGGTCACTTCAGATGGAGTTACATTGAGAGATTTTGCTGTGTTGGATGCAAAAGGAGATGCTATTAAGGTTATAGGTGCTGATGGAATTAGCATGATCCGTCTCAGAACAGAATGGACAGGAGGACCTAAAGAGACTAACGGAGCCTATGGGTTTTATCCTGTAGAGTCTAAGGATGTTTTGATAGATGGCTGTGTAGCAATAGGAGCTTCAGATGCAGGTATTTATGTTGGACAGTCACAAAATATAATCGTTAAGAATAGCATTGCTCAATACAATGTAGCGGGGATTGAGATAGAAAATTCTTATTATGCTGATGTCTTTGATAATTTAGCTTCTCATAATACCGGGGGAATTCTAGTTTTTGATCTACCTGATTTACCTCAGCAAGGCGGTCATCATGTTAGAGTTTTCAGAAATAAAGCCATCAATAACGATACTGATAACTTTGCTCCAGAAGGCAACATAGTTGGAGAAGTGCCTAGAGGAACAGGGATAATAATTCAGGCTAATTCTGACGTTGAAGTATTTGATAATGACATATACGGCAATGGTACTGTGAACCTCTCAATTGTTACTTATGGTTACGAAACTGATGATGAAAATTACAACCCTCACCCTAAGTCCATACAAATACATAATAATAGATTTGGTGATGGAGGATTTGATCCAGATGTAGGTACTGGGGAGCTAGCAGCAATTCTATTTGAGCTTTCAGGCGGAGATATGCCTGACATATTTTGGGATGGTATTTTGCCTATGAACCAAATACTTTTTGGTCAGCCAGATGAAGAAAAGCTTGTCATTTCTGATAATGGTGACGCAACATTTTTAACACTTAATCCAATTAAGTATCTACTACCTTTTTTTGATCCAGTAGAAAGAGATATTAAAGAATATGAAGGACAAATAAGACCTCTGCCGGAGGTTATCTTAAACTAATAATAATGAAAAAGAGCTCTTTATTATTATTAATAGTTTTTTCTATAAAATCTCTCTATGCTGTTGATAATGATCTAATTCTAGAAGAAAAATTCCCAAAAAAACTTTCGGATTTTCATTTCTTTAAAGATACTCATGCTCAAATCCCTTCTAATGGAGTTGTGCCTTATGGATTAATTTCTTCTTTGTTTTCTGACTACTCATATAAGCAAAGATGGGTATATATACCGGAAGGTAAAAAAGCATCTTTTAGAAAAGATAAGGTGTTTGATTTTCCAGTTGGTTCTGCACTAATCAAAACTTTTTATTATCCAATTGATGAAAGAGATTTATCTATTGGTAAGAAGCTCTTAGAGACCAGATTGCTTCTAAGGAAAACAAATGGATGGGAAGCGGTTTCTTACGCCTGGAATGAGAGTCAAAATGAAGCAATAATAAAAAAGGCTGGTAAAACAATAATAACTGATTGGATAGACTTTAAAGGGGAAAGCCGTTCAGTACGTTATAGGGTTCCTAATAAAAATCAATGCAAAGAATGCCATTCAAATAATGATGCTTTAATGCCTATTGGACCTAAAGCCAGAAATTTAAATAAAGTTTATGACTATCAAGATGAATCTATTAATCAATTAACCAAATGGATGAAGTTGGATTATATAGATAATATAGATAATATTCAGATGGATCTTAATACACCTGTTGATTGGGAGGATGATTCCTACTCTCTCGATGAAAGAGTAAGATCTTATTTAGATATAAATTGTGGACATTGTCATATATCAACTGGAGGAGCTAATTCAACTGGACTTTACTTGGATTTAACTGAGAATAGACCAACTCACTTAGGAATAAATAAAAAACCAGTAGCAACTGGAAGAGGCAGTGGGGGTCTCGAATATTCTATTTCTCCAGGAGAAGCCCAAGATTCCATTCTGCTTTATAGGATGATTTCTACTGATCCAGGGGTTATGATGCCTGAATCAGGAAGATCTCTTACACACTACGAAGCTATAGAAATGATAGCTGAATGGATTGAAGAGATGTAACTTTTACTTCTCATTTTTTAGACTGTAAAATACATATAAGGAAAACTGAATGAGTGATAGAGAAAACCTATTAAACAATCTCAAGATAGATAGATCCGCTCCACCTGTAGTTGACGGATCACCCTCTAATAAACTCTATTTACTCGGAGCGGCCATTGTATTGGTAAGTTTTTTTTGGTGGTTATTTTTGTCAGAAGATGAACTAAAAGAAGTTACAACTTTTACTGTAAAGTCCCTTCAGATGTCAGATTCCTCTGCTACTAGCATTCTTGATGCTTCAGGCTATGTAGTTGCCAGACGAAGAGCCACTGTGTCTTCAAAAGTAACTGGAAAAGTTATGAAGGTATTCATAGAAGAGGGTATGTACGTAGAGGAGGGGCAATTATTAGCTCAGCTTGATGATAGCACTATGCAAGCAGATTTAAATTACTCTCAATCACAACTTGATGAAGCAAGACGTATATTCAACAGAACTGGAGAGTTGGCCAAGGAGGAACTTGCAAGCCAAGCTTCGCTAGATGCTGCAAGAGCTGCAATGGAAGGGCTAGAGGCACTTAATGCAGTAAGAAAACAAGTTGTAAAGGATATGCAAATCCTAGCACCTTTCAGTGGTGTTGTTGTTTATAAGGCAGCTCAACCTGGAGAAATGATTTCTCCAGTCTCAGCAGGAGGAGGTTTTACAAATACAGGAATTTGTACAATTGTAGATATGGACTCTCTAGAAGTAGAAGTGGATGTAAATGAAGCTTTTATTAATAGAGTAAAGCCGGGCCAACCAGTAATAACCAATTTGAATGCTTATCCTAAATGGGATATACCATCTGAAGTAATAGCAATTATTCCTACCGCAGATAGGAATAAAGCAACGGTCAAAGTTAGAATTGCACTTCTAGAAAAAGACGAAAGAGTTTTACCCGATATGGGAAGCAGGGTCTCGTTTTTAAGAAAAGTGGACAATACTAATCAAGAAATACAAAAAGAAGGTGTGATGATACCACTAGCCGCTGTGGCTGATATAGATGGCAGCTCCCTTGTTCAAGTAGTGGAAGGAAATTCTGTCCAAATAATGCAGATTGAAGTTGCTGAAGAAACAGCAAATTATGCGAGAGTAATAAAGGGTTTAGAATCTGGTATGAAAGTAATAGCCAGATTCGATGATGAGTTAGAAAATAATCAAAAAGTAATAATTAAATAATCAGAGGTAAATATGTCAAATTTAATAGAAGTTCAGTCTGTTAATAAAACTTATCAACGCGGAGGTGAGACTCTAACCGTTTTAGATGATCTAAGTCTAGAAGTCCCTAAAGGTGACTATCTAGCTCTTATGGGGCCTTCTGGTTCAGGAAAATCAACTCTTTTGAATCTCATAGGAGGGCTTGATTCTCCTACTTCAGGTCAAGTCGTGATTAATGGCGAGCACCTTGAAAAAATGAGTGCCTCATCTTTAAGTGACTGGCGTGCAAGCAATGTTGGATTTATCTTTCAATTTTATAATCTATTACCTGTCTTAACTGCCAATAAAAATGTAGAGATACCTCTTCTTTTAACTAACTTATCGGGGTCCCAAAGAAAAACGCATGTAGAAACAGCTCTTAATGTAGTTGGTTTATCAGATAGAGGAGGTCATAAACCAAACGAACTATCGGGTGGTCAACAACAAAGAGTAGCCATAGCTAGAGCACTAGTTTCTGATCCTGATATATTAGTTTGCGATGAACCAACAGGTGACCTAGATAGAGATACAGCTACAGAAATTTTGGAACTCCTTCAAATTTTAAATCGTGATCATGGTAAAACAATTCTAATGGTTACCCACGATCCAGTCGCTGCTGAATCAGCTAAAAGAACACTACATTTAGACAAAGGAAAGCTGACTAATTAAATGTATTGGACTCTAATAAAAATCGGTTTAATTAGAAAAAGGCTCCGGACCTTTTTGACGATTATGTCGATGTTTATAGCATTTGTGCTATACGGGTCCTTAAATACTCTTTCAGGTCTATTTACGGGTTCTATAGAGGGCCTTTCTGCAGATACCGTTATGGTGATGCCCAGGTATGAAATGTTTGGAAATCTTCCTTATTCTCATGTTAATTACATAGAAAAACTAGATGGTGTCGAGGAAGTGATGTATATGGACGTTCTTATATCTGACAGCATAGAAAGCATGATGGAAGGAGTTGCATACGCAGTTAGTCCAAATTTTTTTAAAGTATACGACAGATTTGAAACAACAGAAGAAGCTGAACTTGCATTATGGAACACTCCAAATGCCACAATAGTTGGTCAACTTATGGCAGATCAGAAGGGTCTAAGAATAGGAGATAGATTAAACACAGAATCATCATCATTAAATATTGATGGAACTAACAATTGGTCTTTTGAGGTTGTAGGATTTTATACAGCAAAACAAATTAAAGGAGATGAGTTAGGAGCAATAATTAATTGGCCTGCTTTTGATGAAGCCAGAATGAACGAAAAGGGAACTTTGAGTATGATCATGGTCAAAGCTTCTTCGCCTGAAGCGGGTGAAACAATTTCAAAACAAATTGATGAGCAGTTCATAAATTCATCTTATGCAACTAGATCAGGCCCTGAATCAATGGTTGCGGTGGAAATGGCAGGGGAAATTGCCGACGTTGAATTAATTGTGAACTCAATACTCCTATCTGTATTTTTTACAATATTGCTTGTGTCCTCAAATACTCTTGCTCAATCTATAAGAGAAAGAACAAGCGATATAGGAGTGCTTAAGTGCCTTGGTTATAAAGACAATTCTATATTTTTCGCGGTGATTTTAGAGGCAGTAACAATTTGTTTTTCTGCAGTTCTATTGGGCTTACTGGCTAC
>CACEHP010000028.1:0-9705 GCA_902559365.1 uncultured SAR86 cluster bacterium
AAGCATTAAAGGGTGAAATTAATAATATTACTAAGAAGTACAAAGGCTTTGCCATCGCTATATCTCCAGAGGGAACTAGAAAAAAAGTAGAGAGACTCAAATCAGGTTTTTTAAGAATTGCAAATGAAACCAACAGTAAAATTATGATGGTCGGAGTTGATTTCTCTAATAAGACTATCGTTTTTGGGGATTTGTTTACCCCTTCTGGAGATAAGGACAAAGATCTAAGATTTATTAAAGATTATTTTGATAACTTTACTGGAAAGCGTCCAGAGCTATCATAAAGATAATGAAGGAATGACGAAATTAATAAAACTTTCTACATTAATTATCATCACTTTTTTTAATCAAATGGTTCTACCCGAATCAACTAATGTAGGTATTAAAATCAATCATTTACAGTTTGTTGGAAGTCATAACAGCTATAAAAAGGCTATGCCTGATGGTTTTGTGAAGCAGTTGATGCGAGTAAATCCAGAAGTAATGGAGAGTCTTGAGTATGAACATATCCCTTTAGCCGAGCAGCTTGATCTAGGAATTCGTAAGCTAGAATTAGATGTTTTCTATATCGCTGATGAAGCCAGGTTTCAGGTTGGCCATGTGCAACAAATTGATATGAACAGTAATTGTGCAACGCTTCGTATTTGTCTCAATCAAATCATTGCTTGGTCAAAGAAAAATACAACTCATGCGCCCATATGGATTAGCTTCAATGCTAAAGATGATTATATTTTTGGCTTACCATCACCGGAAAATTTTACTCCAGAGGCTTTCAACTTAATGGACTCAATCATTGAAGAGATGCTAGGTGAAAATCTCATTCGCCCTCGAGATATAATTGATTTGAAGTGGCCTTTGCTAGACGAAGCTAGAGGTAAGTTTATTTTAATTTTAGATGAAGGCGGCTCAAAGAGAGATATGTATTATGAAGGCTGGCAGCAGCGACCTATGTTTACTAATGCACCAGAAGGGCATCCTGCTGCAGCTATCATGATTATTAATGATCCAGTCGATCAGCTTGAAGAGATTCAAAGACTGGTTAAAGCAGGATATATGATTCGTACTCGTGCAGATTCTGATACTCGTGAAGCTCGTGACAATGATACAAGAAGAAAAGTTGCAGCCTTTGAGAGTGGTGCTCAAGCCGTGAGCACTGATTACTACTTACCTGCAACTCACTTTGGTAATGAATATCAAGTTAGTTTGCCTGAACCTGTGCAATGTAATCCAATCACAGCTCCTAAATACTGTCGGGTTTCAGAGTAGCGTATGGTGATAAAGTATTAATTTAGAGGAATTAATTATGAGTATAAATATTAGACTAGCTATACCTGAAGACGAAAGACAATGTTCAGAGTTATTGGATGTTTTGGCTGAAGCTACGTCTGATCCAAATAATATTTTTGATTCCAATACTTTTAATGATGTTATTTCTAATGAGAGAGGAAGCCTGGTAATAGCTGAAGAAGAGGAAAAAATACTTGGTATGGCCTCTGTTTCTTTCAATCTTGCACTTAGGTATAACGGAGAATATTGCCAATTAGAGGAACTAGTTGTTCATGAAAAAGCTAGAGGAAAGAATGTTGGGGTCTATTAATCGAAGAAACTCTCAAATTGGCTAAAAATAGGGGCTGCAAAGAATTTGGACTTTATCTTCTTGAATCGACAAAGCATAACCAGCCTTTTTATGAAAAGTATGGTTTTGTAAAAATTGGTGAAGAGATGAGACAATCTTTATAAATAAACAACAAAAAACTTAGGAAATTCAATTTCTTATAATGAAATAAAATGAATAGATTTAAAAAATTTTGTAAATTCCCTTCAATACTCTTCCTTCTATTGATTTGTGGAGCTCCTAACGGACTTTTTGCACTAGATTTAACCTCTATGGATGATGCTTTGAGCAAACCGGTAATCGAGAAGCACCTAAACATGACTATTGGTTTGTTAGGGAATTCTGAGGGAATCACTTTTCAGTCAGCGCATGGCTTCACTACACTCGCAAAAGACACTCCAGCTGAGGTAGATTCAGTAGTTGCGATAGCGTCCATGACGAAACTGATCACCACTGTTGCGGCTCTGCAGCTTTATGAAGAAGGCAAGTTAGATATAGATGAATCTGTTGATGTTTATGTTGAGAGTTTGTCTGGATTAAAGATACTCAAAGGATTTAATGACGATAATGAGCCAATTCTAATTGCCCCGAAAAGAAAACCGACGGTGCGAGAATTGATGAGTCATACATCGGGTTTTGTTTATAGCATGTGGAATCGTAACGCAATGATTGCAGAAGAAGCAGGCCTTACTGGCGACCTCATGTCAGGTAAAGATATGATTGTGAATGCTCCGCTTGCATTCGAACCAGGTGAGCAGTGGGAATACGGCATAGGAACTGATTGGCTTGGTGTCATTGTAGAAAATGTTTCTGGTATGACATTAGCCGAGTACTTTGAGAAAAATATTTTTACTCCATTACAAATGGAAGATTCTTTCTATGAGATTCCAGAAGACAAGATTGAGCGTGTTGCAAATTTACTTTTTAGAGATGATGGCAATATATTATTTAAGTTTTTATCTCTTTTCTCTGAAAGTGATCTGATTGAAATTCCACTTATGTCTTCTCCAAGCCCATCGGCACAATACAGTAGTGATCACTATAGCGGGGGAGGAAG
This sequence comes from uncultured SAR86 cluster bacterium, assembly GCA_902559365.1. Classification (GTDB taxonomy): domain Bacteria; phylum Pseudomonadota; class Gammaproteobacteria; order Magnimaribacterales; family Magnimaribacteraceae; genus Magnimaribacter. The sequence goes on from CACEHP010000028.1 coordinate 2,673, forward strand.
TCTCTATTCAACGCTGCCTGATTATTCCAAATTACTACAATGTCTTCTTAATGAGGGCGTGTATGGCACGGAGAAAATTCTTTCTAGCGCTGCGGTTGATTTAATTTTCACAAGTGAAATTAATTCACCAAACGTAGGTATTGCGGAAACACAAGCACCATTATTCACCAATGATATCGACATGAGTTTCGGCGCTGAGGCAGGCTTCGGTCTTGGATTACTCCTTCATCCATCTGGTACTGAATTCGGACGAGGTAAAAATTCAGGATCTTGGGGAGGACTTTTTAATACTTATTTTTGGATAGATAGAGAAGCAGATATATACGGAATCTTCGCTACGCAAGTAGCACCTTTCTTTGACCAGGCATCAATTGAGACTTTCCAAGCTTTTGAATCAGCAGCTTACAAAAGCAATTAAGATTAGCGTCATGGCTGACACTATTGAGTGGAAATCAATTAGGCATACAATATATTTTTAATTTTTATTTATTAACAAAAGGAGAAAAAATGAAAAAATATATATCTGCAATTGCTCTAATGTTTGCAGTTTCTTCACATGCGTTTGAAGTTACTGGAGATAGTTTTACAGCAAAATGGAAAATCGACTCAATAACTGTTGGAAAATTAGAAAGTACCATTAATTTATCTAGCGCAGACACTGGTCAATATGGAAAAGTCTATGTTTCATATACTTTGACATCAAATCCGAATATACCTAATTCAGGAACATGGATCGGTTATGGAAGAGGCATTAGTCCAGATGGCGTTCTTGCAAGAGGAGATTTAATGGGTGTGTGGACAATGGATGGCACAAAGATAAATATTAAGTCAGTCGATAGTGTAACTGATGGTATAAATTTCTTAAGTGGGACTATTGATTTGGTTGCAGGTGAAATGGAAGCAGAAGTATTCAAAGTAGAATAAATTTTATTTAATTATGAAAGCGGCTTAAGCCGCTTTCATAATCATTCTTTGAAATCTTTCGAATTCTTGAGCATATGAGCAGGCCCATGAGAGAGATTAATAGCAGCATTTTCGCCGTATAACATCTCTTTTTGATGTCCAAAGTTTTTTCTATTATTCGCAAGGGGAGCTAATTCTGTAGCTTTATTTTGGGCTACTTCAGGTAACTCTTCTAGAGAACTTACCCCCTGAATAATTCCTGCATTAAGAGCATCAGAACCAGTCCATCGTTTAGATAACTGAACAGTTTCAAAAAAAGCATTTGCCGGTACTTTGTGCTTAAACAATGCTAGTTCCGGTCTTGGGATTGGTAAGCCAAGCTGCATTTCATTGGCGCATAGAAATCCTCGGTCTTCTCTCATTATTCTAATGTCATGCGAAAGAGCAAACATAAAGCCTGCTCCAAAGGCATGACCATTGATTGCACAAACTGTTGGTATTGGTAGTGTGATTACTCTTCCCATTAAATACATAAACTCTTCGCCAAATACCTCTCTATCTCCTCCATCAGGATGATTCTCAGGAGATTGCATCCAATCAAGATCCAGACCATTTGAAAAAAATTTTGGATTTGTAGAAGAAGTTATTAATGCGCCAGGACCTTCATCATTTTCAATTTTGTCTAACGCTTTAGCAATATCTCTGACGAATGTGGTATTCCAACGATTCTCCTCAGAATCCATCGTTAAATAATAAATAGAATCTTTTTTCTCTAGTGTTATCACAATATTTCCCTATTAAAGCTCAATAAAAAATACTATACATAAAAAATGATACAAACTAGAGACAAACTTTTATCAGATACTTTATTATCTCTAAATTCATGGTTATGAAGAACTTTAAGGCTATTTATTTTATCTACAATGCTGATGGCGGAATATTTAATGAAATTAAATATTGGATTGATAAAAATATTTTAAAAAGGGAAACCGCTTGTGAGCTATGCGATATCTCTCACGGTAAAATATATATGAGATCAGAATGGTCAAAATTCATAAAAGAACTAAAAAAAGATTACAAAGTAGAAGTGCTGCATCGAAATGAACTCCCAAAAAATATTTTAGATAAAGGTTATGATTTTCCTTGTGTAATCGGAGAAACTAAAAATGATCTAATAGAGATAATAGACAATATAACTTTAAGTGATTTTGGGAAAACCGATGGCTTGAAAGAATTAAGTGAAAAGTTACATATGAAAGCTATATGATTTTCTATGGTTTGATAAACAAATTGTTCTAACTTTATTGTAATAATCTTAAATAAAATAAAATGGATCCACTATCTCAAGGTACGGTTGGCGCAGCTTTTGCTCAATCTAGTGCTAATAAAAATAACCTTCTAAAGGTTGCCCTCGTTGGATTTCTAGCTGGCTTAGCGCCTGATCTAGATGTATTAATTCAATCATCAACTGATCCTATTTTATTCCTCGAATACCACAGACAATTCTCACATTCACTTTTTTTTATTCCTTTTGGTTCTTTTATTGTTGCACTTCTTATTTTTCCTTTGATTAGGAAATCCATGAGCTTCAAGACAGTCTATATTGCTAGTTTCTTGGGATATGCAACTCATGGACTGCTAGATGCATGTACTTCTTATGGGACATTACTTTTTTGGCCTTTTTCACATGAGAGAATAACTTGGAACAATATATCTATTGTTGATCCTCTCTTCACTGTTCCTGCCTTAATTCTTGTCGGAACTGCCATTAAAACCCGAAAAAGAATATTTAGTTTTTTCTCAATTGGATGGATTATTTTTTATCTGACTTTGGGTTTTGTGCAATATGAAAGAGCTTTATCAGGAGCCAACGAATTAGCCAAATCAAGAGGACATGATGCCGAACGCCTTACGTTAAAACCGTCATTCGGAAATTTAATTTTGTGGAAATCTATTTATCAATATGAAGATGCGTTTTATGTTGATGCAATCAGAACGGTTCAATCTTCAACGGTATGTTTAGGAGAGAGTATTAGCATTTTTGACTACCAACAACATTTACCAGATCTTGATAAAAAAAGTCAGCAAGCTAAAGATATTGAAAGGTTTCGATGGTTCTCTCAGAACTATTTAGGTTTTGATGAAGAAAAAAATTTAGTAACAGATGTTCGTTACTCAATGTTACCTAATGAAATCGAAGCAATGTGGGGATTAGTTATTTATGACCAGCAAGACTTGGCTGAACATGCTATTTGGTGGACAGGTCGTGATTTGGATCAAAGTCAGTGGAATTTATTTTTAGATATGTTGAGCGGTAAAGAATGTAAAAATAGAATTTAGATTAAAGATGAAGACTGTTATTAGCAAAGCTATACACTAGAAACAAAGAAGGGTACTTATGGAAACTATTAATGAACTAGCAAGAGAAACGCCAATAATTCATCGTACAGAAATATTGGTTGTTGGTAGTGGTCCCGGAGGACTGGCTGCTGCTATAGCTTCTGCTAGAGCTGGTGCAGAAACCACCTTGCTTGAACGTTATGGCTGCTTCGGGGGTAATCTCACACAAGTGGGTGTTGAAGGACTTGCTTGGTACCGTCACGACAAAACTATTGATAGTGAAGGGATCGGCATAGAATTTGAAGAGAGAGCAAAATCTATGGGTGCATCAAACCCAGAACCTCAATCTAATAGTCATGCAATTGACGGCGAAGCCTTCAAGTATGTAGCTGATGTGTTAGTTGAAGAGGCTGGCATTTTTCCTATGCTACATAGAACAATGGTAGCTACCATTGTTGAGAACCATGTAATACAAGGTGTCATAGTGGAAAGCAAGGCAGGTCGAGAAGCGATTTTGGCAAAGCGTGTTATAGATGCAACAGGCGATGCTGATATCGCTTATAGAGCAGGAGCGATTGTAAATAAAACACCCGTTGAAGAAATGATGGCTGCTTCTGTTATGTTTTCAATGAATGGAGTCGATAAAAGTCGTTTTATAGAGGATGTTAAGTCAGATCCACATACCTATAGCGACTGGTTTGGTCCTGGATGGGCAATGAAAACATCTGGAAAAGAAGATGACTTATTTTCTCCTTATTTAAAGAAGCCATTTAAAAAGGCAATAAAATCAGGATTAATACCAGAGAATTTAACAACTATCACTGGAACTTGGGGAGCTATAAGCGAACAGGGTGACCTGAGTTACTTGAATATAATTCATCTGGCAGGACTTGATGCAACTGACCCCGATCATCTTACAAAAGGTGAGATGGAAGGTCGTAGGCAGGCAATGTTGGCTATTAAAGCCCTAAAAGAATATAACCCAGGTTGCGAGGATGCCAAATTAAGAAACTTCGGCATGACTTTAGGAGTCAGAGATACCAGAAAAATTGATGCTGTTTACAACATGACTGCTCATGATGTTCATAATGAAGCTAAATTTGACGATAGTATTGGTATATTTCCTGAATTTATTGATGGCTATGGAGTTCTTGTTTTGCCTACAACAGGAAGGTATTTCCAATTGCCTTATAGAGCAATGCTACCTAAAGGTATAGAAAATTTATTAGTTACCGGTCGATGTGTGGGTGGAGATAAAGGCTCTCATGCTGCTGTACGAAATATGATGTGTTGCGCTGTTAATGGTCAAGGAGCAGGCGTTGCGGCAGCAACCTCGATACAAACAAATGAAGATGTTTCTAAAGTGGATATCAAAAAAGTGCAAAAAGCATTAATCAAGCAAGGGGCCCGAATACACTGATTGAAATTTTCTTTATTTTTACATGCAAAACTATACCTCTAATAAATAATGACTCCCAATAGCCCCTGCTTTACCATAACTTAAAGCATTAAATCTAAAGGGGAAATATATATATGTCAGCACGGAAGCAAAGGTTACTAATATCTTTAATTGCTTTCTGCCCTGCACTCTTTTCTGAAATAGTTATAGACGGCGTTCTGAATGAAGAAGAATGGACTAGCGCAAGAGAAATTAACGAGTTTTATGAAGTTTATCCTTATTCTTTAGATACTGGACATAACGATACAAAAATTCTCATTCGAGAAGATGAGAAGGGTATGTATTTTGGTTTCATAAACACCCAGCCTAAAGACACCATTAGACTTAACCAGCACCAAAGAGATCAAGGTGTCAGGCCGCCTATAGGAGATCAAAATGGTGTGACGTTAGATTTCGATAACGATAGAAGAACAGGCTATCGTTTCATCGTAAACGCAGGAGGCTCAATAATTGATGGTGTCGTTGTTAACGAAAACGAAATGAATGATGATTGGGATGGAGATTGGAAACAAGCTACTGCAGTGCAAGAGAATGGCTGGACCTCAGAAATACTCATTCCCTGGTCTATTGCACCCATGAAATCAGTAAGCACTGAAGAAAGAGAAATTGGAATATGCTTTTATCGATTAATTATCTCCGAATTTAGAGTGTTTGCTACTTGCAGAGGGAGTCCTTACCAAGAGAAGTTCTTATCAATTTTTCCTACAATAAAAGTAAAGAAATATGAATCTTCTCAACTAGATATTTTTCCTTATCTCACTTACTCAGATGATTCTGCAACAGAACTTTCCGATACAAAAGGAGGGGCTGAGATTTTTTGGAAAATTGATTCTTCAAGACAATTAAATGCTACTTTTAACCCAGATTTTGGCCAAGTAGAGAGTGATGAATTGGTAGTTAATTTTTCTGCTTATGAGACTTACTATTCAGATAAGAGACCTTTTTTTGCAGAGAATCAGTCTTTATTTAATATTCAAGGTTATGAGACATTCTACGTTATCAATACTAGAAGAATAGGAGCTGCACCAGATTATAGCTGTTCAAATCTTTCGGGTTTAAATGCCGATTTATGCAACCAAACCCAGATAGGAACATCCGATATAGATTTCGCTCTAAGATATATACAACAAACTGAAAATTTAGATGTTGGTTTCTTAGGAGCAAGTGAAGCAGATGAAAACTTCAGTGAAGGAAGAGATTTCTATGCTCTGAGACTAAGAAAAAATTCCGAGAATCTTACTTTAGGTTATTTAGGAACACATGTCGAAAGACCGATTTTAGATAGAGAAGCAACAGTGCATGCTAGTGATTTTGAGTATAAACCTAATGATAATATTAGAGTGAATGGTGTTCTGCTTAACTCAAAGATTAACAATGAGAATGGATATGGGTTCAGAGTAGGATATTTGAGAACTCCCAATAAAAGCTTCTCAACAGGGGCAGGAATATATTATTTCGATAACAGAATTGATCTAAGCGATATGGGCTATCTATGGAAGAATGACTATTTAATGCTTACTGGAAGAACTCAATTTAAGAATACTGACTTACCTTCGAGCTCTTTGAGTAGAGAAAGGAATTATAGCCTCGATTATGCTCTGATGACTGATACTGATTGGAATAAAGAACCATCAAGTTTTTCTGTGACGTTAGATAATGGTTTTAAAAACTTCACTGATTTGAAATTGAAGACTTTCTTCAGAACTTCAGGTAGGGACAATCAAATAACAAGAAAATATAAAGAGTCTCCATACATTAATATGCCAAAGGGCTATGGTTATGAAATTCAATATATGAATATGTCTGGGAAGAAGTATAGATATATGGCCGGATTCGTGAGAAGAAAAGGTGAAGAGTATGTCTCAGCTCTTGGTTGGAATAAAGCTTATGATTTTTTGTTTGAGTACACTCCAGCTGACTCAATTTCCTATTCAATTTTTTATCAAGATTTAAGAGAGAATGATTGGCTAAATTGGTTAGAAAATAATCTATTGGGGACTTACGAAAAAAGACAAAGGCTAACTGTAGCCGGGATCAATTGGTTTAAAGGAGACAAACATGAATTGAGGCTCAAGGCACAGATGGTTGCATTTACAGCTAGATCGCCGAAAGCTTATTTGGCTAATAATTTAGGAGATTTGATTCATGCTGATATTGCTTTACCACCCATAACATTAAGTGACTTGGCTTTTCAAATTCGATATAGGTATGAAATTAAACCTCTCTCTTATTTCTATTTGGTCTATACAAAAGGTGGACGTGTAGTTCAATATGATGAAGAGGATAACTTAGGTGAGATATATCAAAGACCTTGGGATGATCCTGAAACAG
>CACEHP010000029.1:0-9246 GCA_902559365.1 uncultured SAR86 cluster bacterium
TTACTAATAAAAATAATAAAGGCCAAGACTCTATTAAAAAACCTGTTAAGAATAAGGCAACTAAAGAAGACGTAAAAGAATCTAGCAAAATTCAATCAAATGAATTACCTAAAGAGGAATCAAAGCAAGAAGCCAAGAAAGCAAAAGATTGGGGAAGAGCTTCGAATGATCCTAGAAACAAAGTCTAAGATTTTAGCTTTTCTAAATAGCTTTCTATTAATTGACCTGAGATAGATATATTGCCAGTTGGTACTTGTGGGAGATTGTCATAATGAAACCAATCAGCTTTATCTATTTCCTCGCCATCGGGTTTAACTTCTCCGTCTAAATATTCAGCATGATATCCAAGCATTAGCTGACTTGGAAAAGGCCATGATTGACTCCCAAAATATTGAATGTTGGTTACATTTACATTTACTTCTTCGAAAACTTCTCTTTCTATTGCCGATTCAGCTGTTTCACCAGGTTCAATAAATCCAGCTAAAGTGCTATAAAAATCTCCGGGGAAATTTTTATTATGCGCTAGCAATAATTCCTCGCCTTTAGTCACCAATACAATAATACAAGGTGAAATTCTTGGATAAACCATCACGTTATTGCAACTACAAACCATTGCCCTTTCAGTATCATGCATTGATGTTTTTTTACCGCAATAACCACAAAATTGGTTAGCTGCATACCACTCCGAAATTTGTAGAGATCTTGAACAAATAACAAACAAACTATCTGGTATTCTTCCTAATAAATTCCTTAATGGGCTCAGCATCATTTCATCGGATGGCTTTGAAGAGTCATCTAAAACAGAAACGTAACAAGGTCTTTGATTGAGATAACCCAAAAAATGTTTATTTGAGAATGACATTTCAGTCCACTTCAAATCATCTTCCTCGAACAATAGGATTTCGGACGTTTTTGATGTTAAGAATTCTTGATTTCTTAGTATAATGTATATTGAAGACTCAGATGTTGTATCGAAGTTTTCAGGGGTAAAAACCAAATTATCGTAAATAGATATCATTTTTTAAGTTTAAGCTAATAAATACTAGTTTGAAATAAATTAATAAGAAGAGGTAGGCATGGAAACTATTGTAATGAATCAAGGAATGTTGGTTTCAGGAATAATTTTAGCAGCAAGCTTTATTTTAATTTTTACTGAGACACTGCATGGATTTCATAGAGTAAAAGTGGCGATGGCTGGTGCTGCTGTGATGTTAGTAGTTGGACAATCCTACGGATTCTATTCTCCTGAACAAGCTTTTGAAGCTGTAGACTGGAATGTAGTCTTTCTACTTGGCTCTATGATGGCTGTAGTAGCCATCATGGTAAATACGGGTGGATTTGAGGTACTCGCAGCAAATATTGGAAGGATAGCAAAGGGAAGACAATTTTTGCTTCTTGCATTACTTGGAACTGCTGTAACAGTTATTTCACTGCTATTAGATAATGTTACGACTGTAGTTATTTTTGGACCTCTTATTGTTTTGATTTGCCAAAAAATGAAGGTAAGTGCTATACCTTATCTTCTTGCAGCAGCTTTATTGTCTGATACAGGGGGTGTGGCTACTTTAGTTGGTGATCCACCTAATTTGATGATAGGTTCAGCATTTGACATTGCCTTTATGCCATTTGCCTACAAGATGTTTCCAATAGTTTTTGTGGCCTGGATAGCCACCCTATTCTTCATGCGTTATTTATTTAAAGAGGAATTAGCAATAGTCCCCGAAGGTAAGTTTGAAGACAGTATTCCATATAAAGATAAAAGTCTCTGGAATAAATCTCTATCTATTTTAGGTTTGATGGTCATCTTATTCGTTATTCATAACACCATTCATTGGGAGCCATGGATGGTAGCTGGTACAGGACTTATTCTTCTGGTAGTTTTGGCTAAAGAAATTGAGTTTGAGGATGTTATGAAGAATATGACTCATGAAATACCTCTCTTAATGTTCTTTGTTGCTCTATTTATGCTTGTTGGAGGAGTAGAGGGAAGTAAATTCTTAGAATATCTTGGACAATATATTGTTCCTTTCTTAATTGATCCTGTATCTGGCGAAGTTATACAAGAAAACTTTATGTACACTTGCATAGCCTTAATGTGGGTTGCTGCAATAATGTCAGCTGCCATAGATAACATACCGTTTACCGCAGCCATGATTCCCATCATTGCTTCACTTGAAACTGTAGGTGTAAATATAGCAGCATTATGTTGGTGTTTAGCAATAGGAGTAGGTATGGGAGGAAATGGTACTCACATCGGTTCGACTGCTAATGTCTATATTGTTACTGTCTCAGAGAAACTTGCTAAGAGCACTGGAAATCCAGACTTAGCAATTACCCCTTTAAAGTGGGCCAAGAAGGGATTGCCTGTTATGGTTCTTACATTAGTGATTTGCACAGTGATAATGTATCTATTTTTTGATTATTACTCGTTACCACTGCATCCTTAATGAGCCATAGATTTAGCGTTGCTCCTATGATGGATAGGACTGACCGTCATTGTAGGTACTTTCATAGACTCTTAACCAAAAGAAGTTTTCTTTATACAGAGATGCTGCATGCAAATGCAGTACTGAAAGGTGATACAGAAAAACTTCTAAACCATCATAAAGATGAGCATCCTTTGGTCTTACAATTAGGGGGGAGTGACCCTTCTGCACTTGCTGAAGCTTCGTCTATCTCTGACAAATTTGGATATTCAGAAGTCAACTTGAATGTTGGATGTCCAAGTAGCAAAGTACAAAAAGGGAAATTTGGTGCTGTTTTAATGAAAGAACCTAAATTAGTTGCTAAGTGCATTAGTAAAATGAAGGAAGCCACTACTCTTCCTGTAACTGTGAAATGCAGAATCGGTGTTGATGATATGGATCAAAATATTCATCTTGATAACTTCATAAACGAAGTAAGTTCTGCTGGATGTAATACTTTCATAATTCATGCAAGAAAAGCTTGGTTAAAGGGATTAAGTCCAAAAGGTAATCGAGAAATACCGCCATTAAATTATGAAAGAGTATATAAACTGAAAAACACATTTCCTGACTTAAAATTCATTATAAATGGGGGTATTAAATCTCTACAAGAATCATCAATACATTTGCAGCATGTAGATGGTGTGATGATCGGCAGAGAGGCCTATGAGAATCCCCTTCTTCTAGCTGAAGTTGATAGTGTTATATTTTTAGATAAAAAAGTATCTACGAGTAGATCGGATATCCTTAAAAGTCTTATTCCATATATAGTTGAAGAACTTGAGCGCGGTACAAAGATTTCACATATAACTAGACATTTAATGGGTCTATTCAGAGGGTTCAATGGTGCAAAAAATATGAGGAAATATTTAATATCTTTAAATCATGCAATGAACCCAATAGAAAGCTTTGAATTTTTACTTAAAGAAGAAACAATATGATAAAAAAAATTAAAGACTTAATTTCTAATTATTCCAGCGAAGATAAAGTTGAAGAAAGTTCTGCCTTGGTAAAACTCAATGAAGCATGCGCTGCATTACTTGTTGAAATAGCCTTTGCGGATAAGGAATTTGATCTTAATGAGAAAGAGTCTTTAAAAAAATCTCTAATTGAAACCTATAATCTCGAAGCAGATGCTATAGAAGAGATTATAAAAGATGCAGAATCTACAGTGGCCGAGAGCACTTCTCTATACGAATATACCAGAACAGTTAATGATGAATTTGAATACAGTGATAAATTAAGCTTACTGGAGAATCTTTGGAAAGTGGCTTACGCAGACAATGTTTTAGATAAATATGAAGAACATCTTATTAGAAAAATATCAGATCTTATACATATAAGTCATAGCGACTATATCAATATCAAATTAAAAATAAGAGATGATTAGTTAAAATCATCAAAATCATCAAAGTCGTCTTCAACCTCACCGTCTTTTATTTCAAAGTTTCTGCTCTGGAGATAGGCATCTCGATAAAATAGGTATTCATCTCCAATTACAACGCTCTCAAGGCCTAAGTAACGAGCACGAGTATCAATTAAGTCGATAGCAGTTAGCGAATAGCTCGTTCTATCATGATCAATCAGCCATAAAGGCGTTAAAAAAGCATCTGGAATCATTGCCAAAGTATCTCTAGTAGTACTTGGGCCTAATCCGGGTAATACTAAGTAAGGACCATCTGGAACTCCCCAAACTGCTAAAGTTTGACCAAAGTCTTCATCGTGTTTTGTTAGACCTAAATCAGAAGCAATATCTATGAAGCCGAGCAGCCCAATAGAAGTATTTAGAGTAAACCTAGAAAAATCTGAAAGTCCCTCATTAAATTTTCCTTGAAGGATATTATTGATACCAATACTTAAGTCTTCAATGTTATGAGTAAAGTTAGTAATACCCTTTTCTAAAAAATCAGGAGTTATTCTTTTATAGAATCTTGCAACAGGAGAAGCAACTTGCAGATCTAAAGTTTGATTTAAATTATGCGTCTTTTCGTTGATATTTTGAAAAGGGTCTACTTCTGCAAAGGTAAAAGGAGAAAGAAGGAGTAGTAAAATTAATTTAATGAAGAATGGTTTAATCATTGAGTAATATTTATCTGAGGGATGCCTGTAGATTTCTTTTCCTTAAGATTTTTAATGGATACCGCCAACTTGTCAGATATATTAACAAATTCTTTTTTTAAAATTGGATTATTTTGAATAATATCTTCCTCACTCAATTCAACTAACGGTAACTGAGCCAATAGGTCGAGAGAATATTCTACAGATAGATCTTTTCCACCATCTTTTCCAAATAAATAATATTTTTTGTCAGACTGGTCAGGTTTAAACCAGCTCATATTTTCAATAAGACCAGAAATGGGGATATTTAGCTTGTTAATCATTTCGATTCCTTTTTTACAATCTGAAATCGCTACTTTTTGTGGAGTGGTAACTACAATGGATGTAGTTAATGGAATTCGTTGAAGAAGAGTAAGCTGAACGTCACCAGTTCCAGGAGGAGTGTCCACAATCAGATAATCTAATTCCCCCCAGTTGGTTTGAGATAAGAGTTGCATAACAGCACCACTAACCATTGGACCTCTCCATATAACTGGCATTTTTTCATTTGAAATCAATCCCATGGAAATAAATTTGATACCTTCCTTGCTTAAAGGTTCAATGATTTTATCTTGTGTTAATTGCAATTCACCCGGAGATGAATCAAGCATAACTGATTGAGATGGCCCGTATATATCTGCATCAACTAAACCAACTTTAAACCCCTTATCTTTAAGTGCTAGAGCTATTTGTAGGGAAATAGCTGACTTTCCAACACCACCTTTTGCAGAAAAAATTCCGACTATATTTTTTACTTTTCTAAGGGTTTCAGGAATTCTTAATTTATTTTCTGTTTGTGCCATATTTTCTTAAAAGAGAAGTCATTCAAGTAGGTTATAATTGTCATTTAGCCAGTATTTTAACCTTACAATGAGCCAAGGTTCCGAAAAAAGATCAATTTTAGTGACAAGTGCTTTGCCTTATGCAAATGCACCCTTGCATCTGGGTCATATTTTAGAACATACACAGACAGATATCTGGGTTAGGTTTCAAAGACTTTTAGGCAATGAGTGTATCTACGTTTGCGCTGATGATGCCCACGGTACTCCAATTATGCTTAAAGCGGAAGAGCTTGATATTACTCCAGAAAATCTTATTGAAGATATATACAAAGAACATAAATCTACATTTGAAGACTATAGAATTTCTCATGATAACTTTCATACAACACATAGTGAAGAAAACAGAATATTATCTGAAAGAATTTTCAATGCTCTGCAAAAAAATGACTTAATTGAACAAAAGAAAATAAATCAATTGTTTGATACTACCAAACAAATGTTTCTTTCCGATAGGTATGTAAAAGGCAGTTGTCCTGTTTGTCATGAAAAAGATCAGTATGGAGATAATTGTGAAAAATGCAGCGCAACTTATGATGCAGTAGAATTAATAGACCCTGTATCGGTTATCTCTGGTACTAAACCAATTATTAAAGAATCAGACCATCTCTTCTTTAAGCTAAGCTCTTTGAAAGAACAGATAATTAATTGGTTAAATAACTCAAACATACAAGATCCTGTAAGAAACAAACTCAATGAATGGCTCGAAGGCGATTTAAGAGATTGGGATATAAGCAGGGACAGTCCTTATTTCGGATTTGAAATACCCAATTTTCAAGATAAGTTTTTTTATGTTTGGTTGGATGCACCTATTGGTTACCTCGCAAGTCATTTAAATTATCTAAAAAAAAATGATCAAGAAGCAGAATTTGAAGAGTTTTGGAATTCAAAATCAAAAGGAGAAGTGTTTCATTTCATAGGGAAAGACATAATGTACTTTCATACCCTTTTCTTTCCTGTGATGTTATCAGAATCAAACCTCAAAACACCCAATGGAGTTTTTGTTCATGGTTTTCTAACTTTGAATGGTGACAAGATGTCCAAATCAAGAGGAAATTTTATTTCTGCTGAAAATTATATTAATACATTAGATGCAGATTACTTACGTTACTTTTTTGCTTCTAAATTAGGAACCGGAGTAGATGATATTGATCTTAATTTAGAAGACTTTCGGCAAAAAAGTAACTCTGATTTGGTAAACAAATATGCAAATATAGCCAGTAGAACAGCAAAATTTTTAAATAAAAATTACGATGGGGTTCTTTCAAACGAACTAGATCAACCAGAATTAATTCAAGAGTTCCTAGATAAATCAGAAATTATATCTTGCTTATTTGAAGATCTTGAATTTAGCAAAGCAATTAAAGAAATTATGTCTTTGGCTGATAGAGCTAACCAGTATATTGATTCAAAAGAACCATGGGTGCTTGTAAAAGACGAAAATAATAAAGATAAAGTTCACTCGATTTGCACTACATCTTTGAATTTATTTAGAATAATCACTATTATGTTGCAGCCCGTAATACCGGGATTCACAAAAAAAGCTTTTGTATTTCTAAATGAAACAAATATATCCTGGAAAAGTATGGAATCCCCTCTTACAGGATGTAAGATCAACAATTTTAATCCCATCATCACTAGGATAGATGAGGACCAAATAAACAAATTACTTGGAAGTTAATATGGATGAGATAACAATTGAAGATTTCATAAAGCTTGATCTAAGAGTGGCTAAAGTCGTAAATGCTGAATCTGTTGAGGAAGCTGACAAGCTCTTAAAGCTTGAACTAGATGTAGGTGCGTCAGGACATAAAACTGTATTTGCAGGTATGAAAAAAGCATACGAACCTGAATCTTTAATTAATAAACTTGTAATTTGTGTTAATAATTTACAGCATAGAAAAATGAGGTTTGGAACATCCGAAGGGATGATACTTGCTGCAGGAGATGATGATTTAGGTATCTTCATATTGTCTCCAGATGATGGCGCAGTTCCTGGTATGCAAGTGAGATGATGAAAAAAGAAACAGATATTCTAATTATAGGTGCTGGTCCAGTAGGATTATTTACAGTATTTGAAGCAGGCCTGCTCGGACTAGATTGCGTTCTCATTGATAATCTAGACAAAATAGGAGGTCAGTGCAGTGAGCTTTACCCAGAAAAACCCATCTATGATATTCCCGGAGTAGCCAATCAAACTGCTCAAGAGCATGTAGATGCTTTATTAGAGCAAATCAAACCATTTGATTACGAAGTTTTTCTTAATGAAAGGGTTGAAAAGATCGATGAAATATCGGAAGAAGATATTAATTCATGGAAAGTAACTACTTCAGAGGGAAAAGAATTTATTGCTAAAAGTATTTTTATAGCTGCTGGTGCAGGCTCATTTGAACCTCGAAGACCTCCTAATATAGAAAATCCTGATAGGTTTTTGGAACAAGGTGTTTCCTACTCGGTAAGATCTAAAGAAAAATTTCGAGATAAAAACTTATTAATTTTTGGAGGTGGAGATAGTGCTCTTGACTGGACTGTAGAATTATCAGATATCGCAAAGTCAATAAAATTAGTTCACAGAAGAGATGAATTTAGAGGCGCGCCTAATACTGAAGCTCAAATGAGAGAATTAGTAAATGAAGGAAAGGTTGAACTAAAGACACCTTATGTTATTGAAAATCTTATTGGAAAAGAAAAGGTTACTGGTGTTGAGCTTAAAAACTTTGAAACGAAAGAAATTGAAGAAGTTCAAGCTGACGAACTGCTTTTCTTATTTGGTTTAAATAAGAAACTCGGACCTATTTCCGAATGGGGTCTTGATATGAGCAATAAAAAAATATCTGTTGATACTGAAAAATTTGAAACTTCAACAAAAGGAATATTTGCCGTTGGAGATATAAATGATTATCCCGGAAAGTTAGATCTTATTTTGTGTGGTTTTCATGAAACGACACTGGCTGTGCAAGAAGCCTATAGGCGTAGTAACCCTGGTGAAAGAGTTCCTTTCGGCTATACAACTTCTAATACTAAATTACAAAAGAAATTAGGAGTTACCGATTAGTCTTACGTTTCCTTCTTGCAAATTGTTTTAATCTCAGCGAGTTAATCTTTATAAAACCAGTGGCATCAGCCTGATTATAAGCATTCTCATCATCTTCAAAAGTTACTATTTTAGAATCGTAGAGGCTGAATTCTGAAGACCTACCTATTATGGTAACGTTTCCTTTATACAAAGATAAATCAACTGAACCAGTTACATGTTCTTGAGTTTTATCTATTAATGCCTGAAGGGCTTCTCTCTCAGGACTCCACCAAAAACCGTCATAGATTAGTTGAGCATATTTGGGCATGATTTCATCTTTCAAATGTCCAGCTTGGCTATCCAGAGTAATTGACTCAATAGCTCTATGAGCCTTTAAAAGTATAGTGCCACCGGGAGTTTCATAACAACCCCTAGACTTCATGCCAGTGAACCTATTTTCAACTAAATCCAGTCTCCCTATTCCGTGTATACCAGCCAATTCATTTAAACGAGAAAGAATTTCAGCGGAGCTTAGTTGTTCGTTGTTGATGGAAATAGCGAGACCTTCTTCAAAAAAGATAGATATTCTCTCCGCTTTATCAGGTGTATTCTCCAAAGATGATGTTCTTTGCCATATCTCTTCAGGGGCTTCAACAGATGGATCTTCTAAAATTTCTCCCTCATATGAAGTGTGAAGCAGGTTTTCATCTGTTGAATAAAGTGGCTCGTCAGGACTAGACTCGATCTCTATTTGATGTTGCTTACAATATTCGACTAAATCTGCCCTAGATGAATAATCCCAAGTCCTCCAGGGTGCGATAACTTCTAT
>CACEHP010000030.1:0-7868 GCA_902559365.1 uncultured SAR86 cluster bacterium
TGTTGAGATTTGGATTGGTAGAAAATGCAACTCAAGAAGACTGGAAACAGTGCGGACAACTCAAAGACTCTTTTCTCCCGGCTTATACGTATAGACCATCAATGAGTGCGCAGGCAGCTTTAGCATCTCAAGTAAGTTCTGATGATGTTTTAAATTCCTTTAAATTGGGTCTCATAGGTTCCACAGACAATCATAAAGCTAGAGCCGGAGCGGGATATAAAGAATTTGCAAGAAAATCTATGGGAGATTCATGGGGCGCTAAAGACCATCTAACTTGGATTCTTCCTCCTGAAAGAGGAGCTTCCTTCTATTCAACTGGAGGATTGGTGGCTGTGCATGCTAACAGACTCGAAAGAAATGAAATTTACGATTCGTTATATGATAGAGAGGTTTATGCTACTTCAGGGGAAAGAATACTTCTCTGGTTCAATTTAATTAAAGACAATAAAGAGATTCCTATGGGAAGAGAACTTTCTTCTTCAGAGAATCCAAAGTTTGAGGTTAGAGCACTAGGTTCCTTTAAGCAGCTACCTGGTTGTCCTGATTATGTTAATAACACAATGAAAAAAGATGAAATTGAACGTCTTTGTTTAAATGAATGTTACAACCCCAGTAATGAGAGAAATCTCATAGATAGAATAGAAGTTATAAAAATCAAACCAACACTTAACTTAAATGCATTACAAGAAGTGATTCAAGATCCTTGGTTAGTTTTAGATTGCGAGGACAAAGGACAGGGTTGCTCTGTATCTTTTGAAGATCCAGAGTTCTCTAAAGATAAATCAAACTCAGTTTACTACGTAAGAGCTATTCAAGAAGAGACTTTAGCAGTTGGTGGAGATCCTTTACGTTGTGAATACAACGATAAAGGAGAATGTATAAAGATAAATCCTTGCTACGCTAGCGGACCAGATTTTGAACCTAGTGATGATTGCCTAGCCCCGATAGGAGAAAGGGCCTGGTCTTCTCCTATTTTCTTAAATTATCTAAACCAGAGTTAAAGATGATAAGATAGGCTTTCAAAAGGTATTAATAGATGGATTTTAGCGGAAATCATATCCTTTCTATAGATCAATTTGATCGTTCAGATATAGAAAAATTATTCGCCGTTGCAGACAAACTTGAACCATTTGCCTCTAAAGAAAAAATAACCAGAGTTCTTGAAGGTGCGATATTGGGCAATATGTTTTTTGAACCCAGTACCAGAACACGAATAAGTTTTGGCGCGTCATTTAACTTGCTGGGAGGTAATGTAAGAGAAATTACTGAGGTAGGTAGTTCCTCTCTCGCAAAAGGTGAATCTTTAGCAGATACAGCGCAAGTTTTGAGTGGTTATAGTGACATAATAGTCTTGAGACACCCTGAAAATGGTTCAGTTCAAAAATTTGCAGATGCAAGTAGGGTTCCAGTAATTAATGCTGGAGATGGATCAAATGAACATCCGTCTCAAGCTCTTTTAGATCTTTATACAATCGAAAAAGAATTATCTCTAAATAACAAAAACCTAGATAACTTAAGAATAGCCTTAGTTGGTGATCTAAAATACGGAAGAGCAGTTCATTCGTTGTGTAAGATTCTTTCTAAATTTTCTAATGTAAATATGAATCTAGTTTCTCCAGGAGAGCTAAGACTCCCAGAAGATTTACTAAATCAATTAAATGAAGCAGGAGTTAGTGTTATTCAAACTGAAAATTTGGAAGAAGGTATTTCAGGAGTTGATATTATTTATGTAACCCGAGTTCAAGAAGAAAGATTTAAGAATAAAGAAGATGCTAATAAATATCGTGGTTTACTGAGTCTTAATCAATCAATTTACACAGCTAATTGCGAACCAAATACTGTGATAATGCACCCTCTTCCTCGAGATTCAAGAAGTGATGCCAATGAATTAGATAGAGATTTATACGAAAATCCAAATCTAGCAATATTTAGACAAGCAGATAACGGTGTAGTTATAAGAATGGCAATTTTTGCCCTGGTTCTTGGGGTAGAGAATAAAATTCTTGAAACGGCTAAATCTGTTAATTGGAAAGTTGGACTTTCAAACTAACTTAAAGAGTTTTCAATATCTTCTACTAAATCTTCAAGAGACTCAATTCCTACAGACAATCTTACCAATCCGTCGCTGATTCCTATTTCTTCTCTGACCTCTCTAGGTATGGAAGCGTGTGTCATGATCGCAGGATGTTCAATAAGACTTTCAACCCCACCCAGGCTTTCCGCCAAAGAAAATATTTTTGTTTTTTCTAAGAAACTTGTAGCGCTATCTAAACCCCCCTTCAAAACAACCGAGATCATACCTCCAAAACCTTTCATTTGTTTTTTAGCTATATCGTGCTGCGGATGGCTTGCTAAACCAGGATAGATAACTTTTTCAATAGCCTGGTGAGATTCTAACAAGTTAGCAATCTCTTGGGCATTGGTGCAATGCCTTTCCATTCTTACTGATAGCGTTTTTAAACTTCTTAGCAGTAAAAAAGAATCAAATGGATTCATAATAGAACCCACTGCATTTTGTAGATAAAGTATTTCATTTGCTAAATCTTCTTTTTCATTTGAGCAAACCACTACTCCTCCAATAAGATCAGAATGTCCGTTAAGATATTTTGTGGCTGAGTGAACAACAATATCAAAACCAAAATCTAGAGGATTCTGTATATATGGTGAACAAAAAGTATTATCGCAAACAGCTATAAGATTATGTTTCTTAGCAAATTGAGAAATGGCACTTAGATCAGCAATTTTGAGTAGTGGATTGGTAGGAGTTTCAATCCATATCATCTTCGTATTATTATTGATTGATGTTTCCAGCGTATTCAGGTCACTTAAATCACAAAAAGTAAATTCAAGGCCTGCAGATCGTTTTCTTACATTTTCAAAAAGCCTGTAAGTACCTCCATATAAGTCATCCATGGCAATTACATGATCGCCAGAGTCTAATAACTCCAATACTGTTGCGCTGGCAGACATACCTGAGGCAAAAGCAAAACCGTAATTACTGCCCTCTAAATCTGCTATGCAAGACTCAAGAGCTTTTCTAGTAGGGTTTACACTTCGTGAATAGTCATACCCCTTATGTACTCCAGGACTTTCTTGAACATATGTTGAGCTTGTATATATAGGAGTCATAATTGCTCCAGTCGTTGGGTCAGGCTCCTGACCTGCATGTATGGCTCTAGTTTCAAAACCTTGCTTATTTCTTTTTCTAGACATGGGATTAGTTCAATTTATTTCTATAGTAGTTAATTAAATCAACCTTAGTTACAAAGCCAATGAAAGTATCACCGTCATAGATTATTGCTACTTTTCCTTCAGATAATATTGAAAGTAATTCATCTTCCGATGCATCAAACTGCAGAGTATCTAATTCAGATATCATATGCTCAGAAACATTACTCGAAAAGGCTGCGGGATCTTTGCTTACAGTAAATAGCAAGTCCTCTTCATCCAATACACCTTTTAATTGTCCTTCATCCAAAACGGGTATTTGAGAAATATCTGAGGCTCTCATACGGTTATAAGCAACTAATAAAGAATCATTAGGTGAGACAATTATCATTTCTCCTTTATCGGCTCTTCTATTAATTAAATCTCTTATATCTCCATACTTTTCTAGATCAAGAAGATTATTATCATGGAGCCAAGATCTGTTATAAGCTTTAGATAAGTATTTATTTCCGGTATCACAAATGAAAGTAACAACATTTTTGTGTTCCTTTTGTTTTCTACACCACTTTGCAGCGGCTGCCACTAAAGTCCCTGTTGAAGAACCTCCTAAAATTCCTTCTTCTTTAAGCAAAGTTTGTAAGACTTCAAAAGCTTCTTTATCAGAAACTGTTTCTGCATCATCCATTAAAGATAGATCAAAATTATTTGGAATAAAATCTTCTCCAACTCCCTCTACAAGCCAACTGCCCCCATCATATGTGTAATCACCTTTGAGTATAGCGTCAGCAACAATTGAACCTTCAGGATCTGCTGCAACCATGCTGATAGATGAATCTTGAGCTTTAAAGAATTCTGCCAACCCAGTTAATGTTCCTCCGGAACCTACTCCAGCAACAACCGCATCTACATTACCATTCATTTGTTTCCATATTTCTGGCGCAGTAGTTGTTCTATGAGCTAAAGGATTTGCAGGATTGGAGAATTGATTAGCTAAAAAAGCTCCGGGAGTTTCGCTTAGAATCTTCCTTGCTAAATCTTGATAATATTCTGGATGTCCTTCAGGAACATCCGATCTAGTTAAAACTATTTCTGCACCCAATCCTTCTAAATGAAGGATTTTTTCTCTACTCATCTTATCGGGTATTACAAGAATAATTTTGTAACCTTTGAGCGCTGCAACCAAAGCCAAACCTATACCAGTATTACCCGCAGTAGCCTCGATAATCGTTCCTCCTGGTTTTAGTTTCCCTGACTTTTCTGCTTCTTCAATAATAGAGAGTCCAATTCTATCTTTGATAGAACCGCCAGGGTTATTAGATTCAAGCTTTACATATAAGTCGCACGGCCCTGTATCGAGAGATTTGAGTTTAAGTATCGGGGTATCCCCTACTAGATCTAGTAGGGATTCAGTAATGTCCATATCTGTACTCATAATGTACAATTTTTACATTAATTCTTACAAAATGATATGGAACATTACTGAGGAGAACAATGGAAGATAAGAATGTAAAGCAAAAGGAATTTTGGTCAGGTGCTGGAGGCGATGTATGGGTAAATAAACAAAAGGAAATGGATATTATGCTCAATCCCCTGGGACAGAGGGCAATCGATAAATTGGATTTATCTAATGGTAAGAGAATACTAGATATCGGATGTGGTTGTGGTGCTACAACTTTAGAAATTGCAAAAATGATTCCTGAAGGAAAAATAATTGGTGTGGATATTTCAGAGCCTATGCTAAACCAAGCTCGCAAAGATGCACTGGAGATGTCTCTATCGAATACTGAATTCGTTGTTCAGGATGTACAGACGGACGAAATTTCCAAAGATGCCTTCGATATAGCTTTTTCTAGATTTGGGGTTATGTTTTTTGAAGATTCTTACGAAGCATTTAAAAATATAAATAATGCTCTAAAAATTGGAGGCCAACTTAGTTTTGTTTGTTGGCAAGAACCTTTATTGAATCCTTGGCAAAGTTTATCTATTCAAGTAATTAAGCAGTTTATAGATTTACCTGCACCGCCACCTAAGAGTCCTGGTCCATTCGCATTTGAAGATAAAAGCTATATTGAAGATATTTTAGATCGTTCAAATTTTAAAGAAATTAACATAGATGATAACCAAGAAGAGATAATCATGTTTTCAGGTAAAAGTCTAAAAGAAGCTTCTGAAGATTATTTAACAATCAATCCTGTTGTAACTGAAATGTTAAAAAATTCTCCTAAGGAATTAAAAGAAGAAATCTTAGAAGCTTTGATAATAAAATTTTCTGATTTTCATGAAGATCATGGTCTTGTCTTTCCAAGTGCGACTTGGATAGTCACAGCAAAGAAGTAAGTGAACGTAATTGAAGCGTAGTAGCTAGAATTGCACTTTCTTAGACCTTTAGCCCATAATTTGTCCCTAAAACCATTGGCATAAGGATTGCATACATTCTTGTATGAACAATAAAAAAACACTAAAACTAAAGACCTTAGGGAAGATTGGAAGAGAAATTGGCTACTTTGTACCTGTTTTTGCAGGAGTATATATTGTAGTAAATTTCATGGCATGGGCCTCTTGATGTCTGCACAAATTAAAGAAAAAGAAGTAAAGAGGAAATGGGGGATGGAAATGAGTGATTCCCTAAAAACCACTCTTACCATCAGAATCCTTCTTTGCTATGTGGTATTTGATACAGTAGCTGATTTCTTATGAGTTATCCAAATTTACAGAAGGTAAGTTTATTCCCATCTGGATCTCGTACATAACAGCCATAAAAAGTAGGAACCCTTTGTCCGGGCTCGCCTTCATCCTTTGCACCAAGTTCGATAGCTTTTTTATAAAGTGCGTCTACATCTTCAGTCGTTTCTAAAGTAATACCAACCATACTGCCATTTCCAACAGTAGCTTCCTCTCCATCATATGGTACAAAAACTGCGAAATTCGTATCATCACCTGGAATTGTCCAAAAGAAACTTCTGTCATTCGGTCCAAAACTTGTAACTCCTAGGTCTTCAAATAATGCATCGTAGAACTTTTTTGCCCTTGCCAGGTCATTTGTTCCAACTGTTACATATTTGGCTATTTTTCCTTTCATACTTTCTCCTTATTACTTTTATTGAATTCTTTTCTAGTCTTAAAATTCAAGACTGTAGCATTAATACAGTATCTTGGTAATCCATTTGGACCGTCGGGAAAGACATGACCTAAATGAATATCAGATGAAACAGACCTAATTTCTATCCTTTTCATACCGTAGCTATTATCTGCCCTTCTGTAGACTGAGCCCTTGACCGGACGAGTGAATGACAACCAGCCTGTTCCAGAATTAAATCTGTCTCTGGTATCAAATAAAGGTGCCCCACTTAATTTATCTACAAACACCCCGTCAGGAGTATCCTTAAATATTTCATATTCTTTGCAAAACCTGGCATCAGTTCCATCATTAAAAGCTACTCTATAAGCCTCAGAGTTCCCTAATTGAAAAGAACCTAAAGCTTTATAAAAGTCTTTTTGATTGAGATATCCCTGATATCCAAAAACCTCCTTACCATCTTGGATAAACAAGATTGTTGGGGTTGCCCAAGTAGGAGTCACTAAATTTATACCTTCTAGTTCAGAGGCTTTTCTATAATGCAGAGGAATGTTACCAGCATATTCGTTAAGTACATCTTCTCTTAACTTATCACAATAAGGGCAATAGCCGCTTGGTTCTATCACGACTATGTTTTTGCCAACTTTAAGTTGAGAGTTGTCATTCTTAGGTTCGGCAATGTTTCTAACAAATCTAACTCCCGTAGAGTGATCGGGGCAATACCCGTTGGGATTCTTTTTTATATAATCTTGATGATAATTTTCTGCCTTAAAAAATTTTTTTAAAGGCTTTACTGTGGTTCTAATCTGACCATATCCCTCTTCATTTAATAGAATTTGATATTCTGCAATTAATTCAAGTATTTTTTGTTTTTGAGAGTTATTAGAAAATAGGACAATTGATCTATATTGCGTTCCTATATCATTTCCTTGCCTATTAAATTGTGTAGGATCATGCGACTCAAGATAATGAATCATTAAGTCCTCTATAGATATTAGATTTCTATTGAAGGTCACTTCAACTACTTCGGCATGATTATTGGGGTTAAATTTATTTGTAAACTTAGTTATCTCTCTATAGTTTGGCCTGACGCCTTCGCCATCAGCGTAGCCTGACACTGCATCTATAACCCCTTCCAAAGCTTCGTACCCTTTCTCTGCGCCCCAAAAACAACCCGAGCCTAATACAATTTTTTCTATATGATTTGTAGATTGATCATTATCGGCATATACAAAAATACCGAGACA
Organism: uncultured SAR86 cluster bacterium; assembly: GCA_902559365.1. Lineage (GTDB taxonomy): Bacteria > Pseudomonadota > Gammaproteobacteria > Magnimaribacterales > Magnimaribacteraceae > Magnimaribacter. The sequence goes on from CACEHP010000030.1 coordinate 7,492, forward strand.
AGCGATGAAGGAAAGTAAAATTCTTTTCATAGATATTTAAAAACCCCAGTTATTGCTGGCTAACCAATTCAACGAAATAATAAGACCCCAGATTGATTGGACACTCAAGACAAGTATGGATACGCCTGTACCGATGCCCCTAAAAATACTTTTTGCTTCGGGTCTAGTTATGCCATATGCATGAGCAATCCTTGCTAAAAGAAACAAGTCACCAAGAATTATTATGGCAGTATTTGAGATTTGACCTACTGTTTCTAATAAGAATGAAAGGATTAAAAAGAAAAGGGCATTTTCGAGTAGATTTCCATGAGCTCTAGTTATTTGAAGCATACCAAAATCATCTCCTAAACCTAGATTTGTTTCTGTTTTGAATCTTT
>CACEHP010000031.1:0-6991 GCA_902559365.1 uncultured SAR86 cluster bacterium
CTGGATCAGATTTTGTAGAGATGTTCGTAGGGGTTGGAGCCTCAAGAGTACGAGATATGTTTGATCAAGCTAAAAGGCAAGCACCTTGCATAGTATTTATTGATGAAATCGATGCAGTTGGAAGGCATAGGGGTGCAGGAATGGGAGGTGGTCATGACGAAAGAGAACAAACTCTCAATCAACTTTTAGTCGAAATGGATGGTTTTGAAGATAATCAGGCCATCATTATTATTGCAGCTACAAACAGACCAGATGTTCTTGATCCAGCACTTCTAAGACCCGGAAGATTTGATCGTCAAGTTGTTGTTCCCTTGCCTGATATTAGAGGTAGAGAACAAATTTTAAAAGTTCACATGAAAAAGGTTCCTATAGCCCAAGATGTTGATGCATCCTTAATTGCACGAGGAACGCCGGGATTTTCTGGAGCTGATTTGGCCAATTTGGTAAATGAAGCTGCTTTAGTCGCTGCACGAACGGCAAAAAAATTAGTTGGGATGGAACAGTTAGAATTTGCAAAAGATAAAGTCATGATGGGAAGTGAGAGACGTTCAATGGTTATGTCTGAAGAAGAGAAGCTTAAAACCGCTTACCATGAATCTGGGCATGCTATTGTCGGTAGATCTCTTGAGGAACACGATCCTGTTTACAAAGTGACTATCATTCCACGAGGAAGAGCCCTTGGTGTGACCATGTTCTTGCCTGAAGAAGATAAATATAGTTACAGTCACCAAAGTATTTTAGACAGAATATGTGGACTTTATGGTGGAAGAATTGCCGAAGAGCTTATATATGGAGAAAAGGGAGTTACTACCGGTGCTTCTAATGATATTGAGAGAGCTACTGAGTTAGCTCACAATATGGTGACTAAGTGGGGCCTATCTGAGAAATTAGGACCAATCAAGTATGGCGATGAAACGGACGAACCTTTTCTTGGCAGATCGGCTGGTGCCTCTAAACAAGGAATTTCAGATGACACTGCTTACGAAATTGACAACGAAGTTAAGGAAATACTCTCTGGTTGCTATCAAATTGCTAAGGATATCCTCTCTGAAAATTTAGATGCACTTCATAACATGTCAAAAGCTTTGATGGACTATGAAACTTTAGATGTAGATCAAATTGATGACATTATGGCCGGTGGTAAACCAAGGGCCCCTAAGTCTACTGAAGATTCCAAACCACTTAACCCTGAAGATGGTAGTCCACTAGGAGATGCTGCAGAGCAAAACTAATTTTTTGTTGAAACCGCATCTATAGACTAAAATGCGGCTTTTATGAGTAAAATTTCGCCCATTAGAAAGAGCGAACTTTCTGGTCTTTCTACCTTAAGTAGCGATAGAAAGTTTGGGACAGACGGTATAAGAGGTCCAGTAACCTCAACTATGAACCCTTTGTTTGTAACTAAACTTGGCTGGGCTGCAGGTTCTGTTTTAAAAGAAGAAGGAATTTCTAAAGTCCTTATCGGAAAAGATACTCGAATATCAGGATATATGTTCGAATCAGCCCTTCAGGCTGGATTTATATCGGCAGGTATGGATGTAACTTTATTAGGTCCGTTGCCTACTCCTGGAGTTTCTTATTTAGCAAATTCAAACAATCAAGTAGGTTTGGTTATAAGCGCTTCGCATAATCTTTTTGAAGATAATGGAATCAAGTTTTTTAATAAAGATGGTCAGAAGTTTTCAAGTGAGTTAGAAAAAAGAATAGAGACTAAACTTACCCAAGACATGATCGGAGTTGAATCTATAAATCTTGGGAAAGCTTCTCGAATGAGTGATGCCCAAGGACGCTATATTGAGTTCTGTAAATCGTCTTTTACAGATCTTGATTTAAATGGATTGTCTGTCCTTTTAGATTGCGCTAATGGAGCAACTTATTCTGTGGCACCAAAAGTTTTCTCCGAATTAGGAGCTAATGTAGAAACAATCGGGGCCTCACCTGATGGAATAAATATTAATCAAAATTGTGGCTCAACAAGCCCCAACACACTAAAAGAAGCTATTGCCAAAGGTTCTTACGATATTGGGATAGCCTTTGATGGAGATGGAGATAGGATTCTAATAGTTAATTCTGATGGAGATTTATTAGATGGAGACGATATTCTTTATATTCTCTCCAAGGAAATACCTGATAATTCTGGTGTTGTTGGAACCTTGATGACTAATAAAGCATTGGAGCTTTATTTTCAAAATGAGGGTATAGAGTTCACGAGAGCCGATGTTGGAGACAAGTATGTTTTACAAAGATTAATTGAAAGGTCATGGTCTTTAGGCGGAGAGCCTTCAGGTCATATAATATGTTTAGATTCTGCACCTACTGGAGATGCTATAGTAGCTGCCCTTAAATTATTGAATGCAACTAAAAACAATGGATTTTCTATAGAAAAGTCCTTAGAAGATTTTAAAAAGTTTCCTCAGACATTAATTAATTTAAAGGTAAATAATCCTAATAAGATAATAATCAGTGATAAATTTTGGGAAAGGGTTACCGAAATTGAACTTCAATTAGGAGAGGATGGTAGGGTCCTTATACGCCCATCTGGTACTGAACCACTGATTAGGATAATGGTTGAGTCAAAAGACTCTACCATTTCAGAAAATCTTTGTAATTCCCTGGCAGATTTGGCACAAAGAATATGATAGTGGCCAATTGGAAAATGAATGGATCCAAAGAAGAAGTGGATTCATGGTTAAGATTTGTTTCTTCAAATATTTTAACAAATAAAGAAATTCCATGCGTTTTTTGTCCTCCCTCTTGCTACCTTGACTATTCAAGTTCATTGATAAAAAAAATTTCAAGCTCAGTTAAACTTGGCTCTCAAAATATTAACTTTTCAAATGATTCTGCTTTAACTGGAGGAATTAATTCTCAGATGCTACTAGACTTTCTAACAGATTATGTCTTGATTGGTCATTCTGAGCAAAGAGAATACTTGAATGAAGATAATAAATCTTTGAAATACAAAATTACAGATGCACTCGATAAAAATATCTCCCCAATTTTTTGTATTGGTGAGCCTAAAAATATCAAGGATCAAGATAAAACGAAAGATTATCTGCGAAGTCAGCTAGAAGTCTTCGATGCTCTGGATTCTGATCAAATAACAATAGCTTATGAACCTATTTGGGCTATTGGGACAGGAGAAAATGCAGATAAAATCTATATCGAAGAAATACATGGCTTTATAAAGGAATTTTGCTGTAAGGAACTCAATTTCAAAGAGAAGGTTTCAGTTGTGTACGGAGGTAGTGTAAAATTATCAAATTGCGAAGATATACTATCTTCTAGCGAAGTCGACGGTCTCTTGATTGGAGGAGCTTCCTTAGATCCAGATACCTTTTCAAAAATATATAATTTAAGTTAATGGAAAATCTACTAATATTCTTTTACATACTAATTTCTGTTTCGCTTGTGCTAATAATATTATTACAACAAGGAAAAGGTTCAGATATTGGAAGTGCATTTGGTGCCGGCTCAAGTAACACTATGTTCGGAACTAGTAGCAGCTCGAATCCTTTAACGAAGGTAACCGCTGTCTTGGCTGCAGTTTTTTTAATACTAAGTTTGTCTATAACTTACATATCTCGTAGCAGCTTGAATCAAGAATCCTCTGTTGATCAAATTGAAATAGAGGAATCAGGTATTCTTCCAGAAGATAGCTAGAATATCTTGCCGAAGTGGTGGAACTGGTAGACACGCTACCTTGAGGGGGTAGTGAGCATTGCTCGTGGAGGTTCGAATCCTCTCTTCGGCACCAATATCTTTCTTGATTCTTTTGTTGCATCTATCTATACTGCGACCCCTTTGTTGCGGGGTGGAGCAGTCTGGTAGCTCGTCGGGCTCATAACCCGAAGGTCGTAGGTTCAAATCCTGCCCCCGCTACCAAAGTAAGCCCTATATGGGCTTTTTTTGTAGGTAAAAAATGGATACTGAATATATAAAAGAAGTACTGGAAGGTGATATTGAAAGACTCGGATGTAAGGTTTGGGGTCTTGAGCTTTTTGGTAGACGGTCTAATCAAACTTTACGGATTTATATCGATAAAAATGAAGGTATATCTGTAGAAGATTGTGAGAAGGTAAGTAAGCATGTAAGTAAAGTTCTTGATGCAGAAAATGATTTTTCAGAGAATTATTTGTTAGAAGTCTCTTCTCCGGGCCTAGATAGAAAGTTTTTTTATAAAGAACAATACAAAGATTATCTTAATGAACCCTTAAAAGTCACTTTTTTCGATACACAAAATAAGAAAACTGTTACAGGTCTTTTAGAAGGCGCTGATGATAATTCCATAAAATTAGAACTGAAGGATGAGACAAAGGAAATTGCTTTCTCTTCTATTATTCAGGCAAATCTTATAATCTAAGAGGCAATATTATGCAAAAAGAGATTTTATTAGTAGCAGAAGCTGTTTCGGGTGAGAAAGGCTTGCCTCAAGAGGCAATTTTTCAAGCTATAGAACAGGCTTTGGCAACTGCTACCAAAAAAAGATATTCTGAAAACTCAAATATAGAAGTAATAATTGACCCTAAAACAGGAGATTACGAAACATTTCGATTATGGGAGGTTGTATCTGAAGAAGAATTAGAAGATGAAGGGACTCAAGTTCTTCAAGGAAGTGTTACAGGTGAACTTGGCTCTTTTATTAGAGAAAAAGTTGAAAATATTGAATTTGGTAGGATAGCAGCTCAAGCTGCTAAACAAGTTATAGTTCAAAAAGTTAGAGAAGCAGAAAGAGCCCAAGTTGTCGAAAAGTATAGATCTGTATTAGGCGAACTCGTAAACGGAACTGTCAAGAAAGTTACCAGAGAATTTTTGATCATAGATTTGGGTGAGGGTGCTGAGGCTATATTATCTAGGAATGAGTTGATACCCGGTGAAGTATTTAGGATCGGAGATAGGCTAAGAGCTGTTCTTCAAGAAGAAGAAAGAGAAAATAGAGGCCCGCAACTTGCCTTGAGTAGAAAATGTCCTGAGATGGTGGGAGAACTATTCAAATTGGAAGTTCCGGAAATATCCGAACAAGTAATTGAAATCAAAGCTATTGCACGCGACCCAGGATCAAGAACAAAAATTGCTGTAAAGACTAATGATAATAGAATTGATCCGGTAGGAGCATGTGTTGGAATGAGAGGATCAAGAGTTCAGGCGGTATCAAATGAATTGGGAAATGAAAGACTTGATATTGTAATTTGGGACGATGATCCTGCACAATTACTTATTAATTCAATGGGTCCAGTAGAAATTACTTCTATCGTTCTTGACGAAGCTAAAGGTTCTATGGACGTAGCAGTAACTCAAGATACGCTTGCCCAGGCGATAGGGAAAAGCGGTCAGAATGTTCGTCTAAGTAGCCAGATTACTGGCTGGAAATTAAATGTTTTGGACCAAGAAACTGCCGATGAACAAGCTCAAGATAGATCTGTAAGCATCACAAATATTTTAGTTGAAAAGTTAGATGTGGACGAAGATTTGGCAAATACACTTATTGCCAATGGCTTCGATAACTTAGAATCAATTTCATCATCCGCAATTGAAGACCTTTCTGTCATTGACGGGTTCGATGAGGATATAAGCAATCTTCTAATAAATAGAGCCAAAGAGGTTCTTCTAACTATGGCAATGGAAGTTTCAACCGATGATGGTGAATCTGGAGACTTAATGTCTGTAGAAGGCATGGAAATGACTCTTGCCCTGGAATTAACACAAAAAGGTATAAATGACAGGGAAGACTTGGCCGAACAATCAATTGAAGAGTTGATCAGTCTGATTGATATGTCTGAGGAAGATGCAGGTGACTTAATAATGAGGGCCAGAGCGCATTGGTTTGAGGATTAAAATATATGCCAGCAGTAACAGTAGAAAGTTTAGCAAAGATTATTGGCTCCGATGGGGAGGCTCTTCTTTCTCAAATGAAAGAAGCTGGTCTCTCTCATCAAAATATTAAGGATGAAGTTACAGATCAAGACAAAAAAACTTTATTAGAGTTCTTAAAAGAACAGCAAACTAAGTCATCTAAAACAATATCTCTCAATAAAACTTCCGCTAAATCTGAAGCAGAGAATACAGGTACAGTATCAATTACCAGAAAAACTATCTCTAGAGAAAATACTGCAACCGAGAAAGTTGATACTAAAAAAACCTCTTCAACTATAAATTTTGATGAGATAGAAAAGAAAAGGCAAGCTGGTGAGGCAAATAAAAAAGCAGAAGAAGAACAGAGAAAGAAAGAACTTGAGCAAAAGACACTTGTTACTAGAAGAAAAGCAAAGACAAATAATGCACCTATTTCGAGACCAGCTCCAAAGAAAGCTGTTTCAGCCACCAAAAGAAATGTAAAACCTACAAGGGCTGAACTTTCTAAAAAAGAGCAAAGAGAATTAGAGGGAGAAAGTTTCCTATCTAATGTTGAGAAACAAGAGTTCGAAAAACCTGTTGAGCAAGTTTCTAAAACTATTCAAATCCCTGATACGATTACAGTAAGTGAATTGGCTCTAAGCCTTTCGGTAAAAGGTGCGGAGGTCGTTAAGCAATTGATGTCAATGGGTGTAATGGCAACCTTAAACCAGCCCTTAGATCAAGATACAGCTATCTTAGTTACGGAGGAGCTTGGTCATAAAGGAGAGCCCGCGGTGAAAGTAGAGGTTGAAGATCAGCTCATGGAATTGGTAACTTATGAAGGAGAAGAAGAACCTCGAAACCCGGTTGTATCTGTTCTTGGTCATGTTGACCATGGAAAAACTACTTTGCTAGATTTCATCAGGAAAGCTAATGTTGCTGCAGGTGAGGATGGAGGTATAACTCAAAAGATTGGCGCTTATCAAGCTAATACAGAGCAGGGAACTATCGCATTTATTGATACTCCCGGTCACGCTGCTTTTTCTGAAGTAAGAGCACGAGGAGCAAATTCAACTGATATTGTAATTTTGGTAGTAGCCGCAGATGACGGTTTGCAACCACAAACCGAGGAAGCTATCAGTCATGCCAAAGCTGC
>CACEHP010000032.1:0-6936 GCA_902559365.1 uncultured SAR86 cluster bacterium
TTCTGCAGGAGAAAAAGAAATTGAAGACATTAATAGTGAAAATATTCAGAAATCACTTATGCAAGAAGGTTTTAAGCAAGTACATTTATTCTCAGATAAAGAGAAAATTCTAAAAAACTTAGATGCAGATATAAATTCTGATACTGTTTTTGTATTTCAGGGTGCAGGTGATATTTCTGTAATCAGCAAACAAGTAGCTGAGGACTTTTAATGGATCCTATTGAAGAACTTAAAGAAAAGAAGATATTGCTTTTATCTGGTGGATGGTCTGCTGAGAGGGAAGTCTCAATAAGATCGGGTGCCGCAGTTTCTGCAGCTTTAGATCGACTATCTATAGGTTACACTCACATAGATTTAAGTTCTGAGCAAGATGCTAAAAATTTATCAGAAGAATATGATCTAGCGTTTATTGCCTTACATGGAAGAGGAGGAGAAGATGGATTCATTCAGGAAATTCTTGAGTCAAAAGATATTAAATATACAGGGAGCAACTCTAGTTCTTGTAAAACTTCTCTTAATAAGATTGAAGCTAAAAAAATATGGAGAGAATTATTACTACCTACTCCAGACTTCGTTGAGATAATTAACGTAGGTGATCCGGAGATGAAATTAACACCTCATTTATCAGGGGAAGGAGATATCACTGCTCTGGATAAAACTTTTGTTGTTAAGCCTGCAAACGAAGGTTCAAGCTTCGGCATCTCAATAGTAAGGCCTGGTAAGGGAAGTCTCGAGAACTCTATGATCCAAGCTTCGAAATTTGATTCATCTATTTTAGTAGAAGCATTTGTAGAAGGCAGGGAGTTGACAGTGTCTATTTTGGGAGATGAAGTTTTTCACCCCATTCATATAAAACCCTCTGGAGATTTTTACGATTTTGAATCTAAATATGCAGATCAAGGTACTCAATATATAAAAGCAGATATTGAAGGTTCAAAGCTTGAAGAAATCAAAGATTTTGCTTGGCATGCATTTTCTTCCCTCGGCTGTAATCATTGGGGCAGAGTAGATTTTATAGAAGACCATGAGGGAAATTTTCAAATAATAGAAGTAAATACAGTGCCTGGACTTACAGAGACGAGCCTTTTTCCAAAAGCTGCTTCATATGCAGGCCTTTCATTTGACGATGTCATAGTCAAAGTCCTTCATTTATCTTGCAAATAGCAGCACTTGTAAATAAAATGCGCACCACCTTGCTCTACATGCACTGCATGAGAGCTATTAACCAAGAGGAAAAAAATGAGAAACTACGAAATAGTATTTTTAGTCCATCCTGATCAGTCTGACCAGACTTCATCAATAATTTCTAAATTAGAGAAATCTGTTAACGACTCAGGTGGCAACGTTCATAGATCAGAAAATATAGGAAATAGAAAACTAGCTTATCCTATTCAAGATCAGTTTAAGGCAAGTTATGGCTTGTTAAATATTGAGTGTAATCAAGAGACCATTGATGAAATAAAAAGCTCTTTTAAGTTCAATGATTCAATCATTAGAAATTTAATTTTGAGCGTAAATAAAGTTCATAAAGATACGTCTGCACTTCTTACTCAAACTAAAGAAGATAACGAAAAAGACACTTACCAGGAAGCCAGAGAAGCGGCCAATAAAGCTGCAGAACAAGAAGCTCAAGCTGTCTCTAAAGAAACTACTTCAGCTGAAGAAACTAAAGAGTCGCAAGAAGAAGCTAAAGAGGAGAATGAATAATGGCTAAAAAACAAAAGAAGAATTTCAAAAGAAAGAGCGATTTCGATAATAGACCAAAGTATTGTAAGTTCACTTCCTTGGGTATTGAAGAGGTAGACTTTAAGGATATTAAACTTTTAAAAGAATATATAACCGAAACAGGTAAGATAATTCCTGCTCGGATGACAGGCACTTCAGCAAAATATCAAAGACAACTCAATAAAGCTGTTAAAAGGGCACGGCATCTTGCATTGTTACCTTATACTGATTCACACTACAATTAAGCAATGGAAGTAATATTATTAGAAAAAGTAGCCCAATTGGGTGATCCTGGCGATCTTGTAAACGTCAAAGCTGGTTACGGAAGAAATTTCTTAATACCTACAGGTAAAGCTGTCAGAGCAGATGAAGAAAACAAGGCAGAATATGAGAAAAGAAAAGAGGCTCTTCTCTCTGCGGAGGCTGATAGAAAAGATTCTGCTCAACAACAAGCAGAAAAAATGCAATCTTTATCATTAACAATCTCAGCTCAAGTCTCTGATGAAGGAACTTTATATGGCTCTATAGGTACTAGAGAGATAGCCGATGCGCTATCTGAAAAGGGTTATGAAACTGAAAAAAGTTCAGTTAGATTACCTGAAGGAGTGCTTAAAGAAGTTGGAGAATATTCTATTGATATAGAATTACATCCTGAAGTAATTGTCACAGTCTCATTACAAATCGTAGCTTCAGAAGAAACTTAAAAAGTTACTTGTTTTAAATCTCTTCCAGTGGGAGAATCAAAGTCTTTCCTAAAAAATAGGTTATGGCGTTAGAAAACTTATCAAATCGAGAATTACCTTACTCAACTGAAGCTGAGAAAGCCGTATTAGGCGGCATTATGCTTAAAAATGAAACATGGGATATTGTTTCAGATCTTGTTAAAGAGGATGATTTTCATAAAGAAGAACATAAACTAATTTATCGAACAATTCATGACCTTCAAGACGCTGGAAAGCCAGTTGATGTGATAACTGTTCAAGAAGCTATTGAGGGAAATGGCGATCTGCCTAAATTAATCAATTCTGGTGGAAAAGACTATCTCGCCCTATTGGCTAGAGAAACACCAAGTGTAGCCAATATCCAAAGTTATGCAGACATTATCAAACAAAGATCAAATTTAAGGCGTCTCATAATTGCAGCAGATAATATTTCTAAAGTTGCAAAAGAATCTGACGCTTCGGGAAGTGATCGGATAATAGATGAGGCAGAGGAAAAGATTCTTAGCCTTAGAGATGATTTAAACAGATCCGCCGGTCCCAAAGAGGTAAAAGAACTGCTGGGACAAGTTTATACAGAAATACAAGAGTCCTCAGAGAGTGGGAGCTCCTTGGTCGGTGTAAGCACAGGCTTTACTGAAATAGATGAAGTAACTCTTGGCTTCCAAAAGTCTGATTTAATTATTATTGCTGGTAGACCCTCAATGGGAAAAACGGCTTTTGCCTTCAATATTGCAGAAAACGTAGCTCGTCAGACAGATCAAACCGTATTGCTGTTTAGTATGGAAATGTCTTCCGAGCAAGTCGTAAGGCGCTTTATCTCAAGCATATCAAGTATTGATCTTCAAAGATTAATGAGAGGGCAACTAGAAGAAAATGATTGGGAAGGTATAGATAAAGCTTTATCGGTATTGAGTCAAAAGAGCATTTTACTAGATGACACTCCTGCACTATCTCCTTCAGAGATAAGAGCAAGAGCTAGACGGGTAAAAAGAGAGAACAACGATCTTGCCATGATAGTCATAGATTACCTACAACTTATGCAAGTTCCTGGTAGAGGCGATAATAGAGTAGCAGAAATTAGTGAAATCAGCAGATCATTAAAGGCTTTGGCAAAAGAGTTAAATGTACCAGTAATAGCTTTATCTCAGCTAAATAGGGCAGTGGAGACCAGGCCTAACAAGAGACCGATATTAGCAGATTTAAGAGATTCAGGAGCTATTGAACAAGATGCTGATGTCATTGCTTTTTTGTACAGACATTCTTATTACGATCCCACAGACCTTGAAAGTAAAGGTAAGGCCGAGGTTAATATAGCTAAACAAAGAAACGGTCCAACAAAGGCAGTTCCAGTTGCTTTTGTAGAGAATACTGCAACATTTCAGAATCTGGCAAATACAGAAAGATTTCCGCCTCCATTTTATGAGGAAAATGAAGACCCTTTTCCTTCATAAATTTTCCATCTTTTTTCACAAATATGACTTATGTTGTTGTGTCCCAAAACATCTAAATTTGTATAATTGTGAATTAATATAGCTAACGATCTTATGAAAATAGAATATACCAAAGAAACACCTAGAAAGATTAGAGATTACAATCAAGAAGAGATTGTTCTAAATTCTGAAGAAGTTGAAGACATAGCTGAAATATTTAAAACTCCCTTAACTGGTACATATAACTGGGACTATTCTGTACAAGACAATAGGATTGCTAAATTGTACGAGTTAGGAAAAAAACTCAATTGGAATGTTTCAATGGATATTGATTGGGATAGGCCTATGGTCGTTTCTGATGAAGTACCACCTATGTTTTGGGATGAGTACCCTCCTTATAAAAAGCTAACTCTTGAAGAGAAGAGAGAGTTCTTACGTCATAGAGGGGCTAGCCAATTCAGTCAATTTTTACATGGAGAACAAGGGGCACTGCTTGTAGCATCGCAACTTGTTTCCTGTGCACCAACATATCAAGCTAAGTTATATGCTGCTTCTCAGACATTTGATGAGGCAAGACATGTTGAGGCTTTTACCAAATATATACAAAATAGATCCAAACTAATGTACCCAGTTGGAGCAGGATTAAAAAGTTTATTAGACAAAATACTTACCGATGAAAGGTGGGATCTTAAGCTAATAGGCATGCAGATAATCATAGAGGGCCTCGCATTAGCAGCATTTAATACTGCAAAAGCCGTTACACCTGATCCTGTATTGAGAGATATTCTGCATCTTATAATTAGAGATGAAGCAAGGCATGTAACCTTTGGTGTCAACTATTTAGAAGATTTTATTGAAAATCTTACTGATGATGAGAGAGAAGATAGGGCGATGTTTGCCTATGAAGCTTGTGTTATTAGTAAAGAAAGACTCTTTCCAACTGATGTATTTAGGAGGTTTGGTTGGAATGAAGATGAAGCAAGAGAATTCTCAAATAAAGCAGGCTTTGCAACAGAGTTTCAACGTCTTTTATTTTCTAGAGTAGTTCCTAATCTGTCACGTATCGGTCTACTTACAGATAAAGTTAGGCCACTATATGATCAGTTGGGCGTATTGGAGTTTGAATCCCATTCTTCTGATGGAGATATCACCTGGGCTGATCTAGAAAAACCCCTTGACCTTTCAGCCTAAATTTATAATTAAGTTGTTCACCTAGCAGGTTTTTGTTAACCTGTAATCCCATCGTGGAGAAGATATTTTATAGACCACTTCTCATGATCTATTGATGGGAAATAAACATACAAGATTTATATTTGTTACTGGAGGGGTTGTTTCTTCTTTGGGTAAGGGGATTGCTTCAGCCTCTTTAGGTGCGCTTATAGAAAGTAGGGGCTTAACCGTCACTATTCTAAAACTTGATCCATATATTAACCTTGATCCCGGAACCATGAGTCCTTTTCAACATGGGGAGGTATTTGTTACAGAAGACGGCTCAGAGACTGACCTTGACTTAGGTCACTACGAAAGGTTTCTTAACTCTAAGATGTCAAAATCCAATAACTTTACTACCGGTCAAGTTTATGAGGAGGTTCTCAGAAAAGAACGAAAAGGAGACTATTTAGGTGGCACAGTTCAAGTAATACCCCACATAACTGATGAGATTAAAAACCGCATAATTAAAGGAGCAGGGAACTCAGACTTAGCAATAGTAGAAATCGGTGGAACAGTTGGGGATATAGAATCTCAACCCTTTCTTGAGGCGATTAGACAAATGAAGATAGATCTACAATCGCACCAAACATTATTTATGCATTTAACCTTACTACCCTTTCTTAAATCAGCTGGAGAAACAAAAACAAAACCTACCCAGAGATCTGTAAAAGAAATGCTGTCCCATGGTCTTCAGCCAGATTTATTAATTTGTCGATCAGACGAACCAATGGAATCAGAGGAGAGAAGGAAAATAGCTTTATTTACTAACGTACAGGAGAACTCAGTAATCTCAATGCCCGATGTAGATTCAATTTACAAAATTCCTATTGAGCTTAATCATCAAAATGTAGATGAAATTGTTTTGGAAAAACTAAAACTTAATTCTAAAAGAAAACCTAATCTAAGTGATTGGAAGAAAGTTATTAAAGAAGATCTTGAACCAAAAGAGTCTGTAAAGGTATCTATGGTAGGAAAATATACTGAGCTAGCAGATGCCTATAAGTCCCTCAATGAAGCTTTAAAGCATGGAGGATTCAAAAATAATCTAAAAGTTGATATTGATTATGTTGATTCCGAGAGATTGAATTCAAAAAATGTGCACAGCATGTTAAAAAATTCAGACGCTATATTGGTTCCTGGTGGTTTTGGAGAAAGAGGTATTGAAGGGATGATTAGTGCTGTAAAGTATGCTCGAACTAAATCAGTTCCTTACCTAGGCATTTGTTTGGGTATGCAAATTGCAGTTATAGAATTTGCTAGGAATGTAGCTAAGTTAAAATTAGCAAATAGTACCGAATTCGATGATAAGACAAACTATCCCGTTGTTGGTCTTATAAGTGAATGGTTAGATTTAGAGGGATCTATAGAAAAACGAGATTCTAATTCTGACTTAGGAGGCACCATGAGATTGGGAGCACAAGAATGCATTTTAGATAAAAATTCTCTTACCAGTAAACTTTATAAAAAAGTGAAAATTAAGGAAAGGCACCGCCATAGATATGAAGTCAATAACAATCTGATTCATAAATTAACATCGAATGGATTGAAGGTTGTGGGGAAATCAAAAGATAAAATGTTAGTCGAGGTAGTTGAATTACATGATCATCCTTGGTTCGTAGGTTGTCAATTTCATCCAGAATTTACATCTGATCCCAGGAAAGGACATCCTCTATTTACTGGTTTTATAAAAGCAGCTAAAAAGAATAAAAACAAAAAATGAATACAATTAAAGTAGATAAACTGGAAATAAATAACGATAAACCATTCGTACTTATTGCAGGACTAAATGTTTTAGAAGATGAGAAAACAATTGAATCTGTTATTACTAAATGTATTGAATCTACATC
>CACEHP010000033.1:0-6694 GCA_902559365.1 uncultured SAR86 cluster bacterium
AGCTATCCGAGGAGGTCTGGGTACCAGATTATCTTGTCCTGTTTGTACAGGATCCGGATTAACCTCAGTTTTTAATTTACCTGAAGACTGGCTCGTAGAGGTTGAAAATGAAACTTTTCAGACTTGTTCAGGTTGGTTTGTGGGAGCGAATGATTGTTTTGCTTTTAAAGGCTTTCAGATAATAAAAATTACTCTTCCAGATGATAGAAAGTTTTTCATAGTAAATACACACATGGATGCCGGCAGAAGAGATTCGGACAGATCTGCAAGAGCAGAGCAACTGGAACATATTATTTCATCGTTAAATAAGTTAATTACAAATGAAGCTTTGATTGTTGCTGGGGATCTTAATCTAAGCTCTAAAAGTTCTGAGGATATGAAGCTTTTAGATAATTTTAAAGATGAACTTAAATTAAATAATGCCTTTGAAGAAATCACTATAGACAAAAAATGGTCTATCCTCGATTACATACTGTACAAGCAAGGTGACGAAGTAGAATTTAAGATTGAAGCAGTTGGAGAAGATAGGTCTTTTGTAACTGAAGAAGGCGCACTAAGCGACCATCCTGCACTTTTTATTGAGTTGTCTATTTAAAACCATTTATTTAATTCAAAGGACCCTTCAAAGATTTTTAATTAATGAAGGATAAATTACCATGTATAGTGATTCCATGAAAATAAATGCAGCTTTGCCTATTTACGCAATTATTTTGAGTATATTGCTATTTTTTTTACAGCATATAAGCCTGCTTCCTCCTCAAGCAAAGAGTATCGACTCTCCTCCAGAGGTATTTTCTGCGGAGCGTGCCTATGAAACTTTAAAACATCTTTTACAAGAAAATAAACCTCACCCTGTGGGTTCTGATCTCAATAAAGTTATTAAAGATAGGCTGATTAAAGAACTGAAAAAGTTAGATATTCAGTACGAAGTTCAAAAAACTTGGGCGTGTGCTTCTAGGTATGCCGGTTGTGCAGAAGTTGAGAATTTAATAGGCATTATTCCTGGTAAAACCAATGCGCCCTATCTTGCGCTCATGGCTCATTACGACTCTGTACCAATGGCACCTGGAGCAGGTGATGATGGAGCTGGTGTGGTTGCTATTCTTGAAGCAGCAAGAGTTCTCAAATTAGAAGCGCCTTATAACCATCCAATAATGCTGCTTTTAACCGATGCTGAGGAGAATGGACTTATAGGCGCGGAGGCATTCTTTAATCAACATTCATTAGCCAAAGAAGTAGGTGCCGTTCTCAACATTGAAGGAAGTGGAACTGCTGGCGGAAGTATGGTGTTTAGAACATCTGAAAAGAATGAATTGCTAATTAAGAGCTTATCTCATGATCACGACCATGCCTATGGTTTTTCGTTAGCAAATGAAATCTTCAAAAGAATGCCTAACGATACAGATTTTAGCGTGGCCATGAGAGCAAATATTCCTGGAATGGACTTTGCTTTTGTCGGTGAAAGAAATCATTACCATACTCCAAATGATAATGTAGAAAATTTAGATATAAGAACTATCCAACACCACGGAGAAAATATATTAAGCGCATCTAGAGATCTGCTTTCAAAGGATTGGAATAGCATGGGAGATAAATATGTTTATTTAGGTGGAATGTATGGATTTTGGTCTCAATGGAAATCAAGTAATAGTTTAATTGCCTTAATACTTTCTACTCTTGTTTTAATTGCAGCATTAGTTCGCTCCAAAATAACATTAAAAAGATTAACTTTAGGGGTTATTCTTTCTCCTATCACTCTAGTTACAACTATTTTCTCTGGTTTCATTGGCTTCTATCTTTTATCTATCTTTTCAGGAAATGTAATAAGCTGGCCTGGTATAGATTGGCCATATCGACTTCTTCTTATCGGATCAACGTCTTTAGGACTGTTAGCGGGCTGTGCTCTTAGTAGAAAATTTTTAAAAGAATTAGAATTAGTTTATGGGACCTGGTTTTTTTGGACATTACTTACTCTAATTGTCACTCTATTTTTACCCGATGCTGCTAATTTATTTATATTGCCTTTAGTTGTTGGAACTTTAATTTTACTAATTTCCAATTACGTAAAAGAAAATTATAGATTAACTTTTTTGTTACTAACCTTGGTTGTAGCCCTACCAAGCACATTGGGACTAATATTTTCCTTAGAACAAAGCCAGGGATACAAATTAGTAATGGCAGTTCTTCCTTTTGCGGGATTATATGCAATATTGATTTCCCCTTTTCTATTTTCAATCAATATGAAGCCTGCCTTTTCAATTGTTGGAGGAGCAACATTGTTGGCTCTTACTGCAGGAAGCATGCTAAATCTGTATACAGAGATGAGGCCTCAGCATGTTAATATCCATTTTTATGAGAATTTAGATAGCAAAAAATCATTTATTCATCTTTCTGGCAATTATAAAAATGTGTCAGCTTCAGATCCCGAACCTCTTATTGAACCTTTAGCCTCTTATGTTGATGAAGCAAATACCAAAGCTATTGCCTCTTATGCTCCTGAATATAAATTTAGATATTGGGCAGATAGTACTTCTAGTGAATGGAACGGACCCTCGATTGAGGTCAAAGAAAAAATCAAAGATTCAAATTCAATAGCGGTTAGATTAAAAAGTAATAGAGATGCTAGTAGATTAATTCTTTTATTACCTGAAGCTTCAAAATTACAATCTTTTAACATTGGATCTCAAGTAATCAGCGTATCACCTTCCACAAGAGGTGTTTATAAAGGTTACTACTTAATTTATTTAAATGGAATGTACGATAGGTCTGCAGATTTAATACTAAATTTTGAGGATTATACTAAAGAGATTGAAGGATACCTTTTGGATGTCAGCACCAAATTACCCGGGCATTTGGATGAACTGTATCAAGCACGTAAGGGTATATTTTCACCTGTGCATAGAGGAGATCAGGCAATCCTAATAAAGACAATAAAAATCTAGGATTAATGGTGGAGCTAGGCGGGATCGAACCGCCGACCTCTACCGTGCCACGGTAGCGCTCTCCCAGCTGAGCTATAGCCCCAACGAGCCCATTATAAACATTGAAAATCAATCATAAACTGCTAATTATGCTGTCTTGAATTTCAACGATAAGTCTTTTTAATTAAGTATTTGGCTTTTTTTTAAAAAAAATGTTCGAATAGAGTAAAAAATTGCAGTAAACAAAATACAAGAAATGGCACTACTAGTATAAAAAGGAATTGCATTGAAATAACATTCCATTAGACCAAAAATATTTTTAGTATAAGAGGAACTGTTAATCCAAACTCCAAAATTACTAATCAAGAAAAACACCATGGGAGAGGCAATAGATAAACTTCCGATTCTTGTGAGACTATCTTTGTGTAAAGAATAGGTCACATAGCTTAAAAAAACTATCGGCGCATATGTCCAAAACATTAGTGAATGCATACCAATGAAGAAATCTGATATCAACATAGCAGCTAATGGAACAATGATTGAGAAAGTTAGGTCTTTTCTAATAAAAGGTAGAAAGATAATACCTGCCAATATTGGAGTGAAATTTGGTGGATGAGGGATGACTCTGCTTAAAACAAGAAGTAAAGTTAAAAAAATAATACCTTTGAAGTAGTTCATTTTGTTATTCTAATTCAATTATATCCTGATGGAAAAAAACTATGAAAGAAGCCCCTTTATTTGAACTTGATGATTTTCATTGTCCAGGTGAAGCGTACTATTTTTCTCTTAATGAAAAAGATGATCTTAGAGTCGCATTCTGGAATTTAGAAAGCGCAAAAGGAACCATAATTCTGCAGTCTGGAAGAACGGAATTTATTGAAAAATATTATGAAGTTGTTTCTGAATTTATCGAGAGAGGCTACTCAGTTGCAATGATGGACTGGAGAGGTCAAGGTTTATCGTCAAGAATATCTAAAGATATAAGAATTGGACATATAGATAAATTTGAAACTTATGATCAAGATTTGATAAAAGTAATGAATGAATGCTTTAAAGAAAAATGCCCTCCTCCATTTATTGGTTTTGGTCATTCAATGGGTGGTTGCTTACTTGCTTCATACTTAATTTCTGAACAGAACTGTCTAGATAAGTGTATTCTTTGTGCCCCGATGATCTCCGTGAGAGCCAATGCTGTGTCCAGAAGATTGGTCAAAATATTGGGTGTGCTTGATATTTTTGGATTTGGATCTTTTCCTATGCAAAAACCTTCATGGAATGAAAAAATGGGGTGGCAGGAAGAATCGTTTGAAGATAATGCCCTGACTACAGACGAGGACAGATTTAAAAGAACCTTTCATTTATTAGAGAAATTTCCAGAACTTGGTGTGAAGGGAATCACTGTAGGTTGGCTCAAACATGCATTAAAAAGAACAAATGACTTTAAACAAATAAACTGGGGTGACGAATTACAGACCCCCCTTCTTCTCTTAGATGCAACTCAAGATAAACTTGTGAACAGCCAGCTAAATAAGGAATTACTCAGTCAGTCAAACTTAACAAAAGTAGTATCTATCAAAGCTCAACATGAAATCATGATGGAGCAAGATCAAATTAGAGCGGCAGCCTGGAAGGCAATAGATAATTTTCTCAGTTCTTAATTCTAGTTAAGAAATTCTCTAGCCTTCTAATCGTAACGTCTTTTTCTAAGACTTCACACACTACATCTATAGAGGGTGAATTAACTGTTGCAGTTAAAGCAAGTCTTAACGGTAAGCCAATCTTGGCAAAACCTATTGAAAGTTCCTTTACAAGGTTATCAATAGCCTCCTTAATATTATTAGAAGTCCACTCTTCTATGCTTCTTAGTTTGTCCAATAATAAAGAAAGGTTATGAAAGGTCTCTGGTTTTATGTGTTTATTCATGAGAACTTCATCAAATTCTTCAGGATCTGTAAAAAAGTAATGAGATTGAGTTGAAAAGTCCTCTATAGAATTACATCTATCTCTAATAACTTCTAGCACTCTATTTGAAAAAGGACCATTATCAAATTGAGGAGAATTGATTAATTTATTGAGTTCATCAATAGTTTTTTGATCAATGTAGTGTTTATTGAACCATAACAACTTTTCCAAAGAAAAAGTGGCTGGCGATTGATTGAAAGTTCCTTTTTTAAAATCAATTATCATTTTTTGACCATCAAATATTTCATCATCTCCTTTGGACCAGCCCAGTCGAAGTAGATAGTTTCTTAGGGCTTCAGGTAATACTCCCAACTTTGCATATTCTCCTACACCTAGTGCTCCATGTCGTTTGGAGAGTCTTTTTCCATCTTCACCTAAAATCATTGGAACATGACCATACTCAGGTATTGATGCATTAAGCACCTTGAAAACATTAATTTGCTTGAATGTATTATTCACATGATCATCACCCCTGATAACATGAGTAATTTCAGAGTCAATATCATCTACAACCACACAAAAATTATATGTCGCTGACCCGTCGCTTCTTTCAATAATAAAGTCATCTAGTTGATCATTTGAAACTTGGATCTCGCCTTTTATTAAGTCATTTAGGACAGTTGAACCTTCTTCTGGCATTTTGATTCGAATAACCATATTTTCTTCTCTTGGAAGTTTTAGGTCTCTTGAATTCTTATCTTCTTCAAGATTATCTCCTTTACAGACATAGGCCAAGCCCTCATTGAGCAAAGAATCAATTACTTCTCTGTAGCGATTGGCGTTATTAGATTGATAAACAACCTCTTGATCAAATTGAATGCCTAACCAGTCAAAACTTTTTATAATCTCCTCGGTATATTTTTTATCCGACCTTTCTTTGTCAGTATCTTCTATTCTAAGAAGACAATCTCCATTGTGTGATTTTGCATAAAGCCATGCAAATAGGGCTGTTCTGGCTCCTCCTATATGAAGGTAACCTGTTGGGCTAGGAGCAAATCTAGTTTTCATATGTTATGTATCTTTAGAATGCCAAACTGGCTCTACTCCAGTTTCCTCTTGCATACGTTGAAGATACTCTAGGTGAGTTTGTTCCTCTTGTTCACTGAGACTTACTACTTTTAGATTCAAATCCATATGTTCAGATGAAGTCTCTTTAGATAATTTATTTTGATCTTCAATTTGATTTGTAAAATCTAAAGCACTTTGACCACCTGTCATAGCTAAATAAACATCACCGAGTATCTTGGAATCCAATAACGCTCCGTGAAGTTCTCGGTCATATCCACCAACTTCGTATCTATTGACTAAAGCATCAAGACTATTCCTCTGACCAGGGTGTTTTTCACGTGCAATTTGTAAAGTATCTGTTATCAAAGACACGTGCTTATCAATAGTAGTTAAGTTTTTGGACATAAGTTTAATCTCATGATTGAGGAATCCTATATCAAATTCAGCATTGTGAATAAGTAATTCTGAATCTTTTATAAAATCAATAAATTCTTGATAAATTTCTTCAAATTTAGGTTTATCGGATAAAAATTCAGTAGTTAATCCATGGACTTCTAATGCTCCAGGGTCACTCTCTCTTTCAGGATTTAGATAAACGTGATATTCATTTCCTGTATATTTCCTATTAACTATCTCCACACATCCTATTTCAATTACTCTATGACCTGACTTTCTGTCTAGTCCTGTAGTTTCAGTATCAAGAATAATTTGTCTATTCATAGTTCATCAATCCCCTTATTTGCAAGCATATCAGCTATCTCATTCTCTCTATGTCCACTATGACCCTTTACCCAGTTCCAAGA
>CACEHP010000034.1:0-4975 GCA_902559365.1 uncultured SAR86 cluster bacterium
TGAGTCAGGTATAGAAGGCGCTGAATTTATCTCAGTCAATACTGATAAGCAAGCACTGGATAAAAATGATGCCAGTACTAAATTAATTCTGGGATTGGATATAACAGATGGTCTGGGTGCAGGTGCGAATCCTGCCATAGGAAGAGAGGCTGCTCTAGAAGATAGAGATAAGCTAAGGGATATGCTTAAGGGTACTGATATGGTTTTTGTTACCGCAGGGATGGGCGGAGGAACTGGCACTGGAGCTGCCCCTATAGTGGCTCAGGTTGCAAAAGAATTAGGAATTTTAACTGTAGCGGTTGTAACAAAGCCCTTTGAATTGGAAGGGGCCAAGAGGATGAAAATTGCTCAAGAAGGTATTAAAGAACTAGTTGAAGAGGTTGATTCCTTGATAACAATCCCTAATCAAAAACTTCTCGAGGTTCTAGGTGAGGATTGCAGTATGCTTGAGGCTTTCAAGCAAGCGAATGATGTTTTGGGAGGAGCTGTACGCGGAATTTCGGATATCATCATTAGACCAGGCTTGATAAATGTAGACTTTGCAGATGTTAAAACCGTTATGTCTGAAAAAGGTACTGCCATGATGGGAACCGGAACATCCAGCGGCCCTGATAGAGCCAGAATTGCAGCTGAGCAAGCTGTTGCCAGTAAACTATTAGAAGATATAAGCCTCAAAGATGCCAAAGGAGTGTTGGTAAATATTACTGCCGGCCCAGAATTATCTCTAGGAGAAATAAAAGCTGTAGGGGATTGTATAAATGATTTTGCATCACCTGAGGCTATAATTGTTACGGGTACAGTTTTAGATGAATCTGCATCAAATGATCTTACCGTTACAGTAATCGCTACTGGTCTAAATTCTTCTTTACAAACTGCTGCAAATAAACCACAGAACGTGAGGGTTGTTACTGAGAGGCAACCTTTGCCATTAAGTGATGCGGCTAAACAGTTATTGGAAAATCCTCCTTCGGTTGATAGTGCAGTAAAGAAAGAATCTACCGACGAAGAATATTTAGATATACCGTCATTTGTAAGAACTCAACTTGACTAGTTAGGAGTTTATGTCTGCTAGGATTCTCTATTCTTCGGGAAGAATAGTTTCTATACAACTGATCTTACTTTTTGGTTTTTGTGCTTTATTGGTAAGGTTAGTTTATCTTCAAATCTATCAAGACATTTTTTTAGACGATCAAGTTTTCACTAGACTTGATTCACAATATTCCCTTTTAGCGCCTAGAGGTAAAATTTTGGATCGTAATGATCAAATATTAGCATTTGATATCAAAGGGTATAGCGTCGGTATAGATTTAAGTAAGTTTATTTATGACAAAGACATAATTCTTTTTCTTGCTGAACAATTACAAAAAGATCCAGTAGAGTTAACAAATACTCTGATAGGAAAATCTTTGGGATATAAAGAAATTAGCCGGAATGTTAACTTTGAAGTAAAAGAGAGATTACAAAACAAGAGAATAAAAGGAATTTACTTTAGGGAAAACCTCAGAAGAAGTTATCCAGAAAGAGACATAACATCCCATGTAGTCGGCCTCACAGATATTGACAGGCAAGGTATTCAAGGTACTGAATTAGTTTTTCAAAACGAATTAATTGGAGAAAAAGGCAGTTTTGATGGTATCAAAGGTGCAAGAAATACCAAACTCGAAGGTAATAGAATTGAAGCTATACCAGGAAAAGATATTAGATTGACAATAGATATAAATATCCAGTCTATTGCTTATCATGAGCTCAACAAGGCCGCAGAAAAACACAATGCCAAAGCAGGATCTATTGTTGTCATAGAACCAAAATCTGGAAATATTTTAGGACTGGTTAATTATCCTTCATTTGATCCTTCCGATAGAAAAAACTTGATTGATATGTCTAAGTTAAGAAATAGGGCAACGGTAGATGTATTTGAACCTGGGTCTGTACTAAAGCCTATAGCTATGACTGCAGTATTAGAGTCGAATAAAGTTCAAGACTCGACAAAAATAAATACTTCTCCGGGATGGATTGAATTTGAGGGATTTAAAACGAGCGATTTCAGAGACTATGGCATTCTTAGTCTTTCTCAAATTATTTCTTATTCAAGTAATGTAGGTATGGTTAAGTTGTGTGAGAATCAAGACGTAGAGCATCTCACAGAATATTTTAAGAGGTTTGGAATTGGCAGATATCCTACTTCGATAATGCTCCCTGCAAGAGAAGGATTTCTTCCTCACTCCTCGAAATTTACTTTAAGAGATAAAGTGAGTTCATGTTACGGATATGGAATGACATTATCAGCCCTTCAAATAGCACAGGCTTATTCAGTTTTTGCAAACGAAGGTAATTTTATTGAGTTAAATCTTTTTAAAGACCACAGTTTTGACGAGCCTTACTATCAAAAGATTATAGAGCCTAGTACTAATTCAAAAATTAAAAAAATGCTTATCGAGACAGTAAATTCTAAAACTGGTACAGCCTCAAAGGCACGACTAGAAGGAAAGATAGTTGCAGGTAAAACTGGCACTGCAAGAGAGACGCTAGAAGAAATTACTACTTATACAGGTACATTCGCCGGTTTTGTTCCTTCAGATGATCCAGAATACTTGGCTGTTATAGTCCTTCACGGATTATCTGGAGAGAATTATTCTGGGGGAATGGTATCCGCACCAATTTTCTCAAATATAATGAAACAAATATATTTATTAGAGGATCTAAAAATTTAGATGAAATCTTCAGAGTTCTTGCCTGAATTAATACAACTAAAAAATTTTAGAGACATTGAGGTGTCTGGTTTAAAAATTGATAGCAGAGAAGTTATCAAAGGAGATATATTTTTTGCTATCAGAGGTCATAAACTTGATGGAAATGAATTTATAAAACTGGCATTTGAACGAGGCGCATCTTTGGTGATTGCAGATACAGAAACCGAAGATACGTCAGACGTGATTTATTTTAAAGATCTTAGGCAGCACATAGGTATCTTCGCTTCACGTTTCTACGGAGACCCTAGTTTAAGTTTAAAAACAATTTGTATTACGGGAACAAATGGCAAAACCACTGCCGTTGAAACTTTTTCTGGTTTAAGCAACCTATTAGGTAGTAGGTGTGCTTATATGAGTACTGTAAATTTTTCTATGGATGGTTTGAGCTTAGAGAAAGCTAGTCTCACTACTCCCGATGCAATTAGTATTCATAGAAATATGAAAAAAGCTATACATAACGATGCAAAATATTTGGCCATGGAAGCTTCTTCTCATGGACTAGAACAGCACAGACTGAATGGTATAGACATTGACTACGCTGTGCTGACAAGTTTTTCTCATGATCACTTAGATTACCATGGCGACATCAATAACTATAAATCTGCGAAAGAAAAACTTTTTTTCGATTTACATCCAAAGAGCAATATTATTTGTATAGATAGCGCATTTGGAAGAAAACTATACGAAGAATTATTAAAAATTAATCCTAATACCTACAGCGTCTCAATCAAACAAAAAGCTGATTTTCAAGCCTCTTTCAAAGAATCTCCTCTAGGAATAAAAGTGAATTTATTAGCTCTTGACCAAGAGCTTACGTTTGAATTGAAGACAATATCAAAATACTTGGCCTCAAACATTATTTGTTCAATGGCTATTTTGAGTTTAGAGGGTTTTAATAATTCTTTATTGGAGAAATACGCGCAAGATATAAATCTCCCCTCAGGAAGGTTAGAAAAAATTGTTAAAGATAATTTCACAGCTTATGTTGATTATGCGCATACACCTGAAGCCTTAAGGTGCTCGCTTGAGGAAATCAAAAGAATTCATAATGAACCTTTATGGTGTGTCTTTGGGTGTGGGGGAGATCGAGATAAAGAAAAACGTCCTCTAATGGGTGCTGTGGCTCAAGAATATTCTGATCATATTGTTATAACAAATGATAATCCTAGAACAGAGGGAGAAATGCAGATAATAAATGATATTCTTTCCGGTATGGATACACAGGGCCAATTCATAATTGAACCTGACCGAGAAAAAGCAATTCACTTCGCTGTTGCTGAAATAAAGAATAACTTAGATGGAGGTGTCATTTTGATTGCTGGTAAGGGACATGAAACTTATCAAGAAATTGATGGAAATCTTTTTGAGTTCAATGATAAAGAAATAGTTCAATCCTCCATGGGTCTGTAGCTAATGAATTTATTAGATTTAGCAAATATTTCACAAGGGACCCTAAGAGGAGAATCCTCCAATGTTGAGAGTTTTAGTATTGATACCAGAACTATAAAACCTAAAGAGGTTTATATTGCCCTAAAGGGAGCAAACTTTGATGGCCATTTATTTATAACAGAAGCTATAAAAAAAGGAGCTTCAGCCATTGTATTGGATAGACCGGTTGAGTGTAATATTCCTAATATTATCGTAGATGATTCATATAAATTCATGAATCACGTTGCTGTTCATAACCGCAATTACTTCAAAGGCAAAATGGTTGGAATAACAGGCACTAATGGCAAAACTACTACTAAGCAGATAATAGCCAACCTTTTGAATTCTCAAGGCTCCTGTCATCAGACAATAGGCAATAAGAATAATCAAATTGGAGTCCCTTATTCCTTATTAAGCTTGGAAAATAATCATGATTATTCTGTAATAGAAATGGGGACAAGTGAACCTGGAGAGATACAGAAGCTAAATACTCTAGTGAAACCTGATATTGCCGCAATAACAAATGTCTCCATAGGTCACTTAGATGGACTAAGAGACACCGAATCCATAGCTACAGAAAAAGGTAATATTCTTAATTTTTGGATGGATGACGGAACTGCTATTTTACCGCGAGATTCTAATTTCTACGAATATTGGTCCAATGAAACGAATGCTAAACAAATCATTAGCTTCGGTATTCATGATGATTCTGACTTTAAAGTATCTAGTATAAAAATTGATGTCCTCAATAATTTAACTCACTTCAGATTAAGATTTGATGGAAAAGAAGAAGATTT
>CACEHP010000035.1:0-4258 GCA_902559365.1 uncultured SAR86 cluster bacterium
TGGAGGGCTTGTAGGAGTTTTGGTTGCCTGCCTCTGGTTGTCAAAAGGCTGGGGTGTAGGATTTTTCTGGCTAATGGATAGAGTTGCTCCTTACGTTCCACCAGGACTTGGGTTTGTAAGGCTAGGAAATTTTCTTAACTCTGAGTTACTCGGTCGTCCCACTGAATTGAGCTGGGGTGTAATTTTTCCTTCAGACCCCTTAGGGATAACTAGGCATCCTTCTCAACTTTACCAAGCTTTTGGAGAAGGAATTGTATTATTCTTATATATGCTATTTGTATCTAGACAGTCGAAACCTTTGATGAATATTTCAGGTCATTTCTTAATAGGATATGGTCTCATAAGGTTCATAACAGAGTTTTTTAGGACACCAGATCAGCACATTGGTTTTGTTTTTGAGTTCCTAACAAGAGGCCAGTTACTTTGTTTACCAATGATAGTAATTGGATTGCTTCTCATTTATTATTCTCGTAGAAAACAAATTTAAATTGATGGAACAATATCTAGACTTACTGAAAGAAATAAAGGCCAAAGGAACTAAAAAAGAGGACAGAACAGGCACTGGTACTATTAGTATATTTGGCCATCAAATGAGGTTTAATTTACAAAATGGTTTCCCTCTTGTTACAACAAAAAAAGTAAACTTTGATTCGATCCTTCATGAGCTACTTTGGTTTATAAAAGGTGACACGAATATAAAATATTTAGTTGAAAATAAAGTAAATATTTGGAATGAATGGCCTTTTCAAAATTGGCTAGAAGAAACAAATCAAAGTAAAGATTTAGAAATGCATTCTCAGGAATGGAAAGACAAATTAACTGTCTTCATAGATTTAATCAAAACAGATAATGCATTTGCTGAACAGTATGGAGATTTAGGGCCTGTATACGGAAAGCAATGGAGAGATTTTGAAGGAATTGATCAGCTTAGTTTAGTAGTAGATGACCTAAAGAATAATCCTAATTCTAGGCGTCATATAGTCTCAGCCTGGAATCCAAAGGAAATACCTATAATGATTAAGTCTGGACTGCCACCTTGCCACACTTTATTTCAATTTTACGTTAGCGAAGGAAGATTATCATGTCAGCTTTATCAAAGAAGTGCAGATGTCTTTCTAGGAGTTCCTTATAACATCGCCTCCTACGCTCTATTAACTTACATGATTGCTTCAGTTACAGGCTTAAAAGCAGGAGAATTTGTTCATTCATTAGGAGACACACACATATACCTTAACCATTTAGATCAGGTTGAGGAGCAACTTTCAAGAAAACCGCATCCTTTACCCAAAATAAATATAAACAAAAAGGATGATCTTTTTGATTACGAATTTGAAGACTTTAGCCTTGTAGATTATAAATCTCATCCTTTTATAAGTGCTCCTATAGCTGTTTGATGGAAATAGTATTAATTGCTGCTGTGGACATGAATCTAGCGATAGGTAAAGCTGGAGCAATTCCATGGGATATAAAAGAAGACCTGAGGTTCTTTAAAGAAAAAACAGAAAATACCGCAATAATTATGGGTCGTGCAACCTACGATTCTATTGGAAGACCACTACCAAATAGAAAAAACATTGTGATGACCAGATCAATCCAGGGAAGAGAAGGAGTGAGTGAAGTTGGCTCCGTTGAAGAAGCCCTTGAAGAAGCAATTGAATATTCCAAAACAGTCAATGTTATTGGGGGAGAATTTATTTATAAAGAATTTCTTCCTTTTGCAACAAAATTGCTGATTACTGAAATAAAGCTAGAAGTTGACTCTGCAGATACTTTCTTTCCTGAGTGGAATAAGAGCCTGTGGAAAGAAAATTCTAGACTACAGAGATCAGAAAGTGGAATAGAGTTTAGCTTCGTTGAGTATGTAAAAGGTTAGACGCCCAGCGCCTTTCTTTTGAGCTTCAAGGCCTCAACTCTTTCTTCTTCACCCTCAGTATAAGTTACCCATTTTCTAGCCTGATCTTGAACTCTTTTCTTTTTCTCTTTCTGCTTTTCTTTCTTGTCGTCAAACTGTCTTTCAGCTACGTCGATACACTTTCTGAAAGATTCAATAGCAGATTCCCACTTTTGGTTTTCAAAGTTAATTTGACCCAAAAGCATATAAGCAGCAGCTTCATCTTTTAGCTTACCTTTCTTTAAACCATCCTCAATGGCTTTCTCTGCTTTATCAAATTCATCTAGGCTAAAGTGTACCTGCCCAAGGAATATAAAGAGTTCTCCCTCTTTAGATTTAGTTGCTGCTTGTTGGTAATAAGGCTTAGCCCTTTCCAGCTCTTTTGCAGCATGCCAATACTGGGCTGCTGCTTTTAGAGTTTTTTCTTCTTTTTTTACTATTCCTTGATTGAGACCATCCTCTATGACTCTAGCAGCCTTGCGAGGGTTCTCGAACATAAATAGAAGCTGAGAAAGCGCTGTAAACTCTCTTTGTTTGTCTAACAATCGATCATCATAGGCTGCTTCTAAAGCACCCATTTGATCTAACTGCCTGTCTTGTTGTCCGTAAAGACCAGATAAATTTGTCCAATATCTCTTTTTTGGATAATACTGAACTAAAATTTCATAGATAGGGAGGACTTCAAGATCTTTCTTTAGTTCAGAATAAAGAGCCATTTTCAATAAGTAATGATTTTCTTTAGCTACGCCCTTTCTAGTCTCACCGGTTTCAATCATCTCTCCAGTTTCATTGCCTTCTGCATCTAAAACGGGAACTTTTATCGCTATATCTCTTGATTCTTGAATCTCAATTGCTGTATCGATAGCTTTTACAGATTTCTGGAAGTCTTCAACTTGATAATACGCTTGTGCAAGCAGACCATATCCGTCAGAGCTAGGCTCTTCTTCGTTATCTAACCACTCTAATAAGTAGCTTATGGCACCTTTGTAATCCTCAGCTATGTACCTTAGTTGAGATAGAGAATATATGGCACCCTGTCTTTCTTGATCGCTTGAATCCTCCTCAGCTATAAGGTTCTTATAAGCGTTTTCAGCCATTCCGTATTGTTCTTTAGAAAAGTATATATAGCCTCTGTAGTAGTACATCTTAGATCTATCTGTACTAGTAAATTTCGAGTCTACTGCAGCAACCGGTTCCAGCGCCAATAATGCCTCATTCCATTGTTCGGCTTCAATAAAAGGAACTATTGTTTGCAAAATTCTTTGCATCTTTTTGCTAGGTAATTTTGTTCTTCTTCTTTTTTTCTTCTTCTTATTATCGTCTTCAGCGGCTTCTAAAGAACTTCCTTTGTAGTCTAAAGGTGCAACTCCTAAAGTGACTGGTAATAAGCTTACTACTGTTGCAATAAGTAATATTTTTAAAGGGTAACCTAATCTAATCATAACTATCTACGCACATCCCTCAGGAGTATAGTCTGCAGGCTTATTAGGGTCATCAATTTTAAAAACAATAATTGTTCTAACATTGGGTACTTCTATAGCCTCACCATCTCGTATCTGAGGTTTATATTTATATTTCAAAGCCGATCTCATTGCGGCTCTATCAAAAATTCCTGGAGGAACAGCCCATTCAACTTCCGGTTCTTTGGTTGATCCAACTTTAGTAACCGTAAACTTAAGCATAACGCACCCTTCAATACCTCTCTCTAGTGCTCTTCTTGGATAAACTGGTGGCACCTGGAATATTGGCACATAAGAACCGTCAGCAAAGACGCCAGCTTTTTTTCCTTTAAAGCCCAAATTTGGTCTTGCTGCAGATGTATCTAAATCAGCTGGAGGGGTCATATCAAATTCTGGTGGCATAGTTTCAGGTGGAGGCTCTTCTTCTTGAGGGCGTTCCATGTCCATCATCAATTCTAGCTCCCTTTCTGGCATGGTTACGTCGGCTATTTTGATAGACTTGTCATTTAACTCAACATCACCAACATCAATTAGCCATTGCATTGTATAAAATATTGCAACCGTTAATAAAAGAGAACCTGTTAGGGTTGTCCCTAACATTTTAAGATTTTGTTCAGCAAAAAATCCCATAAAATTTAAAACTTAGGTTCAGATGCTAATGAAATTGCATAAACTCCGGCTTCTCTAGACTGGTCCATTACTTGAATTATGGCATCAGCTTGTGCCTTCTCATCTGCCTGAATAACTACAGAACCTTGAGGATTGTCAGCTAAGAGTTTAGTTATATTTGCTTTTACCTGTCTGACATCAACTCTTCTTCCATCAATCCATATGTCGTTCGTAGCTCCGATAGCTATCAAAATCGCGGCATTTTCTTGAATATTAGAAGTTTCAGCATCAGGTCGAT
>CACEHP010000036.1:0-4189 GCA_902559365.1 uncultured SAR86 cluster bacterium
GGACAATAACTCCTTCAGGTTTCTCGATGTCAGTAATTGACAGGACATCTTCAACAGTAATTGGCTCAAAATATAACCTGTCAGATGTATCAAAATCTGTAGAAACTGTTTCAGGATTACAGTTAACCATAATAGTTTCGTATCCTTCTTCTCTCAATCCCAAAGAAGCATGAACACAACAGTAATCAAACTCTATACCCTGTCCAATCCGATTAGGACCTCCCCCTAAAACCATAATTTTTTTATTATTAGATACGTTTGCTTCGCATTCCTCTTCATATGTTGAGTACATATAAGCTGTTGAAGATTCAAATTCAGCTGCGCAAGTATCTACTCTCTTGAAGACAGGTTTGATATCTAATGCCTTTCTAAAGCTCCTAACTTCCTTTTCGGAGATTTTGAGTAATTTCCCTATCCTTGAATCAGAAAATCCTTTTCTTTTAAGATTTAGCAAACCATCAAAATCTAATTCATTTAATGTGGATTTCTCAAGGTTCATTTCTTCATTAACAATATCTTTAATTTGTACCAGGAACCATGGATCAATCTTAGAAAACTCGAAGACTTCTTCTAGGGATAAGCCTTTTCTAAAACCGTCAGCTACAAACCATAATCTGTCTGGACTCGGTATACTTATCCTTTGCTTTAAAGTTTCAAACTCATCCTCTTCATTAAAAATAGGGTTAAGACCATCCCTACCTGTCTCAAGACCTCTTATTGCCTTTTGTAGAGATTCTTGGAAAGTTCTTCCAATTGCCATAACTTCGCCTACAGATTTCATTTGAGTAGATAGTACTGGGTCTGTTTGAATGAATTTCTCAAAATTGAATCTTGGGATCTTGGTTACAACGTAATCAATGGAAGGTTCAAAAGAGGCAGGTATAACGCCCCCTGTAATATCATTACTTAGTTCATCTAATGTGTAGCCTACAGCAAGTTTTGCAGCTACTTTAGCAATTGGAAAACCGGTTGCTTTCGAAGCTAAAGCTGATGATCTAGACACTCTTGGATTCATTTCGATTATTAGCATTTCTCCGTCTTCTGGATTTATGGTGAACTGGACATTGGACCCTCCAGTTTCTACTCCAATTTCTCTAAGAATATCGATCGAGGCATTCCTCATAATTTGATATTCCTTATCGGTTAGAGTTTGAGAAGGAGCAACTGTTATTGAGTCTCCCGTATGCACCCCCATTGGATCAAGATTTTCAATGCTACAGACGATTATGCAATTATCATTCCTATCTCGTACCACTTCCATCTCGTACTCTTTCCAGCCACCAAGGAACTTATCTATGAAAATCTCTGAAGTTGGTGAAAGCTCAAGCCCTCTTTTACATATTTGATCAAACTCTTCAACGTTATACGCGATGCCACCTCCGGATCCACCCATAGTAAAATTAGGCCTTAAGACGCATGGAAAACCTATCCTTTCTAGAAGTTCGTGAGCTTCTTCAGGATTATGCGCTAAACCAGATTCTGGAACCTTTAATCCTATTTTTTCCATAGATGCAGCAAATAATTCTCTATCCTCAGCCTTATCGATAGCTTCCTTAGTAGCTCCAATCATCTCTACATTGTGTTTCTTCAAGATTCCACGGCTATCCAGATCAAGCGCAGCGTTCAAAGCGGTCTGACCTCCCATGGTAGGTAATAAGGCATCAGGTTTTTCTTTTTCAATAATTTTTTCAATTGTTTCCCAATGGATAGGCTCGATATACGTTGCATCCGACATGCTAGGATCAGTCATGATAGTTGCAGGATTAGAATTTATTAAAATAACTCTGTAACCATCCTCTTTTAAAGCCTTGCAGGCTTGTGCTCCTGAATAGTCAAATTCACAAGCTTGACCAATTACTATAGGACCTGCTCCGATTATTAAAATTGAATTTATGTCTTTTCTTCTAGGCATTTTTTTTCATGTTGTCTTCGAATCTATCAAAGAGATATTTCAAGTCATGAGGTCCAGGACTTGCTTCTGGATGGCCCTGAAAGCTAAAAAAAGGTTTAGATGTATGTTCTATACCTTGTACCGTTCCATCAAAAAGAGATTTGTGCGTGACTTGAATAGTTTCTGGCAAGGAATCTTCCTCAACTGTAAACCCATGATTTTGTGAACTAACTGCTACTACCTTTGTTTTGAGATCTTGAACAGGGTGATTTGCGCCATGGTGACCAAATTTCATCTTAGAAGTCTTGCCTCCTAAAGATAAAGCCAATAGCTGGTGGCCTAAACATATGCCAAATAATGGCATATCTCTCTCAGCAAGCTTGGTGATAGTCTCAATAGCATAGGTGCAAGGTTCTGGATCTCCAGGGCCATTAGAAAGAAACACTCCGTCAGGCTTGCTCTCCATTACTTCATCATAGGAAGCTTTAGCAGGTAAAACTTTTATTTTATAGCCTCTATCAGCTAGGATTCTCAAAATATTCTTTTTTATTCCAAAATCTAAGACAACTACTTGGAAATTAGATTCAAGCTTGTTCCCGCGCCATGTACCTTCTGTCCACTCGTAAGAAGATGACACACTAACCTCTTTCGCTAAATCCATACCTGCTAGTCCATCAAACTGTTGAGCGAGTTCAACAGCTCCTTTGTGGCTTATATTCTCTCCAGCAAAGATTGAAGCAGATTGAGCACCTTTGTTTCTAATTATCCTGGTTAGCTTTCTTGTATCTATGTCGGAAATTCCTTGTATATTATTTCTAATTAAATATTGAGATAAAGTTTCTTTATTTCTCCAATTACTTTCTATTTGAGAGACAGATCGAACAACAAGGCCTGAGCACCAAATTTCATTTGATTCTTCATCTTCTAAATTAGTGCCGGTATTGCCTATATGAGGATAAGTTAAAGTAACTATCTGTTTTGCATATGATGGATCTGTGAGTATTTCTTGGTATCCGGTCATCGAGGTATTGAACACAATTTCACCGTTTACCTCTCCTTTAGCACCTATGCTCTTGCCCTCGAAAATCGTTCCGTCTGCTAAAGCTAATATTGCTTTGTCCTTATTCATGATATTTCTTTATAAATTTCTTCAAGCGCTTTCTTTGGCTCAGGTGACCCAGTTATCGGTCTTCCTATAACAAGATAGTCAGATCCATTTCTTATTGCTTCCAGAGGAGTCGAAACTCTACTCTGATCATCTAATTTAGACCCAGATGGCCTTATCCCCGGTGTAACCGTTAAAAAGTCTTTTCCAAACTCAGTTTTTACAAATTTTGTATCAGAAGCAGCGCATACAACTCCATCTAAGCCGCTATTTTTTGCTAACCGTGTAAGCCTTATTACTTGCTCACTAAGATTGCTTAAACCTATATCTAAAAGAGAGTCTTCAGAAAAACTTGTTAAGACAGTCACGCCTATTAATAGCGGAGGATTGGAGTAATCCTCTAAAGCTTTTCTAGAAGCCTCTAGCATCTTCCTCCCTCCTGCTGCATGCACATTAACCATCCAAACTCCTAGGTCTGCGGCAGATTTAACCGCTTCATGTACTGTGTTAGGAATATCGTGAAACTTTAAATCAAGGAAAATATCAAAACCCTGTTGTTGAAATTCTTTTACAATTTTAGGTCCTGATGAGGTAAATAATTGATTTCCTACTTTCAGTCTACAAATTTTTGGGTCAAGTGTTTTAGCAAGCTCCGAAGCTTCTTTACCATCTAAATCAAGTGGAATAATTATCTTATTTTCCATGAGCTTGAGATAAAATGTAGTTGAATTTAGTCGAAAAAAAAGCGAACCAGAAATGAATCTGAAGTTCGCATTTTTGTTTTTTAAGGCCTATAGGCATTAAAACCACACTATAATAAATGATAGATATTGTGTCCATCAAAACCTTAGAAAATTGGATAAAAAGTGTTAAAAAATATTAACGAGCTTAATGGTATGAGAGAGGCTGGAAAACTAGCTTCAGAAGTTCTAGAAATGATTGGAGATTTTGTCAAACCGGGCATTTCAACTGGAGAGCTAGATAAAATATGCCACGACTATATTGTAGATGTTCAAAATGCTATACCTGCAAATGTAGGATATAGAGGTTTCGAAAAAACTCTCTGCACCAGCATCAATCAAGTTATTTGTCATGGAATTCCGGATGAGAACAGAATCTTGAAAAGTGGAGACATAATGAACATAGATGTCACTGTTATAAAAGATGGATGGCACGGCGATACCTCGAAGATG
>CACEHP010000037.1:0-4018 GCA_902559365.1 uncultured SAR86 cluster bacterium
AGTCTTTGGTAAAGTCTTCTTTTAGATCCTCAATTATGATCTTGGATGCACCTATAGAATTTGCTCTACTTTTAACTAACTCCGGATCATGGTCTTGTCCAATGTCAGCTGTAAAAGCAATCACTTCTGCATCATAAGTATTTTTCAACCAGTGAAGTATCACAGTAGTATCTAAACCACCGGAATAAGCTAAAACTATTTTTTTTATTTTCTTGTCACTCATAATAAGTTCGCTATTGTATACCTAGTACATTTAATTTGCTGATGACTTTGTAACCCTTTAACTATCCCTCAATACAATAAAATTAAGATCTTTTACATGTTTACGCTAAATAAAACCCTAGATAAGTATAGTATTGATCGAGTAACACTTTTAATAAGCTTATCAATTGTATTTCTTACAGCCCTTTTTATTCTTAGTGACGAGGAGTTTGCAAAATTAACTATCGAAAACACTTATGCTCTTGTTACTAGTGTTTTCGGGTCATCATACTTAGTTTTAACATTGTGCTGTTTTGTATTCTTAATTTTCTTAAGCTGTTCAAAATATGGATCTTATAAACTTGGTGGGCAAAGTTCTTTACCAGAGTTCTCGTATTTTAGTTGGATTGGTATGTTGTTTTGTTCTGGTATTGGTGGAGGTATTATTTATTGGTCAGGTGTGGAATGGGCTTACTATATAGAAATACCTCAGTTTGGAATATCTCCTTATTCTGATGAAGCCTATTCACTTGCAACAGCCTATGGATTATTCCATTGGGGAATAAGTGCTTGGTCAATTTACGGCATTCCTGCTATAGCTCTTTCAATAGCCTTTTATAAATACAATCTTCATTCACTTAGATTAAGTTCAAGTCTTACAGGCCTAGGTTTTAAAAATATTGAATCTTCTGTATTTGGAAGATTTATTGATCTTATTTTTATACTTTCTACTGTAGGCGCTGCTGGAGGAACTATTGGTTCTTATGTTCCTATGTTATCCAGCGGATTTAGTAGCTTGGTCAATATAAATAATAATATTTATCTAGATCTTGGAGTGATTGGTATATGTGTAAGCTTATTTGGGTTTAGTGTTTATAAAGGACTCAATAAGGGTATTAAGAATTTAAGTAATTTTAATTTAGGCTTAGCATTGTTTTTTTTAGTTTTAATTCTAATTTCAATTGATTTTATAGAACTCGCTCAAATAGGAGCTTCTGGAATTTATTATTCTTTTATCTATTTCTGGGATATGAGTACATTAGGGATTACAGAAGAATCAGAATTTGCAAAAGAATGGACAATATTTTACTGGGCCTGGTGGGTAGCCTTTGGTCCTTTAGTGGGTCTATTTATAGCAAGAATATCCAAAGGCAGAACTTTAAGAGGAATTATATTCGGGATGTTGTTTTTTGGAACGTTGGGAACTTGGCTTTTTTATACAATCCTAGGTGGCTACGCAATGATTAGTGATATAAATGGCGAAATGAATGTAGTTCAAAACATGAAAATCTACGGTCATGCTGATACAGCTATTCAAGTAATAACTAGCTTACCTTTGCAAAATTTAATGTTACTAATTTTTTGCGTTATTACGGTCGTGTTTGTTACCACTTCATATGATTCAATGTCTTACGTTATCTCTTACCATGTCTTAAAAAAAGACGGGCAAGCTTCGAATCCACATAAAAATTTACGGCTTTTCTGGGCTATTATTTTAGGGATATTACCTGCAGCTTTAGTTTTATATTCTGATCACAGTGTAGCCCTGGATATTATTTTAATTACTTCATTGCCATTGATGCTTGTATATCCTTTAATGGCAATCTCCATTGTGAAAGAGTTAAAGAGTTATGAAGAAACCTAAGGATTTAAATTTAGACACATTATCATTACATGCAGGGAGTAAACCCGATAAAGAATTTGGATCAAGGGCAACACCAATATACCAAACTTCTTCATTTGTTTTTCCAGATTCTGAAACAGCAGCTGGTATCTTCAATAATGAGATGGCTGGTCATGTTTACTCACGCATAACAAACCCTACAAACGCAGTATTAGAAGAAAGAATTAGTTCTTTAGAAGGCGGAATAGGAGCAATTTCAACAGCGAGTGGTCAAGCTGCACTTTTTTTAGCAATAACAACAATACTAGGGAAAAATTCTCACATAGTTGCTTCAAAAAGTTTATATGGGGGTAGCCATAATTTACTTGAATACACTTTGCCTAGATTTGGTATCAAGACTTCTTTCGTGGATTTCAGAAAATATAGACAAGTCAGAGATGCGATTCAAAAAAATACAGGATTGTTGTTCGGGGAAACATTAGGAAATCCTGGCTTAGATGTAATGAACATAGAAACAATTTCAGATATCGCCCATAAGAAAAACTTACCTCTACTTGTAGACTCAACATTCACAACGCCTTACTTAATGAAACCTTTTGATCTAGGAGCAGATCTGATATTTCATTCTGCAACTAAATTTCTTTCAGGACACGGTGTAGTAATCGGAGGTCTATTGGTGGATAGTGGAAAATTTAATTGGAAATCTAATAAAAAATTTAAAACTCTAAATGAACCATATGAAGGATTTCATAATATGCAGTTTGTAGAAGAATTTGGTCCAGCAGCTTTTATCAATAGAGCAAGGAAGGAAGGAGCAAGAGATTTTGGTGCTTGTATGAGCCCTAATACTGCATTCTTGGTCTTACAAGGATTAGAGACTTTGAGTCTAAGGATGGAGAAGCATATATCCAATACACGTAATATTGTGGACTTTCTTTCGACACACCCTGAGGTCAAGAGTGTTTCTTATCCCGAACTCCCAAGCCATCCAGATTATGATCTTGCCAAGAAGATATTGCCCAAAGGCTCAGGGGCTGTATTTACTTTTGAGATTAAAGGAGGATATGAATCTGGAAAGAAATTTATCGAATCCCTTAACATATTCTCACATCTTGCTAACGTGGGCGATGCAAAATCACTTGTTATACATCCTGCTAGCACAACTCATCATAGAATGGACAAAGTAGCTCTTAAAAAAGCAGGCATAACAGAAAATACAGTGAGATTATCCGTGGGTATAGAAGATATAGAAGACTTGAAAGAAGACATTGAAGAGGCATTGAAACAGGCAAATAAATAAAATGTATTACCACCCTACTTCTAAGAATATTAAAAAAACTAAACCTATTATTTTTATTCACGGTACCGGTATGGACCACACCGTTTGGACTCTACCTGTTAGACATTTTCTTAGAAAGAAAAGAGACGTTATTGCTATTGACCTTCCTGGTCATGGCAGCAATCAGGATAAAACACTTTCTTCTGTTGAAAAAATATCTGACTATATCTATGCGTTCTTAGACAAAAACTCTATTTCTAATTTCTCTGTTGTGGGACATAGTATGGGCTCTTTGATAGCCCTAGAAATGGCCTCTAGCCAACCTGAAAGAGTTAATGCCATATCGATGATAGGAACTGCATTTCCGATGCAAGTTAATGATGCTCTATTAGATTCTGCTAAAAATAATTCACAAATTGCTATAGATATTTTGACCTTCATGGGTTACAGCTATGCATCGAGATTAGGAGGTAATAAGAATCCTGGTATTTGGATGACAGAACTTACTAAAAGGCTAATGCAAAAAAGTTCTAAAGGAGTTATCTATAAAGATTTAAAGGCTTGTGCAGACTTTAAGTATGGTTTAGAAAAAGCTAATAAAGTGCAAGGAAAAGTTCAGCTTATTCTTGGATCTAATGATTTTTTAACACCTAAATTTAAAGCTCAAAATTTAATTCAAGCTTTTAAAAATCCATCTGTAGAAGAAGTTAAAGGTTCAGGACACTCTTTAATGATGGAAGAACCAAATAAAGTACTAGAGTATTTAAAAAAATTATTCGACAATTAATCCTGGGGAGTTGATATGAAGAAAATACTTATTGGAGATGGTGGCATGGGGTCTGAGCTTAGATTCAGAGGAGTTGAAGTGCCTTCGCATATAGAGTCTATTTGGTCTGCACTAGCCTTAACTACTA
>CACEHP010000038.1:0-3593 GCA_902559365.1 uncultured SAR86 cluster bacterium
ATATCAATTTTCCTTATTTAATAGATCAAATGCTTTGTCTATGTCTTGAAATTCAAACCCACGATAATTTAAAAAACTTTTTAACTTTAGAATATCTTTAGTTTCTTCAGGCCTTTTTCCATTCATCTTCTTTTTTAAGGCCTCCAATGCGTAATAAGACCAATCGGTTGTTGCATCTAAAGAATAAAAAAGATTTTCCTGAACACCTCTTTGGATTAATTCATTCTTAATTCTTAATGGCCCAAATCCTCTTCTTTTTCGGCTTTGGAAATAACTCTCAGCAAATCTCTCATCACTTATCAATCCATCTTTTTCTAGCTCTTGAATTGATTGAATAAGCATCTCTTTAGATTCAACCTTTCGAGACATCTTGCGATATATTTCTTTCGATGAATGCTCTCTCCTTGATAAGAAATCCATAATTTTCAGTCTAATGTCTTTAGGTTCTTCGAGAATTTTCACCATTAAAGTATATTATTCATTAGAATATTTTATACAAGATGCAATCAGTATTATCGGGAGGAAATAATGCAACTCAACTATCTAAATAAACCCCATTTTGAAAACGGAGCTATCAAAAGCATATCTCAAGTTCTGGAGGAACATGGAATCAAAAAT
Organism: uncultured SAR86 cluster bacterium; assembly: GCA_902559365.1. Lineage (GTDB taxonomy): Bacteria > Pseudomonadota > Gammaproteobacteria > Magnimaribacterales > Magnimaribacteraceae > Magnimaribacter. Next base: position 619 of record CACEHP010000038.1, read on the forward strand.
CCATTAATTTGTACTGACCCTGGTCTAGCAAATATAGGCATGTCAGATATGATTAGAAACTTACTATCAAATGAGCTTTCGCCATCTTTTTACGAAGACACACCTGCAAATCCTACAGAACAAGCTGTTAATGACGCCTTAGAAATATATAAACAAAATGGTTGTGACGGTGTTGTCGGATTTGGAGGCGGCTCGAGTATGGATTTAGCCAAGACGGTTGCACTAATGGCCAATCACGAAGGAAATGTTGTTGACTACTCAGTGAATGAAGGGGGAGTTGAGAAGATCAACCAGACAATGCCAATGATTGCGATCCCAACCACTTCAGGAACAGGTAGTGAGGTTTCTCTGGGGGCTGTAATCATAATGAACGACGGAAGAAAGCTTATTCTGGCCAGCGACCATCTTAGGCCAACAGCTGCTATATGTGATCCAGAACTTACTTTGGGCTTGCCTCCTGTTTTAACTGCGGGTGCTGGAATGGATGCTTTAACACATTGTATAGAAGCAGTAATGTCACCAGTTATTGACCCACCTGCTGAAGCAGTGGGATTAGATGGAATAGAAAAAGTAGTCAGAGAAGAAAGCTTAATCAGAGCTGTCAAAGATGGACAAGATAAAGATGCAAGATGGAATATGATGATGGCCTCTACAGAAGGTGCAATGGCATTTTCTAAAGGACTTGGTGCTGTTCATTCAATGAGCCATGCTATAGGAGCTGATCAAGAATTAAGGCTCCATCACGGTACTCTTAATGGTGTCATTCTTCCTACAATTCTCAGATTTAATAAGGATCATGTAGGTGACAAATATGCAAGAATTGCTCGCGCTATGGGAAAAGATGAAAATGTAGATTTAGCAGATGAAATTGAGAAATTAAATGCAGCTATAGGCTTACCTAAAGGTCTTGCCGAAATGGGCGTGACCGAAGAAATGATTCCTCATCTAGTAGCACATTCAATGACAGATCCTAGCAATGCAACAACCCCAAGACTTCCTAATCAAGAAGAATGGGAGAAACTGTTTTTAGAGGCTATGTAATTTAAGCGAAAAAAAGATAGTTAAGGCAATATATAACTATAAAAAGCCCCAGAGCTAAAGTTATACAACTGCGGAAGGAGAACTTTCTAGTTGACCAGTCAATGCGATCATCCCTTTCTCTCTGAGCCTTTGATGCTCTCATCTTCCCTAAATAGAAGAATGTAGCAAAAGACAAAATAGCTAATCCACCAAAAATGATGGTATTTAGATCCATTTAATTATTGCTTCTAAGTTTAGCCAGTAATCTTAAAATTTCTAAATACAGCCACACCAAAGTGACCATTAAAGAGAAGGCTCCAAACCACTCCATATGTTTTGGCAAACCATTCTCTGAACCTTGTTCAATAAAATCAAAGTCCAGGACTAGATTTAATGCGGCAATACCAACTACGAACAAACTAAAACCAATACCCATTATTCCATTTGAGTGAATGAATCCAATGCCGGACCCTCCTCCAAAGACCATCATGCCTATATTGACTATATATAAGAGTGCTATTCCAGCAGTAGCGCTTACAATCATTAATCTGAAGTTCTCAGTAGGCTTTATGATTCCTGTCTTGTAACAAACGAGCAGAGATGCCAAAGTCCCAAAAGTTAAGCCAATAGCTTGTATTGCTATTCCCGGAAATTGAGCTTCAAAAAAAACTGTTATCCCGCCCAGGAAAAGACCCTGGCTGGCAGCATATATTGGAGCTGTAGTAGCAGCCATTGTGGGTCTGAAAATAGTTACGAGAGCTAAAACAGTCCCAATTCCCAAACCGGTAAACATTAAGATCGGATTAAAGATATTCCAACTTATTGCAGCAGTTGCAAAACAAAGAGCCAACAATATTCCCGTCTTGTTAACCGTACCGTCTAGTGTCATTTTTTCGGACACCGGCAAATCTCTAAATTGAGCATCGCCTTCAAATTTATTTCCAAAAACAGGATTACCTGATCTTCCAAATGTATCTAATGCTTGATGTTTCGACATAAAATTTAAATCTATACTAAAAAAAACTTATTATATTATCTATTCCCAAAATCAAAATAGCCAGCGCTATTGTCCATATTAAACAAGCAGAAATTGAGCTAATGAGAAATATATGTTGTCTCATTGCTGAAATGCCTGCAATAAATGGTATGAAAGGACGAATAGCAGGAATTAGCCTACCAATTAAAATACCGCTCCAACCATATTTATTGAAAAAATTCTCTCCCCTAATAAATATAGCTTCTCTTTTTTTTAGAAAGTCCAATTTTTTAAGCTTAGGACCAAAAAATAGACCTGAGTAATAGCTAGCTGTATCTCCAATCCATGCACCTATTCCAGCACCTAAGCAAATATATATAAGCTCAATATCTGCCTCACTTAATCCCACTGCAAACAGCAATAGGATAACACTAGGCCATATAGCACCAGAAATAAAGAAAGCTTCTAAAAACGCTATCAAGAACATGGCAAGTCCTGCATATTCAGGATTACTGATAATCCAATTTAAAAACTGTTCTGAATTCATTTGAGTTAGGATAATTGTTTAGAAATTTTAATTTTAAGGTAAATTCATGATAAAGAAATGGAAAAAGAAGTCTTCTAAATATTTGCTCAACAATAAGATTTTTAAAATGAGAGAGGATTTAGTCACATCACCTAAATTAGGATCGGATCATAGTGTATGGGTGATGGAAGTACCTACATGGGTAAATATCATCCCAATCACGACAGATGGGGAAGTAATTTTAGTCAATCAATATAGGTTTGGTATGGATAAATCATCACTTGAAATTCCTGGAGGTATGGCTGATTTAAATGAAGATCCTATGGAAGCTGCAATAAGAGAATTAAAAGAGGAAACAGGCTACGAGGCCAAAAAGGTCATTGAAATAGGAAGAGTTGAATCAAATCCTGCAATAATGTCTAACCACACCTATACTTATCTTGCATTAGATTC
>CACEHP010000039.1:0-3568 GCA_902559365.1 uncultured SAR86 cluster bacterium
TAGTTTCAAAGTTCGCAAGAACAGATAAAGACACTGGATCTCCTGAAGTTCAGGTAGCTCTTTTGTCCGCAAATATAGATGCACTTCAATCTCACTTCAAGGCTAACGCTAAGGATCATCATTCGAGAACAGGTTTAATTCGCATGGTTAATCAACGTAGGAAACTACTAGATTACATTAAGTCATCAAAACCAGAGACATATACAAAATTAATCTCTGATCTTGGTTTAAGAAGATAAACCAAGTCTCATTTCATCTAATCGTTTAATTACTGAGCAATAGGGCTCTGTACAATAGGAAATAAAAATGGAAAGTTATAAAAAATCATTCAAATTGGGTGAAAAAGAAATCACATTAGAATCTGGAAAAGTTGCAAGACAGGCAACTGGAGCAGTGATAGCAACTTGCGAGGATACACAGGTCTTAGCCACGGTTGTTGTCGGAAAGGCACCGGGAGAACATCAAGATTTTTTCCCGCTAACTGTAAATTATCAAGAAAAGACTTATGCCACGGGAAAGATTCCTGGAGGTTTTTTTAAGAGGGAAGGAAGACCTACCGAAAAGGAAACGCTTACCTCAAGATTAATTGATAGGCCATTAAGACCTCTTTTTAATGATGATTTCCTGTATGAAGTACAAGTTATCTGTACGGTTATTTCTTCTGATAAAGATGTTGATCCAGATATTTTATCTTTTTTAGCAGCATCAGCAGCAGTAGCTATATCAGGATTACCTTTCAATGGTCCGTTAGGAGCTATAAGAGTTGGTTTTATTGATGGCAATTACTGCATAAACCCCACTAGAAGTGAACTCGAAAATTCTCATTTAGATATGGTCATAGCTGGTAGCGATGCAGCTGTGATAATGGTCGAATCCGAGGCTAAGGAATTATCTGAAGATCAAATGTTAGGAGGAATTTTATTTGCACATCAAGAAATGCAAGTGGCAATTGAAGCGATTAAAGAAATGGCATCAGACATTGGAAAACCTGACTTTGAATATCAACCTAAAGTGCTAAGCTCTGAGGTAATCGATCTAGTAGAAAAAAATTGTGCTTCAGCCATCTCAGAAGCTTACGAGATTCAAGTCAAACAAGAGAGAGTTCAAAGCTTATCTTCTATTAAAGAATCTTTACTGGAAGAGCACGCTACAGATGAAGAAGGTGCACCTTCAAGTGCAGATCTTCTCGATGCTGTAAAAGAAGATTGTGAGAACTAAGTTAATCAATGGCGAGCCTAGAATTGATGGTCGAGATCTAGACACAGTAAGGCCTCTATTTATAGAAACTGGCATTCTAAGAAATACACATGGCTCGGCTCTATTTACTAGAGGCGAGACACAAGCAATAGTGACATCTACATTAGGCTCTCCAAGACAAGCTCAGCTTATAGATGCTTTAGAAGGTGAGTTCAAAGATCAATTCATGCTTCATTATAATTTTCCACCTTACTCGGTAGGCGAGGCAGGTTTCATGTCCGGTCCTAAAAGAAGAGAGATTGGTCATGGCAAGCTTGCAAGAAGGGCGCTTGAGGCAGTATTACCATCTCCGGATGATTTCCCTTATACAATCAGGGTAGTCTCTGAGATTACTGAATCTAACGGTTCAAGCTCTATGGCAAGTGTCTGTGGTTCGAGTCTGGCTTTGATGGATGCTGGTATACCTTTGAAAGCTGCAGTTGCAGGAATCGCCATGGGCCTTGTTAAGGAAGATGAAGGATTTGCTGTAATAACTGACATATTGGGTGACGAGGATCATCTAGGAGATATGGACTTTAAGGTAGCTGGAACTTCGGAAGGTATTACAGCTCTACAGATGGATATAAAAATAGATGGTATTACCGAAGAAATATTTGAAGTTGCTTTAGAGAAAGCCCACACAGCAAGAAATCATATTTTAGCTAGTATGAACGAAGTTATTTCGTCTTCTAGGGAGCAATTATCTGATAAAGCACCTCAAGCTGTTGTGATACAAATTAATACTAAGAAGATAAGGGATGTAATTGGTAAAGGTGGTGAAACAATAAGAGGACTGACCGAAGAAACTGGTGCAATAATTGAAGTTGAAGACAGTGGAAAAGTAACCATTTATGGCGATACTCCTGAATCTAGAGAATCCGCACAAAAACGAATCGAGGAAATAACCGCTGAGCCGGAAGTTAATAAAATCTATACTGGAACAGTAGCAAATATAAAAGACTTTGGTGCCTTTGTTACCATCATGCCCGGAAGAGATGGTTTAGTTCATGTCTCTGAAATCTCAGAAGAGCGAGTTGAAAATGTTTCTGACTACTTTGTTGAAGGAGAAGAGGTTAAAGTCAAAGTACTCGAAGTTGATAGACAGGGAAAAATTAGACTTACCATGAAGGGATTAGAGGATTAATTTGTATTTATCCTGGTTTTGTGGTAGCAAAGCATTTGTTTAAATAGATTTCATCCTGTTAAATTTATTTGTCCAGACTTATCTGGACTTTTGTTTAGCAAATAAATGGGTGAAATATGAATGCTTTAAATACGTTGAGAGACATCATTGGATCTTTAACTGGAATCATAGTTTCTTTAGTTGCATTGGGAGTTGCAGCTGGAGTTGTTTTCGGTTCAGGAGTTCCTTTTGTAGGTGGAGTTCTAGACAATCTACTTAACTTAGTAAACACTTTAGGTGGAGAAGGTTTAGTAGGTCTTATTGTTCTAGCGGTTCTACTTGATCTGTATAGATAAGTCTCTTCTTAGCTATCATTGGAAAGGGGGCCTTTAAGGTACCCCTTTCTTTTTTTAAGGGTCAGTAAAAGGGGGAAATATGTTAGACACAATAAACAAGCTATCAAGAATTTTATGGGATATAACAAAATTCTTGGCTCTAGTTGTGGCTGTAGCCATATTGATTTCAATGTTGTTTGGTAATAATGTTCCTTTCTTTGGAGGGATACTTGAGAATACCAGAATAATAATGGAAACTCTCGGATCAGAAGGTTTAGGGCTAATCATTGCAATTATAATTATATTGAGTGTTTGGAACTCTAGATCGAGTTAAAACGGACTTTTGAAAAGGCACCCTTCGAGGGTGCCTTTTTTTTAAAATGAAAAAAATTGTTGAAATAAAAGATGACTTAATCATCGGTAAGAATGGAGATCAAGATCTTACAGCAGATCTTTTTATACCATCAGAAGGAACTGAAAATGGTGCTGCTATTGTTTTTGTTCATGGAGGAGGTTGGAGAGAAGGAGATAAGGCTCAATTACGAGGTTATGGAATACTTCTAGCGCGGGAAGGTTTTGTATGTCTTTGCACCGCTTATAGACTCTCCCAAGAAGCTCTATGGCCCGCTCAAATACAAGATGTTAAGCGCGCAATAAGATATATAAGGACTAATGCTGAAAACCTTAAAATTGATCCAAATAGAATAGGAGTTTCAGGTAATTCAGCTGGAGGTCACTTATCTTTAATGGCAGGTCTTAGCTCCTATGACACAAACTTTGAAGGAGAGGCGGGGTACAACGAAGTAAGCTCTAAGGTTAAAGCAATTTGTGCAATTTATCCTCCTGCACAAATCAGAAAATATGATAATAGTGA
>CACEHP010000040.1:0-2953 GCA_902559365.1 uncultured SAR86 cluster bacterium
ATTCTATAGTTGAAGATATAGATAAAAAAACTGAAGTAAACATTCATATTGATTTAGGAGAAATACAAGGTTTCAAATACCATAATGGAATAGTTTTTTCTGCTTATTCTGACTTGGCAAGCTATGTACTGGCTAAGGGTGGAAGGTATGACGGCTTACGTAAATCTTCTGATCATGACAGACCAGCTGTAGGGTTTGATTTGGATTTAATAGCTGTATCTAATTTATAGGAATTACTCTTATGAAACGAAATATTTCTTTGTTGGGTCTTCAGTGGGGTGATGAAGGCAAGGGTAAAGTCGTTGATAATTTAGCAAATGATTTGGATGCGGCTGTTAGATATCAAGGCGGTCATAATGCCGGACATACTTTGATAGTTAATGGAAAAAAGATAGTTTTTCACTTACTGCCCTCTGCTATATGTCACGAGAACATAAAGTGCTATATCGGAAGAGGTGTTGTTGTGAGTCTGGAGGCACTATTCTCAGAAATTAGTGAAGCTAGTGAAGTTTTAGGGAATATTGAAGAAAGGTTGGTTATAAGCTCAGCATGTAGTCTTATTCAGCCCTACCACATACAGCTAGATCAACTGCGAGAAAAATCTAATAACCTTACTAAAATTGGTACTACAGGAAGAGGAATAGGCACTTCCTATGAGGACAAAGTCGGAAGAAGGTCAATAAGGGTCTCAGATCTTTATGATGAAGAAAAGCTGAAAGACAAACTGACCCAATCCTTAGATTTTTATAATTCAGTTTTTGAACATTCTTTTGGTGCTCCGAAGATAGATTTAAATGAACTTTTCGAATTAAATCTTGAACAAGCAGAAAAATTAAAACCATATGTTGGTAATGTAATAAAAGAAATAAGAGATCTACAAGATGAAGGCAAAAAAATACTTTATGAAGGAGCACAAGGTGCTCTACTAGATGTAAGTCTCGGTACTTACCCATATGTAACATCAAGTAACTTGATAGGAGGTGTTTCTGCAGGAACTGGAATAAGTCCCTCTGACATAGATTTCACGATTGGAATTACAAAAGCCTACACAACTAGAGTTGGAGAAGGTCCCTTTCCAACTGAACTATTTGATGAAATAGGGACCTATCTAGCTGAAACTGGAGGAGAAGTCGGAGCAACCACTGGAAGGCCTAGAAGGTGTGGCTGGTTAGATGGTTTTTTATTAAAGAACATGGTGAAGGCAAGCGGAGTTGATGGTCTTTGCTTAACTAAAATTGATGTTTTAGATGGTCTTGAGAAGATTAAAATTTGTACAAACTACGAGAGTGATCAGTCTGAAGCAGAGCTTATTGAGACTATGGATTTAGAAGATGCCAAACCAGTTTACTTAGAGTTAGATGGTTGGGATGAACCTACTGCAGGACAATCTTCTTTCGAAGAATTAAATGATAAGGCAAAGTCCTTCATAGAGAAAATTGAAGAAATTTCAGGTGTTCCTGTTATTATGATCTCTACTGGCCCAAAGAGAGAAGATACTATTATTAGGCAAAAGATTTAAGATATGAGATACCTTTTTTTACTTTTATTAATACTTCCTTTTTCGATTCTTACTGAAGAATCTGAATTCAAAGAGGGTGATGAATTTCAAGCAAAGAAATATGAAACTATAGCTTTATTTTTATATAGAGCTGATGCAACTAGGGTGAATATAGCAAGAGACCTTTCCTACTCCTTAAATGATTTTATGAGTTACGCAGCAGTTGACCAAAGGGATATTTATAAAATTAGAAAGGGGGAAACCTTTGTATTAAAAGAAAGCTTGAGAGACGGAGATATCTTTGAGGTTAATCTACGAAGCAAACGTACTTCTAGAGAAAAATATTTTGTTCTATCCGAGGATTTAAGAAAATCATCTATAGCTCTGATCACTGAAGAGTCTTAAATACCTATGAAGGGCTATTTGAAAATAGCATTAAAGGCAATTGGTTGGTTGCTTGCTCCCTTCGCAGTTCTTTTCTTCGCTCTATTTTTTGATTTCTTCGGCAAGCATCAAGAGAAAGGAAATATACAAGAAATTCGAGCCCCATATCTGAATCAATCTATCCCACAACAAAATAATAAGATGATTTTATTCGGGGATTTACATGTCCACACAACTTACTCATTAGATGCCTTTTTAGGCAACTTACCAATATTAGAGGGCGAGGGTGCCCATCCTGTATCCGATGCTTGTAATTTTGTAAGATATTGTGCCAACCTCGATTTCTTTTCTATCAATGATCATGCTGAGTTCCTAACAAGGAGAGAATGGAAAGAAACTATTGAGTCTTTAAAGAATTGCGCAGATGTATCAGCAAGAGAAGATGAAAATGAAATAATTCCTTTCTTAGGTTGGGAATGGACACAAACAAGCTTAGACGTTGAATCTCATTACGGACATAAAAATGTAATTCTAAAATCTCTAGAGGAAAATTTACCCGCCCGACCCATAGGGGCTCCAGACCATAAATTTTTTAAAAGTATTGTTGATGCTCCAGTGTACGCCTTATACGGTGCTATGCTCTACGACTATGAAAATATGTCAGATTATTTTAATTATCGTCAAAGACAACTCATTATTAAAAATTTGGAGTATTGCGATCAAAATACTCACGTCAAAGACTTACCTCTCGACTGTCTTGAAAGAGCAGAGAAGCCTTCAGATTTATACAGAAAATTAGACGAATGGGAAGTTGACTCTTTAGTTATCCCTCATGGATCTGCTTGGGGTAATACATCACCTCCAATGGCTACCTGGAAAAATCAACTCAATAGTAAAGATCATGATCCTAAATACCAAAATCTAATAGAGATATTTTCTGGACATGGAAATTCAGAGGAGTTCCGTACTTGGGAGTCATTCAGAGAAGTTAATGGCGCATATACATGTCCTTCACCAACAGAAAATTACCTACCAGATTGTTTCCAGGCTGGAGAAATTATCAAAGAGAGA
>CACEHP010000041.1:0-2830 GCA_902559365.1 uncultured SAR86 cluster bacterium
AGATATTTAGAACCTACTTTTTCTTGATCTTCTAAACGATTATCAATTAATCGAATTATCTCCACTATTTTATCTAGTGCGACCGCACTGGCTTCTTCAGTATATCCATACTTTCTAGCTAAAGGGTTGTCGCTCAATATCCTTATATTCCAGATAAGTCCATCTTCTCCCAAAATGACCGCGCAAAGACCTAACATATCTATGCGATCTTGGAGATTGTCTGGTATTAGTTTTGGGCTATCTGTACTTCCAATATTTTCAGCAAGGGAAAGTTGTTCAATCCAAACATTCCTAGGTCTTTCTTCATCATGAAACATAGTTGGCAAGCTTGTTTGGCTAGTTAGTTCATATAATCTTGCCTGCCTATCTTCTCCAGTTTCTTTATTAACACCCATGAGAGGATGTAACGCTCTTATGAGAGGAACCTTTTTTACATAACAAATATTTTTTAGCGCTTCTGCATAAAGCGCTTGCATGCCAGGAATGAAAGTAACCCTTGTGCCACTTTTCATCGAAGCAGCTTCATCAAGAGATATAAATTTCACTTCTTCAGAATTGTCCTTTTTGCTCATAATCTTTCCAATTAATTTTTAAAAATATCCATCTCAATTGATTGCATACGATTCTCCTTTAAATTCTCTCCGTTGATTTAACAATAAATTAAAAGGAAAGAAGTATCAATTGAATGTGTTATTTACCTGACAATGAATTTGCCAAGAACAAATTTACCTTTTTCTTGTATGCCCGCCTCTCCGATAGGTCTTCCTAAAGCACTAGGTACATTACCAACATATAACTCATAGTCACCTGGTTTAATAGGAACGAAACTTACAAAGGCTGATCCTGCTTCATCACATTCAATTGCATTGAAACTAAGTCCTTGAAGATGTATTTCTATATCTCCAATAGTTACAAGTCTAAGATGTGAATTACGCAAAAGTTCTGGCATCTCGATACGCCATCCTGTTAAATCATCAACAACATCAGGACAATTAATATTCAAACGATAATAGTTGCCAGTGAATAATGAGATAAGTGAAGGTTCTAGTTTTGGCATGCCGTTTGATTCAGAGGTTATAATTATTTCTTTTGCTTCTGGAGGAAATTGGGCTAGGTTGCCCAAAGATTGAGATAAGGCAGAAGTAGAAATAAAGATAAATATATTAATTGCTAATATCTTAGATATAGATTGCATAATTTCCCTTATCATTCATCAAGCATTTTAAAAAGATAACGAATATCCTATTTTAAAATTCCAAAAACTATCTCTATCACTCAACTCAACTGGTCGATTTACATCTAGAGGAGTAAACGAAGTAGCAAAGCTTAAAATTTTGTTTCTATCTAGAGCATAATCTATACCTATAGAATAAGTTAAAGTTGTTCCATTAGTTTTTATATTCACTAATTCTTGTCCATATCTTAGTGGAGCATCTACCTTTACTGAAGGGTCCATTTGAGTTGAAGCAAAAGTCAACCAAGGAGTAAATCCGTTTCCTAAATTTTTAAATACTAAAGTAGCCTCAATACCTTGATGATCAATTGAGAGTTTATCTTTAGAAATATCAATACATCCTGAAAGGTTGCCGGGTGTGAAAGGCTCAATTGAAACAACATCCTTGCTGCAGGTAACGTCAGCTTCAGCTTCACCTCGTGCTACATAAATACGAATGTCCAAATCTAAATTTTCTCTCTTAATGAATTTACGAGATAGAGCTAAACCCCATATATTCTCTGGTTTAGCACCATCAATTTCAAAAGGTGGAGTCCAGGAAAGCTCTAAAGACGTATCCGAGTTCAGACCGTAACTAAACCTTAATCTTCCAAAAACTGGAGATTTGTTTAAATCCTCATCCTTGATTCCATTAAAACCAACTTTCTGTTGTTCTTCAGATAAGCTTGGAATAGAGCTTAGTTCAGCAGATATTCTTAGGTTTCCTTTATTAAGATCATCAGAGGCAGTCTGTCCAAGATTTAAAGCAGAGGCTGAAGTATATGCCATAGCCCACCCTTCTGGACTTTCAAAATCAACTTCTTGACTAAATACAATGGAAGCGAGGCACGAAAAAAAGGAAACTTTAAGAAATTTAATCATTTTAAGAATATAGGTTACTTTCATAATTTTATTCGCTTTAAATTTAATTGCTTGCAATAAAATTTATTCCAAAAAATTAGTCCGAACTATTTCCATCTGTTCATTGGTTACGCCAATTTTTTCTAGGTATTCGACCGCACTTCCCCATTTGGATTCCACTCCATCCAAAAAATCTTTCATTGCATCTTTTGGTACTCCTGCAATAGATATCATTTTCTCTCGATTATATCCTTCTGGATATCCAACTGTACTTTCAATGAAATCAGCTTGTCTTTCTGTGTCAAGATTAGTAAGTAAATAATCTGCCTCTATAATATCTCGACTGACACCTAAAACAGAAAGTAAGAAGGCTGTTGATACACCTGTTCGGTCTTTACCTGCTGTGCAGTGCAAAAGTACTGGTAAATTTTCTTTATCTGCCAAAATACCGAACAATCTAAGCCATGATGTAGGGCCAAATTCTAAGTAGCCTAAATACCGTTTTCCAGAAATACCTGTATCGCCAACAAGTTTATTTAATTTATCACTGCCGCCTTCAGGGATCACAGAAATGTTTATATATTTAGCGCCCATATCTTCAAGAGGACCTCTTCCTTGATCCAAGACTTCTTCTTGCTTTCTTAGATCAATTTGAGTTGCGATATTGAGATCTGATAACTGAACAAGATCCTTGTTGGTCATTCTGTCTTGTCTTCCAGCACGAAAGTAGAGTCCTTTTTTTACTCTCTTACCATC
>CACEHP010000042.1:0-2790 GCA_902559365.1 uncultured SAR86 cluster bacterium
CTTGTCTGATGAAAATCCAGATGCTCAGGCTCTTGCACCTATACTTCAGAACCTAGGAGGAAAAAAAGTCTTCTGGGGAAAAATTGAAACACTTAAATGTCCTGATGATAACTCTTATGTAAAAGAACTCTTAAATTCAGATGGTGATGGAAGAGTGTTAGTTGTTGATGCAGATGGTATATCTACAGTTGCATTACTAGGAGACATGATTGCTGAAGCCGGGGTGAGAAATAATTGGAATGGGATAGTAATAAACGGCTACGTAAGAGATATAGATATAGTGAGCAAGTTGGATATAGGCGTTCAGGCCATAGGTACAATGCCTGTTAGAAGTGAAAAGAAAAACCAAGGGCAAGTAGGAATAGATATCTCTTTTGGAGGATTAACTTTCTCCAGCGGAGATTATGTTTACGCAGATAATAACGGGCTATTATTAAGTAAATTAGAGCTTAATCTAGCTTAGATAGATCTAAGAGCTTCAGTAATATCTCGCCTAGCCGCATTCCAAGCTGGAAATAGACCTCCAATTAAACCAACGAATAATGCCAAGGTTAATCCTTGCTGCACTACATCAGCTGTAACTGCGAAAGCAAAGGCAGTTTGTGAAAAAGAACCACCTGCAAGAGTTGAAACGGTATATCCATTAAATAATACATAGGCTATGGCAGCTCCTGATAAACCGCCTATCATAGCAAGCAATAAAGCTTCTATCATAAGCGCAAGAAGAACAGTCGTACCTTTAAAGCCTAAAGCTCTAAGTGTACCTATCTCGACCAATCTTGTGGAGACGGCGCTATACATGGTATTCAGGGCAGCAAAAACTGCACCAATCGCCATGATATAACCTACAACTTGTCCAAATATTTTTATCAAATCTGCTCCAGAAGACTGATTCTCGTAAAAGTCTCTTTCAGATTGAACTTTAAGTTCTAAGTTTGGATAACTTTCAACAAATAATCCTACTTCATCAAATGAATCTGGTGAATTTAATTTGAGGATCATGCTTGAAGCAGAAGCTCCTCTTCTGAAAATACCTTGCGCAGCAGCCAGATCAGCCCAGATTTCAGACTCATGAACATTGCCGTTACTTGAAAAAATTCCTACAACTGTTGCGAAACTGTCTCTAACTTTAATCTGATCTCCAAGCTCAAGTCCTTCATATTGATTATTTGCACCTTTTCCTACAATTATCTCAGCTGTTCCGGTAGTGAAGTTTCTGCCTTCTATGATTTCTACCTCAGGACGTATTTTGAAACTAGAAGGCTGAACGCCTCTAATTGGTAAATTAGAAGTTGATTCAGCACCTTTCTTTTTTAAATCTATAATGGCAAATAACTCACCTGCAATCATAGGCTCACCATCCATCGACTTAATACCTGGTGAACTAGAAACAGTATCAATCTCAGTCATAGCGACTCCACTGCTTAACTCCGAGTTAGAGCCATCTCTCAGAATAATTACCCTATCCTCTTCTCCAGTGCTAGATATAGTAGAACTTAAACCTTCAGCCATGGCTAATAGGGACACCATTACAGCTACTGATCCAGCTATACCCACAATTATCACTAATGAAGAACCGGACCTTTCAAGAATAGACCTCAAATTCATATTGGTAACCGATAAGACTTGTCTAATAAAACTCATATTAATTTTTCCTCAAAGCATCAACTACATTTAATCTCATAGCTGATAGAGCTGGTAAAACACCAGAAATTACAGCTGTTATAAAGGCTACTAAAATTGCACTTAGTACTATAGATATGGAAAACTCTATCTCTCCGGAAAAACCTATAGCAACCCCAGAAAACATAGGAAATAGTAAGTAAGCTATTAGGACTCCTATCAACGCTCCAGCAACGCACAAAAAGAAGGATTCCGCCAAGACAAACAACATAATAAGTCGATCAGGGAAGCCGACCGCTTTCAAGGCACCTAATTCGGGTGTTCGTTCTCTAACAGCCTGGCTCATGGTGTTTCCTGTAAGTAAAAGAATTGTAAAAAAGGAAGCAGCTAATACTGAGTTTATTATTAAACCAATATTTCCAATTTGTTCTGCAAACATCCTACTGAAAGCCTCTTCTGTAGAGGTCTTTGTTTCGTCTAAGGAATTCTTAAAAAGCTCGTCTATTTCTTTTGCAATGGATTCAGCTTCATCTGCATTTTTAATTTTGACTATATAGTTTCCAGGTCGACCGGTTTCATAGAGTCTAGCTTCATCAAAATATTTCCAATTAATGAATGCTTCATCTTGTTCATCACTGGTACTGTTTGTGTATGTACCAACTAGGTCAAATTCCCAAACACCTCCACCCTTCTTAGGCCATATATCAGCAATGATAGGAATCCTGTCACCTATTTTCCAGCCAAACTGATCGGCTAAATCTTTTCCTACAATCATTCCTGTTACGTTTCGAGAAAAAGCTTCTTGTGCTCCTTCACTTAGCTCCCATTCAGGATAGACGTCAAAATAATTATCGGGAACAGGCCACTTTGGAAAAAAGTTTTGTCTTTCTTTATAGGTGCCTCCAAACCATTGTCTCCAAACTACTGTGTCAACTCCTTCTATAGCTTCAATCCTATTTTTATGAGCCATTGGAAGGGATTCCGTAAAAGCTAGGCGAGAAACAACAATCAACCTATCTTTACCAGCAAAATCAACTTCACTGTTAAATGCTACAGCCACAGATCTACCTAATGAAAATAATAGAAATGCTGTAGCGATTGAGAATACAGTCATAAAGGTTCTTATTTTTTTTCGATTTATCCCTGACTTCACAATCATCCAATATT
>CACEHP010000043.1:0-2776 GCA_902559365.1 uncultured SAR86 cluster bacterium
ATGGATTCTTAGAAGGTTCGATTAACTCTCCAGTAATGAGGTTAGCAAATAGACCTGCCCTACGTGCAAAAGTATTGGTATTAAGATTTTCTGGATTATTTAAACCGTGTAAGTCTGATGCAAAATCTAATTGTCCAGGTTTAGAATCAGGATCAGCGTAAGCACGTATCATACCTAGCCAAGCCGCATGATCAGTGACTGCATAGAAGTCTAGAGGATCATCCAGCTGCATATCAAATCCAAGAGGGTGTTTAATTGCTCCTCCTTTTGCATATCTGTAAGCGTCATCCGGAGAGGCAGTTGTACCAAATATAAAGGCATCAAAAGAATAACGAGTATGTACATGTAAATCACCAAAAAAAGCGTCTCTATTATTATTGCTCGGGACAACAACATCTTTCTGACTATCCTCTAAAGCGAAATCACTAAAGTCATCTTTGATGGAGAAGATATCATTTGCACCTAAAATAAAAATCAGTAATGCGAACAAGACGGCAATTAAGAAGGTTCGAATTGCAAGGCCCATAAAATTTCCCCAAGTAGTGTTTTAGTACAATTTAACAATTTAATGAATGCTTGAAAAGCACATGTTTATTGATTTTTATTGATACTATTGCAAAAAAAAATAAAATACTGTATATTTATACAGTATGAAAGATATTTACAGACAAAATAGACCTTCTGGCCAACCAATGGCGATAAGAACAATTGATGCTATAGAATTTACAGAGCCATTTAATCATCTTTGGATAGATAGATTGGTAACATCCTTATACATAGTATTATCAGTTTCATTAACAGTGATTTCCTTAGCATTAACGCTAGGGGTATCATTTTAATTCCGTACCTGATCGATCCTTATGCTGTTAAGCTCTGCGTATGAGCTTAGAAGATTACTATTATTCATTTCTTGCATTATGGGCTCTTATAGCTATAGGGACCTTTATTGGACTTTTTTTTAAAGTTGCTCCCTATGGCAGATATCTTGATTCAGTAACTTCAGTAACTCTCCCCTCACGTATTGGTTGGATATTAATGGAATCTCCAACGGTCATTGGTATTTTTATTTTTCTTCTTATGTTTCAAAAATCTATTGGTTATGTCGAGATATGCTTAAGTTCTATCTGGCTGCTGCACTACATCCATAGAACTTTCATGTGGCCTTTTCGAGCAAAGCTAGAGAATAAACGAATGACTTTAACAGTCATAGTGATGGCTCTTTTGTTTAATATAGTAAACATAACAATTCAATGCTTGTGGATATTTATTCTTGGTGAATATGTCGATGAATGGTTATTTTCACCTTTTTTCTTAATTGGTTTATCTCTCTTCTTTATAGGCATGTTAATAAATATAAAGTCAGATAATATTTTAATGAATTTAAGAACCAGTCATGGAGAAGGCTATCATGTCGCAAATGGCTTTTTATACCGATATATAACTTGTCCTAATTATCTAGGTGAATTAATAGAGTGGTTTGGTTGGTTTGTATTAACCATGAGCCCAGCAGCGCTAACATTTTTTGTTTGGACATTTGCCAATTTGGTTCCAAGAGCAAAATCTAATCACGAATGGTCTAAATTGAATATTAAAAATTATCCAACCAATAGAAAAGCGATCTTGCCTTTTATCTATTGATAGAAGAATCTAAATATTCTTGTGAATAAGTCTGACTAACTTTATTCTATATAGATTAATAAGATTTAATTAGGAGACATTCATGGATCTCGAATACGGACCTCAATACGATGATTTTAGAGCTGAAGTTGTAAGCTTCATAAAAGAAAATGAGAAAACGAAGCTTACCGGCCCACCAAGAAGCGAAAGTAGAGTTGAGTGGCAACAGAAGTTAATTGATAACGGTTACTTTGCTAGATCTATACCCAAAGAGTACGGTGGATATGGAGGTGATATGGATATCATCAAACTTAGAATCATTGCTGAAGAGTTTGCTAAATCTCCTATCCCTAAACCTGCTGGAGGACAAGGCATACAAATGCTTGTGCCCACCCTGTTGTCTCTGGGAACTGAAGAGCAGAAACAGGAATATATAAAACCTACTTTAAGGGGAGAGATTCTTTGGTGCCAAGGTTATTCTGAACCTAATTCAGGAAGTGATTTAGCGAGCTTACAAACAAAAGCTGAACTTGATGGAGATGAATGGGTTATTAACGGCCAAAAAATTTGGACTAGCACTGCCCACTTATCTCAAATGTGTTTTATTTTAGTAAGAACAGAACCCGATGCGCCAAAACATCAAGGAATTAGTTACCTTCTGATGCCTATGGATTCAGAAGGGATAGACAGGCGTCCAATCAAACAAATGACTGGAGATTCTGATTTCAATGAATTGTTCCTCACTGATGTGAGAATACCAGCAAAAAATATTGTTGGTGCAAGGGGCGAAGGTTGGAAAGTTGCAAATGCAACACTTGGTCATGAGAGAGGATCATTAGCAGATCCTAACGTTACCCAAAATAGATTAAATTCCTTAATAGATTTAATGAAAAATGAAACTATAGATGGTCAACGAGTGATAGATAAACCTATATTTAGAGACAGACTTCTTTCTATACAAGGTAGATTAATGGCTCAGCAGTCTAATGCTCTTAGGATCCTATCCTCCCAAATAAATAAAGAGCAAGATGCTAATTTAGCTAAAGTCATTGTAAAACTTCAGGGAACGGAGTTGAGGCATGAACTGGAAGGTTTGGCTATTGACGCAATGGGTGAGTTAGGTACTTTATACGAAGATAGTCCTCACCTTAGAGACAAT
>CACEHP010000044.1:0-2746 GCA_902559365.1 uncultured SAR86 cluster bacterium
AATCTTAAAAAAAATGAATTACACAAGAACTTTTTTAGACCACCCGTTCGTTCAAGACGAAAACATTCAGTTAGAAAAAAAGTATTTTCATCATGAATTGAATGTCTTAAGAAAAAAAGCAGGAGATGTTTTTATTGTTTTTGATGGGAAAGGCAACTCAGCAATGGCTGAAGTCCTAAGTACTAAAAAATATTTTGAAATTTTCATTAAGAAATTATTTCCCCCAACTCCAAGAGAAGGTGTAAGTATAGATTTAGGACAGTCACTTATTAAAAACGACCCATTTAACATGGCAATTCAAAAAGCGACTGAACTTGGAGTAAGTACTTTCACGCCTTTGCTTTCTGAAAGGGTTGTAGTTAATCGAAAAAATATTAACTCCGACCGAAAGATAGAGAAATGGTATCAAACAGCTAGAGGAGCATGCGAACAATGCGGTGAGAATTGGCTGCCTTCTATTAATGAGCCTATCAGTATAAAAGAATGGTCCCAAGAGACTTCTTCAAAGACTAAATTAGTACTTTACCCCAATGCAGATATCAAACTTTCTGATATAGAAATTAACGAAACTGTGTCAATTGCAATAGGACCAGAAGGAGACTTCACTCAGGAAGAGGTTGGTATATTTCAAGAAGCTGATTTTATACCTGTTACTATGGGGCATAGAATATTGAGAGCAGAAACGGCAGCCATATCTGTAGTAAGTGCTATAAGATACAGTGCGAAAGAATTTTAATTGAAGAACTAGGAACTGATATGAAATTAGGTGTTGTGATGGATCCAATTGAAACTATAAATTTCAAAAAAGATAGCACATTAGCAATGATGATTGAGGCTCAAAGGAAGAACCATGAAATCTTTTATATGACTCCAAATTCCCTATTTATAAATTCAGGAATTTCTTATGCTAATACTTCAAAAATTGAAGTTAGAAATGATCCTTTAGACTGGTTTTCATTAGAGGAGAAGAAAATAATAAAGCTATCTGAGCTAGATGCTATTTTAATGAGACAAGATCCTCCCTTTAATTCTGATTACATCTATAACACCTATATTTTAGAAATGGCTTCCAGAGAAGGTGTCAGTGTTTTTAATAATCCAAGAAGCTTGAGGGACTGCAATGAAAAGGTATTTGCCTCAGAATTTCCTCAATGCTGCACCAAACATTTAGTAACAAGTAATAAGCAGCTTTTATCAGATTTTGTAGAAGAGCACAGAGACACTGTAATAAAGCCATTAGACGGAATGGGCGGTGCATCTATTTTTAGATTAAAGAAAAATGACCCTAACTTAAATGTTATCTTAGAAACAATAACCCATCACTTCACTCAAAAGGTCATGATACAAGAGTATATTCCTGAGATTTCGGAAGGGGATAAGCGAGTACTTTTGGTTAATGGACAGCCTATGTCCGCAGCTATTGCAAGAATCCCAGCAGAAGGAGAGCTCAGAGGTAATCTAGCAGCAGGTGCTTCAGCAGTAGCTAAATCATTATCAGAGAGAGATATGTGGATTTGTAAAGAGGTTGGTCCTTCGTTAGTTGAAAAAGGATTATCATTGGTTGGGTTAGATATCATTGGAGATTATCTGACTGAGATAAACGTTACCAGTCCCACTTGTTTTAAAGAATATAAAGAACTTTGCGACATAGATGTTGCGAAAATTTTTATAGAAGCAGTAGAAGAATTTACTCCATGAATGAAAGTTTGCCGAGGGTTGTGATGGCCTTTGATTTTGGAATAAAGCATATCGGAATTGCAATTGGACAAGAAATAACCAGAACAGCTTCCACTTTCTATTCAATTACCGCTGTTGATGGCCAACCTAACTGGATTGAATTGGACAAGATTGTCAGTGAATGGCAGCCTCATCTTTTTGTGGTGGGTGACCCCTTGAATATGGATGGAAGTAGAAGCAAGATTCAAGATCTAGCAGATAGATTCTCTAATTCACTTAATAAGAGATATGATATCGATATAGAAAAAACTGATGAAAGGTTAACAAGTAGAGAAGCTAAAGAAAGACTTGAGAGAGATCCTATTGGTACTAAAGACTCTTCCAATAAGCACAGTGTCTCAGCACAAGTTATTTTAGAAGATTGGTTTAGGAGCAAAGATTAGTGGCAGGTTCAATACCTCAAGATTTTATAAGAGATATAGTTGATACAACCGATATAGTGTCATTGGTAGATTCCTATTTACCTCTAAAAAGAAAAGGCAAAGATCATTGGGGACAGTGCCCTTTTTGTGATGATGGTAAAAATCCTTCATTTAGTGTCAGTGAGCAAAAGCAGTTTTATTTTTGTTTCAAATGTAGAGCGAGTGGCAATGTAATTGGTTTCCTGCAATCTCATCAAGGATACGATTTCATAGAGTCGATAGAGGCTTTAGCGGCTCGAGCAGGCATGGAAGTGCCTTATGAAAATAACAGTAGCGTAAGTACCGAGAAGAATCCTATATATGAAGCACTGCAGATCGCTACAGATATTTTCGAAAAAAACTTAGCTAACTCAGATAGTTCCGAACATGTGAGAAATTACATACTAAAGGAAAGAAAAATCTCCAGTGAAGTTTGTAAAAAGTTTTCTTTAGGGTATGCCAGTAAATCTTGGGATGCACTTTCTAAGGAAATGTTAGGTAAGGGTATTACAGAAGATATTCTTATTAAGGCAGGCTTAGCCAAAAAAAATAAAGATAATAAACTATTCGATGTTTTCAGAGATAGGCTCATGTTTCCTATTAAAGAT
>CACEHP010000045.1:0-2291 GCA_902559365.1 uncultured SAR86 cluster bacterium
AAGGTCTATTGATATAGAAAAGAAATTTCTGGTCTTAGAAAAAACTATCAATTTAAATTTAGGGAATTTGAAATCAGGAATTTCTTATTCTTCTATCAATGTATCGACAAATCCATTCTCAGAAAATTTTAATGAAGTCCCAATTACTTACAAGCTTAGTGATATAGAGATAAATTTAACTAGGCCATATGTAGAGTTTTCCAAAAATTTTAAATTTGGCAATAATGTCACTTCTTTGGGAATTGGATTAAGTGGTACGAGTTATAGTTCAAGTGATTACTCTACAGAAATTAATATAGACAAAGCAGATACGAACTTATTTTTGCAAGATGAACTAGATTTAAACGAAGATATCTCTATGAATTTATTCATATCAAATGTATATAACAAATCAATTTATGGAAAAATCAGTTTTATAAACAAGGGAGAAAATGAATTTCTAAAACTTAATATCGGTTATATTTTCTAACTTTTGATTACGTACTCAGAATCTAATTTTTTAATTTCTTTTCTTAAGAAAAGAATGGCCAGTAAATTCGGGACAGTAGCTATAGGTCCAATGACTGTCGCGATATCCCAGACAATCTTTGTATCAATGATGGCAGCAGTAAAGAAAGCTCCCACATAAATAATTCTGTAATAAAGTATCCACCCTTCCCCAAAAAGATGGACAGTAGCTCTATCTCCGTAATAAGACCATGCGATAGCAGTTGAAAATGCAAAAAGCAGCAAACCAATTGCAACTATATATTGACCAAATTCACCAAAGACACTTCTTGTGAATGCTTTACCAGTTAAGTCGGCACCCAGTAAAAGAGAATCACCAACAACAGTTATATCATTAGTAGTGAGCTTACCATTTACTATTTCAATGGAACCATTAAATGGCTCTCCTGCATTATTATAAGTAACGTTTTCTGATACAGATCGATTGTGCATGAGGGTAATCTCTGTGTTTGATAATAACCCTTCACTAACTTCTTGGGTACCTGAGTAAACCAATGGACCAGAGCATGAAAGGATATAATCTTGCATAATCTTTATATCTTCTTGATTTGTATCAGAGTATGTACCATCCAAATAACACATTGAACTTTCCTCAAATCTGTTTTCAAATTTTTCAGTCCAAACACCAGAAGATAAAATAACTAGACCGGTTATGGTGCATATAATTATGGTGTCAATGAAGGGTTCCAGGATTGAGACCATACCTTCCTCTATAGGATTTTCTGTCTTAGAAGAAGCATGGGCAATTGGGGCAGATCCCTGTCCAGCTTCATTCGAATAAAGACCTCTATTTACTCCTCTTGTTAATGCAGCTGCTACCGAGGCTCCTAAAAACCCTCCTACTGCAGCAGCAGGAGTAAAGACATGTATAAAGATTGACTGGAGTGAAGGGATAATATTCTCGTAATTAGAAATAATTACTGCAAATGATCCAATGAGATACCAAAAGGCCATGAAAGGAACTAATTTAGAAGCAATTTGAGCTATTCTTTTAATTCCACCTATTATGACCATCCATAATAAGACAGCCAAAACTGCACCTGTAACAATCTTAGGTATATGGAAAGTGTCATTCATAACTACTGCTATACTGCTTATCTGAGGCATATTACCTGTGCCCAAACACATTAATAAAAGACAGACTGAAAAAAGTATTGCCAACCATTTCATGTTGAGACCATTTTCAATGTAATACATAGGTCCTCCTGATATAGAGCCATCAGGTAAGGTTTCTCTGTATTTATGAGCCAGTGTTACTTCAACAAATTTTGTAGTCATTCCAAAAAAAGCTGTGATCCACATCCAAAATATCGCAGCAGGTCCTCCTAGGAAGATTGCTAAAGCGACTCCACCAATATTTCCAGTTCCCACAGTTCCAGAGAGTGCTGTAGTTAATGCTTGAAAGGGAGTAGTTTCACCTTTTGTGTCTTCTTTGACATATCGGCCGCTAAGAATTCTCCAACCGTGTTTGAAGTATTTAATTTGAGGGAAGCCTAAATAGATTGTAAAGAATATTCCGGACCCTATTAAAAATGCTGGGAACCAATACTGGTCAACTAACCAATAGGTTAGGAACTCAAGTACAGATGTAAAAGTTTCCACTATCCTAGATGGGCATCTAATTCAGTAAACCCACCGATATAATTTCCGTCCATTGTAATTTGTGGAAATGTTCTTGCTTCAGGAAATTTATTAACAAAATCCTCTCTGGTGTAATCTACATCTAGCATATATTTTTTATAATCTAGAGATTTCATTTTGCAAAGCATTTCTGCCTTGTCACA
>CACEHP010000046.1:0-2185 GCA_902559365.1 uncultured SAR86 cluster bacterium
TCCAGAAATAAATCATGAATCAATTAGCTCAAAAAACTCATATCCCTTGGTGGCTCACTTTAATTATCTTTATGGAAGTTTGGCCTATGTTTTTAGGTCCTTACTGGGCCCTTACTGATCCAACTTTCTTTGGAACTCCAGAATCTACAACGACTATTCTTGGAGATTGGATTTATACCGCAAGAAATCTTGCGGTAGGTTTTGCATTTATTCTTGCCTTCTATCTTAAGAATGCTCCAATGTTATTTATATTAATTTTGATTAGGTTATTTACTGATTTAATTGATGGCCCAGCCTTTTGGTTCTTTAGGGATCAGGTTAGTGAAATTGCTTTCATTATGGTTTTTCTTTTTGGGTACTACATACCAGCCATCGTAGCTTTAAGATATCTCTGGAAACAGATGAAAATATAAGGCATTACTTTTAAAAAAAAGGTTACTGTCTATAGATTAATCATTCTATATACTAAGTTTCTAAATTTATGGAGGAGAAATGAAAACACAAATAACTGAACTTTTTGGAATAGAGCATCCCATCATCCAGGGTGGAATGCACTTTGTTGGTTTTGCTGAACTGGCTGCAGCCGTATCAAACGCAGGTGGTCTTGGAATAATTACAGGTCTCACTCAGGGTACGCCAGAAAAATTAGATGCTGAGATCAAAAAATGCCAAGCATTAACTGATAAGCCTTTTGGAGTGAATCTAACTTTCTTACCCTCTATGACACCTCCAGACTATCCTGGGCTTATTGAAGTCATCATTAATAATGGTGTAAAAGTAGTAGAGACGGCTGGAAGAAATCCAGCAGTCTATATGCCGGCTATGAAAGATGCTGGCATCAAAGTAATCCATAAATGCACATCTGTAAGGCACTCAATCAAGGCACAAGATATTGGTTGTGATGCTGTATCGGTTGATGGCTTTGAGTGTGGCGGTCATCCGGGTGAGGATGATATTCCTAACTTTATTCTTCTTCCAAGAGCTGCCGATGAACTAGACATTCCTTTTGTTGCTTCTGGTGGAATGGCAGATGCAAGAAGCTTAGTTGCCGCTATGGCGCTTGGAGCTGAAGGTATGAATATGGGCACTCGTTTTATTGCAACAGAAGATGCACCAGTACATCAAAATGTAAAGGAGGCCATCGTTAACGCAAGCGAACTAGATACTAGATTAATCATGAGATCTTTAACAAATACTGAAAGAGTTCTTAATAATCCGGCTGTTGAGAGCCTTATGGCAAAAGAAAAAGCGCTTGGAGATGACTTAAAATTTGAAGATATTATTGATGAAGTAGCAGGCGTCTATCCTAAAGTGATGATGGATGGTGAACCTGAAGCAGGAGCTTGGTCTTGTGGTATGGTGGCAGGATTAGTTAGTGATATACCTACTGTGAAAGAATTGATAGACAGAATCATGTCAGAAGCTGAAAGTATAATTGCATCAAGGTTGAAGAGCGCAATTTAATTAAATGAATGCTCGCTTAAATTCTAGAAAATTTCATAGATACCTTAGCCTTCTTATTTCCATTCAACTTCTTTTATGGACTGTTTCTGGTATCTATTTCTCTTACAATGACATCGCTGAAGTAAGAGGCGAGCATTTTTTAATTGAGGAAGTTAAGCCTATGAAAAAGAAAAGCAACAAAATTTCTTTTTCTCAAGCTCAAAAGATTGTCTCATCTAAAACATACCTAGAACCATATAATGTTGTAGAAATAGTTGAAGAGGTTGCTGGTTCTGAATATAGAAAAGTTAATAGATTGCCTCTTTATAAAGTTGAAACTTTATCTAAAGACCAAGAAGAAATAGATGTCTACTTAGACCCATTCACCGAAGAAATACTTTTAATAAGGTCATTCAAATGGAGAATGTGGGATCTTATGTGGGGCTTTCATATTATGGACTGGAATGAAAGGGATAACATGGGAAATATTTTTATAAAGATTTTTTCTATTTTAGCTTTTGTAAGCGCCCTGTCAGGAGTCATCTTATTTTTTATGTCAAGAAAGAGAGTTGTTACTTCTTCAAAGAATCTTTAAACCATTCAGGTAAAAGATCAATATTATGCTTCTTAGCAAATTTTGCGATCATGGGAATAGTTATAGGGGCAAATGGAATAAAAGCCATTAGGCCAAAGCTTAAGTCTTTAAGTATTTCATTAAGCTGTTTATTTGCTTTTTCCAATT
>CACEHP010000047.1:0-2155 GCA_902559365.1 uncultured SAR86 cluster bacterium
TCAACAGCAAGCAGGACAGAATTTTATTGAAAGGATAAGTATCTTAGAAGAGGGCTACACAACCCAAGAAGTTTTAATGCAAGAGCTTGCACAAGATGTAGACTCTGATTTGAAATTTGTTAACAAAGAAGTAAGAAAACTTTGGGATCTCAGTAATAAAAGGAATAGAAAGAATATATCTGCAAACCTTAATTCAATAGAAGAACTCGGTATTCTTGTAAAAGAGATAGAAAAACAAAGCGAGACTTTAGCTGCAAAACAAAGAGCTTTAAATCTTGAACTTGCAAAAATTAGAAAGATACAGGAAAAGACTAAAGAGACATTAGAAGGATTGAATACTCAAACAAAAGCTGGATTGGATTCAAACTCCATTCAAGATATTCAAGAAAGCCTTGATTCATTTAATGTCTATAGGGTTCAAGTAAATCAATCCTTAATTGAATTAAGGGATAGATTAAATTCTTTAGAATTAATTATTCAAGATACTAACAACGAATAGGTTACATTACTGGCAGGTATGCCTATAATACTCGCCGTCGCGGATGTGGTGGAATTGGTAGACACGCCAGATTTAGGTTCTGGTGCCGCAAGGTGTGGAGGTTCGAGTCCTCTCATCCGCACCAACTTAGATTACTTTCTGAAGTTTGCCGTAAGTTTTGAGCATTAAATCCTTCATCCACTTAGTAGAGGGATCCGAATCTTTTGCCTCATGCCAATATAGGTGAAGTATCAAAGGTTCAATTTCAAATGGCAACTCCCTCCATGCCAAGTCTCTATCTACTGCAAAACCTTTTGTGGTTGTTATTGCAAGATCTGATTGCTCGACAATATAAGGCGCAACTAAGAAGTGTTGAGCTCTCAAACTGATATCTCTAGATAACCCCAACCTATAAAGAGCCATGTCAACATGACCTAAACCTGTTTTTCTGTTTGATATATGTATATGAGAAAGTTTCAGATAATCCTCAATAGCTATTTCTTTTAAACTTAGTATTGGATGATCCTTTCGGACAATCATTACGTAGTCCTCTTCATAGATCTTTTCATGTCTGAGATGAGGATCACTATGAACAGGAGGATCAATGCTAAAGTCTATTGTTCCAGAGGCTAGCTCTCTTGGAGCATCCTTTCTAGGAGTAAGATAAGTCTCAACTTTTATTTTAGGAGCGATTTCGGCAAGTTCTTTTATCAGAAGAGGAAGTAATCGATACTCTGAACTATCTCCTATTGAGATCTTAAAAGTCATCTCAGCTATAGAGGGATCGAATTTTTCTGTCTCAGAAATTGTATTTTGTATAAGAGATAGGGCACTACGGACATCTTTTATAATTTGGTTTGCTACAGGAGTAGGAATCATTCCTTTAGAAGTTCTTATAAACAAGTCATCACCAAATAATTCCCTTAATCTGGAAAGGGCATTACTGACGGCTGGTTGTGTAATTCCTAAAACCTGACCGGCTTTTGTAAGATTTTTTTCTGTGTAAATTACGTCAAATGCAATAAATAAATTTAAATCAGTTTCTTTAAGGTTCATATTAAATTCACATTTCTATGGGCACATAGAGAAAAGGCATATCTTAATGGACTAATAGAGCAGATCGTCTATTATGCTTATTTATTAGTAAATTAACGATATAACTGATATTTATAATACCTTATTTAGGTATTTATATAAATTATAAGGAGAAAAAAATGGGTTTCGAATTTTCTGATAGATCAAAAGATCTACAACTAAGGATATCTAAGTTTTTGGATGATCATGTTTATCCTGCTGAAGAAATATACGCTCAGCAGATGGAAGAATTCACCAAAGAGGGTAATAGATGGCAAATTCCCCAAATTATTGAAGACAAGAAAGAAGTCGCTAAATCTGAAGGTTTATGGAATCTATTCTTACCCGAGAATCCAATGGGTGAAAGTATGAGTAATCTAGATTACGCGCCTTTAGCAGAAATTATGGGAAGATCAGGTATAGCTTCAGAAATATTTAATTGCTCTGCTCCTGATACAGGAAATATGGAAGTTTTAGCAAGGTATGCTAATGAAGAACAACAAGAAAGGTGGCTTAAGCCTTTACTAAATGGTGAAATCAGATCTGCCTTTGCAATGACAGAACCAGCAGTAGCCTCTTCCGATGCTACGAACATTTGTTCAT
>CACEHP010000048.1:0-2110 GCA_902559365.1 uncultured SAR86 cluster bacterium
GGAAGAATGGAACTTTCCAGGTTATGTTGTCAGTGACTGGGGAGCGGCACAAGACACTATTGGGAATGCTAATGGTGGACTTGATTGTGAAATGCCAGGTCCTGCTAGGAGCTGGGGAGAAAATTTAGTTAAAGCAGTGAATGATGGCAAGGTACTTGAAGAAGTGGTGGATGACAAGGTTAGAAGGATTTTAAGAGTGGCTGATTTCACTGGAAGACTAGACAAACCAGAGGAGAAACCTGAAGAGAGTAATAATCTTAAAGAAGATCGAGCCTTAATAAGAAAAGCTGGTTCTGAAGGTATGGTTTTATTAAAAAACAACCAAGTACTACCTTTACAAAAAGAAAAAATAAAAAAACTTGCTGTTATTGGGCCAAATGCACTTAAGGGACAATATTTAGGAGGTGGCAGTGCTTCTTTAAATCCTCATTATGCAGTTCACCCTCTTGAAGGGATTAAAGCTGCATTAGATGAAAATGTTGAAGTAACTTATGCAAAGGGTTGTCACACTCACAAATTTTTACCAGCCATACCTGAATCTCTATTTACAGAGAATGAAGGTTTTTCTGTTGATTTTTATGATGGCCAAGAATTTAAGGGATCGCCAATAGAAACAAAGATCCTTAAAGGAAATAAGTTTTGGGCTATGGGAGGTTTTGGTCTAGATATTGTTGCTCAATCTAAAAGGCCGTCTTTAAGCGTAAGGTTTTCTGGAACATTAAAACCTGAATTTTCAGGTGAATTTGACTTTGAAATCTTTAGTATAGGACCTTCAAGATTGTTAGTTGATGATGAAGTTTTAATTGATAATTGGACTTCCCAAGACCCTGGAGAAACTTTCTTTGCTATGGGGTCTGCTCCAAAAAGAGGTAAGATCGAATTTAAAGAAGGACAAACTTATTCGTTAGTTATTGAATATAAGTGGGAAGGTCGATTCCCTGCCGTTCAGATTGGTATGCAGGCACCTGATCAACATGACTTAATGGAAGAGGCAACTTCGTTAGCAAAGGAAGCAGATGCAGTAATCCTTATTGTTGGCACAAATTCAGATTGGGAGACAGAGGGAAATGATAGGGCTTCTTTAGATTTGCCCTCTAACCAGGATGAATTAATAGAAAAAGTTTGTGACCTCAATAAAAATACCGTTGTAGTATTAAATACAGGCTCACCTTGTGAGATGTCTTGGGTAGATAAAGCCAATTCAATACTTCAATGCTGGTTTCCCGGTCAAGAATTTGGAAACTCCTTGTCTGATGTATTATTTGGCGAGGTAAATCCATCCGGAAAATTACCAACAACCTTTCCGAAGAACTTATCTGATACACCTGCTTATTCAACATATCCTGGTAAGGATCTTCAAATGGATTATGAGGAAGGCCTATTTATCGGTTATAGATGGTATGACAGGGAAGAGATTGAACCATTATTTGCTTTTGGACATGGTCTTTCTTATACAACCTTTGAGTACTCTAATTTAAGGGCAGTTCCTCCAAAAGGGACTTCATCAGTTGCAGCTTTTGAATTAGATATAACTAATTCAGGTGATGTTTTCGGTAAAGAGATAGTGCAGGGCTATGTGAAGGTTTCTGAATCTAAGATAGATCGTCCTATTAAGGAGTTAAAAAAGTTTGAAAAGGTTTCCTTAGAACCTGGAGAGTCAAAGAAAATTACATTCGAACTCACTGAAAGAGACCTATCATTTTGGAGTGAAACAAATCAATCTTGGCAGGTAGAACCTGCAGAATATATCTTCGAAGTTGGTGCTTCTGCGATCGATATTAGAGAATCTACTTCCGTTTGGTTAGGTTAACTAAACTTTTTTAGGGGCTCCTTTCTCCTCTACCTCCTGATCATGAAATTTCTTAGTCTCCACCAGCTCAGGGATTAGTTTATCTAACTGATCTAAAGTCCATAAATTATCTGTAGTAAAAGATTGAATAATTGCTGGTTGCTGCATGATCCCCAATATTCCTCCTTGAGAATGAATAATTTGAGATGTTATTTCACTTGCTTCTTCTGTACACAGCCAAGCTACGATTGGGGCTATCTGCCCTGGACCTTGAGTCCAATCATTTTCGTCATATTTTCTTCCTGCCGCTTCTATCAGATC
>CACEHP010000049.1:0-2081 GCA_902559365.1 uncultured SAR86 cluster bacterium
GAGTAATAATCTTTTTAATTCAATTTCAAGATCATCTATTCTTTGTTTAGATGTTTCAAATTCTAGTTCTGCCATTTCTTTTATCTCAGGATCAGAATCTTTCATTAAGAGTTTAGCTTCCTCAAGATCTTCTTCAGCTTTCTTGAAAGCCATGAATGCATTTACTACAGGGGCTAAATCAGCATATTCTTTGGTAAGCTTTATATATTCTTCTTGGTTAGAAGTTACATCTGGCTGACTAAGAAGAGACTCTATCTCTTCATATCTAGAAGAAACATCGCCTAATTTAGTTAAAATACTGTCTATCATTTTTTTAAACCAATGCTAATAATGTAAACCATGATTTACCTTAAAAGATTTCTTTTGAAAGATTTTGTTGTATTTTTTGTATTACCTCTATCAATTGCTTGTTCTTCTACCTCACAAGGCTTTAATACAAAATCTAACGAACTCATTTCTATTCAAGAAAACTTTCGTATAGAGGGTAAGTTTAAAGTTTCAAATATGGATAGCAAGGAAACAGGTTATTTTGTTATAGATAAAAAAATAAAAACAATTTCTTTGACCTTGGGAAAAAATTACCTTCTGCCCGAAAGAAGTTTCATATTTGATGTAAGAGAGAATATAAACATTAAAGAGTTCATTGATGACGAAGTGACCGATTTAATTCTTCCAGAAATAAAATTAATGAGCTTACTTGAATTATTCATTGGGCTTAAGTCCAATGAATTTGAAAAAGAAAATATTACTGTCTACATGGATTTTAAGGAACTTTCATCAAATCCCTCTAAAATTTCCATGTCGAGAGAAGATTTTGAGCTTACCTTATTGATAAATACCCTATGGAAGAATTGAAGATAAAAGCTCCTGCAAAGATTAATCTACATCTTGAAGTATTGAGAAAAAGAGATGATGATTTCCATGATATCTCTTCAATATTTACTTTGATAGATCTCTATGACAGCTTAATTTTTAAGAGGAGTGAGGGTAATATCTCTTTGAAAGAACAAACTCCTATCAAAGACAATATAGTCCTAAAGGCAGCCGAGTTAGTAAAAGACTTATATTCCGTAAAAGAAGGTGTGAGTATCGAATTAATAAAATCAATTCCTGATCAGAAGGGATTGGGTGGAGGGAGTTCTGATGCAGCTGCTACTATAGTTGGCTTAAATAAGTTATGGAATCTTAAGATTCCAAACAAAGAATTACTTGATATTGCTCTTAAACTTGGATCTGATGTACCTTTCTTTGTTTACGGAAAAACAGCGTGGGCTCAAGGAAGAGGAGAAATTTTAGAGGAATATCCTTATAAAAATAGATTTTTTTTACTTAAGTTCCCTGAATTAAAAATTAGTACAAAGTTAGCCTTTGAAAAAAGTAATTTGGTTTTTAAAGGATCTCCAAACAAGGAAATTTCTGAGATAGATCAATATTTCAATAGTTTTGAACATTGGATACGAGAAAATTATTCTGAAATGGAAGAAG
Source organism: uncultured SAR86 cluster bacterium (assembly GCA_902559365.1). Lineage (GTDB taxonomy): Bacteria > Pseudomonadota > Gammaproteobacteria > Magnimaribacterales > Magnimaribacteraceae > Magnimaribacter. Next base: position 1,486 of record CACEHP010000049.1, read on the forward strand.
CTTTTAAAGATCTAGAAGCAGTTGGCCGACCAAGATTATCTGGCACTGGCTCAACGATTTTTATGGAATATGACAACTTAGAAGCTGCAAAGTCTGCTCAAAGTAAATTTCCCGAATTAGTTTTAACAAAAAGTTTAGAACGTTCCCCTTTAATGCGAATAATAGAATAAAATACGCAAATTATATGATTGGGGTGTGGCCAAGCGGTAAGGCAGCGGCTTTTGATGCCGCCATGCGCTGGTTCGAATCCAGCCACCCCAGCCAATGTAGGTGATTAAAATGATAAATTCTTCTCGATCTGGTTTAGTCCTTTTTTCAGGTAACGGTAATCCTGCCCTGTCTGAAGAAATTTCTAAACAGCTGGGTGTTAAGCTTGGTCAGGCAAATGTTACAACTTTTAGTGATGGTGAAATAAGCATCAGTATCGATGAAAATGTTAGAGGTAAGGATGTATTCCTCATACAGCCAACTTGCGCTCCTGCCGGCGATAACCTTCTAGAGCTGATCATTATGGTTGATGCTCTGCGCAGATCTTCTGCCGGAAGAATAACAGCTGTTATCCCTTACTATGGCTATGCGAGACAAGATCGACGTGT